>JBBRWD010000133.1:0-15892 GCA_038249465.1 Limisphaerales bacterium | reverse complement strand
GACAGACGCGCCCCACCTCTCACGGATGCGTGAGCCGGAAATACTGCACCGAAAGCGACGGCACGACCGTGACCATCTTGCGTCCGCCGGACTCCGTCACCAACGCGTTGTAGGGCTGCCAGACGCCGGCGGGCGGCAAAGCGTCGGTGGATTCGAGGTCGTACCCCGTCGCATCGGCCGGCCATGACAGCCGCAGAAATTGGCCGTCCTGTTCCACCAGCAAGGCGGGCGCCGGCGGGACGTTGATGTAGCCGCGCCCGATGAGTTCGAGATCGAAGCTGATGTCCGAGCTCCTGCCGGATTGCTGGTGAATTTCGACGGCGACGAGGTTGGTTCCCGGTGCCACCGACGTGGTCGGACGGATCGTGGTGAAATAGGTCGCCTCGGCCGCGCCGCTGATGGATGTCGTGGCGGTCGTGTTGTAAGCGATGACCCCGGCGGGCGGCAGATTGCTGCGATACTGCTCGGAGCCGTTCAGCCAGACGACGGCGCCGTCATCGAAGACGAGATGGTATTCGAGATTGGTGATGACCACGTTGGGGGGGACGACAAACTGGTGCCGAAAATAGGTGGTGATAAACCGGCTGCTCAATGGACCCGAAGCCACCACTGTCGCCTCCGGTCGTCCGTCACTGGCATCGCCATAGCCCAGCTCGCCCGGGCCGGAAAACCACGCGCTGTCATTGTAACTGCGCTGGGCCCAGTTCGTGTCCTGATTGGAACCGTTGTCGAGATAGTTCCAGACCGCGCCCGTTGGGATGAGTGAAAGGGTCACGGTCTGAAGGCCAACGCTGATGGGCAGCGCTTCCGAGGCCATCGTGCGGCCGGAATTGTCGGTGGCCACCGCCGTGATCGCATAGCTGCCGATGGCGGGATTGCTCCAGACAGACTGCCACGGCGCCGAGGTTGCCTCGCCGATCTTGCTGCTGTTGGCGAAAAACTCGACGCGCGTCACGGATGCGCCCGCGGCGGCGCGCACCTGCGCATCGATCTCGACTTCTGCTGGAATGAAGTAGGTGGCGTTGAGCCGGGGACTGCTCAAATACACCCTCGGCTCGGTGGTGCCATGGCCCTGCAATTGCAGATCAAAACCGGCGTCGGAACTGGTCGCGCTCGACTGATGCACTTCCACCGCGACGAGGTTGCTGCCCGTGAGCAGGCCGGAGCCATGAGTGGCCAGGGCCGCCTCGAACCACATCGTCTCCTCCGGCGGATTGATCGTCGCGCCGGCGAGCGTGGTAGGCGTCACCGTCCCGGCGGGCATGTTCTGCCGGAACACCTCGCGGCCGTTCAAATACACCACCGCGCCGTCGTCGCGCACCAGGCCGAAGACGAGTTCGGTCAGCAGCGAGGGATCGGCCACGTTGAACCAACGGCGGAAATACTGGGTGATGCGGCCTTCGGTCAGCGTGGTGTTTTCGCCATCCAGTCCCCACCCGAATCGCGCCGTGCCCGCCAGCCAGGAGGAATCGTGGAAGTCCGGCAACTGCCAGACCGGGCCGGGAGACGCGAGGCTGTCCCAGAATCTCCAGCCCGACTCCACGGAGATCAGCGGTTGTGAAACCGGAGTAATCGGCGGCGGAGCGGTGCCAACGACAATGGTGATCGGTGCGCTGGTCATGAATTGATTTGCTCCGTAGGTCGCCACGGCGGTCAGGCTGTGGGTGCCTTGCGACGCGCCGCTCCAAGTCGCATTGAACGGCTGCACGGAGGATTCGCCCACCTTGGTGGCGTCCGCAAAATACTCGACGCGACTGACTGACGCCCCCGACGCCACGGCGCTGGCGGAGAGCGCGACGCTGGCGGGCAGGTTGAAATGCGCGCCATCCGCCGGGCTGGTGAGATAGACGCCCTGCGCGGTGTTGGTGGCCACCGTGCCGATGAGGGCGAGGTTCATGCCGGCGTCGCTGCTGTTGACCGCCGCCTGATGCAATTCCACCGCCACAACATTGGTGCCGGCGACGAGGTTGGTCGCGCCGAGGAGAACGTCCAGCACCGCGGTTTCGTCCGGCGCATTGAGCGTCGTGAGGGCCAGCGAATTGAAGCTGACCAATCCGGGCAGGAGGTTGTTTCGGTAAACCTCCACGCCATTCAGATAAACCACCGCCGCGTCATCCCGCACCAGGCGCAGGCGCAGGCCGGTGTAGGCACTTGGAACAGCCACCGTGAACGCCTTGCGGAAATAGGTGGTGATGTAACGCGCATTCGGATTGGGGCCGTAGCTGATGGTGGTGATTTCGCCATCGCCGCCATAGCCGAACTTGGTGGCCCCGAGGCGCCAGAGGCGGTCGTTGAAGTTGCGCGCAGTCCATCCCAAACCAAGGTTGGTGCCGTCATCGAGATATCTCCAGACGTCGCCAAACGAGATGAACTGCGTGCCCAGCGGCGGAGTCTTCACCAGGATCGAAACCGGCCCGCTGTTGACAGCGTCGCCATCGGTGTCCGTCGTTACGGCAGAGATGATCTGGACGCCAGGCGGCGGATTGGTCCACACCGCGGTGAACGGCGCATTCAACGCCTCGCCGATTTTGGTGGTCCCGGAAAAGAACTCGACGCGCGCGACGCCCAATGTTCCGCCGGCCACGACTTCCGCGGTTAGCGTGACGTTGCCCGGCAAATCAACGACGGCATTGTTGGTTGGCGCGACGAGCCAGAGGCCGCGCGACCGGTTGGTCGAGGCGAGGCCATCGAGGGCGAGATCGAAGCTGAGGTCGGAGGTGTCGAGCGCGGATTGATGCACCTCGACGGCCAGGACGTTCGTGCCCGGCACGAGGCGCGCGGGATCCAGGTTGAAAGAATTGAAGTTTTTGCCGTCATCCGCCGCGTTGGTCGCGAGCGTGCTCCAAGCGATGGCGCCCGCCGGAAGCAGGTCGCGCACAACCTCGACGCCGTTCAGCGAGACGATGGCGCCATCGTCGCGTTTCAGGCGGAGTTGCAGATTGGTGATCGAAGCCGGATCGCCGGCGATAAAGCGGTGCCGGAAATAGGTGGTGACCCACTTGCTGGCCGCCACTCCTCCGAAGGGCACGACGGTGGCCTCGTCATTTTCGCCGTAGCCAAACTCCGCCGGACCCGCCAGCCAGGCGGTGTCATTGAACGTCAGACCGGTCCACGCCGACGGCGCGCTGGTCGGCCCGGCGAGATAACGCCAGACCGAACCGGTGGCCACCAGCGAGATCGCCACTGCAGGCGTGGGCGGCGCGATGATCTGCAGGCTGACCGGCGCGGAGGTCTGGCGCCGGCCGTTGTCGAAGGCCGCCACAGCGCTGAGCGTGTGCATGCCGAGGCCAGCAGACCAGTTGGCTGCATACGACGGGGAAACGTCGGCGACGATGAGAGTTCCGTTCGCGATGAACTCGACATTGGTGACCGCCGCCACCGCACTGCGCGCGGTCGCGGTGATGACGAGGTTGGTCGGTCCTACCAGAATTTGATGGTTGGCGGGGGAGGTCAGATAAACCACCGCAGCGGAGACAACGTTCGTCGCACTGAGGCCGCTGAGCGCGAGATCGAAATTCAGATCCGAGCTGCCGCCATCCGCTTGATGGACCTCGGCGGCGAGCACGTTGTTGCCGGCGACCAGCAGCGACGGGCTGAGGTTGGTGGCGAGGTAATTGCCCGGTTCGATGGCATCACCGGTGTAAGTCGAATACAGCGGCGCACCCGCCGGCATGTTGTCGCGAAACACCTCGGTTCCGTTGAGGTACACCACCACACCGTCGTCGCGCAGCACTTCGAGCAGGAGGTTGGTCAGCGCCGCGGGGTCCGCCACGTTGAAGGCGCGGCGGAAATAGGTCGTGGCATACTTGGCGGTCGCGCTTGGTCCGTAGCTGACGATGGTGGTTTCGTTGCCTTCACCGTAGCCCAGAATGCCTGCGCCGTTGGTCCAGGTGGAATCGTCGAAGATCGGCGCACGCCACGCCGTGCCCTGGTCGCTGCCGTTATCGAGATACCTCCACGTCGAGTTCTTCGCGACGATGGGCGCGTAGCTTTGCGCGGCGCCGGACATGGCCACGAAATCCACCCCATCGAGGCTGGAACTCACCACCAGCGGATTGATGAAGAAAGGATGCGCGAAGGCCGTGGCATTGAAGACGGGTTCGAGCGCGTCGAGCGTGTAGTTGCCCGCCGCGAGGCCCGTCAATGTATAGGTGCCGTCGCTGTCGGTGCGCGCCGCGACTCCGGTAGCAGAAAACACGCGGATGCCCGCCAGCGGGGCGCCGTTGGTCGTCAGCACACGCCCGCGGATGGTGAAAGTCGTCGGGCTGCCCACGCGCACCACCACGTAACCACGCGCGACCCCGCCGCGCATATCGCTTACCGCGCAATTCACGCGGTAATCTCCGGCCGAGGCAAAGCTCCGGGTGAAGATTGGCTGGTTGTCCGAACTGTAGCTGCCGTCGCTGCCCTCCCAGTAAAAGGCCAGCTCGTCACCATTCGGATCCGTCGCTGCCGCCGCGAAGGTGATGGTGGCGCCGGTGGCGGCGTTGGTGGCGCTGGCCGAAACGAGGACGGCCGGCGGTTTGTTGGTGGGGAACGTGCCGCGGAACACGACCACATCCATGGCCTCCGGGTAAGTGTGCGCCTTGGCGACCGGCGTGATGTGGAGGTTGACGTTGGTGTCGGAGAAAGTCCGTCCAATCACCAGGCCGTTGTCGAGGGAGTCGTCTTTGTTGCGGACATCGAGGTGGTAGCTGCCTTCGTTGTTGTTGCCCGTCCATAGAATCTGCACGCCGTTCATCATCGAGTTCCGGCTGTTCAGGCGCTGGCGGAACTGGATCCAGTAATTCTGCGAGCCGTTGCGGGTGGCCTTGAGGCCGCGGATGCCATTGGTCGCGTAATCGAGATCGAAGCTGTAGAGCCGGTAGCGCCCGCTGCCGGCGGTGTTCAGATCCACGATGTCCGCGCCGGGAATCCAGTTGAGGTAGTTCTTGTAGCGGGAGCCAAACTCGGCCTTGCCTTCATCGACATAGGTGTTGCCCATCGGGTCAGTGTCATCGCCGTACTCCACATTCTGGCCGTCACCAATCACGCTCTTGCCGTCGGTATCCCAGAAGTGCGCATGGTTGAGGCCGAGGTTGTGGCCAAATTCATGCCCGGCCACGGTGTTCTGAAAATAGCTATTGGCCAGATGAAAGCCCACCCCGCCGACCCACGCGAGGCCCGCGTAGCCGGCGGCTGGTTTGCCCCGGGTGCAGACGTAGAGATAATCGTACTGGCTGGTGTTATAGCCGTAGTTGGTGCGGGCCACGTCCACTGCTGTCGGGTAAAGCTTCGAGAGCCCCTGGTCGTCATAGTCCGCCACGAGGCCGGGCATCAGCATGTCGGGGGTGATGTCCGAACCCTCGCCCAGCGGTGCGAACACCATCTTCCCGTAGGACATCTGGGACATGAAATTGCTGAAGTTCACCCAATGAGTCAGCGCGTCATTGGTGGTCATCATCGTCGTGTAATCCGTCCAGTAAGGCCGCAGGCACAGCATCCGCTTGCGGCCTTCGGTGCGTGGCGACTCCGCGGTGGGCGGTGTGGCGGGCGAGCTGAGATTAGCGGCCGTGACCTGTTCGTTGACCCACGCCTCTGCCTCAGGCAGCGCGGCAAACGTGCGCACCTCACCGCCATATTCAACCGCCACCGGTGCCCCCGCGGCCCGCACGGCGGATTCCTCGACTTCGAGCAGACGGGCTGGGTTCGGATTGAGTGCGAGCAATTTCGCCGGCCGCAATCCGATGAGGTCAGTGGGCGGCGCGGTGGCGGCGGACACCGGTACGGCGATGCCATTCAACGGCACGTCCTGGCGCGTCACGTAGTCCAAGGCTGCGCCGAAGGTGAAGACCTGATGCGTCTGCTCCGCGATTCGCGCGGCGCGCACCATCGGCAGAGGGTCCGCACCCGGCAGCGGCGTCACGCAGATGAGGTCGTAGCCACCCCGCGCGTTGATCGATTCTTCGCTCACGGAACGGATCGACTCCGGCAGAATCGCGCGAAGCGAGGCCGGCACGGCGAGCGCCAGCGCGCGTTCGGGATTGGCCTGAATGAGATTCGCCAGCGCGGTGAGGCGGGCGAGGGCCAGCGTGACGCCCTCGGATTCGAGCGCGCTTCGTCCGGCGGGTGCGACGTCTTGAAACCGGCGTGCCCAACCCGCAAACGCCGCGAACGGCGCTTCCGACGGCGACGCCTCCCAGAAGTTCCCCGCGCGGTGCAGCGGCGGCAGACCGGGGAGCGCCGCCCCGACACCATTGCTTCCCGTGGATGCCACGACGGAGTGCCCACCACCTGCGAGCACGGCAACGGAATCGGACGGCGGCTCGGAGACAAGACTCGGATGAGGGAATTGGGTGAGGATCAAACCAGTCAGAATCAAGGCGGCACTGAGGACCAAAACGAAGCGACGCCAGCGGAATGGAAAATTCATATTCAAGTATCGGTGTGAAAGGGATACCACAGCAGCCATCCGACGGAAACTGCTTCCTTGGCGGAACCTGCCTGACAGGGCATCACTCACTCCGCCTTCATTGCCCCGGTCGTCCCCACCGCAGAGCCGGCCGCCGGTGCGCGTGCGGGGAATACAGAATCCGATCGGAAACCGCTCGGGTGGCTGCAATCTGGATTCAATTTAGAATTGGATTGCCGGTGTCACGCGTGAATCGCAACCTCCGAACGATTAATCATGACCACAAAATCCATCTGGCTTGGTTGTCTGGCGGTCGCCGCGCTGATGATGACCTCTGCGTTGACGGCGCGAGGACAAGGTGGCGAGGCGCCCGCCAACCGCCGTCAGGCGTTGCTCGAAGAGACGCTGCGTCTGCTGCCCAGGAGCGAGCTTTGGGAACAATGGATCAAAGCCACCAAGGCCTTGCCGCCCGACATGGATGCCCTGCCCGCGGCGCCGGCCCTGCCCGATCCGCTGCGTTTCGCGAATGGCCGCGAGGTGACCAAGGATGAATGGCCGAAGCGCAAACAGGAATTGCTCGCGCTCTTCCAGCACTTCGTCATCGGCACGCTACCGCCCACGCCCACCAATTTCCAGGTGCTTGATCTGCGTTCACGCGAGGAAGCCGGCGCGCTGTTCGATGGAGTGCTGCTTGGCTTCGGACCCAAGAATGCCGCGACGCTGCGCATGGAACTGATCTATCCGCGCGGCGGGATCGGACCGATGCCGGTGTTCATCACCCAGGACAACCACCGCTCGTGGGCCTTGACCGCGGTAAGTCGCGGCTACATCGGATGCGTGTATGCCGGCGCGGATACCGCGGATGATACCGGCGCGTGGACCAATGTGTGGCCGCAGGCCGACTGGACGAAGTTGACCCGTCGCGCCTGGGCCGCCAGCCGGTGCATCGATTACCTGCACACGCTGCCCGTGGTGGACCAAAACAAAATTGCCCTGGCCGGGCACTCGCGGAATGGCAAGACGTCGCTCATCGCGGCGGCCACGGATCAGCGCGTCAACGCCGTCATCTCCAGCAGTTCGGGCGCGGGCGGGGCGACGCCGTGGCGGCTGTTCTCCGAGGCGCAAAGCGGCGAGGGCATCGAACTGATCACGCGCACTTTTCCGGACTGGCTGCATCCGCGCCTGCGCTTCTTCGCCGGGCGCGAGAACAAGCTGCCGGTGGACCAGAATGAACTCATCGCCTGCATCGCGCCCCGGCCATGCCTGCTCTCCTCGGCATTGAACGACAACGTGGAAAGTCTCTGGGCGAACGAGCAGGGATTTTACTCCGCGCGTCGCGCCTACGAGTTGCTCGGCAAGACCAATGAGCTTTACCTGCGCTACCGTTCGGGTGGACATGAAACGCGCGCCGAGGACATCGAGACCTATCTGGACTGGCTCGATTCGGTGTTTGGCCGCGTGCCCTTCGCGTTTGCTGATTGTGCGATCTTCCCGACCTACGAGGCGTGGCGCGCGATTTCCGGCGAAGTGGTGGAGGCGAAGAATTTTCCGACCAACGGCATCGAGGATCTGCTCATCGGAACCAACGGCCTGCCATTGACGACCATTCGCGAGTGGGTGCAGAAACGCGCCAATGTTCGCGAGCGCATAGTTTGGAGCCTGGGTGACGCGCCGCCCTTCGCCGAAAGCGGCCGGCGGAGTTACGGCACCGAGGTGGCGCATCGCGCGGCGTTGCTCGGGCGTGGGACGGTGCCGGCGGGAATCGCGAAGACCACGTTCAACTTCGGCAATTACATCTCCGGCGATCTTTATTTTCCGACCAACGCCGACAAGTCGGAGCGCAAACTCCCGGCCGTGGTGTGGGTCCACGGAATCTCCGTCCCGACTGGCTACGTGCCGGGCTACAAGCGCGGCGAGGCGCCGCACCTGGCAATGGCGCGGCGCGGACTGGCGGTGCTCGCCTTCGATCAGATCGGCAATGGCACGCGGATCGAAGAGGTGAAGAATTTCTACCCGCGCTATCCGCACTGGTCGCTGCTGGGCAAGCAGGTCGAGGACACGCTCGCGGCGGTCGAGACATTGCGAACGCATCCGCTCATCGATCCGCGCCGCATCTTCGTGCTCGGCTTCGGCACGGGCGGCGCGGTGGCCTTGCACGCGGCGGCGCTGGATGAGCGCATCGCGGGTGCGGTCTCCGTGGCGGGTTTCACGCCGATGCGCCTCGACACGCCCGACCAGGGCACGGGCGGCGTGGCGCGTTATTCGCGCTGGCTGCCACTCCTGCCGCGCCTTGGTGAATTCGTGGGCCACGAGAAGCGCATTCCCTATGACTACCACGAAGTGCTGGCCATGATCGCCCCGCGCACTGCGCTGGTTTTCTCGCCGCGCATCGATGCCCAGGCGACACCCGCCCACGTGAAGCGGTGCGTCAGCGAGGCAGCCCGCGTGTATGATCTGCTGGGCGCCGCGTACAATTTGAAGTTCGAGGAACTCGACGACTACAACCGCTTCTCGCCGGAGACGCAGAAGGTGGTGTTCGACAAGCTTCAGTCAGTGGCCGGTTTGTGAACCGTTGTCGCAACCGCCTGCCTCGGCGTAGCGGCGCGTCGGCAGACCGCCGCATTCATCTCATTGTTGTGATTTGCGACGCTCTGCCGAGACGCCGCTACGGTGCATGAATTCCGGTTGCCCTCGCGCAATCTCCCCGACCCGCTTTGACGGTTGCCCGAGGCATTCCCGACCGGCATGATGCGCCCATGAATCTGCGTGGAAAAATCATCCCGTGGGACCAACTGACCGTCTGGCGCGAAGCCGTGCGTCGAAGCGGGCGCAAGCTCGTGGTCACGAACGGCTGCTTCGATATTCTCCACGCCGGGCATGTCACCTATCTCGCAGCGGCGCGCGAACAGGGCGGCGCCCTCCTCGTCGGACTGAACAGCGACGCGTCAATCCGCGAACTCAAAGGCCCTGACCGCCCCGTGAACAACGAGGATGACCGCGCACTTGTGCTGGCCGCGCTGGAATCCGTGGACGGCGTCTGCATTTTTCACGAGCGCGGCGCGGTCCGGTTCCTCGAAACGGCGCGTCCCGATATCTACGTCAAAGGCGGGGACTACACCGAGGATCAACTGCCGCCGGACGAACTGAAAGCCGTGCGCGACGGCGGCGGTGAAATCCGCGTGATGCCCGGCGTCCCCGGCAAATCCACCACGGCGCTGCTGGCCAGGATCGCCAGGCTGTGACGCGCGGCCGCGAGCGTGCGCCCACCGACCGGAGCCTGATTGGCCAACGGCGTCCGGCCCTCGCTTGCCCGCCATCTTCCCGCGCTCCTCCAGCGATTCCCCCACCCGACGGCCGATTCATCTAGCACCGCGCGGAGCAGCAGAGTCGATTAGTGGATTGCGACGCGCATGGGCCAGACAAACAAGAAACGCTTAACAAAAGACAAAATCTGAATTGCGGCCCCGGCCCCGCTCATTGAAAGCTGTCAGCCGCAGATGCCGGACAACGCCACCATTCCAAACGCAGACAGCACTCAGCCTGTCCACAGGCCGGCCGGGGCGGTGCGCCTCGTGCCAGGCCAGGCTTCTTTGTCAGGAAACACTCCGCCCGTGCCTCCGGTTTCTGGCGCGGACCATTGAACCTATGCAAGCAGCTCCTCCAGCCCCAGCCACCCCGAAGAGCGCCAAAGATGCTCATCCCAGCGGCGACAAGCGTTTCAAGATTCTTGAGACGACGATGAAACGCCATCAGTTCCGCGCCGATTCGCTGATCGAAGTGCTGCACAAGGCGCAGGAACTTTTCGGTTTCCTCGACACCGATCTGCTCATCTTCATCGCGCAGCATCTCAAGCTGCCGCCGAGCCGGGTTTATGGCGTCGCGACGTTCTATCATTTCTTCAATCTCAAGCCCAAGGGCGAGCATACCTGTGTCATCTGCATGGGCACGGCCTGCTACGTGAAGGGCGCGGACAAGGTGCTGGCCTCGCTCGAACAGTTCGCGGGCATCAAGGCCGGCGAAACCACCGCCGACGGCAGGATGTCGCTCATCACGGCCCGCTGCATCGGCGCCTGCGGCATCGCGCCAGCGGTCGTGTTCGACGGCGCGGTGTCGGCCAATCAGACCTCGGACTCGGCGTTGAACGTCGTGAAAGGATGGGTGCAAAATGGTTCTAAGTGATCTGCTCGAAATCAAGGAAAAGGAACTCGCCTCGCGCAAGAAGTTCACCGTGCGCTGCTGCCTGGCGGCCGGGTGCATTTCTTCCCACGCCGAGGCCGTCAAGGACGCGCTGAACAAGGCCGTCACCGACGCCGGACTCGCCGATCAGGTCGAGGTGCGCGGAGTCGGTTGTCTGCGCCTCTGCTGTGAAGGCCCGCTGGTGCAGGTCGATCCCTCTGGCACGCTCTTCGAGAAAGTCACGCCGCAGGACGCGCCCTCCATCATCAAGGCGCTGCAGGGCGGCAAATCCACCGCGCGGGTCGGCGACCCGAACAGTTCGTTCTTCACCCGGCAAATGTCGATCGTGCTGGAGAACAGCGGCCTGATTGACCCGGATCGCATCGAGTCCTACATCGCGGTCGATGGCTACCAGGCGCTGCGGCATGCGTTGCGCGAGATGAGCCCTCCCGATGTCGTCAATACGATGGTCAAGAGCGGCCTGCGCGGCCGTGGCGGCGCCGGTTATCCGACCGGCCTCAAGTGGACCACCGTGGCCAAGACGCAGAGCACGAAGAAATTTGTCATCTGCAACGCCGATGAGGGCGACCCGGGCGCATTCATGGATCGCAGCGTGCTGGAGAGCGACCCGCATCGCGTGCTCGAAGGCATGGCCATCGCCGCCTACGCGGTCGGGGCCGAACACGGCTACATCTACGCGCGGGCCGAGTATCCGCTGGCCATCAAGCGCCTGCAGAACGCCATCCGCCAGGCCAAGCAGATGGGCCTGCTCGGCAGCGGCATTCTCGAATCGCCCTTTAATTTCAACATCGAAATCCGCATCGGCGCCGGCGCGTTCGTGTGCGGTGAGGAAACGGCGCTGATGGCCTCCGTCGAAGGACGCCGCGGCCAGCCTCGGCCGCGTCCGCCGTTCCCGGCGGAGAGCGGGCTGTTCGGGCATCCGACGCTGATCAACAATGTCGAGACGTTCGCCAACGTGCCGCCCATTGTGCGCAATGGCCCCGAGTGGTACGCCGGCATCGGCACCGAAAAAAGCAAGGGAACGAAGGTCTTCGCGCTTGCCGGCAAGATCAAGAACACCGGTCTCATCGAAGTGCCGATGGGCACGCCGCTCCGCCAGATCGTGGAGGAAATGGGCGGCGGCGCGCCGGACGGCAACAAGGTCAAGGCGGTGCAGACCGGCGGCCCCTCGGGCGGCTGCATCCCAGCCGAGGCGCTTGATACACCGGTCGATTACGAATCGCTGGCCAAGCTCGGTTCCATCATGGGCTCCGGCGGCATGATCGTGATGGACGAGACCACCAGCATGGTCGATGTGGCGCGGTTCTTCATGGAATTCTGCATGGATGAATCGTGCGGCAAATGCGTCCCCTGCCGCGCCGGCACGGTGCAGATGCACCACATGCTCGAAAAGATCATTGCGCGCAAAGCCACCCTCCAGGACATCAAGATGCTCGAAGAGCTGTGCGACATGGTCAAGAGCACCAGCCTGTGCGGTCTCGGCCAGACCGCGCCCAATCCGGTGCTCAGCACCCTGCGTTATTTCAGGAAGGAATATCTCGATCTCCTCAAAACCCACGACGGCGAAAGCAAGGCACCGGCGACCGAGCCGGCCCCGGCGGCCAGGAGTTGAGGCAAAGAAAGGACTTGTATGGCGGCAAAAACATTAACCATCGATGGCCAGCTCGTCAGCGCGGCGGAGGACCAGACGGTCCTCGATGCCGCGCAGGAGGCGGGCATCAAGATTCCGACGCTCTGTCACCTCAACGGCATGTCGCCCGTGGGCGCGTGCCGGCTTTGTCTTGTGGAAGTGGCGGGTGTCAACAAGCTCCTCCCGGCCTGCGTGACCAGGGTCGCGGAAGGCATGGTGGTGAACACCACCAGCGAGAAGATTCAGAAGTATCGCCGCATGATCCTGGAACTGCTCTTCGCGGAGCGGAACCACGTCTGCGCCGTGTGCGTTTCCAACGGTCACTGCGAGCTGCAATATCTCGCCATGGAACAGGGCATGGACCATGTGCGCTTTGACTATTGCCACCCCAAGCTCGACGTGGACACCACGCACCGGCTCTTCGGCATGGATCACAACCGCTGCGTGCTCTGCACCCGCTGCGTGCGCGCCTGCTGGTACGTCGAAGGCGCCGGCACGCTCAACGTCGGTGGGCGCGGTGTGAAGTCGAAGATCATCTCGGATCTCAACGCGCCGTGGGGCAACTCGGAAACCTGCACCTCGTGCGGCAAATGCGTCCAGTCCTGTCCGACCGGCGCGCTCTTCTACAAGGGCTCGACGGTCGGCGAGATGGTCCGCGACCGTTACCGCCTCGAATTCATCGTCACTGCAAGGGAGAAAAAGCAATGGATCGTTTAAGAATCGCCACCACCTGGCTCGGCGGCTGTTCGGGCTGCCACATGTCCTTCCTCGATCTCGACGAGTGGCTCGTCGATCTCGCCGGCAAGGTCGAAGTCGTTTACAGCCCGATCATCGACATCAAGCAATACCCGGCGAACGTGGACGTCTGCCTCATCGAAGGGGCCGTGGCCAACGAGGACAACCTCGAGATGCTGCACACCATCCGCAAGAACACCCGCGTGCTGGTGGCCTTCGGCGATTGCGCCGTCACCGGCAACGTCACCGCCATGCGCAATCCGCTCGGCTCCCCCGAGTCGTGCCTCCAGCGCGCTTATTTCGAGACGGTCGATCTCAACGCCTGCCGACCCGAGGAGAAGGGCATTGTTCCGGCGCTGCTCGACCGCGTCTATCCGCTGCACGAGATCGTGCCGGTGGAATTTTTCATGCCGGGCTGCCCGCCGCCGGCGGACCGCATCAAGTCGCTGCTCGAACAGGTTCTGGCCGGCAAGGCCCCGCAGCTCACCGCGCAGCAAATCAAATTCGGCTGAGAGCCGCGATGGCTCGTTTGTAGCAACACCTTTATCCGCTTATGTCGCGTCAGATTGTCATTGATCCGGTGACCCGCATCGAGGGGCACGCCAAAATCAGCATCCAGCTCGACAACGAGGGCAACGTGTCGGATGCGCGTTTCCACGTCGTTGAGTTCCGCGGTTTTGAGAAATTCTGCGAAGGCCGCCCCGTGGGCGAAATGCCCGCGCTCACCGCGCGCATCTGCGGCATCTGCCCGGTCAGTCACCTCCTCGCTTCCGCGAAGGCGGGCGATGGAATTCTCGCTGTCAATATTCCTCCGGCCGCTGAAAAGCTGCGTCGCCTGATGAATCTCGGGCAATTGATCCAATCGCACGCGCTCAGCTTCTTCCATCTCAGCGCGCCGGATTTCCTGCTCGGCTGGGATACGCCGCCCGCCACGCGCAATGTCTTCGGCCTGATCGCCGCGCAACCCGACCTCGCGCGCGCCGGCATCCGCCTGCGCCAGTTCGGTCAGGAGATCATCGCCCACTTGGGCGGACAGAAGATTCACCCCGCGTGGGCCGTGCCCGGTGGCGTGCGCAGCGGATTGCCCGACGAAGGCCGCGCGCAGATCAAGGCGAAGCTCCCCGAGGCGCTCGCGACCACCGGGGTCGCCCTCAAGCTTTTCAAGCAATATCTCGGCAAGCACGAGCAGGAAGCGCAGATCTTCGGCAATTTCCCATCGCTTTTCATGGGCCTCATCGCGCCCGACGGCGGCTGGGAACATCACGGTGGCGGTCTTCGTTTCACCGACAGCAGCGGCAGCATCCTCGCCGACCACATCGATCCGAATCGCTACCAGGAATTCATTGGCGAGGCGGTGCAAAAGTCGTCCTACCTCAAGTCGCCGTTCTACAAACCGCTCGGTCTGGCCGGCGGCATGTATCGCGTCGGCCCGCTGGCGCGCCTCAACATCTGCACCCACTTCGGCACCCCGATGGCCGACAAGGAACTCGCCGAATTCAAGAAGCTCGGCTGGGGCGCTGTCACCTCGTCGTTCCTTTACCACTATGCCCGCCTCATCGAAATCCTCGGCTGCCTCGAAAAGGTGCAGGCGATGATCGATGATGCGGATCTCAGTTCCAAACACCTGCGCGCTGACGCCGGCATCAACAAGCTGGAGAGCGTCGGCGTGAGCGAGGCGCCCCGCGGCACATTGCTCCATCACTACCAGGTGGATGAAAACGGCCTGCTTAAGCAGATCAATCTCATCATCGCCACCGGGCAGAACAATCTGGCGATGAACCGCACCGTCGCGCAGATCGCCCGGCACTACGTCCGCGGCAAGGAGATTCCCGAGCCGATGCTCAATCGCGTCGAGGCCGGCATCCGTTGCTTTGACCCGTGCCTGAGTTGCTCGACCCACGCGATGGGCCAGATGCCGATGGAAGTTGAACTGCTCGACGCCGACGGTTCTATGCTCGACCACGTGGAGCGGGGGTAAGATCGCAGGCAAAGTTCACCGACTGTCTGCAATAAAGCTTTGCGCCCGGCGTTTCCCGCCGGGCGTCTTTGTTTCTCCTTCACCGCCTGGCCTCCTTCCCGTTTACTCGGCCCGCTCATGAATCGCGACGAAATCCTGGTCATCGGCTACGGCAACGAAATCCGTGGCGACGACGGTGCGGGCCTGCGCGTGGCTGAAGCCATTGAGGCGCTGCATCTGCCCGGCGTGCGCGTCATCGCCTGCCATCAACTCACGCCCGATCTCGCGGAGCCGCTGGCCGTAGCCCGCGCGGCATTCTTCGCCGATGCCAGACCCGCGGCCGAAGGCGCGCCCATCGAGGTGTTCCCCGTGCTTGCGGAAACCAAGGTCGGTTTCTCCCTGCACAGCGGCAGCCCGGCCGGATTGCTGGCCCTCGCCCAGGCGCTCTACGGGCGATGTCCGCCCACCTGGTGCGTGGCGATCCCCGCGGTCGATTTCAACCTCGGCGAAACGCTGACCGAAACCGCGCGCCACGGCGTCGCCGCCGCCGTCGCGGCAATTCAGGAGCGCGTAGCCGAACTGGATCGCGACGGGTAGGCAAATGTTCCAGATCCTCCCAAACTACCGGGGAAACGGATCTCAATTCGAACCTGCGGCTTACTGACAAGACCTTGGGATGGGCTACCAGAAGATGCTTGGTCCCAACACTCACGGGCAGGGCGCGTCTGTCCCCAGCGCGCCGTCGGGTTGGCCGGGTGTAGTTCGCGGCGCGCTGAGGACAGACGCGCCCTGCCCACTCCGGATGTGGTCCATCCCACTGCCTGGGCTGGGCAGTATCTGTTGGGGGAAAGCCTTCGACTTCGGGCTCATCTTCCCCCATCGGAGGTTAGTTTCCAAGCGACACAGCCAATAATGACAGGGGCCAGGTGGGGCTTTATGTGTTGTCTCTAATACATGGTTGTTTTACTTGCCAGCGGCCCCG
>JBBRWD010000132.1:0-16210 GCA_038249465.1 Limisphaerales bacterium | reverse complement strand
GCCTTGCGCCGCGGCCCGCCCGCGCCCGGGACGCCGAAGTCTTCCTGGCTGCAAAAGATGCTAAAAGGCGCGCGCGCAGCCTCGGCCATCTGGCTGGCCTTTCGCGCCCGCGGTGAAAAGGATTAACACAAGGGCCCGGATTCCGTTCCTCGTTCTTGGCTGCCGACTATGCTGGTCAGAAGTCCTCCAGCCGCGATCGTCCTGATGTCTGGCAACGCCACCAGGAATGACCCAAACCATCCGATCATCAGGATGTAACTCGAACACCAGGAAGGCGGCGAAAGCCGTGCCGAGATCGCGGAAGACTTCGATGGTGATGTGCCACTCGCCCTCCCCAATTCGAACCCCTTCGACAGCAGGCCCACGAGTCTGGCGTTCTCGCCAAACAGGCGATGAATTGATCACACAGCATCCCGTCAGCAAGCATTGGCTTGGCAGCGAGGAAGACATGAGATGGGAGTTTCTCGATAAACGGGCGTTCAAGGTTGGCGCGGGGGAACTCCCGGCAGATGCTGACGTATCGCATTGCAACTAAATTGCGCAGAATATGTTCCACAGGCCAAAGCAAACTCGAACACCTGCGCTGCCCGCCGCCGAACGAGGTGGTCGCGGCGCATCCGCGCAACGAGATGCGCCAAAAGATCACTGCGAGAAGAGAGGAAGGCCCACAGGTTCGGCTTGCTGGTGGCGCACAAGGCGATTGCCCAGTATCAGGGGACGACGGGCTACGCCCAAAAAATAAACCAAAAAGTTCTTGTCAAGCGGTGACTGTTCATATAAAAACATCGGCACATATCACAGGCGTACGGGTGGTGTTAATAAAATAAAACAACCCATTCAGGTATGACATGAATACATTCAGAAGCAGCTTGTTGGTGACAGGGATTTTTCTCGCCTCATACGCTCCTGTTCAGGCAGAACTCGTTTACGTTGTTGACACGGATCAAAACCTGATCAGCTTTGATAGCGCGGCGCCCGGAACCATTCTGACGGCCCATGGAATTACGGGACTTCTGGGAGGCGACAGCGTCCGGTCAATGGATTTCAGCGACGCGAATGGCAATTTGTATCTCATCGGGAGTTCAAGCCGGCTTTACACAGTAGATCCAAACACGGGGTTTGCGTCGGCGGTTGCCGCGGGACCTTTCATCCCGATCTTGAATGGCACCACCTTGGGAATGGCTTACAACCCGGCGAACGGCCAAATCCAAGTGGTCACTGACCTCAACCAGAGTCTGCGCCTCGATCCCGCCCTTGGTACGGTGGCCGGTTCGGACCCGAATGTGCATTATGCGGTTGGTGATATCAATGTGCTCATGCACCCGACGATCAATGGTCTGGCGATCAGGGGCGGCTCGATTTATGCGCTCGATTCCTCGTTGAACATCCTTGCGCAGTTGAATTCGGCGACCGGCGATTTGACCTCCATCGGCCCGCTCGGAACAGATATTTCCCGTTTCAACGGGTTTGACATCTCCCCCGGCAGCGGCATCGCTTACGTGGGATCGCCAGCCGCAAGCGGTGGCCTCGCGGCGGATCTATGGCGGCTGAACACCGGAAGCGGACAACTGACGCTGGTTGGGCATATCGGCGGGCCTTCTGACAACTATCTGCTTCTGGCCATGGCGGTGGTGCCGGAGCCTTCCACCGCGGCCATGATGGGTTTGGGCGGTTTTGCCATGCTGGCTTACATTTGGCGGCGCCGCGCTTGAATCGTTCTGCTGACCTTTCCAAGGATGGCCGCAAATTTCTGCGGCCATTTTTTTTATGCTGGAGGCGGCAGGCGGGTGGTTTAGCGAGCATTCACCGGAAAGCGGTTTCGTTCCCATACGTTCACCTTCGATGCTGCCACCGGCTGTTCTTCCTTGGGTGGTTTCTGCTGATCCTCGCGCCGCGCCTTTGGTCGGATGAGAACTCCCTGATTCGCGTCAACGACACTTGGAGGTATCGGCCCGCCACCAACGAAACCACGGCTCTTGGCACCAACTGGCTTCAGCAATCGTTCGATGATGGTGTCTGGGCGGAAGGAGAGTCGGGCTTCGCGACGAACTTTCGTGAGGCGACGAACCTCTCCCTGCCGCCGGGCTGCGGAGCCGTTTATTTCCGGCGCTTGTTTACCGTATTCCATCCAGATGAGATCGTCTGGCTGACTCTGCGGGTGAATTATGCGCATGGTTTCGTGGCGTACCTGAACGGACAGGAGATCGCCCGGCGCAATCTGACCAATGATCCCGTGACTTCCGACAGCCTGGCCACCTGGCACCCGGCGGGGACAGCCGAGGAGATTGATGTGAGCGCGGCTGCCGGGGCGTTGACGACGGGCAGCAACATCCTTGCCGTGCAGGTTCACGCCGCCGCGGCTTCGAACGAACTCACCTTCAACGCCGAGTTGCTGGCCAACTTCCAGCGAGGCCCGTTTATTCAGAACGTCTCCACTTCGAGCGCGCAGATAATCTGGCACACTCCGATCCCGGCGGACGGCACGGTGGAATTCGGCGAGAGCGCCGCTTTGGACCAACGCCTGGCTGACGGCATGCTGACCAACCGCCACGTCATGACGCTCACGAATCTGCGGCCGGACACAGCATACTCGTACCGTGTGCGAAGCTCGAAGGGTACCGCCCAAGCCGCTTCGGCGACCCTCGCTTTCCGAACGATGCGTGCCGGTGGAGCCCTGACGTTTGTTGTGCTGGGAGACACGCACAGTGGCAATCAGGCAAGCCATCGCCTCGCCGGGGTGATCGCGGCTTCCGAGGCTGATCTGGTCGTCCATGTGGGAGACATCGTTTACAACGAGTTTACTTTCGGCCGCGCGGACCTGGGCTGCCTCAGCCTCTTCAAGCCGCACATGCAGCGGGTGCCTTATTTCTTCGCCGCCGGGAATCATGACGTGATGTCGTCGCAGGGAGCAGCGCCATTTCTGGAGAGCTTTTACCTGCCGACAAACAACGTGACCGGAACCGAACATTTTTACTCATTCGATCAAGGCGACGCGCATTTCGTGGTTCTCTATGCCCCCACTTTCGCCCGATATCCCGCCAGCCTGGGATATGAATTGACGAATGAATCCCCGCAGTTTCAATGGCTGACCAACGATCTGACCCACAGCGCCAAACCCTGGAAATTCATCTTCATCCATGCCCCGATCCGCACCTCGGGATACCATCGCAACGACGACGAGAACTCCAACAATCTCTATGACCCAGCAGAACTGGAGGATCTGCTGCTGCCGGTGGCCAGGCGGTATGGAGTGCAGGTTTGCTTCTCCGGACATGACCACGGTTACGAACGGCTCGGACCCGTCCAAGGCGCACACCTCATCGTCAGCGGCGGCGGCGGAGCCGGGTTGTATCCGATGACGGAGCGCGACCCGGCCAGTGTTCAGTGGTATGCCCGCCACCATTTCGTCAAGGTCACCATCCAGGGTGATGCTCTCCGGCTCGAAGCCGTGGACGACAACGGTGTGGTCTTCGATTCAATGAGCCTCCAGCGAGCGATGCCTGCGCCACAGACCTGGGAGGCAGCCTGGAATTCCCCCGTCGTGGAGAGCGAGGCCACCACCGATGGACATGGCAACATTGATGGTCAGGTCTTCGACTTTGTTGGGGTTCCGATCCCTGCGGTGGCTGGAGATATTTCCAACCTGGGGAGGGCCTACGTCAATCACGACGGCACCAACGTGTATGTCGGAATCGACCAAGCCATGCTCAGTGGACAGCAATGCCTTTTTCTGTTTATCGAGTCTCCGCTCCAGACCGGAGCAACCAATCTGGCAAGTCTCGGCAATGGAATCATCGACCCTGAGCAGCAGGGTGTCGATGGCCTCGACTTCCTGAAAAACCTGTCGTTTTCCAACTTCACTCCCTCGATCGCGGTGCTCGCAGGAGACGAATACGCCGACGGCACCTCGCGGAGTTTTGCCCGGCCTGCTCTCGCCTTGAATGTTGGCCAAGGAGTTTATTCGTTGGACCCAAGCTTCAGTTCGGTGGCCGGCGCCCGTCTTCAGCAATTCAATCGATCGCCGCAAGTGCTCGAATCAACCAACGCCCGCTTCTACCAGCTCTTTGGCGAGCGAACCGCCAATTTCATCGAAGTGGCGATCCCGGCCGCCGCGCTGGGCCATCCGCGGCCCGGTGATGTCCTCAAACTCGCCGCCATCGTCGCCGGTCCCGACTTCGATACGAACCCGTCGGCGTTCGCGGTTGATCGCGGGTTTCTTGGGGCATCGCTCACCGGTTCCGGTTTCGCGCAGGTGGTGCTGGAAGGCTGGCCGGTTCGCCTCGCCTCGCCTCCTCCGGGTGGCGACGAGGACGGCGACGGATTGCTCAACGGCTGGGAATTGGCGCACGCTCTGGATCCGTTTTCCGCCTGGGGCGACGACGGGGCAGGCAGCGATCCGGATCACGACGGAGCCAGCAACTCGGAGGAACAGGTCGCCGGCACACATCCGCTCAATACATCATCTGCGCTTCGGGTGATGATTAGCAGCCATCCTGGCGGGCGGATTCGACTTTTCTGGTTCGCGGTCGGCGGCAAGAAATACCAGCTCGAATACCGTGAAGCCGGCGAAGATTTTCAGGATCATCCTGATGTCTCATTTCCGCGCACGGCTGTCTCAAATCTGGAATTCTTCGAAGATACCCTGCCTTCAGCGGTGTCTCCGTGCCGCACTTACAGATTGCGAATTCTGCCCTGAAACCGGCCATTTTCTGAGGTGCGCACTCCCCCGGCGCACTCTGAAAAAGATTTACCAGAGTACAGTCAGCCGTTCTGTTGGACACCCTTCCGCTTCTCATCCCCACCTCCAAAGATCTGCTCCTCCAGGGATTCATGCCAGCGGCACAAATCCCGCTATTCCCGTCTGAGTCCGGCGGTTTGGCCCGCAACAAAACAAGCTCCGTAAAGATTCGAGCGTGTTTTGGCGAAGGACCCGAGACGTCGGCACCGGGCCTCACGGACGCTGAGTTTCGGATTCTGGCAACCATCACGTTCTCCGGCAACCGCAGTGAGATTTGTCGCGACAATTCTATCGACGTGGCTGACGGGGGGAATCCTCGCCGGCGCCGACCTTGTGCCGCCTGCGATAATCAGCGTGACTCCGCCGCCGGGTTGCACCACCACTGGCCTTGTTCAACTCTCCGTCGTATTCAGCGAACCGATCCGCGGAATCCAGGCTGCGGACCTGCGAATCAACGGACGGCCAGCCACCAACGTCACCGGCACCGACACGGCCTTCGCGTTCTCTTTTCCGCCGCCCGCTCCCGGATGGGTCGGCATCTCATGGGACACCAGCGCGGCCATCGCGGACTTGGCCGGCAATTGCCTCGACAGCCGGACGCTGGGATCGAACTGGCAGTACCTTCTGCTCGACACTCTGCCGCCAGTATTGAGTGAGATCAGTCCGCTGCCAGAAGCGGTGGTGGGCAGCCTCACCGAGGTGGTGGTTCTTTTCAGCGAACCCGTCGAAGGCATCGATGCTGCCGACCTTCTGCTCAACGGGCAACCGGCCCTGAGTGTGCTGGGCACCGGCGCTGGCCCCTACCGATTCGACTTTGCCGCTGGCGCCCCCGGCACGGCGCCGATGCGATGGGCTGCGAGTCACGGCATTCACGACAAGGCAACTCCCGCCAACCCATTCCCTCCTCCCGAATGGAATTACGTGGTTCAGCCCTCCGTGGCCACCGCTGAAGTTGTCATCACTGAATTCCTTGCCGCCGCCACGGGCAGCGAAGGATTGCAGGACGAAGACGGCGACGCGTCCGACTGGATTGAAATCCAGAATCGAAGCCCTTTTGCTGTGAATCTTGCCGGATGGTCGCTGTCGGATGATGCCAGCAATCCCAACCTGTGGGTCTTTCCATCGTTCAACCTTGAGCCGGGGCAGTATCGGGTCGTATTTGCCTCGGGCAAAAATCGGCGGCCCGCCGATGGCCATCCGCTGCACACGAATTTCAAGCTGTCCGCGACCGGCGAATATCTTGGATTGTTCGACGCCGGACTTCCCCGCCGCGCACGCTCGGAATTCTCGCCACGATTCCCCGAGCAACGTGCCAGCATCTCGTACGGACAGACTTCCAACTCGTTCAGTTATTTCTTCCGCCCAACTCCGGGAACGGCCAATCAGGGAGCCACGCTGTTCGCCGGTGTGGTGGCCGCACCCAAGGCCAGTGTGTCGAGCGGATTCTTCCGGCAGCCCTTTGCGGTCAGCCTGACGACCACGACACCGGAGGCGATCATTCGCTTCACCCTTGATGGCAGCGAACCCACGGCCACCAGTGGAATCTTCTACACCGGGCTGGTGGAAGTGGTGGCCAGTCCGTCGCGTGCGGTGATCAATCTGCGCGCGGTGGCGCTGCGCTCCGGTTACCTCGCCTCGCATGTGAGCACCTGGTCCTACTTCTTTCCAGACCACGTCCTCACGCAGCCGGCGGCTCCCGAGGGCTGGCCGACCAACTGGACGACGGCGGATGGCTTCGTGAGCGTGGCGGCGGATTATGAAATGGATCCGCAGGTGCTGACCAATGCCGCGTATGCCGAGGGCGTGCGACAAGCGCTGACGAATTTGCCGACGCTGTCGCTGGTCATGAATGCGGACGATCTCTTCAGCCAGACCCGCGGCATCTATTCAAATCCTTCGCCTCCTCCTGCCACAGATGCGGCCTGGGAACGCCCGCTTTCGGCAGAACTGGTTTTCCCGGACGGACGGCGCGGATTCCAGATGAATGCCGGCGTCCGTCTGCAAGGCGGATCCAGCCGAGATGCCAACCGCACCAGCAAACACTCGCTGCGCCTTTTCTTCCGCGACGACTACGGCAACGGCACGCTGGAGCATCCTTTGTTCCCCGATTCGGCCGCGGGCAGGTTTGACACACTGATTCTGGACGCGGGACTGAACCACACCTGGCACTACCGGCCCACCACCACCCAGCGCACCCAGGCGCAGTACGTGCGCGACCTGTTCGTCAGCGACCTCCACCACGCCACCGGTCATCCATCGCCGCACGGACGCTTCGTCAACCTCTACCTCAATGGACTTTTCTGGGGACTCTATAATCTCCACGAACGGCCCGACGCGGATTTCGCGGCGACCTATTTCGGCGGGGACAAGGCGGACTACGATGTGGTGCGGAATACGGATGGCTTTGAGGTTTTGCAGGGCGACAGCGTGGCATGGACCGCGATGATGGCGCTGGCGAATCCCGGCCTGAGCGACAACGCCCAGTACGAGCAGCTTCAGCAATACCTCGATGTGCCGGCGCTGATTGACTACATGATCGTCAACATCTACGCCGGCAACACCGACTGGCCGACGCACAACTGGTACGCCTTCCGCCAGCGCGCTCCCGGAGCCGGCTTCCAATTCGCGGTATGGGACGCCGAATGGACACTGCTGGACCCCAACGAAAACGTCAGCGGCGTCAATGTCGCGAACACGCCGGCGCAGCTTTACGCCTATCTGCGCAACAACGACGAGTTTCGACTGCAATTCGCCGACCGCGTCCAAAGACATTTCTTCAATGGCGGAACGTTCTTCGTCGATACGAACCATCCCGCCGTGGACCCGCAGCATCCGGAACGCAACCGGCCGGCGGCGCTCTACCTGAATCGGATCGCCGAAATCGATCCGGCGATCATTCTCGAATCGGCCCGCTGGGGCGACAATGCGCCGGGGTCCGAGAACCGACCCCATACCCGCGACAACGAATGGCTTGCCGAACTCAATCGTCTGCGCACCTCGTATTTTCCGCAGCGCTCACGGATTGTCCTGGACCAGTTCCGCATGGGTGGACTTTACCCCGGCATGTTCGGCACTCCGGCGCCCGCCTTCAACCGTCACGGCGGCGCGGTGACGTGCGGCTTCAATCTCACCATGACCGCGCCCAAGGGCGTGATGTACTTCACCACCGACGGCTCCGATCCGCGCGACTACGGCACCGGCGCGGTGTCGTCGCGCGCCACCGCTTACACGGCAGGCCAGCCACTGGTGTTGAACACCTCCACAGTGATCAGGGCGCGCGCTCTACAGGGAAGCGTCTGGAGTCCACTCAGCGAGGCGTATTTTGCGATTGGCGAACTGACCGTGCCGATTCGCATCACAGAACTCAGCTACAATCCGGTTGGCGGCGAGGCGTATGAATTCCTCGAGTTGCAGAACATCGGCGCCACCCCGATTGATCTCAGCGGTTTCAGCTTCGAAGGTTTCACCTTCAACTTTCCCGTCGGTTCGACGCTGCCGACCGGGGCCGTGCTCATCCTGGCCAATGCGGCCAATACCAACGCGTTCGCGGCGCGCTATCCCGGCGTGGCAGTCGGCGGCTGTTTTTCTGGAAACCTGTCCAACGGCGGCGAACGTATCGCCCTCAAGGATCCGGCGAATCGCACCGTGATCTCGGTCACCTATAGCGACGACGCTCCCTGGCCCACTGCGGCTGATGGCGGTGGAGCCACGCTGGAGATGCTCGATGTGTATGGCGACCCCAATGATCCCGCAAACTGGCGGGCCAGCACCGTCACCCACGGCACACCCGGCAGTGTATCCCCGCTGTCTCCGCCCGGTGCGGTGGTCCTCAATGAGGTCATGGCGGACAACGTATCGGCGGTGAATCACCAAGGTGCATTTCCAGACTGGATCGAACTTCACAACCAAAGCACCACCGCCGTCAGCCTCGCTGGGTGGCGTCTCGCCGAGGGAGCCAATCCGGTTCAATTTGTTTTCCCGACGAACACGGTGCTCGCTGCCGACTCCTTCTTGGTCGTCTGGTGCGACACCCTGACCAACTCACCGGGACTGCACACGGGCTTTGCGCTGGATCGACAGGGTGAGAGCCTGTTCCTTTTCGACGCTGCCAGCACCCGCGTGGATGCGCTGACCTATGGCCAGCAAGCGGGCGACTACTCCGTCGGCCGGATCCAAGACGGCTGGCAGTTGACGACGCCCACGCCGGCCGTGGCCAACCAGGCTGCGGAACTTGCCAATCCGACGAATCTGGTCATCAACGAATGGCTATCCAATCCGCTCGCCGGCCAAAGCGACTGGCTGGAACTCTACAATCGCTCCTCGCAGTCGCCAGTGGCGCTGCACGGCCTGTATCTCGGCACCAGCAACGCGCTCTTTCAGTTCACGGCGCTGTCGTTCATCGCTCCGCTGGGTTGCCTCGAGTTGTTCGCCGACGAGCGGGCGGGCGCGAATCATCTGGATTTCAAACTGCCCGCCACCGGTGGTCTGCTCGCTCTCTACGATCCGGCGGGCGAAGTCCTCGACCAGATCATTCATGGTCCGCAGTTGGAAAATGTCTCGCAGGGGCGCCTGCCCGATGGCGGCAGCGCGATTGTTTCATTTCCGGGCACAGCAACTCCGGGTGCGGCCAATGCCCTGCCGAGTTACTCCGGTCCGCGTTTGAATGAAGTGCTGGCTGCCAACCGCCGCGCCAGCGTGGACGGCTCCGGGCGCACGGCGGACTGGATCGAACTCCACAATCCCAACGACGCCGCCGCCGATCTGTCCGGCCAGAGTCTCAGCGTGGATTCCGTTGATCCCGGCCAGTGGTCGTTCCCCGCGGGCGCAGCGATTTCCGCCCACGGATATCTGGTGATCTGGTGTGCCGCGACTCGACCGCCTTCGTCGGTTCTCGAACCCGACCTGAACACCGGACGATCACTTTCCAGTGAGGGCGGTAGTGTCCATGTGTTCAATGCGGCCGGACAGTTGGTGGATTCGGTGGAATATGGATTTCAGATACCCGACCAATCGATCGGCAGGCTGGAAGACGGGTGGCACCTGCTGGTCGCACCCTCTCCCGGTCGAACCAACGCGGCGGCCGCTTTGCTCGGCCAACCGGACAGCGTGCGTTTCAACGAGTGGATGGCGAATCCCGTCTCCGGCGATGATTGGTTTGAACTCTACAACCTCGACGCCAGGCCGGTGGAAATGAGCGGTTTGCTCCTCAGCGACGATCCATCCATTGCCGGGATCACCAAGCAGGTCATCGGCCCGCTCTCCTTTATCGCCAGCCATCGTTGCGTGAAATGGATTGCCGACAGCGCTCCCGGCAAGGGATCGCCGCACGTCAATTATTCCCTGTCGGCTGCCGGTGAATCGCTGCGGCTTTACATGGCGAACGGTGACTGGATCGACGGAGTCGATTTTGGCCCCCAAGACGCAGGCCGGTCACAGGGGCGTCTGCCTGATGGCATCGGCGGGTTGACTTCCTTTGCGAACACTGTCTCACCGGGCGAAGGCAATTACCTGCCGCTGACCAACGTCGTCATCAACGAGGTGTTGACAGCCGCGGAGCCGCCGTTCTTCAACGGTATCGAATTGCATAATCCCCGCCAGACCCCGGTTGACATCGGCGGATGGTTTCTCACCGACGACCACAGCGCGCCGAAGAAATTTCGCATCCCGCCAGGGACCGTGATTCCGGCCAACGGCTTTCGCGTTTTCACCGAACCCGAGATGAATGCGGGCACCAACCTGCTCTCGTTTGTCACCCTCGACGCGCACGGCGGCGAAATCGGCCTGTGGGCGGCCGACCTCGATGGCACATTGGCAGGATCGAGCGTCAGCGTCCATTTCGGCGCCGCCGCACTTGGCGTGTCCCTGGGGCGTTACTGCACCAGCACTGGTGAAGAGTTCGTGGCGCTGCGCACGCCGACGTTCCGCACGGACGGCCCCGCCCCCGCGTCTCAACCGGAAAGAAACTCTGGCGCCACCAACGCCGGGCCACTCGTCGGCCCCATCGTGATCAACGAAATCATGTACCACCCGATCACCGGCACTGGACCAGGCGCATCCGAGCCGCCTGCCGAGGAATATCTGGAACTGCTGAACATCTCCGCGAACACTGTTCCGCTGGTTGATCCGGCTCACGGCTCGAACTCCTGGTCGATCAGCGGGGCGGTCGAGTTCAGTTTCCCGCCCGGCCTGAGTCTGCCTCCCAGCGGCACGGTGCTGGTGGTCGGATTTGATCCGGCAACCGATTCCGCTGCCCTGGCAACTTTCCGCACCAAATTCGCCGTGAACGCGGGCGTGCCTGTGGTTGGCCCGTTTCACGGTCGATTGGACAACAGCGGCGAATCTGTGGATCTGCTTCGGCCCGGAACACCGCTTGGAGCGGGTGACGATTGCCCTGGGTTCGTTCCCTCGATCCTGGTGGATCGCGTGACGTACTCGCCAGACGCGCCTTGGCCGGTGGCGGCCAACGGAAGCGGCGCTTCGCTGCAGCGCCGCGACGCCGCGCTTTACGGCAACGACGTGGTCAACTGGATGGCCGGCGCGCCCTCTGCGGGGCAGACCAACAATCTGGCCGCGCAACTTCCACCCACCGTCACCAGCCAACTGATCCCGCTAACAGTCGCGTGGGGTGAGACCGCCACTCTGATCGTCACCGCCGTGGGCGAAGCGCCGCTGCGCTATCAATGGGAATTCAACGGGACGCCGGTTTTCCATGCCACCAACCGCACGTTGGTGCTGTCGCAGGTCGATCTCCGTCACGCCGGCGTTTACCGGGTGCGCGTCAGCAACAACGTCGGAGCGACTTTTGGTGACGCGATGGATTTGGCGGTCGTGATCGCTGACGCCGACGGCGACGGGATGCCCGATGCGTGGGAAACCGCACGGGGTCTGAATCCCACCAATGCCGCCGATGCCCTGACCGATGCGGATGGCGACGGAATGAGCAACCTGCAGGAGTTCCTGGCCGGCACCAATCCTGGGGATCCGGCCAGCGGCCTGAAGCTTGACGTCCTCAAACCCGTTCTCGGCGGCGGCACGGTCCTGCGCTTCTCCGCCATGCCGGGCCGAAGTTACACCGTCCAGTATCGCGATGGATTTGGCTCTGTCTGGCAGCGATTGGCGGACATCGGCGAGGGCGCGGAGATTCGCTCGATTGAACTGACCGATCCAATCCCGGAAGCGACCACTTCGCGCTTCTACCGTGTGCTGACTCCTGCGGCACCGTGACGGTCGTGGCAGACCGACCAGAAAACACCAAGCCGCAATTGGAGCAAGGAACACTTCACCCGGCCGCGAGCGTTCATCCCGGACGACTACCTGCGCGGGAGCCTGACGGTGCTCAAGGGGCAGGATGCCTGCGAGGTGGTGGTGGCCCGACTGAAGGCGATTGGCCCACATCACTGCCGCAGAGGCCTGGAGGTGGAGCGGAAAGCTTTGCGGAAAGAACGTGCGACCACCAGACGAAGGAATGGCGGCGCGAAGCCACCTCCATAGTGCGGGTGCCGAACTGGGGCGTGGGATCAGACCACCGGCCGTTCGTGGCGGAATTTGTGGCGGAGGAACGGCGCTGATTGCGCCAGACCGTCGGATGGCCTGCTGGCCGTCACCGGGCAAAAAGAATCCCAAGATGCTCGCCGCGCCCTGGGATTTTTCACGATGAGAATCGTGACCAGCGAGCGCATCACTTGCCCGACACATCCAGGCACACGACATCGCCCTGCCCGCTGCGGCAATAGATGCGTCCGTTGGCCAGCACTGGCGCGGTCCAGCATTTGCCGCCCAGCACCTGGGCGCTGGCGAGAGTTTTGCATGCTCCCGGGGCGGCATCGACGATCGGCAGCTTGCCGCGGTGGTTGATGGCGATCAGCTTTCCTTCTGCGGCAATCAATCCGCCGAAGCCGCTTTTGTCCGCCCACTGCACCGCGCCGGTTTCCAAGTCGAGACACCGGAGTTCAGCCTTGTCGCTGCCTGCGTCACCGTCAAAGCCATAGAGACCATTGCCAATCAGCACGCACGGATTGAAGTGATTCCGCATGTTCTTGTTCTCCCACACCACGGCAGGTTTGTTGTCGGTCACCTTGAGGAGAGCGCAGCCTCGTCCGTAGCCGCGGCTGATGAACACCCGGTCGCTGCCCACGAGAATCGGATCGGCGGCGTTCACGTCGTAGTTGGTCTTCCATGGATGACGCCACAACTCCCTGCCGTCCTTGACCGCCACGGCGACGACCGCGCGCGCGACAAAGAGTACGACATATTTCTCGCCGCCCTGCTCAAACGGCACCGCCGCGGAATACCCGGCCGCCTCCGTGCCACTGAACCACACGACCTTGCCGGTCGCCTTATCGACGGCGGTGCCAGCCGTGCCGACATTGAGGATGAGCAGATCGCCCTGCACCACCGGCGAACCGGCAAACCCCCACTCCGGAATCTTGGCACCGGTATCAGCGGCGAGATCCTTCTGCCAGCCGACCTTGCCGGTGGCCGCATCCAGGCTGAACAGTTTGCCCTGTTTGCTGAGCACACAGACGCGTCCGCCGTCCACGGTGGGCGTCGCGCTGGTGCCGCCATCGTAGTATTTCGGCGCGAGCGGTTCGGCGAACGAGTACTGCCCAGACAGTGGGACAGACACGCCCTGCCCAGTCCGGGTGTCGTCCATCCCTCTGCCTGGGGAGTATGTTCGACCCGTGGCGAGCGGCTTGATCCGCGCAGCCATCGTTGCTTCGATCAATCCAATCGCTCATTCAGACGCCAATCTGGATGTCTGGGCTTGCGCCGCGTCACGCGCGAGGGACGTTCCCGGTTTGAACTCTGGCAAAGTTGGAATTGCCCCGGGGCTGGTAAGCCGGTAAAGGACCATCACCTATGCAACAAATTCCGCGACCAGCGCTGCTGGCTTCCATTCTTCTTTCGGCCCTCTCATTTGTCGGCTGCCGCACCGGGCCATCCAACGAAATCCGCTGGACGCCACTTTTCAATGGCAAGGATCTCACCGGCTGGACCGTCAAGTGCCAGGCCAGAGATCAGGGCAAGGTCTTTTGGACAGTCGAGAACGGCACTCTCTTGTGCGACTCGATGGGGCGGAAGGACCACAACTATGTCTGGCTGCTGAGCGAGAAGGAATTTGGTGATTTTGAACTCAGGCTGAAGTTCCAGGCCTTCACCAATTCGTCCGGCAACAGCGGCCTGCAATTTCGCAGTCGTTTTGATGACACCGCCAATGGCGGCTGGCTGGACGGCCCGCAGGTGGACATTCATCCGCCGGCTTCAATGTCGTGGCGCACGGGTCTGATCTACGACGAAACGCGGGAAGAGCGGCGCTGGATTTCGCCCAGTCTCAAAGATTCGAGCATGGAGCCCAAATACAAGCCCGCGCGCCATGTCTTCAAGTATGCCGGCGACGGCGATGGTTGGAACGACCTCACGCTGATCTGCCAAGGCAATCAGGTGACGACGATCGTCAACGGAATCGTCCGGACGGATTGGGACGCGACGGGCGTGCTGGACAACGCCGCGCACGTCAAACATCGCGTCGGGCGTGCCGGTCACTTCGCCTTGCAACTCCATGTCGGCGACCAGTTGCGGATCCGTTTCAAGGACATCCAGATCAGGGAACTCTGAGAGGCCTCGCTGTCCGCCTTCACTGGATGGAGAGAGAGCGGTCTCCCGAGTTTCCCGCCAGAAAGATCCCGCGGTCAGGGAGACGGCTTCTCCGCCCGGGCCAGTTCCGCAAATTTCTCCAGGTCGCCGTATTTGCTCTCCCAGGTCGTGTACATCACCCCGATAACGCCGGGGTGCGGCCGGGCAGCGGACAACCAGTCGCGCACCCGCTCGGGCGCGGCGTCGTAGTAGCCGGCGATCACCTGCCGGTGTCCGCGATCGGCGAACCATTTCAGGCTCTCGGCGCGCTTCTCGAAATACCACGGCACGATGATGACGTCTTTGTCCAACCCTTGCCACGAGCCGGTCAGGTCGCCGCGCACGAGGTAGTAATCTTTGTGCGCGTTGTGGTGCGGATCGAACATGTCGCTCCACACGTAGATGCGCCCGCCGGGATTCACCTCTCGCAGGATGCCGAGGCAGGTCTTGACGTTGTCGGCGAGAATCGCGCCGGCGTCGAGGTTGCGGCGCTGGCAGGCGGCGCACCAGTTGAGGACGCGGATCTCATCGTGCGACATCATGTAGCCTTTGGCGCCCCATGCGGCGTGCATGCGCTCCGCTTGATCCCGCAGCAACTCCACCGTGCGCGGTTCGCTCGGGCAAATCATCGCCTGATCGTCGTGGACCGTGACGACATGATGATACGAGACGCGCAGCTGCGTGCCATCGGGCAGGCTGGTCTTGATGGCCGGCGGCTCGTGGAAGATGTCGTAGGCACCCTTCCATGGCTTGTTGCCCATGAGCGGGTCCACGATTCGTTCGAAGTCGCGCGCCTCGATCAGCGGCGCGCCGTTGTCCCGCTTCACCTCGAGCGGTGCGCCGTCGCGGCGCACGACATTGAGCAACCCGACCTCTTCGAGCTTCGCGTCATCGAACCACAGCGCGCCCGTCCGCCCACCCCAGCAGCCGAGGTAGAGGTTGGCGTTGGTGTGCTGGAGCGAGTTGAAGACGACGTGGTGTGTGGTCCAATCCTGCGTCGGTTTGACGCCGAGTAAATTGTGGTTGAGAGCGTGATTGCCGGCCAACACCTTGATTTCGGGCGTGCCGCGGAAGTTCTGCGCCCGCACGCGCACTGAGAGGTGATACTGGCGGAAGGGCCGCAGCGTGAGCGTCTGCACGATGCGCGCATTGGCGCCTTGAGGATCACGGATGAGCGCCGCGCCAGCGTCGGCGGTCACGGTGTCGTCCTTCCAACTCCACTGTTTCATGTCGGAGAAATCGCCGCCTTTCAACGGCGCGGGCAATTCCGCTTGGAGCCGGGCCTCGCCACCCTGCACGACGAAGAGCGCCTCTTTCACCGGCAAGGCCTCGATGAGGTTAGGATCGTGCCAGAGCAGGTCGTTCGAGTAGCCGACGGAGAAGAGGGCGGGGACGATTTCCAGGCTCAGTTCAGCGGCGAGTTTTTTGACGCGCTCGATGTTGCGGAAATATCGCGCATCCATGTCGCCGAGCTTCGAGAACTTCGAGTCGGTCAGCAATACATGGGTGTAACCGGCCTTCGAGGCGCTGCGGAAAAGGGTCTCCAAATCATCGACCTGCCGGTCCACCCACAAATTGCGGGACACGTAAACCCAGCGCTCCAGCGCAGGTGCGGTGGCGGCGGTGGCGGCGAGTATCGGGAGCGCCGCGAATAACCCCGTGATCAGGGCACGACGAAGATGATGCATGCCGTGAGAATGAAATCATCACCGGCAGAGTTCCAGCCGTTTTCTGATCGGAGCGCCGCGGGACTCAGGTGGTGAAGCTCACCACCTTCGGTTGTATTACTACCCAGGCAGAGGGATGGACGACACCCGGACTGGGCAGGGCGCGTCTGTC
>JBBRWD010000131.1:0-16813 GCA_038249465.1 Limisphaerales bacterium | reverse complement strand
ATTGGTTCAAAGGGCGTTACTCTAACCACTAAGAAATACTGTGTTTGCAAGAATGAAACAACTGGCCAAAAAACTGAAACCCTCATTACCTTAGACAGTGAATGTGAATCTGATCCAAGTTCTGCATTAATTTGCTTTTTAAAAAATAAAATAACTACAACTAAATGGGAAAAAGAAAGTGACGGAGTAGTACTTGCTGAGTCCGCAAGCAATATCCCATTCGCTACTGCACCTCCAAGACCGATGGTTAACTCTTCCCACATGCAGATGCGCAATGACGTCAATACCAAAACTTCATTGAATTTGATTTATGATGGAGGTGTTGGTTCCTTTTTTAAAACAGATGAGAAATAGTAATTCTGTAAACTATAGTGTGGGGGGCATATGCCCCCCATATTTAAACTAAATATTATGAAGTTCTCATTCATTAAAACTGCAATTTTGTTTTGCATTGTATTATGTTCTTGCCACAAGAAAGACATGCCAAGCCCTGAACCATGCACCAATCCACCTTGTGACAGTATGGTGGTGCCAAAAGATACTTTTATGGTATGGCAGATCCCAATGTTACCGGATTTTACCTATGGGTTTTCAGCAACCCCATTAATAATTGATGATAAACTGATATTTACTAATCGTCTTGTGGTTCAGGGTGAACCTATTAATGCAGTAAATAAATCAACGGGAGAATTACTGTGGAGGAATGAAAATTCGCTTACAAGTTCTTCATCATCGGTTCCGTTTTATTATTCAGGAAATAAATTGGCGTTTTTGCAGCACTATCGGTTAAGTACTTGGAATATTGACACCGGAAATAAGATATGGGCCCATCCCCCGAGCAGACCCCGAACAGACTTGTCTCGGCAATCGCGCTTGTGGCAGCATCGGGGCTTGGCGAAATCCAAAAACCGGCTTGAGATCTCCTCAAGCCGCGCAACATGATCGGACTGGAACACATGAAAACGAAGAACCTCGTCATCTCAGCCGGCTGTCTCATTCTGGCTCTGGCTTCGGCCAGTTGCGGAGACAACTCGTCCGGCTCTGGCCGGAAGCAAACATCGCCTGCCAGCCCGACACTCGCAGCGGCAGCATCCGCTGATTTCAGCAAGGGTTTTTCGGGCAAGGTGATTGAAGCGATGGATGCGGCTGGCTACACCTACGTGCGCGTGGACACCGGCAAGGAGAAGCTCTGGGCGGCGGGTCCGAAGACCTCGGTCAAGGTCGGAGACTCCATCACCGCCGTCGATGGGATGCCGATGCGCAATTACCATAGCAAGACCCTTAACCGGGATTTCGACGTGGTTTATTTCGTCGGCAGCCTGCAAGGAAGTGGAAGCAAAGCAGCCGCCGCCAGTGCGGACGCCAAACTTCCTGACGGACATCCTCCCATCGGCGCGACCACGGCCAAGCCGGCGGTGGATCTGAAAGGCATCACGAAGGCGAAGGACGGAAAGACGATCCAGGAAATCTTTGCAGCCAGGGCAACTCTCGCCGGCAAGGAGGTCAAGGTGCGCGGCAAAGTGGTCAAATACAACGCCATGATCCTGGGGAAAAACTGGCTTCATATTCAGGACGGAACCGGCGCGGCCGGGAGCAATGATCTGACCGTCACCACCAGTTCCAATGCCAAGGTTGGCGATACAGTTCTGGCCACCGGCACCGTCTCCATCGACAAGGATTTCGGCAGCGGTTACAAATTCTCCGTGATGATGGACGACGCCAGGGTGGTGGTTGAGTGAGGTGAATTTTCGCAGCGCGCGTGGTCCCCAAAACCGGTTCCTTCCCGCCACCAGCGGCCGGACAAAGCGGGAAAGCAGATGAATAGCCAACGCGTTTCAGGACGCGCAGCGCCGACTCATTTCGCTGGCGCCGACAAGTCATCCCAACTCTTGATTCCGATGATGGGCAGCGTAAAATCGGAGACCTTGGCCCACTCCGGCGTGCCGGCGGCGCGAAACACCCCGTTGAAAAGATCGTTCCTGGAGCGATCATTGCCGGCCCCGCCCTGCCCTGCTTCCGGGATGACGGTTGACGGACGGAAGATGAACGACTCGACTCCGACCGTGTGGCCGGTCTTGACCCACGCATAAGCCAGGGCAGCCGCCCGGACCTGCTGCGCATCCACACCTTCGCCCGCGGCAAAGCCCTGCTCGCACACCATCACGCGCCGGGGACGACCGCGGAAAAGCTGGTCGCGCTGGTAGAGAAAGCGCGGCAAACGATCCAGATTCTTGAAGGTGACGACCGCCGTGTTGACGTTGGTGGTGGCTGACAGATCGAGCCAGGGACGCACATGGGTCGCGCTTTCCGGCCAGGCATGAAACGCCACCTGCCAATCCAAATCCCCGTGGCGTTTGCTGAGCTGGTTCAAGGATTCCAGAAAAGGGCGCGCGGGCGACGCCTGTTCCGCACTCCGGCCTGGTGGCAGGATGTTCCAATGACTTTCCACCGCTGCAAACACGCGCGCAACCGTCGAGTGCCGCCGAACGGAGGTCCAGGCGTAACGCAGCGTGCGCTCGTAATCCGCCACCACGATTTCCAGCGGCGCGCGGCCCAGATTGTACCAGTCGCCGTGCGCGTTCACCCGCTGGCCGATGACGAAGTTGACCACGCGTCCGTGCGCGCGCTCGAAGTCGGTGTAGCGGGCGGCGAGAAATTCCAGGCAACCGCGGAACCAGAGCTTCCCCTCCGGCGTCACGGTGTTGAAGGCGCTCAACCGATTCGGGCAATTGGTATCGTAGCCCGGATGCAGCAGCAAACGGTCACGCGTGGCGTCGCCGGTCGGCGCGTTTTGCAGGACGAGCGTCACGAGCACGCCAGCCTTGGTGAGCGCCTCGACCCTGGCGTCGAGCGACTCAATGAACGCGCGGTCAAAATGCAGCGTCCGGCCATCCACCTGCCCGGTGAGGCTGCCGGGCCGCGCGGCGGGATCGACCATCGCGCCCAGATTGATGTTGAGCGCACCGTGCCGGATGCCAAAGGCGAGGGCGGATTCGACCAGACCGACAGCCATGCCCTTTTTGCTGGTGGCGTTGGGGATCGCTTCGCGGTCCTTCGCCAGTCCGTACATCTCCTCGACAAAATGGTTGGTGCCGAGCGGGCGAAGTTCCCCGCCGGGCATTTCGAGAACCGTCATGAAGCTCGAATAGAGCCGGTCACGCCCGCCATCGAAACGCGCGATGCGCGCCACAAATTGGGTCTGGACGACCAGTCGCGACACCACCGCGGTGGCATTGGCGAGCGAGGGAATCAGGCCGGGAGGAAATTCCGTCACGCGCACCACACCCCTGGCCGGCCAGCTCATCATGCGGATGGTGTCAGCCGTCGCCACCACGCCGCGCAGACCCTCTCCGATGGAAACATTCGTTTCCGCGACGCGAACTGGAACGGTGGCAGGCCAGGCGCCACACAGCGCGAGATTGAGGACGCACAGAACTCCGGCAAGACGCCGGAGCCACGATGGACAGCCGATGGTGAACATGCTTTCGTGGCGGCGCCGCGGTCAGGCTTTCGCGGCAACCTGGCGCTTGTTCCAAGTGAAGAAATCGAGGAAGAACGAGAGCCGATCCTTCATGTCCAGACGGCTGACGATGGCATCGATCAATCCGTGATCGAGCAGGAATTCCGCGGTCTGAAATCCCGGCGGCAGTTCGGCCTGGGTGGTGTCCTTGATGACGCGCGGCCCGGCAAAACCAATCATGGCGCCGGGTTCCGCAATGATGAGATCACCCAGACTGGCGTAACTGGCCATGACCCCGGCGGTGGTGGGATGGGTCAGCACGCTGAGGTAAGGAAGCCCGGCTTTGGCGTGGTAAGCGAGCGCGGCGCTGGTCTTGGCCATCTGCATCAGGCTGAACATGCCTTCATACATGCGCGCGCCGCCGCTGGTGGAAATGATGATCACCGGCAGTTCGCGGCTCGTGCCGGCCTCGATCAGGCGCGCGAGTTTCTCGCCGACCACCGACCCCATGGAACCGCCCAGAAAGGAGAAATCCATCACGCCCAGCGCAACGCGAAACTCGCCGATGCGCCCGACGCCGGTGATGACGGCGTCCTTCAGGCCGGTCTTGCGCAGGTTGCTTTCGAGCTTGTCCTTGTAGGCGGCCACGCCGGTGAAGCGCAGGATGTCCACGCTGATCATGTCCGCATCCATCTCCTCGAACGAGCAGGTCTCGACGAGCGAGTGGATGCGCTCGCGGGCGCCGATGGGGAAATGATGCCGGCACTTTGGGCAGACCTTGAGGTTCTCATCGAGTTCCCGGTCAAACACCATCTCGGCGCACTTGGGACATTTGTGCCAGAGACCCTCCGGGATGTCGCGCTTGCGCGTCTTGCCCGCCGAAAGCTTGGGTTTCTTGCCCAGCGCGGCTTCCGTGTTGACCTGCGGCGGCGTCACCGCCGGTTCGGACGGTTCCGCGCCCGGAGCTTTTTTGGTAAACGAAGTGTCGGACATAGGATGCAACTACCCGGTCAGTTTAACAAACCGCGGGCCACCGTCCACACACAAACTTCAGCGGCCCCGGCGCGCCGCAGCGTCTCGGCACAAGCGCTGGTCGTGGCGCCGGTGGTGAGCACGTCGTCCACGAGGATGAGCCGCGCATCGCGCACGCCGCCGGCATCGTCCACGCGGAAGGCGCGTCGGACATTTTCCGCGCGCTCCTCGCGGCTCAGGCGCGTCTGCGTGCGGGTGACATGCACGCGGCGCAGGGCGCGCCCACACACCGGGATATCAATCGCGGCGCTCAAGCGCGCCGCGAGCCGCGCCGCCTGATTGAACTCGCGCTCGCGTTCCTTCGATGGATGGAGCGGGACGGGAATGATCGCCTCCCAGGTCGAGCCGCGCAGTTCCGGTTCCGCCGCCTGCGCCAGCAAGCCGGCCAGGAACGGTTCCACCCAGAGCGCCCGTTCGTATTTGTAGCGATGGATCATCTCCAGCACGAGACCCTCGGCCGCCACCGCGGAGCGCGCATGGGAGAAATGAAGCTTCATCTCGCGGCAGTTCGCGCACTCGAACTCCGCCGTGATTTCGCCATGGAACGGCAGCCCGCAACGGTCGCAAAAGGGCGACTGGATCCACTTCACCTGAGAACGACAGAGCGGACCGATGAAACCCTCGTCCACGCCCGCCGGCTCCGTGCCGCAGGCCTGGCAGACCTCGGGATACACCAGGCTCAGGCCCACGCGGGTCCATTCGCGCAAGGCTTTGGCGGGATCAGTTGTTTTCAACGGCACAGGCGCCTCAATGACCGGTGTCCGCACCGGGCAGGGAGATCGCGAAGACCGTGCCCTGCCCGGGAACGCTGTCCACCGTGATCTCGCCGGCATGTTCGCGGAGGATGCGCTGCGTGATGGCAAGACCGAGACCATTGCCCTCGCTCTTGGTGGTGAAGAACGGTTCGAAGAGTCGCGTGAGGTTCTCGGGCGCGATGCCGCAGCCTGTGTCCCGCACCGTCGCAGTAAGCATCGCCGGGGTCTGCGGGCTGGCCAGGCCCGGGGCTTCCTTAAAGGCGGTGGCGATGGAGAGATGGCCACCAGACGGCATGGCTTCAAGGGCATTGAGGAACAGGTTCAGAAACGCCTGCTGCACCTGATAATGATCGCCGCGCACCAGGTCGATGGCAGCCGAGAAATCCCGCGTGATGGCGACCTTGCGCTGGGCGGCCTGGCGCTCGACCAGTTGCAGGGTGTGATGAAGAACTTCGTGCAGATGAAAGGTGGCGAACACCGGCCGCGACGGTCCGGCGAAGCGGAGCATCTGGCTGACGAGCGCATCAATCCGTCGCAACTCGCGGCTGACGAGTCCAGCCATCTCGGCATCCCGGTTTTGCTTGAGCAACAGATCGACCAGGGTCTTGACGGGCACCAGCGCGTTTTTGATCTCGTGACACACCCCGGCCGACATCGTGCCCACGCTGGCGAGGCGATCCATCTGTTCGACCCGGCGCAGCACCTGTTCCGCCGTGCCGCGATCGTTCAGCGAAACCACCAGCATCAAGGCGTCGCCCGCCCCCACCGGGACGGCGCTTACCTCCAGCTTTCTGGGATTCTTGCCGGCGCGTGGCAGCAGGATCTCCTGAAGGCAGGCGGAGACTCCTTCGCCCAGACACCGGCGGAGCAGCCCATCCAACGGCGGCGGGAAATCCGCCTGGAAATCCGGTCCAGGTTTCTCCGCCGGCCAGCCCAGCAACGTGGGCACGGCACCGGTGAAATTCAGCAGATGACCGCGCGCGTCCAGCACCAGCACCCCGTGGTTCAAGCGCTCGCGCACAAGGTCCAGCAGGCTCAGCGTTTCGGTGTCGCCGGTGGGCGACTTATTTGGATTTGGAGAGGTTGACGCCATTCATTTCCCGTGATCCATCCCGCCGCCCGTGCCGCATTGGTCAACCACGGCCGCGGATCTGGTATCGCAGGCAAGCCGCCCCCCGAACTCCCGGGGCAGCCACGCGAATCCTATTGATTCCCCAAAAACCTGCCCAGCAAAAACGCCCCGAAAGCGCGGCGGCAGGGGACTGCTCCATTGAACAGCGCGAGTCAGGGTTGGACCGCATCCGGCGTGACACAAACTTCCGTCGAAAGAAAATACTCGCGGCCGTCAGGCGCGACCTCGCGCGCTTCAACGAGGCAGGCACGATACCCGCGATCTGGCGCTGTCAGCGGCACCACCAACGGAGCTTCCCCCTCGGGCAGCACCAGGTCGCGGCTGGTCCATACCTCGTCACGGAAGTCGCGGTCTGTCGAGTCCGCCACCCACAACCGGGCCGCGCGGGGCCGCGGATTGGATCGCACGGTGAGTTCACGCGCGCCTCGCTTCCAGTCCAGACGAGGCAGTTCCCGTCCCGCCGCGATGATCTCAAAGAACGCCGCCAGCGTCTGCGTCGCCTGCCGGCCGCCTCCAAGGTCATGACCGGCGTTGGGCGTCTGAAAGACCAGCTTTGGCCCGGGCAGTTCATCCCAGTAATGGCGCAGCGAATCCACGGTCCAGTAAGGATCATTCGTGCCCAGCAAAATCAGCTTGGGCATCGAATAGCGTTGCCGGTAGCTGTAGGGATCGACCCAGCCACGGAGCTTGCGCATCACCGGATCGCCCATCTTCTCGATGATCCCGAGATCGGTGTAATCGCGAATCTTCTCGCTCTGCCTGCCATACACCTTTTCCGCCCAAGCGGCCTGGGCCGGCATGTTCAACATGTCGATCACCATCGGGGCGATGCCTTTCACGCGCGCATCCACCGCGCCGGTGAGCCAGGTGGTCCACCCACGTTTCGAGGCGCCACCCAGCACCCAGCGGTCAATCTTCACGCCATGCTCGCGCACCGACCATTGCTGCACCGCATCCATGGCGCGCACGGCGCTCTTGACCATCGGGAAAAGCGCCGGCCAGGTTTCGTCGCCGGTCTTCAAGTATTGATCGAAGGAATAGGCGATGAGCGCATCCTCCTTGCGTCCGTCGAAGAGCGGTTGATTGGGCACGCGCGTGACCACCGCCGCCACTGCGCCGGCGCGATCCGCCAGAGTGCGCAACAGTTCCACGCTGCTGCGGCCGGAGCCATCACCGGTGATGAAAAGGAACGCGATGTCCGGCTGGCGCACCACCGCCGGTCGCACGATGATCACGGAGTGTTTCCACGGCAGACCGCGCCAGTGTTGCGAAGTGAGCTCAAGCTGCGTCGCGATGGCATTGGGCAGGTTTGACTGACCGGTGACGCGCCAGGCGAAGTTGGTGTCTGCGGCGCGCACAAAGTTTTCGAGAGCATCCGGAGCGGCATCTCCGGCGGCCACGGCGTGTGTGAAACCGACCAGCAGCATCGCCGTAACGCGGAGATAACAGGATTTCATGACGCGCATTGGAAACGCTCGGCGAGCGGGACGTCAAGCACCGGTTGCGGACCATCATCCGAAGGATATCGTGGCTACACGCTGCCCTCCGCCTGCGGCCGACACTCTTCATGACAAGTCCTCCCTGCCCTGCTAAAACTGCGGACGTGATTCGCAACATCATCTTCGACTGGTCCGGCACTCTGGTGGACGACCTGCCGGCCGTCTGGCGGGCCACCAACCACGTTTTCAGTCGTGCCGGACTCGGCGAATTGACGCTGGACCAGTTCCGCCGCGAATTCTGCCTGCCGTTTACGCGATTCTATGATCGTCACCTGCCGCATGTGCCCATGAACCAGCTCGAGGCATGGTTTCACGGCCATTTTCGCGAGGCGCAGGACTCGGTGGTGGAGCTTCCCTTTGCCCGGGATTTTCTCGAATTCTGCCGGACGCGCCAGTTGCGGACCTTTCTCCTGACCACGATGCATCCGGACCATTTTGCAGTGCAGGCCGGGCGCAATGGCTTCGATCAGTTCATCGATCGCCCCTATCTGGGCGTATGGGACAAACGCCAGAAGATTGGGGAAATACTGGCGGAGAACGGTCTCACGCCGGCGGAGACGCTGTTCATCGGCGACATGCAGCACGACGTCGAAACCGCCCGCGTCGGCGGGATTCATTCCTGCGCTGTTCTGACCGGATACAACACGCTGGGCCAGTTGCGCGAGAGCCAGCCCGAACTGATCGTGGAGCATCTGGCCGAGTTGCGCGTCATCCTCGAAAACAACCGCATGGAAATCCACCCAGCTGCGGGTGCGCCCCCTGCCCCGCCCATCGCGACCGTCGGCGCACTCATCGCCGACCGGTCCGGCCACGTCCTGATGGTGCGCACGCGCAAGTGGTCCAATCTGTGGGGCATTCCGGGTGGCAAAATCAAATGGGGCGAAACCGCTCTGGAGGCTCTTCGCCGCGAGGTTCGCGAGGAAACCAATCTCGAAATTGACGAGATCCAGTTTGTCTTCGTCCAGGACTGCATCCGGTCGCCCGAGTTCTATCGCGAGGCCCATTTTCTCCTGCTCAACTACACTGCGGTGCGCCGCGAACCCGCCGACGTCCAGCTCAACCACGAGGCCCACGAGTTTCGCTGGGTGACCTTTGACGACGCGCTCGGGATGGAATTGAACACGCCGACCCGCCGGCTGCTGGAGGCGGTGGCCCAAAATCAATCGAACAAAAAATGAATCCGTACCAACACACACCTTCAACCACAACGCAGGCCGTGGATCAGATCTCCATCGTTGACCTTGAAGTGCATTTTCAAGTGGGCGTTTCCAAAGCTGAACGAGCCCAGGCCCAACGGCTTTTGATCAGCCTCGAGATGGCGCTGGATTTCCAAAAGGCTGCCGCCAGCGACAATCTGACAGACACGATTGACTATCACTCCCTCTGCCAGCGGGTGAAACTCTTCGGAGAGGGTTCACACTGGGAACTCATCGAGACCCTGGCGGTGGACCTTGCCGAGATGGTGCTTTCGGAATTCGGACCGTTGCAGGTCACGGTAGAAGTAAAGAAGTTCGCCATTCCAGAAACCCGCCATGTGTCGGTTCGCACGACGAAAGACAGGCGGACGCCTCCCTGAAATCGCGACACAACAAACTTTGGGTGAATGCCAAACATCGACCCGACGCCAGTTGAAGACCGCCTTCAGCCGGCGTTGCTCAATTTGCTGCGGAAGCTCTTCCAAAACCTCGCTTGCGTAGCTGGTCTTGGCAGAGTGCCGCATTCTTTGGCCCACCTTTCGAGGATGGCGGCGCTCTGCCGAGACGCCGCTACGGAGTCTTGAAATCAGCTCTGCTGTAAAGATTCCCACCCTTGAGCCTCGGTGACTTTGGTCGTGGGTGACGGGTGCCCCAATCCCAAATGCGTCTGTCGATGGTCGCGGTAATGGCGCGAGCTTCCAGCTTGCGCCACTATGCGGATTGCCACTGTCGCGAGGCTTGACCGTTGGTCCGACAAACCGGATCAATTTCCACATCATGCACGCAATCGTTCGTCGTCTCTGGCCATACCATTTGATTCGTTTGGGCGCGGCTCTTCAGATGCTCGTGCTTCTCGACGGATTTGCCGCGGAGAGCTCTCACGCCGACGCCTTCGTCCGCGTCAGCCCGCGCGACCCGCGGTACTTCGAGCTTTCGGACGGCTCGCCCTACATTCCAATCGGGTTGAACATGATTGCGCCGCCCGGCCGCGACCTCGCCGGCATGGAGCAATGGATGCGGCAGCTCGGCACCAACGGCGGCAACTTCATCCGCGTCTGGCTGAGCAATCCGTTCTTCGATGTCGAGGCGCAGCGCAGCGGCGAATACGATCCGGCCAAAGCCCAGCGCATCGCCGACATGCTCGCGGCGGCGCGGAAGAATGGTCTGCGCGTCAAGCTGTGTCTCGAACACTTCCGTCATCTCGGCGAGGGAAGGCAGACCTGGGCGGGCAAGCCGTTGCATCAAGTGGCCAACGGCGGCACCGCGACGAACATCGCGGATTTCTTCAACGGCGAGCGCAGTCGCGATCTCTTCAAGCGGAAGCTCGCCTGGTATGCGGATCGTTTTGGCAACAACCCCACGATCTTCGGCTGGGAGCTGTGGAACGAGATCAACGCCGTCAGCGGCGGCGACTACATGAAGTGGACCGCCGTGATGCTGCCCGAGTTGCAGCGGCTCTTTCCAAGCAATCTCGGCATGCAAAGCCTCGGCAGCTACGATACCGAAAACAATCGTGCGGAGTATCGACGGCTCGCGCTCATGCCCGACAACGACGTGGCGCAGGTGCATCGTTATCTCGACCTCGGCGCGCGGCTCGACGTGTGCAAGGGGCCAGTCAACCGGCTGGCCGCGGATGCGGTGATTGAGTTGCTCGCCACGAAGCCCGGCAGGCCGGTGATTCTGGCGGAGAGCGGCGCGGTGGAACCCAGCCACACGGGGCCGTTCAAGTTCTACGCGAAGGACACCAACGGAATGATCCTGCACGATGTGCTCTTCGCGCCGTTCTTCGCCGGCGCGGCGGGGCCCGGGCATATCTGGCATTGGGATGCCTACGTGGCGAAGAACAATCTGTGGTGGCACTTCGCGCGCTTCGCGGAGGCTGTCCGCGGCATCGATCCGCCCGCTGAACATTTCCAGCCCGCGCTGCTCGCGCACGATCACCTTGATGTGGCGGCGCTCGAAGGCACGCACACCTGGCTGATTTGGTGCCGCGACACGAAGAACGACTGGCGCAGCGAGCTTGAGAACGGCACGCCGCCCGAGACGCTGACCGGCACCACGCTCGAATTGGGCGCGAAGGCCGGCAGATGGGCTGGCGCAAAGGTTCGATGCTACGACCCGTGGCGCAATCAATGGAGCGATGCGGGGATCGCCGCAGGAAAGATTGCGTTGCCGGATTTTCAGCGCTCGCTCGTGGTGAAGATTTCCCGGGCAGATTAATCCTTGCTCCCGCTTTTGACCGCGAGCACGCCGGAAGCTACACTTGGCTCGTGCGCACCCTCCCGGCAATGACCCTGGCCCTGATGAGCGGGTTCATCATCATGGTGCTGGAAATCGTCGGCGCGCGATTTCTCGCCCGCGACTTTGGCAACACGCTGCACGTCTGGACGGCCCAAATTGGGGTGGTGCTCATCGCGCTGGCCGTCGGTTACGCGCTGGGGGGGCGTCTGGTGGATCGCCTGCCGAGTGCCGCGCCGCTGGCTTTGCTCCTGGTTCCAGCGGCGGTCTGGCTGCTCCTGACGCCAGTCTTTGCGCCGCGTCTCATGGAATGGATCGTGGACCGCCATCCGCGCGGCGCACCAATTCCTCCGCTCTGGATGAAACTCGATCCAATCCTCGGCAGCCTGTCCGTCTTTCTCGTGCCGTGCATCGCCCTGGCGGCGCTTTCTCCGGCCATGATCCGGCTGGGCGCGCGGCGGATGGAAACGCTCGGCCGGACCAGCGGACAGATCATCGCCGCGAACACCCTCGGGAGCATTGCGGGCGTATTCCTCGCGGGCTTCGTGCTGATCGAACATTTGCCGCTCTCGCAAATCTTCATCGCGATGGGTGTGATGACGCTGGCGCTCGGCGTGGCCTGCCTTGGCGGGGATCGATGGTTTGGTTCGGCCACCGCGCCCGCCGCTACGCGCCTTTCAAATCATGGGTAATTTCACTCCATACAAATCCGACATCCGGATTGGCGATGAAAGCCCGGCCTGCGACACGACTCGTCCGGTAGGGCGCGCCCATCCCAGCGCGCCGTTTTCGGCTCGTCGGAAATCACGGTGCGCTGGGACAGGCGCGCCCCACCTTTTCCAGGTGCCGCGCGCCCGACGATCTGGACAGCTTGTTGTCGCCTTTGCGCTGGCGCTGTTCGCTTCCTCGCCAGCCTCCGCCGAGGTCATTCACGAACTCACCAGTTCCTTCCATCACATCAGGGTCACCGAGGAAGGCGGGATCCGTGCACTGAATTTTGACGACGCCATCCAGACGCGCCTGTCCGTGGCCAATCCGCTGCAAGGTCACTTTGAATACGTGGAGTATTTCTTCACGCCGTGGCTGTGGAATCCCAACATCACCAACGCCCTCATGCTCGGTCTCGGCGGCGGCAGCGCGCAGCGTCTCTTCCAGCACTATGCCCAGGAAGTCATGGTGGACACGGTCGAAATCGACGCGCGCGTGGTGCGGGTGGCCCGCGACTTCTTCAAGGTGGTGCCCGCCGAAAAGCTCCGTATTCATGTGTCGGATGGGCGGGTGTTCCTTCGCCGCAGTGAGACGCGCTACGACACGATTTTTGCCGATGCGTATGTCTCCGGACGTTATGGCTGCTCGCTGCCGCAGCATCTGGCCACGAAAGAATTTTTCACGCTCGCGAGCGAGCATCTCACCACCAACGGCGTGATGGTCTATAACGTCGTGGGCACCTTGCGCGGCGCGCAGGCGGACCTCGTTGGCGCCGTCTATCGCACGATGCGAGCGGTGTTCCCGCAGGTCTATCTGTTCCCGGCGAAGGAGAGCCAGAACGTCGTGCTCGTCGCGACGAAGGCAAAGCACAAGGTCAACCTCCCCTCCATCCGGTGGAAGGCCGGCGAGCTGGTGCGAACGCGACGGATGACGCTGCCCGGTTTTGTGGAACGAGTCGGCACCTTCGAAGCCGACCCGCCAGCGAGTTTCCTGAAGAGCCTCCTGTTGACCGACGATTTTGCTCCCGTGGAAGGACTCGCTCCACGGATGGAGTGACGCCGGAGTGTTTCAGCGGCGCGCGAGCTTGCGCTTGCGACCCACATCTTTCCCCCGCTAGGGTCGCAGCATGAGCTTGGAAGATCATCTGGGAGACATCCTCCGCAAAGCCCGCAAACGCGCCCAGGTCCCGCTGGAAGCCGCCGCGCGTGCCGGCGGCATCACCGCTGAACAACTGGCCGCGCTGGAAGAATCAGGGGTGGTGGCGCCGAGGCCGGATTTCGCCGCTCTCGGGACGCTGCTCAAACTCGACGCCAAAAAGGTTGAAGCCATTGCCGCGGGCTGGGAACCGTCGGGCAAGGATCTGACCCGGTGGCGCGAATTGCGCGTCATCACCACGTCCCGCGACGGCATGGCGGTGAACGCCTTCCTGGTGTGGGACGAGGTCACCCGCGAAGCGGCCTTGTTCGACACGGGCTGGGAGGCGACCCCGATCATCGAACTCATCGCCTGCGAGCGCCTGCAACTGCGTTATCTCTTTCTCACCCACACACACGAGGATCACATTGCCGCGCTGGAGGATCTGGTGCGGCTGCATCCCAAGGCGCTGCTTCGCCAGAGCACGAAATCCGCGCCGCCACAGCATCGGAACCGCCCGAACGATTGCCTGCAACTCGGCAGCCTGCGCATCACCCATCGCGAGACGCCCGGCCACGCCGAGGATGGCGTGATCTATCTCGTCGGCAACTGGCCGGACGACGCGCCCCATGCCGCCATCATCGGCGACACGATTTTCGCGGGAACGATGGCGAACGGATTCATCTCCTGGCCGATGCTGGAAGCAAAGGTGCGCGAGAACATCCTCCCGTTGCCAGCCGGGACACTGCTCTGTCCGGGGCACGGACCGCTGACCACGGTGGCCGAGGAGAAGGCGCACAACCCGTTTTTCTGAACCGTTGAACCTAAATGGAGCAATTGAAATCGGGCGAAGAAGTCTTAAACCACGGATGCACACGGATAAACACGGATTTGCTGCGGCAGATCTGCCTCACCCTCCGGGTGATCCACTGGTTTTCTGAAAGTGCCTGGGATCCTTGTCCAGCGGTGTCCATCCGTGGTTGAACTGCGGTTTTTAGGTTGAACTGCGTTTTCAAGCAGGGCGGGAAACCCCGGGGCGATCGAGGAGCATCGTGCGCCCGGCAGCCGGTTTGCCGGCCGCGCAAATCCCATCGCCACTCCCGGAAAATTTGGAATGTCCTCCGGCGCTGCCTTTTGCGGCCTGGGAGGAATCCGCAGGCCGCGCGCCCCAATTCCAGTTGCCACACTTCCCCATCCTCGCTCGCAGCCCGGTTTGTTGCCCTGCGCAAACAGAGCCCGGACTGAACCGCCCGACGCAGGGAATCATCCAGACGCTAAAGGCTGGACCCTTTTAGCCGATACAAGGGCACAAGTTTTCAGCGAAACTGAATAGTGCCGGGACAATTTATCGTATTTGCACCGCCTCGATTCAATTCGCTGAGACCCAAAAAGTTCATTATGGCAAAGAAAAACATGACCTGGGCGCGGCAATCCAACCCGGCAATCCGCCAAGCCACCCGACTGCCAGTTTTCGCTGGCGCGTTTCTGATGCTGGTGTTGAGCGGATTCATCGCTCAGGCCGCGGCGCCCGTGGTGACGGTGCCGCCCGTCGTGACGATGCCCGAGGATGAGACGACCAATCTGGTTTTCTCGGTCACCGACGCGGACTCGCCGTTGTACGCCGTCAGCATCACTGCGCGCTCTTCCAACACTGATTTGATTCCCGACGCCGGCCTGGTGCTGAGCGGATCGGGTGGCACGCGAATCCTCGCCATCGCGCCCGGATTGCATAAATCCGGTTCGGCGACGATCACGATGATCGCCACCGATGACGCGCTGGAGAGTTCCACGAACACCTTCACGCTCAACGTCACCTTTACCAACTATCCGCCGACCTTCTCTCTCGCCGTGGCCAACCTCTCTCTCCGCGAGGATGCGGGCAGCGCGAACATCCCCTTGGCGATCGCGGATGTGGAAACAGCGGCGGCCAGCCTGACGGTGGCGGCGACCTCCACGAACACGGCTCTGGTCCCCAACGAAGGCCTTGTTTTCTCGGGAACGAACGCCAGTCGCACGCTGAGTTTCACTTCCGCGACGAACCTTTCTGGGACGAGTCTGATCTCCATCGTGGTCACTGACGGCGGTGGCGCCACGGCCACCAACAACTTTTTGCTGACGGTGCTCTCGGTGAACGATGCGCCGGTTTTCTCCGTGAGCACCAATCGCATCGAGCAAAACGAAGATGCCGGGCTGACGACGGTTTCCAATTATCTCACCGGCATTGCCAGCGGCCCGGCGAATGAATCCAGCCAGAGCAACTGGCTGGCGTTGAGTTACACCACCAACTTCTTCTCACAATTACCCGCGATCAGCATCGACGGCACGCTGACTTTCCAGGTGGCGACCAATGCCAACGGCACCAACACGATCAAATTCATCCTGGCGGACGACGGCGGGACAGCGAACGGCGGCAAGGATCGGACGACGAACACCCTGACCCTGGCGGTGGCTTCGGTGAATGATTTGCCGCTCATCAGGACCAATATCAGCAATCTCACCATCAACGAGGATGCGGGGCGGACCAACCTGAGCTATTCGATTTACGACGCAGACCACGCGCTCGCGGACCTCACCATCACCACGACTTCGACCAACACCAGTCTCGTCCCCACGAATGGTTTTGTTTTCACCGGCACTTCCTCCAACCGGACAGTGGGCATCACCTCTCTGACCAATGCCTTTGGCACCACGGAAATCAGCCTCGTGGTCACCGATCCGGCGGGCGGCAAGGCGACGAACACGTTTGTCTTGACCGTCAATTCGGTGCTGGATGCCCCGACCATGGGCGGCGCCATCAATCGGACATTCCTGGAAGACGCTACCACCAACTTGACCGGGGTGATTGCGCTGTACGACGGGGACACGGCAATCACCAATGTGGCGGTCACCGTCAGTTCCTCGGATACGAACGTGGTGGGGGTGGTGATTTCGCAAACCAATTCTGTTTCCACCAACAGCCTGTCCTTGACGCTTGATTACGCGCTGAAGACCAACGCCAACGGCAGCGCCACCATCACGCTCATCGCCGATGACGGCGCCCGGACCACCACCAACCGCTTCGTCCTCGCCGTCACCGCCGTGAATGACGCGCCCGGCTTCACCCTCAGCACCAATCTCGTGGCCGCCGCCGAGGATGCCGGCCTCGTCACCAAAGCCAGCTTCCTGACCTCGCGCAGCGCCGGCCCGGCCAATGAATCCGCCCAGACCTGGGCCTTCACCGTGACCTCGGGCACCAACTTCAGCTACGCCACCGCCCCGGCCATCAGCACCAACGGCACTCTGACTTTCCGCACGGCCACCAACGCGGTCGGCACGAACATCATCACCGTGGTGATGAAGGACACTGGCGGCACCGCCAACGGCGGCCAGGACTCGCTCACCAACACCTTCAGCATCGAAGTTACCGCAGCCAATGACGCGCCTTACTTCACCGGCCTCACCGCCCGCACGATCCTGGAAGAGGCGACCACGAACAACACCGCGGTGATCAACGTGATCGACTCCGATACCGCCCGCGCCAGCGTGACCGTCACCGCCACCTCCTCCAACACCAATCTCGCCACCGTGGCCATCACGGCGACCAACGCCGTCGGCACCACCAACTCCGCCCTGACCCTCACCTTCACCCCCGCGACCAACGCCAACGGCAGTGCCACCAT
>JBBRWD010000130.1:0-17069 GCA_038249465.1 Limisphaerales bacterium | reverse complement strand
TCGCGCGTTTGGTTTGAGTCCCGGCCCCCCGCTCGGGGCTTTGGGGGCGTCGCCGTATTAAAAAAAAAAATATTTGGCGCCCCCCCCCCTTTGTCGCCGCTACACCGAACTCAACTTCGACATCCCCGCCAAGGAATCGCGCAGCTTCTCGTGGCGCATCAAGGTGCCGGATGGCGCGCCGTTTCTCGCCTACAAGGCGGTCGCCTCGACCGGCCGGCTCTCCGATGGCGAAGAGGGTTATCTGCCCGTTCTCTCGCGGCGCATCTTCGTGACCGAATCACTGCCGCTGCCGGTGCGCGTCAAGGCCGGCCAGGGCGCCGTGACGAAGAAGTTCGAGTTCACCAAACTGCTTCAATCCGGCAAGAGCGCCACGCTGGTGAGCGAAAATCTCGTGGTGCAGATGGTCTCGAATCCGTCGTGGTATGCGGTCCTCGCCCTGCCCTACTTGATGGAATATCCCTACGAATGCAACGAGCAGACCTTCAACCGGCTTTACGCGAACGCCCTCGCGCGGCACATCGCGAACTCGGATCCCAAGATTCGCCGCATCTTCGATCTATGGAAGAACACGCCGGCGCTCGACAGTCCGCTGGAGAAAAACCAAGACCTCAAGTCCGTGATGCTCGAAGAAACGCCGTGGTTGCGCCAGGCGCAGAACGAAAGCCAGGCGCGCAAGAATGTTGGGCTGCTGTTCGACGACAACCGGCTCAACGCGGAACTGGCCGGCGCCTTGAACAAACTGCGCGAAGCCCAGCTTGGCGATGGTTCGTGGCCGTGGTTCCCCGGCGGGCGCGGCGACGACTACATCACGCTCTACATCACGGCGGGCTTCGGTCGTCTGCGCCAGCTTGGCGTGGAAAACGTGGACGTGGCTCCCGCCATTCGCGCGCTGGCCCGGCTCGACAACTGGATGCACGAGCATTACCTGCGCATCCAGCAAATGCCGCATCCGGAGGAATATGTGCTCAGCCCGACGGACGCGTTCTTCCTCTACGGGCGCAGCTTTTACCTCAAGGACCGTGCCGTGGCGAAGAATCACGAGGAGGCGATTCAGTTCTTCCTCAAGCAGGGGCGGAACCTCTGGCTGAAGACTTCCAATCGCCAGAGCCAGGGCCAGCTCGCCATCGCCATCAAGCGCTTCAACGTGGTGCCGGCTTTTAGCGTCGCCAATGATCCGACGCCGATGGCCATCATGCGCAGCCTCAAGGAACGCAGCGTGACCAGCGAAGAGTTGGGCATGTTCTGGCGCGATCTGGAGTTGAGCTGGTGGTGGTATCGCGCGCCCATCGAGACGCAGGCGCTGATGATCGAGGCGTTCGACGAAGTGGCGGGCGACCGGGACTCCGTCGAGGAATGCCGCGTGTGGCTGCTCAAGCAAAAGCAGACGCAGGATTGGAAGACGACCAAGGCCACCGCTGACGCCGTGTATGCGCTGCTGCTCCGCGGCAAGGACATCCTCGCGAGCGACAAGCTGGTCGAGGTGATGATCGGTGGCGTGAATGTGACCCCGCGCGCTGCCGCCGATCCCCGATCTGAGATCTCAAATCTCAAATCTCAAATCCCAACGGTCGAGCCCGGCACCGGCTTTTACGAAGTCCGTTTCATCGGCAAGGACATCAAGCCGAAGATGGGCGAGATCACCGTGAAGAAGATGGACGAAGGCGTCGCGTGGGGCAGCGTCCACTGGCAATACCTTGAAGACATGAGCAAGGTGATGCCCTACGAGGGCACCCCGCTCAAGCTCAAGAAAGCGCTCTTCACCAAGGTCAACACCGCGCGCGGACCCGAGCTTCAAGCGGTCAAAGGCGCGCTGGCCGTTGGCGACGAACTGGTCGTGCGCCTCGAACTGCGCGTTGATCGCGACATGGAATACATCCACCTCAGGGACCAGCGCGGCAGCGGCACCGAACCGGTGAACGTCCTCAGCCGCTACAAATACCAGGACGGCCTCGGCTACTACGAAACGACCCGCGACACCGCGAGCCACTTCTTCATCTCCTACCTGCCCAAGGGCACCTACGTGTTCGAGTATTCGACGCGCGTCCAACATCGCGGCGAATACCAGACCGGCATGGCCAGCATCCAGTGCATGTATGCGCCGGAGTTCAACAGCCACTCGGAGAGCCTGGCGATGGTTGTGAACTAGCCTCCAGTGAACTCAACAACCCCCAGATCATTCACAGGTTGGTTAGTGCTCGCAGGAATCGCGGCAGGAGCGCTGATCAACTCCGGCGGCGAGATGCCGGTGCAATCGAGAGCACAAACTTACGATCTGTCGCCACGGCTTGTGCGCTTGTTTCCTCGCGCAGCAACGCTCGTTCGTTCCACCAATCTCTCAGACCGCATCGTCGTTCTGGAGCAGCTCGTTAAAGTTCGCGCCTCAGAATGCGTTCGCGAATACGAATTAGCACTTGAATTGCCACGAGCCGATTACGTCGTTGTCGCGAGGGCTGTTTTTTCAGGCGGTCTCAGCCGCGAGCGCGATCCCGCCGTGACCGCCAGCGCTCTCACAAAGATCAGTTTCGCCGCCACAAAGTTGAGGATTGATGAATTGGGATCGGAGTTCGTTCCGTTCCTGAGCTACTCGGACTCCTCTGTGCAGTACGTCGCGCTTGATGCCATCGCATTCCTGAAGCCGAACGGGGTTTCGTCCCATGTCGCCGAACTTCTCTCGCAACCCGAATGGCCCATCGGGAGGAAAGCGCTGGAGACTCTCGTCGCGCTCCGGGCGAGAGAAGCCATTGTGCCTCTGGCAATGCGCCTGAAAAGCACGAATGAGATCGAACGCTGGGGCGCCATCAAGAGCCTGGACGCCGTTGGCGATCCCGCCGCCGCGCCGTTCCTTGCAGCCGCGTTGCACGACTCCAACGTGTACAACCGCTACTGGACGCAGCAGGCACTTGGCCGGCTCGGGGCAATGGCAGAACTGCGCGCTGGTTTGCAAAGCCCTGCCTCTGTCGAAGAAGAGGCTCACATTCTCGCCTGGCTTGGCATCGCCGGTGACAAAGAAGCCCTCACGAACATTGTCCAGAACCTTCTCGAAGGAGGGCGCGTGAGTTCTGCCACTATGCGCGAGATGCTGCTGAAAGGCGGCCACATCGATTCCACGGCAATGCGTGACACCTTCTCGGCAACGCATGCTCGTCAAATCTGTCAGCCGCTGGCGCTGTGGCTGCGGCAGGGGTGCTCGCCTGGCGGCAGAATGCTCGATGAAGGGGTAATCTGTGACACCGCTTTGTTTATGGCTGAATTCGGCAGTCCCGAAGCAATTCCTTTTCTTCACGAGCTTGTGAAGAAGCCCTTGCCGCCAGAGCGACGTTACACGACGCAAACATCCGGCGAACTGGCTCGAGACCGAATCGTCGAAGGATTGGGCAAACTCCGCGCACGCGTCGCGGTGCCTGATCTCATGCCCTTGTTGAACGAGCAGACGGCGGGAAGCAGCTATTCAGTCCGAGTTGCAGAAATCGCGTTGTCTCAAATTGCGGACAAGGCGTCGGTGCCAGCTTTACTGAAGCGTGCTGGCGACCCACATCACCCACTGCGCGGTCGGATCTTGATGAACCTCAACGCGGCTGTTGACGAAACGCTCTGGCGCCAGATTCAGGGCACTAACTTCCAAGGTCTTTACGTGGCTCCAATCAACGCAACTGCCGCTTCGATCACGGAGCAGACCGCCATTCCCATCGTCCTCCAGTACGAGCCGGCGGACAGCAAATCGTGGCCATTCGTCAACACGTACGTGAACAGGATTGGCATCCGCTTCGGACTCGAACTGATAACGGACGCCCTACAGCAGACTGGGAATGACTACACGTTCATTCTCAAGAACGGAGCGATTCACGTGGTTACTGTTGACGACGCGATACGCTACATTGGCATGACTGTGCTGGGGCAGGACATCGTCCCAGAACGTTAACAGCAGGCCGTGCGCGGGATTTTGGTTTTGTGTCGTGACCAGGGCATTGCTACAAGCGCGCGCGAAATGTCCCGCGCGCTCAATCTCTTCACCAATCTTTTCCCACTCTGGGTGCTGTGCGGCGCTGTGCTCGCGCTGGTGGAACCGGGCGCGGTGACCTGGTTCAGCGGACAAGCCATCGTCTGGGGACTCGCGGTCATCATGCTCGGGATGGGCATCACGCTGAGCGTCGATGATTTTCGCCGCGTGTTCGCCACGCCCCGCACCGTGGCGGCCGGCTTCGTCTGCCAATACACCATCATGCCTTTCCTCGGCTGGGGCGTGGCGCATCTGCTGCGGCTGGAAGCGGCGTTCGCCGTCGGGCTGATTCTCGTGGCCTGCTGCCCGGGCGGCACCGCGTCCAACGTCGTAACCTACCTCGCCCGCGCCAACGTCGCGCTCTCCGTGCTGATGACGATGTGTTCGACGTTCGGCGCCGTGATCATGACGCCGCTGCTCACCAAATGGCTCGCCGGTGCCTACGTGCCGGTGGATGCCTGGGCGCTGTTTCTCGACACGGTCAAGGTGGTGCTCGCTCCCCTGATCATCGGACTCGCGCTGCATCACGGCGCCCCACGGATCGTGCGTGCCCTGCTCCCGGTTGCGCCGCTCGTCTCGGTCATCACCATCGCGCTGATTTGCGCGAGCATCATCGGCCAGAACGCCGCCAAGATTCGCGAGTCGGGACTGCAACTCCTCGCGGCGGTGTTCCTTCTTCACGCGGGCGGGTTCGGCCTCGGATACTTGGTGGCGCGGCTGTTTGGCTGCGATGAAACGAACCGGCGCACGATCTCGATCGAGGTCGGCATGCAGAACGCCGGCCTGGGCGCGATGCTGGCGCAGCGGAATTTTCCGAATCTTCCCGCAGCCGCCACACCCTGCGCGCTCTCGGCCACGTTTCACTCGGTCATCGGCAGCCTCCTCGCCGGGCTTTGGCGATTGTATCCTCCGCGAAAAGAAGCGTCTGATGCAAGCGAGCAACTTCAGCCCAATTGAGCCGGCGTCCGCCACGGAACCTTGGAAATAAACCACGGCCCGTTTGGCGGCATTGAAATGCGTTGCTTTCGAGATAGTCTAGGCTTTGATGACGCGCGGTGCGGACGCGATGCCTCCCCTCATCCGGGACTGTTCCACGGAACCGCGCCGCACTCTCGCAATGACTATACCTGCCACCTCGTGCGAAACGCCCGGCGGCGATGGCAAATCCAACTGCCTCGTCCGCTCGGTCACCACTGCATTTGTTGACGAGCCAGCACTGGAGGCGGTTCGCTTCAATCACGCTCAGAAATCCATTTCGGTGGCCACGATCGGGCGCGCCAACAATCAGGCTATCGAACACCGGTTGACCGACACGATCAAGGAACTCGCCCATGTGACCAGCGGTCCGCACTGCGCCTTGCTGGAGGGCGCCCACGATTGCAGCAACTGCACCATTGGTCCCGCGGAATCCGGGCAGACAAAACTGACCGTCCAGCACAATCCCGAGGTCACCATCATCGCGCGCGTCACCTGTCCCACCGCGCCCAGCCTGTGGCGCTGGCACACCATTCCCTGGCCGAAGATTGTCCCGCGCACCGTCAGCCTGCCGGATGAGGAACACCACGAGGACGAATGGAAGGAGCAACTCGTGGCCGCAGTGCTCTGTGGCGTCTTCGGACTCGTCGGCTACTTCATGCAAGGCACCGGAGCATGGGCCGCGTGGTCGGTAGGGGCATACGTCGCGGCGTATCTGGCGGGTGCCTGGTTCACGGTGCATGAAGTCTGGGAGCGGCTGCAAAAGAGCACCATCGACGTCCACTTTCTCATGCTCGCCGTGGCGGCGGGCGCGGCCACCATCGGCGCCTGGGGCGAGGGCACGATGCTGCTGTTTCTCTTCAGCCTCTCCGGCGCGCTCGAACACTACGCGATGGGCCGCACGCAGCGCGAAATCCGCTCGCTCTTCCGCGACGCGCCCAAGACCGCCCGTGTCCTCGACGCAGAGGGACACGAACAAGAGACGCCTGTCGAGCAGCTCCAAACTGGCATGCGCCTGCTCATCAAGCCCGGCGATCAATTTCCCGTGGATGCCGAAGTGGCGAAAGGCGCGACCTCGGCCGACGAATCGAATCTCACCGGCGAAGCCACGCCTGTTGAGAAGACCGTGGGCGACACGCTCCTGGCCGGCACGATGAATGTTTCCGGCGCCGTCGAGGCCGTCGTGCTGCGTCCGGCGGCACAGAGCGCGTTGCAGAAGATCATCCACCTCATCCACGAGGCGCAGCATCTCAAGGCGCCGTCGCAGCGATTCACCGACAAGTTTGGCACCACCTATACCTGGATCATCCTCGGCCTGACCATCGCGATGTTCCTCGTCTGGTGGCTCGGCTTCGGCCAACCGGCTTTCACCAAAGACAAGGAAGGCCACAGCGCCTTCTATCACGCCATGACGCTGCTGGTCGTCGCCTCGCCGTGCGCGCTGGTGCTCTCGATTCCCTCCGCCGTGCTCGCCGCGATCGCGTGGGCGGCCCGGCGCGGCATCCTGTTCCGCGGCGGCGCGGCGGTCGAAAATCTCGCCCAAATCAACGTGGTGGCGATGGACAAGACCGGCACGCTGACCACCGGCGAACTTCAGGTCGAACGCATCGAAAGCTTTCCGCCCGGCCGCGAAGCCGAAGTCGCCAGCCTCGTCTATTCGCTTGAACGCCTCTCCACGCATCCGCTGGCCCGCGCCATCACGCGCTATGGCAAACAGAATCAAATTGCCACCCTCGAAGTGACCGGCCTCGAATCCGTCACCGGCTCCGGTTTGCGTGCCCAACGCGCTGGTCAGACGCTTCTGCTGGGACGCCGCGAGTGGATTGCGCAAGTGCATCCTTCCGAAGCCATCGCACAGGCGCCGCACACCGAGGCGGGCTTTGGAGAAATGTGGCTGGCCGCGGGCGATCTGCTCGGGCGGGTTGTGTTGCGCGATGATGTCCGTCCGCAGTCCCGCGAGGTGGTGCTGCAACTGCGCAAACTCGGCCTCCATACCGTCGTGCTCACCGGCGACCGCCGCGCGACCGCCGAAGCGCTGCGCGAGCAGCTTTCCCTCGACGACGTGCGCGCCGAGTTGAATCCGCAGCAAAAAGTGGAGGCGATCACCTCGTTCACCCGGGCAGGCCGTCGCGTGGCGATGATCGGCGACGGTGTGAATGACGCGCCGAGCCTCGCCGCCGCCGACGTGGGTGTGGCGATGGGGGCGCGCGGTTCGGACGCGGCGCTCGAACAGGCCGAGGTGGTGCTGATGCACGACCGCATCGAAAATTTTCTCGCCGCCTTCCGCCTCAGCCAGCGGGCGCGTTCGATCATCAAACAGAACGTCTTCATCTCGCTCGGCACCGTGGTGGTGCTGGTGACGTTTGCGATGTTCGGCAAGATTCCGCTGACCCTCGGCGTGCTCGGCCACGAGGGCAGCACCGTGATCGTGGTGATGAACAGCCTGCGCCTCCTCCTCGCTCGCAGTGGACGAGCATGAACGGAAATGGTGGCGCAGTTTGTGTAGCTGGATTTCGTGATATTCGGAGCGTTCTCCCTCACCCTTCCCCTCTCCCGCTGGGAGAGGGGACAGCCATCGGCGCGTTAGGTTCTTCTGAGACCACTCCCGCGAACACAGGCGATGGCTTCGTGGCAAGACGGCAAAGGGTTCTCCCTCTCCCAGCGGGAGAGGGCCGGGGTGAGGGAGAGGCGCACTCAGGCACGAATCGGCTGCGGAAGAGATCACCCCGCCTTCCAAACCTATTTCCTCCTTCGGATCGTCTGGATGGGATGCTCGTCCAGCAGATTGAAGTACACGCCTTCGATGCGGTTCGTGTCGAAGAAGAGGATGCCGGCGTAGAAATAGAGCGGCACAATCGGCGCCGCCTCGCGCACGAGCAGCGTCTCGGCCTGCCGCAATTTCGCCATGCGCCGCTGCATATTTGAATCGCGGTTAGCCTCGGCCACCAGGGCGTCGTAGGCCGGATTCTTCCAGCCGGTGCGGTTGTTCCCGTTGTTGCTGGTGAACAGTTCAATGAACGTGTTCGGGTCCACGTAGTCGCCAATCCAACTGCTCCGGCCCACCTTGTAGTCGAGCGTGCTGAGCGCGTTGAGATATACCTTCCACTCGGTCTGCCGCAGTTCCATTTTGATGCCGAGTTCGCGCGCCCACATGGCCTGCATCTCGACGGCGAGTTGCGCGTCCAGCTTACCGGTGGGCAGCAGATACTGAAACGGCGGAAAGCCCCGGCCTTCCGGGAAGCCCGCCTCGGCGAGCAGGCGGCGCGCGGCGGCCGGATCGTAGGGAAGTCCATCCGGCGGATCGTAGTTCGGAATGCCATCCGGCGTGAGGTGCGTCGCCCAGCGTTCGCCACTGCGGCTGATTTTTTCCACCAACCGGCGCCGATCGATGGCCATGCCGAGCGCCTGACGCACGCGCACGTCGTCGAAAGGCGGCTGGGTCACGTTGTAGCGGTAGAAGAACGTGCCGAGGTAGTCGAACGAGTGGCAATCCGGCCGCTGCCGCAACAGGTCCATGAGTTCGCTCGGCACGAGATTCTTGTCCCAGATGATGTCCGCCTGCTGGCGCTCGAAGAGATTCAGCGCCGTGAACGGCGAATCCATCGAGAGGAAATCCACCACCTCGCTCTGCGTCCGGGCGGCGTCCCAGTAACGCGGATTCTTCCTCATGCGAATTCGGTCTTGCAGCCGCCACGATTCGAGTTGATACGGCCCGCTCACCGGCACCGGCGGCGCGAGCAGCCAACGGTCGCCGTGCCGCTCGATGGCGTCCCGCGGCACCGCGGCGAGCGTGGGAAACGAGCAGAGATCAAGGAAGAAGGGAGTGGGCGTGTTCAACTCGACGCGCACCGTGAGCGGATCGAGAGCGCTCACGCCGACCTCGGCGGCGTTGGTCAGCTTGCCGGTGCAGAATGCCTCGGCGTTCTTCACGAAGAACAACTGCCCGGCGTAGTCCGAAGCCGTCCGCGGATCGAGAATGCGCCGCCATGAATAGATGATGTCGTCGGCCGTGATCGGTTCGCCGGTGGACCAGGCCAGGTTCGTGCGCAGATGAAACGTATAGACGAGGCCGTTGGGGGAAATCTCCCAGAGCTCGGCGAGGCCCGGCTCAGGCAGTCCGGTGGCGGCATTCATCCGCGTCAGCCCTTCGAAGAGAGTCCGCGCGAGGCGCAGGTCCGCCTGACCGGTGACGATGGCCGGGTCGAGCGATTCCGGCTCCGGGCCGTTGATGATCACAAGGTCGGCGGGCGGCGCGGACGGGCGGCAGGCGGCGAACGAGAGGGCTAGGAAGAGAACGAGGGCGGCGGAGAACGGCGCGAGGCGGGTTCGTGGTTGGTTGTTCGTCGTTCGTTGCATCGCGCGTCCGCCGGCAATGAACCACGAACGGCGAAACGTGGACAACTTCCAAAAACAAATCGCCCTCCGCGGGAAACGGAGGGCGCTGGCGAATCTGTTTGCGCGACGCTTACTTCGCAGCCGGGGCAGCGCTGTTCGTCACCGGCTTGGCGGCGGAATTGGTCAACTTGACTGCGAGGTTACTGGCCGTGGTGGTCAGCAGCATCGTCGGCGCTGAAGTTGCTCCCAAAGCCGGCTTGGCGGCGGTGGTGGCCGATGTGGCGGCGGCGGGCGTCCCTGGTGCCGGCGTGGTGGCGGCGGGCGCGGCGGCTTCCGGTTCATTCTTCAACGCCTGGCGCGGATCGACCGCCTTCTGCCGGGCTTGCGCGGAGTTGAGGATCGACAGCAGGAAGGTGATCGAAAAGAACACCGTGGCGGCGTATCTCGTCAGCTTGGTGAGCACGGTGCCGCTGCCCGCGCCAAACAGCGCGTCCGTGGTGGAACCGCCGAATGCCTGTCCAAGTCCCGCCTCTTTCTTGGGCAACTGGATCAGGATCAGGAGGATCAAGAACAGGCAGTCCACCACCAGGAAGAAGGTCAAAATACCAATCACCCAATTCATAGTTTTCTTTCGTTAGATCGAGTTTTTCACAATGTCGGCGAAGTCGCGCACGGTCAGTGCCGCGCCGCCCACCAACGCGCCGTCCACATCCGGCTGGCCCATCAATTCCCGGGCGTTCGACGGTTTGACGCTGCCACCGTATTGGATGCGGACGCGTTTCGCAACCGTCTCGTCAAACATCGCCACGAGCTGCTTGCGGATGAACGCGTGAGCGTCCTGCGCCTGCTGGGTGGTGGCGGTCTTGCCGGTGCCGATGGCCCAGACGGGTTCGTAGGCGACGACGGTCTCTTCCATCTGCGCCTTGCTCAGTCCGGCGAGGCTGCCGCGGATCTGCGTCTCAAGCACTTTCTCCATCTGGCCGCCTTCGCGCTCGGCGAGCGTCTCGCCGACGCAGACGATGGGCTTGAGCGAGGCCGCGTGGGCCGCGAGGGCCTTCTTGGCGATGAGCGCGTCCGATTCCTTCTGATACTGGCGGCGCTCGGAATGGCCGAGGATGACGTAGCGCACGGAGAACTCCTTGAGCATGGCGGCGCAGACTTCGCCGGTGAAGGCGCCGTAGTTGTTTTCGCTCATGTTCTGCGCGCCGAGGCGGATGTTCGAATCGAGGATGGCCTTCGACACGGACTCGATGGCGGTGAAGGGCGGGCAGACGACGACGTCCACTTCCTTGACGTTGGCGAGTTCGCGCTTGAGACCATTCACGAGGTCAATCGCCTCGGCCACGGTCTTGTTCATCTTCCAGTTGCCGGCAATGATCAGTTTGCGTTCTTTGTTCATCTTAAAATTTCCAGGTGAGAATTACGGTCGTTGGGTTCTGATTAAATCCTTCTATTTGTCGCTCAAAGCCACCACGCCGGGAAGCGGGATGCCTTCGAGGAATTCGAGGCTCGCGCCGCCGCCAGTGCTCATGAAAGTCACCTTGTCGCCCAGGCCGGCCTTGTTGATGGCCTTTACGCTGTCGCCGCCGCCGATGATGCTCTTGGCGCCCTTCTGCGTGGCATCCACCGCCGCCTTGGCGACGGCGTTGGTGCCCGCGGCGAAGTTCTTGTTCTCGAACAACCCCATCGGGCCGTTCCACAGGACCGTCTTCGCGTTCGCAATCACGTCCGAGTAGGCCTTGGCCGTGGCCGGGCCGATGTCGAGACCAGCGGCGTCATCCGGACAATTCATGTCGGAACTCACGCGCGGGTTCTGGAAGTCGATGATCGGCTTGCCCTTCTTGTCGAGCTTGTCGGTCTTCACCGGAGTGGCGACGACGTCATCAACGGGCAGGAGAAACGTCACGCCTGTGGCCTTCGCCTTCTCGAGCGCGGACTTGGCGATGTCGGTCTTGTCGGCTTCGACGAGCGACTTGCCGGTCTTGTAGCCTTGCGCGAGACGGAAGGTGTAAGCCATCGCGCCACCAATCAACAGCGCGTCAGCCTTTTCGAGCAGGCGGTCGATGACCTTGATCTTGTCGGACACTTTGGCGCCGCCAAGGATGACCACGAACGGACGGGCGGGATGATCGAGTTCCTCGCCGAGGAATTTCAGTTCGCGCTCCATCAGCAGGCCGGCGGCGCATTTGCCGCCACGCTTCACGACCACTCGGGCCACGCCTTCGGTGGAAGCGTGCGCACGATGCGCCGAGCCAAACGCGTCGTTCACGTAGATGTCGGCGACCTTCGCCATCTTTTCGGAGAACGCCGGATCATTGGCTTCTTCCTCGGCGTAGAACCGGACGTTTTCGAGCAGCACGACCTGCCCGGGTTGCAGGGCAGCGACGGCCTGTTCGACTTTCTCGCCGATGCAATCGTCCACGAAATTGACCGGGGCGCCGAGCATCTCGGCGAGCTTGGCCGCGACCGGGCGCAGCGACATGGTCGGCTCCTTCTTGCCCTTGGGGCGGCCGAGGTGGGCGGTGAGGATGATCTTCGCCCCAGCCTTCACGAGCAGGTCGAGCGTGGGGAGCGTCTCCTTGATGCGGGTGACATCGGTGACGACCATCTGGCCGTCCTTCTCCTCCATCGGGACATTAAAATCGACGCGCACAAACACGCGTTTGCCGCGCACATCCAGGTCTTTAACAGTGAGCTTTGCCATAGTTCGAAATTGAATTTCGTTTAAGGCGCGAGAGGATAACGGAGCACCGGGTCGAGTCAAAAGGAATTCAAAGAGAAATTATCTCCCGATGCCGGTGCTGGCTGCCGGGGGAGGCCGATGGAAGAAACCGTCCGTGAACCTCACGCCGCAGTTCCAATTCAACTCGCGACCATCACCTTCACCACCCCGTCCTGATAGGCCGAGTTGAGGGCAAAGGCTTCCGCCGCCTTCCTCAACGGAAAGCGGTGACTGATCAGGCCGGTCAAATCCACGCTCCCCTGTTCTGCCAGCCGGATGGCCCGCGGATAGGCGTGCTTCATTCGCCGGCTCATCATGATGGTGAGTCCCTTGCGCCGTGCGGTGGAATGTTTCATCGCCAGATGATCGTCGCCGGGAATGCCCACGAGCACCACCCGCCCGCCCAACCGCGCCATCTCGGTGGCTTGCGCCACGGAATGATCGGCCCACGCGGCTTCGATGGCGACGTCCACGCCGCGACCGCGCGTCTCCTTCTGAATGCGCGCGACCGGATCGCCCTCGTCACAGTGGATCGGAACGCCGCCGAATTTCTCCGCCACCGCCAGGCGCCACGGCAATTTGTCGGTGATGAAGATCGGCGACGCGCCTGAAAGCTTCGCCAATTGGAGGATAAACAAGCCGATTGAACCAGCGCCGAGGATGGCCACGCTGCTGGCGACTTGGATCTTGGCGAGGTCCACCGCGTGAACGGCCACGCCGAGCGGTTCGAGCAACGCGGCTGATTCGTCGTCAACGCTGTCCGGCACCGGGAAACAACTGTGCGCCGGCATGTGCATCCATTCGCACAGGCTGCCGCCATCCGGGTAATTGCCGCAGAAATGCAGGCGGCGGCAAAGGTTGGGATGGCCCTGTTCGCAGAACTCGCAGCGCCCGCAGGGTTGCGCAGGGTCCACCGCGACGCGCGTGCCGGGCTGGAGCGGATCGAAGTGTCCGTCGAGTGATTCTGGTCCGACCGCTTCGATCACGCCGGAGAATTCATGGCCGAGGACCAGCGGGCTTTGGATTGGGGTGTCGCCAATGCGGGCGTCCTGGTAGGAATGAAGATCGCTGCCACAGATGCCGGTGGCTTTCACGCGCAGCAGGATTTCGCCCCGCCCGGGAGACCCCGGATGCGGCACGCGTTCAACGCGCAAATCCGCCGGGCCATGCAGGCGGGCGGCGAGCATTTGCGTGGAAGGTTTGGAGCGGGAACGGGGCATCAGACCACGAAACCGTCTTTCAGCCCGTAATAAACTTCATTCCCGCGCAACTCCTGCTTGAATGCCCGCACTCCGGTTTTGCCGTCGATGACCACCAGTTCGATGCCGGCGATCTCGGCGAAGTCTTCGAGCATCTCGGTCGTGACCGCCTGGCTGAAGCCGGTGTGATGCGCGCCGCCCGCGTAAATCCAGCACGCGCAGGCGTCCTCGAAGTTCGGCTTGGGCACCCAGAGCGCCTGCGCCACGGGGAGCTTCGGCATCGGCTGTTCAGGCGCGACGACTTCCACTTCGTTCACGAGCAAACGGAACCGGTTACCAATGTCGATGAGACTCGCGTTGAGGCCGGGGCCGGCGGGCGTGTTGAAGACGAGCCGCGCGGGATCGGCCTTGCCGCCAATGCCGAGCGGATGGACCTGGAGCGAAGGTTTGCCATCGGCGATGGACGGGCAGATTTCCAGCATGTGCGCGCCGAGGACCTGCTTGCTGCCCGGGGTGAGGTGGTAGGTGTAATCCTCCATGAACGACGTGCCGCCGGGCAGGCCGGTGGCCATGACCTTCATCGCGCGCAGCAGCGCGGCAGTCTTCCAATCGCCTTCCGCACCGAAGCCGTAGCCATCGGCCATGAGACGCTGGGCAGAAATGCCCGGAAGTTGCACCAGCCCGTGCAAATCCTCGAATGTGGTGGTGAAACCCTTGAAGCCGCCGGCCTTCAGAAAAGCGCGGAGGCCGAGTTCGATGCGTGCGGCTTCGCGGACGGAATCGTGTCGCGCGCCGCCTTTGCGCAGATCCGCGGCAACTTCGTAAGCATCCTCGTATTCCTGAACGAGCTTGCCGATGGAGGCGTTGGTCACCGCGTTCACGCTCTGCACAACATCGCCGACGCCGTAGCCGTTGACCGAGTAACCGAACCTGATTTGCGCGGCGACCTTGTCGCCTTCCGTCACGGCCACTTCGCGCATGTTGTCACCGAAGCGGGCGAACTTCGCGCCCTGCCAGTCCGACCATGCGGCGGCAGCACGGGCCCAGGCGCCGAGTTTCTTCTGCACGGACGACTCCTGCCAGAAGCCGACAACAACTTTCCGGTTCAGCCGCATCCGGCTCATGATGAATCCATGCTCGCGATCGCCATGCGCGGCCTGGTTGAGGTTCATGAAATCCATGTCGATGGACGACCACGGAATGTCCTGGTTGTGCTGCGTGTGCAGGTGCGCGACGGGCTTGCGCAGGAGTTTGAGGCCGTTGATCCACATCTTCGACGGCGAGAAGGTGTGGCACCAGGTGATGAGGCCGATGCATTTAGTCGCATTGTTGGCCTCCTGGCAAAGCTCCGTCACGGCGTCCGGCGAGATGAGCACCGGCTTGAAGACAACCTTCACTGGAATGGTCGGAGTTGCGTTCAGCGCCTTCGCGATCTCCTGCGAGTGCTTCGCGACCTGTTTCAGGGTATCGGGGCCGTAGAGATGCTGGCTGCCGGTGACAAACCAGACTTCGAGCTGCTTCAGGTTGATCATGGTGAATTGGTTTTCAGGGAATGGGTGCAGAAGAAACTTCAGGAGTCCGCGCTGGATTGCGTTGGGATGATGCTCATCAAGTTAGCTGCCGATATCGCTGCCGATTATGAAAGCCGAGGCAGAACTGGAAAGTCGCATAACCGTGCGACGCTGCTGCAAGCAGAACCGGAATCACCCGGTCCGTTCTGACGGCGCCGTGCAAGCGCACATAGCTCGGGCCGCAGCCGAGCGTTCATCACGCCTTCAACAAAAAAGCGCGACCGTTGCGGGTCGCGCTTTCATAAAAACAGGAGATTCTCAGCCAAGACGGCGGCGATTCCAAACGAACGCACCCATGATGCCACCCAAGGCCAGCAAAAGCATCGAGGAGGGTTCCGGGACCGTTGCCTGAACCTGCGAGGCAAAATTGACGGTGGTTCCGGCGTTGTTCGTCAACAACGCCCAACTCGCCCCGTTCAACTGCCAGTAGTCGCCAGCACTTTGTCCCGAAGTGACAGGTGCGTAAATGTCGAGTCCGGCCTGTTCACCCGCATCAATGCCGTTGAACTCGACGGTCCAAGTGAAATTATTCGGAACATCTATATTGTCGGAAACCAACCAGTCAAAGCCCACAACGCGCCGACTCGTCGAGGTGATGCCGATAGGACCGGTATTGAAAAGCGGCGTTCCAGGCGTGCTGTAGCCGTTAAAGAGCGGACCGTCGTTCTTAAATCCTCGAATAGTGACGGTTTCTCCACCATTAAAGTTTACTCCGAAATACTCGCAACTGAAGTTCGTCAGGCGCCGTGATGTGCCCACCAACTGAATTTCATCACCGATCTGCACACCATTCTGGGCGACGAACTGGATCCCGAGGTCATTGACGCTGTTATCGTAAACAACATCCGCGCGCAATGAACTGGCACCGCAAAATAGCGTCGCCGTGACGGTGAGCAGCCCAAACTTCTTTGCAATGGTTTCCATAGGTTCTATTTCTAATAAAATTTTCAGGCTTGGCTGATTGAGAACTGCGTGACCCTATGAAGAGCGCACGAGGCTGTCAACCATGAGTTGCAGAAAATTTGCATCAATCTCGGGGCGGACACTTTCGGGAAAAACCAGTCGGAAGGCACTTTCCGCCCACCGCCCGCGACGCACGGTTGAAATCATGGCGGATTCCTCCTACGTTCCCGCCATGCCGATTTACGAATTCCACTGCGCCAAGTGCGGCGAGGACAGCGAAGTGTTGGTCCGCTCCTCAAACTGGGAAGGCACGCCTTGCCCGCATTGCGGCTCCAAAAAGCTTTCCAAGAAACTGTCCGTTTTTGCCTCTTCCGTGCCTGACACCGCCGGTACGGCTCCGGCTTGCGGCATGAAGGGCGGCGGGGGCGGATGTTGCGGCTGCGCCGCCGGACGACCGCACAAACACTGACGTCTCCGGCGCTCAGCCGAGCAGCCGTTCCATTTTGAACTCCGCCAGGTCGCTCACCAGCCAGTCCGGGTGATGGCTTGTGAGTTGGCTTGCCGTGAAAATGCCGGTGGCCACCGCCAGCACCCGCGCACCAATGGCGCGCGCACAAGCCACGTCCAGCGGTGTATCCCCGATGACCACGATCTCCTCACCCAAAAATTCCCGGCCGGCCATCCGCTCGCCGCGCTTCCGCGCCACGGCGGCGATGCGATTGCGATCTTCGTCGTCATCGGCAAAGCCGCCCATCTCAAATTCCTCCCAAAGCCCGTGGTGGCGCAGTTTAATCTCCGCGCCAAGCCGGATGTTTCCCGTGAGCAGTCCGATGACGGGCCGCGGATCAAGCGCGCGCAACGCCCGCAACATCGGGCGCACACCCGGCAGCACCTCGCCCCGGTTGGCCCGCATCAATTCGTCGAGGATGAACACGTAAGCCTCGAAGAACCGGCGGAAGTTCGCCTCGACCGGATCGATGTCGTGCAGCCGGAAAAACTCACGCACGATCGAACGATCCGTCCGCCCGGCGAAACTGAGCCTCGCCGTGCCGTCGGGCACGCCAAATTGCGTGGCGCAAACCCGGGCAAACGCCTTCTCCCCTGCCCCGCCGGTGCGGACCAGGGTGCCGTCGATGTCGAAGAGAATCAGGCCGACCATGATGGGCGCGAACCGTAGTGAGGCCCGGCGCGAATTGCAAACGGGACCTGCCTCCTCTGCTGTTAATCCCAACCCGGCGGAGCCGGAACCAAAAGGTGGATGAACCGTGAGGGCGATTGGCATAGAGAGACGGGATGAAGACGCAAACGCTGGTGGATCGATATGCGCAGGACATCAAGGCTGTGATCGAGTGCTTTGACCGGGTGGT
>JBBRWD010000129.1:0-17228 GCA_038249465.1 Limisphaerales bacterium | reverse complement strand
TTCCAACCCCACCTTGGCTTTGAAGGCTCCACTGTGTCGTTTTCTTTTTGTTTTGCTCATGGCTCGGCCTTTTCTCACCCCAGCCTGAGCCGGAAAAGTCTAACTTAGCTCCTGGTCCGAATTTTGGGGTCCATTTCTCAGTTCAAACTGCCGAACGCCAATTTGGATGATGGCATAGCACCAGAAACACGAAAGCCGGTTTATTGGGCATGAGGAAATTCACAGAATCGACTGACTCCTTGCTCACTTCGCACATATTCTCCAAAAGACGAGTTCCGGACAGGGCAGCTTGAGCTTCGTTCAGGAAGCGACCCGCAAGACCGCAGGTAATTGTGAATCAAAAATCGCGCCATGAAGGGTATCGAGTGCGACCCCGGGGTAAATTTCTCCCTGGAGGGGCGACGTCGCGTTCTGATGACGCTCTGTTCACAGGGCTGCCGCGGAGGGAACCAGTGATCTGAAGGCGACCACATGGACATTTTCAAAATCCATTCCCAGATCGTCGCCGACTACAAGTCCTACATCGGCAGCTTCATCAATATCAAGGACGCCGCCATCCGAAACGCGGTGGAGACGGAACTTGCAAATGGACGGCTGTGGCCTGAGCCGTTGATCCAATTCAATCCTGCGTTTGAAGTCGCCGGGGAAATTGGCGCGGTGGTGAAACAAGAGAAGCTGTGCTCCGAGTTCAACGACATCTTCAAGGAATTCAGAATTTACCGCCATCAGGTCGAGGCCATCAGGCTGGGATGCGCCCACAGAGATTTCGCCGTCACTTCAGGCACCGGCTCAGGGAAGTCGCTCACCTACATTGCCAGCATCTTCCAGCATCTCCTGAAGAATCCAGAGCCGAAGGGCATCAGGGCTGTGATCGTTTACCCCATGAACGCCCTGATCAACTCCCAGTTCGCGGAGTTCGAGAAGTTCAAGGCCAACTACGAGGAGAGCACCGGCCAAAAGTTTCCGATCAGCTACGGGCAATACACGGGCCAGGAAAAGGAAGAGCAGCGGGTGAAGATTCAGGACGATCCACCCGACATCCTGCTCACCAACTACATGATGCTCGAACTGATCCTGACCCGGATCAGGGAACGATCGATTCGCAGCTCCATCTACGCCCACCTCCGCTACCTGGTCTTCGACGAGCTGCACACGTATCGAGGACGGCAAGGTGCGGATGTGGCGATGCTCATTCGACGCATCAAGTCGAAGTGCCAGTGTCCGGTGACGTGCATCGGAACATCAGCCACGATGGTCTCAGGTGGCACCATCGAGCAGCAGAAGCAGGCGGTGGCAGCCGTGGCCTCCAAATTGTTCGCCAAGCCGTTCACCACTGAACAAGTCGTTGGCGAAACCCTGGTCAGGTCGTTCAACTTCGATGGACAAGTTCCGCCGCAATCCAAGTTGGTCGCCGCCATCAATGCGGGCATTGATCACAACGCCAGCCAGGAAGTGCTCAAGAACCATCCGACTGCCATCTGGCTTGAAAGCAAAGTGGCCCTCGCCGAGAAGGAAGGAACGCTGGTGCGCAACCGACCGCTGCGCTTCTCGGAGATCGTTGGTCAATTGTGTAAAGATTCTGGTGGCGGTGAAGATGCGTGTGAGCTGCACCTCAAGGGCTTGTTGGGCTGGATCACCCGCATCAATGAACAGCTTGCCGACAAGCGCTACACGTTCCTGCCGTTCAAACTCCACCAGTTCTTTTCGCAAACGGGTGCCGTTTACACCACCCTTGACCAGGACGAACACCGCAAGATCACCCTGGAGCCCGCCGTTTATCAGGCAGACGAGGCGAACAAGAAGCCCATTTTCCCAAACGTCTTTAGCCGAGGTTCCGGACACCCCTTCATCTGCGTCTGCAAGAATCCCACCACCCGGAAACTTGAGCCACGGGAGTTTCGCTCCACCACAGAAGACGATGAGGAGGCAGCGGACGGATACCTGATCGTTGGCGATGACGTGTGGAATCCAGACGAAGACCTCGAAATGCTGCCCGAAAGTTGGGTGCGTGAGACCAAGCACGGCGCACTGGAGCCACGCAAGGAATACCGGCGCTGGCTGCCGTCCAAAATATTCTTCGATGAATCTGGCAACTACTCAGAAACAGACCCTTTGAAGTTCGAGGCCTGGTTCATGCCTTCACCGCTCCTGTTTGACCCGACCTGCGGCACCTTCTTTGACACCAAGACCCGGGAGGGCACCAAGCTGACGCAACTCGGCCACGAGGGACGCAGCACCTCGACCACTATCACGGCCTTCTCGATCCTCACGCAACTGGAGTCGCATGGCTTTCCGGTCAAAGATCAAAAGCTCCTCAGCTTCACAGACAATCGCCAGGATGCCGCCCTGCAAGCCGGGCACTTCAACGATTTCATCCAGGTCATCCGTCTCCGCGCTGGCATCTGCAAAGCCATCGAGCAATCGCCCACCCAAACCCTCATCTACGCCAACCTCGGCGAGGCGATCTTCAAGGCGGTGAACCTGCCGTTCACTGAATACGCCAACCGCGAGACTGAACCGGAGTTCCCCACCGTTCGCCGGCAATACGAGGAGGCTCTGCAAAAATACCTCGTCTATCGCACTCTCTACGACTTGCGGCGGGGATGGCGTCTGGTGCTGCCCAATCTTGAGCAGTGCGCCCTCCTGAGAATCGAATATGCCGACGTCCAAGAAGTGGCGTCTGCCGAATCAGCCTGGAAGAACGTGCCCTTGCTGAACGAGTTGTCGGTCGCAGCCCGTGCGGAACTGATAGGCAGCGTCCTCGATTTCTTCCGCCTGGAATATGCCATCTACAGCGAGAATTATCTCACTCAAGCCAAGCTGAAGGAGGGCGAGAAGGAAATCCGCGAACGTCTCAAGGCCCCGTGGAAACTGGACGAAGGTGAGGAGCTGCACGATCCATACTTCCTTCGCCTCGACACGCTGGCCAGGTTCACGAAGGTCTTCACCAAGAGCATGGGGCCGGCGAGCACTCTGGGGAAATACCTCCGCGACTACGCCAGGAAGACCAATCCTGCACTGAACCTGAAGGGGGAAAACTATCGGACCTTCATCAAGGCTCTGCTGGAGAAGTTGGAAGCAGCGGACTTCCTCAAGTCCAGAACGGCCAAGAGCGAGTCGAAGCAAGAAGTGAGGATCTACCAGCTTCGCTTGGACAAAATCATCTGGAAGGCCGGTGACAAAATCACCGTCAAGCCTGACGTGGTGAAGCAGCGGTCCTACAAAGATCAACAGCGCAAGCCCAACCTCTTTTTCCAAACCATCTACCTGCGGGACTTCGCCAAGACAAAACGGCTGCGTGGAGAAGATCATACCGGGCAGTTGACCACAGATGACCGCATCCAGCGTGAGGACGACTTCAGGGAAGGCAAGATCAGCTCCTTGTTCTGCTCGCCCACCATGGAACTGGGCATCGACATCCGGAACCTGAGCGTGGTCCACATGCGCAATGCTCCCCCGAATCCGGCCAACTACGCGCAGCGCGGTGGACGTGCCGGCCGCAGTGGACAGGCTGCGCTGGTGTTCACGTATTGCTCCTCGTATTCCAATCACGACCGGCACTACTTCAAGCATCAGCCGAGTCTGGTCGCTGGCGCGGTCGTGGCTCCACGGCTGGATCTCTGCAATCAGGAGTTGCTCAGTTCGCATCTGAACGCGCTGTTCCTCTCCGAGGTAGGCCTGCGTGAACTGGATGAATCCATCCGTGACCTCCTTGATGAAGGTAAGGAAGACCTGCCGTTGGTGCAGAAGGTCAAATCGTCCCTTGCGGTCACAGACGCCACCTTCCAGAACATTAAGAACGCCTTCAAACGCGCTGTTCACGACTTTCAGGGTGAGCTTTCAGTCAACCACAGCCATTGGTATTCCGATCAGTGGATCGAGCAGCACCTGACACATGTGGTGGCGCATCTTGATGCATCCCTCGACCGCTGGCGTCGCCTCTACCGTGCCGCCAGGGCCACGCTGACCAAAGCCACCGCAGCCATCGAAAGTGGCAAATACACCTTGGGCAGCCAGGAATATCGACGAGAGAAGCGCAACCAGGATCAGGCCACGCGCCAGTTGGATTTGCTGCGGAATACCCTGTCAGAGAAATCTCGCCAACTCACCGAGTTTTACCCCTACCGCTACCTGGCATCAGAAGCCTTCCTGCCGGGCTACAATTTCACGCGGCTCCCTTTGCGGACCTTCGTTCAAACTGATGACACTGGCGGTGAATACATCTCCCGGCCCAGAGCCATTGCCCTGCGCGAGTTTGGGCCGCAGAACATCATTTACTACAACGGCCAGAAATACGAGATCCGCCAACTCGTGGTGCAGGATGCCGAGAGCAATTTGCAGGAAGCCAAGGTGAGCAAGCAGGCTGGATACTTCCTGACCGGCGACCAGAAGGACTTGGAAATCTGTCCATTCTCAGGGGCCAGCCTGCACGACAACGCCAACAAGGAACATCTGCTGGATTTGATCGAGATGGCAGAGACCCGGGCGGAGAAACGGGACCGAATCTCTTGCGAGGAAGAAGAGCGCGTGTCGAGAGGCTTCCTGATTGACACCTACTTCGCCGTCGATCCTGGCAACCTTGACCGCGTGAGAAAATGCCTCGTCAAGAACGACCAGGAGAAGTTCCTCAACGTGCGCCATGTGCCGGCTGCCCGTCTGGTCTATGTGAATCGTCGCTGGCGTTCACGTCCTGCTGACGGATTCCCCATGGGCCTGATCTCCGGCGAATGGAAACGTGACGCCCAGGTCGGTGATGCAGAAGGCTCCGAGCCCGTGCGGCGGGTCAAGCTGTTCACCACAAACACGGCGGATGCCCTCTACATCGAGCCGATCAAGACCCTGGCCCTGACCCCCGAAGGTGTCATCACGCTGCAATACGCCTTGAAGCGGGCCATCGAGAACGTCTGCCAGATCGAGTCCAACGAGCTGGGGGTGGTTTCCATGGGTGACCCGGAGCATCCCAACATTCTGCTGTTCGAAGCCGCTGAAGGCAGTCTGGGCATTCTCAGCCAGTTTGTTGAAGACCCCACCATCTTCCGCAAGGTCATCGAAGAGGCCATCAAAGTCTGCCGCTACGATGAGAGCGAATACAAGGGGCCAGCCTCCTACGACGACCTCCTCAGCTACTACAACCAGCGCGACCACAAGATCATTGACCGCCACTTGATTCTGGATGCGCTTCAGAAGCTCATCATTTGCGAGGTCGAACTGCTCACCAACCCCAGCTTCAAGAACTACGAGGACCAATACCAGACCCTGCTGCATCACCTGGACCCGAATTCGAGCACAGAACGCAAGTTCCTGGATCACCTCCACGATCATGGCCTTCGGTTGCCAGATGCCGCCCAGAAGTGTGTCGAGAACCTGTATGTGCAACCCGACTTTTACTACCACCACAACGTCTGGGTCTTCTGTGATGGCACTCCGCATGATGATGCTGCCGTGAAAACGGATGATGAACAGAAGCGCCAGAGCATCCTCAACCTCGGCCACGAAGTCTTTGTTTATTACTACAAGGACAACCTCGCGGAGCGGCTGGCCTCCCGCCCGGACATCTTCAAGAAGGTGAAATAAATGGCCTTCACACCCGGCACACTGGTCAGCTTGCGCAACAGAGATTGGGTTGTTCTGCCCTCTGATGACCCTGACTTGCTGGTGGTGAAACCTCTGGGAGGCTCTGAGGAAGAGGTTGCTGGCATCTACCTGCCGCTGCAATTCGGCAAGGACCAACCCAAGCTCGCCCATTTCCCTTTGCCTACCCGCGATGATCTGGGCGATGTGAACACGGCCAGGCTGCTCCACGACGCCACCCGGCTCGCTTTCAGGAATGGCGCTGGCCCTTTCCGCTCTCTGGCCAAGCTGTCTTTCCGTCCTCGCTCCTACCAGATGGTGCCGCTCATCATGGCGCTCAGGCAGGAGATCGTCCGCTTGCTGGTCGCAGATGACGTGGGCGTGGGCAAGACCATTGAGGCCCTGCTGATCCTTCGTGAACTGCTGGAGCGCAGACGCATCAAGCGCTTCGCCGTCGTCTGCCTGCCTCACCTCTGCGAACAGTGGCAGGATGAGATCAAGGACAAGCTCGACCTGGATGCCGTCATCATTCGCTCCAACACCCAGGCCCGTCTGGATCGTGAGATTCAGGGAGATGTCAGCGTTTACGACTACTACCCCTTCCAGATCATCTCCATTGACTACATCAAGAGCGAGAGCCGGCGTGACGTGTTCTTCCAGCAGTGCCCGGAGATGGTGGTGGTGGACGAAGCCCATTCCTGCGCCAAGCCCTCTGGCGCATCCACCAGTCAGCAGCTCCGCCATCATTTGCTTCATCGCCTCTCCCAGAAGCCCAACCAGCATCTCGTCATGCTCACGGCCACGCCTCACAGCGGTAAGGCTGAGGAGTTTCACTCCCTGCTGGGCCTGCTGAAGCCTGAGTTTGAACTGCTTGATCTTCCCACTTCCTCTCAAGTCCAGCGCCGTGACTTGGCCAGGCATTTCGTTCAGCGCAAACGTGGTGATGTGGAGAAATGGCTGGGCGAGGACACCCCATTCCCCAAGCGTGACCCCAAGGAATTTGGCTACGACCTCACGCCCAAGTATGCCGCGTTCTTCAACGAGATCCTTGGCTTCGCCCGCAAGTTGATCTCTGGAGACAACCCCCACGTCGGTCAAAAGCGTGTTCAGTATTGGACCGCCCTTGGCCTGCTGCGTGGCGTGATGTCCAGTCCCGATGCTGGCGTGGAGATGCTTGAGAACCGGCTGAGTGGTCTCTCGCCAACTGATGATGCTGCTTCTGAAAACGGCGAACAGGAGAATCCGGTTCACGATATGGAGCCGGGTTTCGAGTCTGATTTCACGCCCATGCAGGTGATGCAGAAACGGGAATGGTCACAGCATCAACTCGGGCAGTTGCGCCAGTTTGCCAGCCAACTCAAGGCGTTGGGGAACCCCAAGGACGACCAGAAGCTCTCTGCCGCCTTCCAGGTGGTGGAGGATCTCCTGCGCAAGAAGTTCAATGCGGTCATCTTCTGCCGCTACATCGCCACCGCCAAATACGTGGGTGCCCAGCTTGCACCACTGCTGAAGGCCAAGTATCCCAAACTCGATCTCCAGGTTGTCACCAGCGAAGACCCGGATGAAGTCCGCAAGCAACGTGTGGATGGCATGGAGAAGGCCACACAGCGCGTTCTGATTGCCACGGACTGCCTGAGCGAAGGTGTCAACCTGCAGAAGCACTTCACCGCTGTCCTTCACTACGATCTGCCGTGGAACCCCAATCGCCTCGAACAGCGCGAAGGCCGGGTGGATCGCTTTGGCCAGACCGCTCCTGAAGTCAAAGCCTGCCTCCTCTACGGCAAGGACAACCCGATTGATGGTGTGGTGCTGGACGTGATCCTCCGCAAGATTCGTGAGATTCGCCGTTCCATTGGCATCACCATCCCATTCCCGGAAGACAGCAAGAGCATCATCGACACCATCGCTCAAGCCCTGCTGCTGAACCCTGACCGCAAGATTTCCATCCAGGGACAAGACGATCATCCTGAGTTCAACTTTGAGGAATTCGACGAAGCCAAGAAGGCCAAGCTCAAGGTCAGTCAGAAGCTCGCCGAAGCAGAGCAACGTGAGAAGGCTTCCCGCAGCATCTTCGCCCAGCACGCCATCAAGGCTCACGAAATCGAAGCCGACCTCAAGGAAGTGGACCAGGCCATTGGCAATCCCCAGGCCGTCGAGAGCTTCGTCACCTCCTCGCTGAACAACGTGCTTGGCGTCCAGATTGACCGGGACAAGAAGGGCTACCGCCTGTTCACGGCGAACCTGCCTTACGTGCTCAAGACCGTCCTGCCTGCCGAAGATGTTGTCCTGGTCAGCTTCGACTCGCCCACGCCGGAAGATTACCTCTACCTCGGCCGCAACCATCCATTCGTCGAACAGCTTTGCCAGTTGATGATGGCCAACAGCATCTCGCACAACGGCCGGGGTGCTGCCAGATCTGCTGTGATTCGATGCCGTGAAGTCACCACCAAGACCACCATCCTGCTGCTCCGGTGCCGCAACGTCATCGAGGAGAAGAAAGGGAAGAACAAGATCGTCGCCGAGGAAATGCTGATCTGGGGCTATCGCGGCACACCTGGCCAAAAGGATTTCCTCGACTCCGAGCAAGCCGACAACCTTCTCACCACTGCCCGCCCATCTGCCAACATCACGCCTGAAGCCCGCGCCAGCTTCCTCGACAACGAACTCAAACTGGTGGCAGGTCTCCAATCTGCCATGGATGCCGTTGCCGAGAAGCGCTCTCAACACCTCGTCGAAGCCCATGAACGCTTCAGCCAGTTGATGGACCAAAAGCAGTTCCAGGTCGTGTATCCCGTGCTGCCAATGGATGTCATGGGCATTTACGTCCTGCTGCCGGACACAACCAAATCCTGATTCACATGGCCAACACTACCAACGCCCTTGCCAAATCGTCCCAGCCACTCCTGGCCGACGTTCGAGAACTCATTCTCGCTGCTCGTCAGCAGGTGGCTCACACCGTTAACGCCAGCCTGACCTTGCTCTATTGGGAGATTGGGAACCGCGTCCACAAACATGTCCTCAAGGAAAAGCGCGCCGAGTATGGCGCTCAGGTTGTCTCAGCCCTGGGCAAGCAACTGGAACGTGAATTTGGACGTGGCTTCAGCGAAAAAAGTCTTCATCGCATGGTCCAGTTCGCGGAAGTCTTCGCCGACCGGAAGATTGTCGTATCGCTGATACGACAATTGAGCTGGACGCACTTCCTTCGTCTGATCCCCATCGAGGAAACGCTCAAACGGGACTTCTACGCGGAAATGTGCCGCATCGAAAATTGGAACACCCGCACTCTCCGCAAGAAGATTGGATCCATGCTTTTCGAGCGCACAGCCCTTTCTCGCAAGCCCGCCAAGCTGGCTGAGTTGGAATTGAAGCAACTCCGAGAGCAAGACAAGCTCACGCCTGATCTCGTTTTCCGAGACCCCTACTTTCTTGATTTTCTCGGCCTCAAAGACCGGTTCCTCGAAAAGGACATTGAGGACGCCATCATGCGTGAGATGGAGCAGTTCATCCTCGAACTGGGCGTGGGTTTCAGCTTTGTCGCCCGCCAGAAGCGGATTTCCGTGGATGAGGATGACCATTACCTCGACCTGCTTTTCTTCCATCGCCGCCTGAAGCGGTTGGTGGCCATTGACCTGAAGCTCCGTGATTTTCAGCCGGGCGACAAAGGCCAGATGGAACTCTACCTCCGCTGGCTCGACAAATACGAACGCCAGTCGGATGAGGAAGCTCCCATCGGACTGATCCTGTGCGCGGGCAAGAAGCACGAAACCGTCGAACTTCTGGACTTGGAGAAAAGCGGCATCCGCGTTGCCTCCTACTGGACCGAAGCTCTGCCCAAGAAGGAACTCGAGCGCAAGCTTCATCAGGCTGTGCGCCTGGCTCGTGCTCGCCTTAAAATCCAGGTGGAGAGCGCCCCTCGCCAGCTTCCAGCCAAGACAGAGCGGAAGTCATGAAATTCCCCTCCATCCGCATCGAAGGCAGCATCCTCGCCGCTGACATCCTCGATAAAATCGAGCAAGCCGATGTCGTTGGCCAGAAGCCCTCCGATTTCGGGCTGCCTGCCGATGCCAAGGTGAAGGATGAAATTGTTCGTGCCTGGGCGGATGCTCAAGACCTCTACCGAATCTTTCGTCGCAAGCTCGACGCCACCAAAGCCGGCACCTCTGCCACCACTGAGACTCGCAACTTCTGGGTCGTGCCTCTGCTCGGCTTGCTCGGCTACCAGGTTGAACTTGCTCGCAAGGGTGAGGAAGTCTTGGGCAAGAACTACTTCCTCAGCCATCGCGTCCCGATCCGCGACCAGTTCGTGGTCCACATCATGGGCTACCGGGACAGCCTGGACAAAAAGCGCGAGGACAGCGGCCCACGCATGTCGCCTCACGCTCTGGTGCAGGAATACCTGAACCTGACCGAGCACCTCTACGCCATTGTCACGAACGGCCAGCAGCTTCGCCTCCTGCGTGACAGCAGCCGCCTCATCAAGCTTTCCTACCTCGAATTCGATCTGGAGCGGATGATGGAGGAGGAACTCTTCCCGGACTTCGCCATCCTCTACCGTCTCGTCCACGTCTCCCGGATGCCTCTCAAGCACGATGCCGGTGCCGAGAGCATCATTGAGCGTTACCACCAGGACTCGCTTGAATCCGGCTCCCGCATCCGTGACGGCCTCAGCGCTGCCGTTGAGAAATCCATCATCGCCCTGACCAACGGTTTTCTCAGCCATCCTCAAAACCAGGCTCTCCGTGATGCTGTCAAAGCTGGCAAGGTCCAACCCACCGACCTCTACCAATGGCTCCTGCGCCTCATCTACCGCATCCTCTTCCTGATGGTGATTGAGGAACGTGACCTCGTTTACCCCAAGAAAGCCAGCCGCAAACAACGCGACATCTACTACCGCTACTACAGCATCCAACGCCTTCGCAAACTCGGCGAGAAACGCTACTTCGCTGACAAGCACTTCGAAGATGCCTGGCTCGGTCTCAACGCCACCTTCCGCCTCTTTGAAGCTGGCAGCCCTGGTCACAAGCTCGGTGTCGCTCCTCTGGCTGGCGACCTCTTCAGTGACCGCGCCATTGGCCTGCTCAACGATGCCCAACTCGACAATGAAGTTCTCCTCACCAGCTTCCGCAACCTGAGCGTCTTCCAGCACCCCGACTCCAAACAATGGATTCGGGTCAACTACGGTGCCCTGAACGTCGAGGAATTCGGTTCTGTCTATGAAGGGCTGCTCAAACGTGAACCTTTTCTCCTGCCCAACGGTGAATGCCCCAGCTTTGAACTCCGGGAAAGCGACGATGACACCCAATCCCACTACACGCCCGACGAACTCGCTCACCCGCTCATCCACCACTCCCTTGACTACGTTATCGAGGAAAACCTGAAGGAGAAGGACAAGGAAAAGGCCCTGCTCTCCATTCGTGTGCTCGACCTTGCTTGCGGCAGCGGTCACATCCTCCTGAATGCTGCCCGGCGCATCGGCACCGAACTCGCCATTGTCCGCACCGGTGAAGACCAGCCGTCACCCTCAGCCTTCCGTGAAGCGGTGCGGGATGTCATCCGCCACTGCATCTATGGCGTGGACGTCAACCCGCTGGCAGTCGAACTCTGCAAAGTGGCCCTCTGGCTCGAAGCCCACGTGCCGGGTGAAAGCCTCAACTTCCTCGACCACCACATCAAATGCGGCAACGCCATTGTTGGCCTGGCCCACGAGAACGAACTCGAACGCGGCATCCCTGAAGAAGCCTTCAAGACCCTGCCCGGTGACGACAAAGCTGTGGCCTCTGCCTTCCGCAAGTCCAACAAGGAACAGCGAGAAGAAGCCTCTAAAACTGCCAAGCAAATCAAACTCGACCTCGCTCAGAGTGTCCGGCAGGAACTCAAGCCGGTCTCTCAGCACTACGCTGAACTCGGTGATCTGCCCGACCACACGCCTGACGACTACGCTAAGAAACAGGCCCGCTTCCAGGAACTCAACCAAGGCAAAGACCTCTGGCGATTACGCACCCTCGCCAACCTCCAGGTCGCCCAGTTCTTCATCCCCAAAACACCGGAGAATAGGCCATTCATCTGCACCGAGGAAGAATATCGTGACTACCTCACCGGCAAACGGCATCCCCAAAGCCAAGCCGTGGCCAGAGGCAATGCGCTTGGCATCAAGGAACGCTTCTTCCACTGGTTCCTGGAGTTCCCCGACATCTTGGAGCAAGGCGGGTTTGACCTCATCATCGGCAACCCGCCATACCTCGGGGGACAGGCGTTGAGTGGCACCTACGGCCACGCTTTCTGCGAGTGGGTAAAGAAGCAGTTTGCTCCGGCGGGCCTCAGCGACTTGGCAGTATTTTTTCTACGCCGAGATTTCGACCTGATCCACCAGCGTGGCTTTGTTGCGCTCATCACCACGAACTCCATCAAGGATGGCGATGTGCGATCTGATGGCCTGGAACAGGTGATGAAGCAAGGTGGCAACTTGGTGTTCGCCATCAGTGGCACCAAATGGATCGGCGTTGCCAATCTTTACGTTTCGCTCTTCTCGCTTCACAAAGGGCCGTGGACAAATCAATCGCGTGAACTCGACGGCCGAGAGGTGCCGTTCATCAGCGCATTCTTCGAGGGCTACGCTGACGCTGGCCAACCCAAAGAACTTTCAGGGAACAACTCCACCTTGTTCATGGGACCAATCATCTCAGGAGACGGATTCCTTTTGAGTGAAGAGGAAGCCCAACAGATGATAAGCAACGATCCATCCCATTCCGAAATTATCTTCCGTGTAATCAATGGTGACGAACTCAATACCCATCCGGAACAGGCGACAAGCCGATTTGCGATCAACTTCTTTGACTGGCCGCTTGAAAAGGCGCAACTCTACGCAGGCGCATTTCGTCGTGTGGAAGAACTCGTGCGCCCGGAACGTGAAAAGAACGTTCGAATATCAAAGCTGCCTTGGTGGCGATTCGAACGGCCGCGGCCCGACCTCTTCAATCATCTTCGGAGTCTCAACCGCTGTTTCATCACCGCTGCAACCACGAGGCACTTGAGTTTCTCGGCGTCGCCAACAGAGCGCGTCTTCACGCACGCACTGTTTGTCTTTACCACCGACGAGTGGCACGACTTCGCCGTCGTCCAGAGCACCATCCACGAAATTTGGGCACGCAAATACAGCGGAGCGCTGGAGACACGGTTGCGCTACTCGCCGACGGATTGTTTCGCCACGTTTCCATTCCCAAGCGAGCCAGTCCGTGCCGCCTTGAATGGCATTGGTGAACGCTACCACGAAGATCGACGCCAGTTGATGCTGAAGTTGCAATTGGGCCTGACCAAGACCTACAACCTGTTCCACGATCCAGAGATTGGCGGCACCCCTGGCGAGACCACCGCCTGGCTCACCAAGCATCTGCCCTCCACCCCCGGCACCTGTTCCCCGGACGAAGCCGTGTCTGGAATCTGCACCCTGCGCAAGCTCCACGTCGAACTGGACCACGCCGTCCTCGCCGCCTACGGCTGGAACCAACCCACCGACGCCGGCCCCGCTCTGAATCTCGGCCACGCCTTCCACGAGGTGGACTACCTCCCCGAGAACGACCGCCTCCGCTACACCATTCACCCCGAAGCCCGCAAAGAACTCCTAAAACGCCTCCTCCAACTAAACCACAAACTCTACGCCGAGGAAGAAGCCAAGGGCCTGCACAAGAAGAAGCCGGGGAAGAAAGGGCGGGACGATAGTAGAGATCAACCTTCCCTGCTTTAACCAACCCCTAGTGAACGAGACCCCACAATCAGGCGAACAGCATTTCCGTCTCTCCGTTGATGCTTTTGTGCGGTCGCTTGCCGTTAATCGTGGTCGGCCTGTCTGCATGCTGCTGGGTGCAGGAGCCTCCATATCTTCAGGAATGCCATCGGCTCAACGCTGCATCTGGGAGTGGAAGCAGGACATTTTCATCACGAACAATCCGACACTGCGGGAATCAGTCGGTGAACTGTCGTTGCCCGGCACCCGGCAGCGCATTCAGCGCTGGCTGAACCAGCGGGGCAACTATCCCACCGCTGGTCATCCTGACGAGTATTCGTTTTACGCCAAGGAATGCTATCCGACCGGCCAAGATCGGCGGGTCTTCTTTCAGTCTTACGCTGCCAGAGCCAAACCACACATTGGCTATCGTCTCCTCGCTTTGCTCGCCAAGGCTGGTCTGGTGCGAAGTGTCTGGACGACCAACTTTGACGGGTTGGTCCCGCGTGCGAGTGCCGCGGCAAACCTGATCTGCATCGAGATTGGGATCGACACGCCGCACCGCGCCGAACGACCACAAGCCGAAGGAGAGTTGAGAGCGATTTCGATGCACGGTGACTACCGTTACGATAATCTGAAGAATACGGCAGCCGAACTTCAGCAACAGGAAGCTGCCCTTCGCACCGAATTGCAACACGAGCTCCAGGACCATGATCTTGTTGTTCTCGGTTACAGCGGCCGCGATACCTCGATCATGGAGGTGTTGCGGCAGGCGTATGCACGGACGAGTCCATGCCGTTTGTTTTGGTGTGGGCTCGGCGACGATCTTCCTGCGCCGGTCGAAGCCTTGATCGCAACAGCCCGCACCGCAGGCAAGGATGCGTTTTATATCGCCACCGATGGCTTCGACGACCTGATCTCAAGACTTGCTCTCCGCCAGCTTGAGGGGGAACTCCTGACCAATGCGAAGGGATTGCTGGACGCGGCGGCAGGACCGTCGTGCATTCCCGCTGCGTTCACGGTCCCAGCAAATCCAGCGACCGCGCTGGTCAAGAGCAACGCGTATCCGTTCACTTTCCCGTCGCACGCGTTGAAGCTCGTGCTAGAAATACCGCCTGGCGAGAATCGCCGTCAGTGGCTGGACGATAGATTGCCTCCGGCGAAAGGCGCTACTGTTGAGATGGACGACGGTGCGCTGGCATTCGCCGACAGTGCGGAAATTCAGAAGGCGTTTGGGCCAGCTCTTCGTGGCAGTCCGACAGCGGCTGCAATCTCTGAGGATGACCTTGCGAGAAACGCACGAATTCGGTCACTCGTTCGCCGTGCGCTCGTGCAAAGCGTGGCGAGCCGTATCGGTGCGATGACCGATGGAAGCCGACGGCTGTGGGAGGCTGCTCACTACAGGGACCACACGATACAGAACACAAAGTATCGGGTGCATCGCGCCGTGTCATTTCGTTTGGAATCCATCGGAGGGAAACCACATGTGGCGTTAATGCCCGAGGTCATGGCCACGACGCTCGACGGCGCTTTGGCCGATGCTGACAACAGCAAGCTGATTCGGAATGCCGTCTATGGCTATCAGCACAACGACATTTTCGACGCTGACCTCAAGTATTGGACCCACAAGATTGCCGAACTCGACGTGCCAGCGAAAGGTGGTGGTGTTTTTCGGATCGGCCGTGCTCCCATCTATGCAGGACTGTTTCAAAAGTCGCGCGTGGCGCTTCCGAAAGAGATGCAGCGGCACGCTCGGCAGCAGGGCCTGGTCGTCTCTGATGCCGATCTCTTGTTCAGTTCATCCAACGGCAAAGTCGAAGTCCGAAACCCGAATCCGCTCAAGGGGTTGGTGGAAAATAGACCGTGGGACTTTCAGCTTACAACGTCAGGGCTATCTTCGTCGGTCGAAATGGCGGCAGTCTGTCCGGCACAGGACGCCGCAAAGCTCAGGCGTTTTCTCAACCAGTTCCACGAGCGTTCGGAACCGGCAAAGCAGGAGCGCGATTACCTTCAGAATTTTCCAGGATTCTCCTCAGCGTTTGGCCTCCCTTTGGCGCATCCGAACCGAGGAGAAAGCGGGTGGATCGATCTCGATGATGTAGTTTCCGGGGATGCCCTTTCGAGCGCCAAGCAACTCGCGCATCGGGTATGCAAGGCGCTCGATGCGATCCGCAGTCTGCGTCCTGGAGCAATCGTTGCGATTTTCGTCCCCTTGCGTTGGGCGGCATACGAGAAGATCGAAACCGCCACCGAGCATTTCGATCTTCACGACTTTCTCAAAGCGTATGCAGCAAGGCACGGGCAGAGCACGCAGTTCATACGTGAGAAGACCACCATCACCCCGCAACCGTGCAGAGTCCGCTGGTGGCTGTCGCTCGCGCTTTACGCCAAGGCGTTGCGGACCCCGTGGCGTCTCGACTGTCTGGACGACGAAACCGCGTTCGTAGGAATCGGGTATAGCATCGATTCGGGTGCGGTGCGTGGTAGCCATGTCCTGCTCGGATGCAGCCATCTCTACAACGCACGCGGCGAAGGACTCCAGTTTCGGTTGGGCCGGATCGAGGCTCCAATAATTCGAGGAAGAAATCCGTTCATGTCGGTCGATGATGCACGAAGAACTGGGGAAACAATTCGGCAGTTGTTTTTCGATGCGAAGATGCGCCTGCCCACGCGAGTCGTGATTCACAAGCGAACGCCATTCACCTATGATGAGCAATGGGGACTGCTCCAGGGGCTGGAAGGCGTGCCGAATGTCGAATTGATCGAGGTCACGATTGAAGAATCGCTTCGATACCTGGCCTCGAAGATGACCAACGGCAAACCTGAAATTGACAAGTTTCCCATCCCTCGCGGAGCGGTCGTGATTTTGGACAAGACCTCCGCCTTGCTATGGGTTCACGGCGTCACTCCAAACGCGATGAACCCGAGCTGGAGGTATTACCAAGGCAAGCGGCGGATACCTACCCCCTTGCTGATCCGGCGCTACCGCGGTCAGTCGGACGTGACACAAGTCGCCACGGAGATTCTCGGTCTTTCAAAGATGAACTGGAATACCTTCGACTACTACTCGCGGCTGCCGGCAACGCTGGATTCGGCAAGCGCGATTGCGAAGGTGGGAACCTACCTCAGCGGTTTTGGTTCCGCTCCCTACGATTACCGTCTGCTCATTTGACCGTTAACGGGCCGTGACCCAGCGACATCCGCTTCCTGAGCTACGACTCCTCATCGACAACGCCCGTCAGGAACTGGATTGGCTTCTGGCACAACTGAAGCAGAAGCCATGAACGGTGGTTCGGCGTTGTTGCCGAACCACCTGTGAACGGACATCACGAGGAACAGAATGATCCCGTGATGGTCCCGTTTTGTGCGTAGGAGACGATCAGGGAGGTCGGAACCTCGTGGTTTGTCTCGGGGAGATGGTCAACGTGTTGACCCTCCTTCAGGCCGGCGATTATGATCGATCCGACCAGAACAATGATGATGAATTTTTCATTCATAAGTCTTGAATCAACCTCTTCACCACACCAACCCCAACAGTAGGGATCTCCAGTGGGCATCGAGGTCATCTCCCATAAATACTGAGCTGGGGATGAAAACAGCCTGCCGGAGCGTAGAAAATGCCGGAAAGAGTGCTTCTCCAGGTTTGGCGGCTGTAAACCGTGGCAAATGAGTGGCTGTGGGCCGGTGACGCCAATTGGCGACAGATGGAGGTTGGGGTTGGTGTTCAATGGTTTGCAGACCGGATTTGCAGGGGAACACACCTGTCGCGCCATCAATCACCACCTCGGAGCTAAAAAGTAAGCGGTACAGGGGGTGCGGTCTATGCGGGGCGGTGCCAACTGGTAGACTCGGGGGATGAAGAGTCATCGAGTTCCCGGTTTCAATGCGAGTTCCAACGAGATTGCCACCATCATTGCGCGGTACCGGGCGAGCGGAC
>JBBRWD010000128.1:0-17722 GCA_038249465.1 Limisphaerales bacterium | reverse complement strand
TGTCCCAGCGCGCCGCGAACCACTCCCGGCCAACCCGACGGCGCGCTGGGGACAGACGCGCCCGACCCATGAGTGTTGGGACCAAGCGTTTCCTGGTAGCCCATCCCAAGGTCTTGCCAGTACATCGGCTTCCGCGGCTGTCCGAGGCAAGGACTGTTCCCGACGCACCGTGACGCGACTCACGGAGAGCGGGCCGGATCGCGCCCAGAGCCGGAAGTCGGCCTTGGCATTCTGGGAGTTCTCGAAGCGAATGTTGTTAAGCCGGAACCGCACGGTCAGCCATCGTTGCGAATCCCGCAGCGGCATCGCGATGACGGCAGCGGCAGATCATGCGCCGCGCGGTAATCCGCCGACGCCTCGGCGAAACGCTCTTGGCGGAGCAAGAAATCAGACCGGGCCAGAAGCGCTTTCTTCCGATCGGCTGGTAAAACCACGTCGTTAGTTTCCGCGAGGAGGATGGCACGGCTGAACGTCCGGTAAGCTTCATCGGATCGCCCGGCATCGCGCTGCGCCGCACCCAACTTCGTCCACAACACAACGCTGGTGGGCAATCGGGCGGTTCCCTGTTCCAAGAGAGCCAGCGCGGCGGCGGTCTTGCCCTGCTGTTTGAGCGTACGGGCGCGGCTGAGCCAGAATTCCGGCGTTGCGGGGGAGAATTGCTGAGCGGTGAGGGCGACCAGAAATGGCGCGCAATCCGTCATAGCCGAGACGAAGTCAATCCGATCCACCGCCACGCCGTCCTTGGGATTGTCCCACGCCATGCAGTAAAGCCTGATGGGCGCCATGTCGTTTGTCCCTCTCCATGACATCAAGGTGTCCGCCGGGCCTCCGGCAACATTGCCGACCCAAACCTGCCAGTCACGCAAATCCACGCCAAAGACAATGGGCACCTGCAGTTTCTCACCATCGGCGAAATGGATCACATAGCGCCCAATCTCGGTGCCGTCTAATACGTTCCAGCTGCAGGCGTGAAGGAAATGAAGCCGATGACATTGGGCTCCAACTTTGATTCCATCCACTCGCTGGGGGAAATCCGCGCGGCGTTCGTCCCGCATCCGAGTGCTGGAAAGTTGCACGAGGCCGTTAACATCAAACTCGATCTCCCGCAGGACATGCCGTCCAGGATCCAGTCCGAGCAGGCCATTGCCCTCAATCCGCTCGGGCGTCATCGGAGGAACCCAGCCCCTGTCGTGCGGCGCATTGGTCCAGGCCGCGAGGCTGATGGGAAGATTGGTGATAGCCGCCTCGGCAGCCATCGCGTCAACCGGCTCCTGCGGCAATCCCTCGCCCCCGGCTGTCGGAGCGGGCCGGGCGGAACGCAGCCCCAACACCACCTTGCTCACGCCCACACCAACGACCAGCGCGAGCAGCACCACGGACAGACCAACCAGGACCGGATGACGCCGCGCCGCGCGGGTATGGTCCGGGTGCGTGCCAAGCGGAGGTGGAGTTTCCCCTGATCGGGCGTCACTCCCAGGTTGCCGGTTCCCGGGCAAGGCTTCCACTTCCTGGCGCAACGGCTCGTTGCCTGCGCAGGCAGAATCGAGGTGCGCCTGGCGGACGGTGGGATCTTTGATGTTCAAGGCGCCGGCAACGATCCATTCGGCGCGGAGTTTTCGGAGGCTCATAGGGTGTCATCTCCTGTCTTGGAACTGCTGGCATGTATTGCTCTTCGATCGACCGCATGGCTTCGGCAAACGCACGAATCATGGCGGAATATTGGCTTTGGTTAGCGGAACACCTTCTGACATCGCTGGCAGACCCGGCGGTCACGAGTCGCCGCCGTCCAGGAAATGCTCGCGTGTTCTTCGACAATGACCGCATGGGCGCATCGCTCCCCACAGTGCGCGCAGACGCCGTCGAGCCAGAGATGGTGCTCCCTGCCGCAATCACGGCAGGCACAGCCCTGCCAGTCGTGGACCTCCCCGAGATCCCAGCCGCAGCGCCGGCACTTCGCGTGACAGTTGAGGCTCTCGGGGTCGTGCGCCTCGTTTCTCACCAGGCCGCACCGGCGGCAGCGACATCCATCCCAATCGTGCTGTTCGTCGCGCGCGTGCCCGCAGCGCCGGCATTTGCAGCCGTCCCAATCGTGGTGGATGACGCATGGTTGATTCATAATGCACTCACTTCCTGGATGTCCTTCGGCCTCTCAAAGCGGGATGGCTTTAGCCCGGCGGATTCAACGTCCGACTTACGCGTTACCGGATGCCAGAAGCTCCCGCCGAAGCGCCCATTGTTGTTGGTAATCACCATCGTCAGGTCCGTCACCGTCCCGCTCAATCTGCGCGAGTCGAACGAATTGGCCTCACTCTCCCCTCACATTGGGATAGTCGAGGGGATCGGGCCGCCAGATGATCTGGCCGTCGGGCCAGATGGCTCTGCCAACGTCAATCGATTCCTCAGAGGTCTCAACGACCTCCTCGCCCAGGTGCCAGCGGACACTACCATCGCAGAAGCCGAGGTTGCCTCCCCGGTCGTGGCGCGCGGCAAAGCGCGAGGCGTAGGTGCTGGGCTGGCCCAAGGCTGCGTTAAACCGCTCCTGGACTGGGTGGACCATGCGCTCACGAGGGTTAATTCTGGCGTCTTGAAATGAGACGGTGTCCGAGGGTTGCAGGATGGTGCCCATCGTGATGCTGCACTCCTCGTTCTGAATCGGATTCTGAATCAGCTTCGAGTTCATGGACAAGGAGAAGTAGGGGGAGTTGTCGGTGTTGGCAGAACTGGGCAGCATCTTAGAGGGACAGTGCCAAAGACGGTTTTCGTAAAACTTGGCGCGCGCACCGGTGATACGCAGGCAGTAGTTGCTGGCCGTAGGCGTGGACAGGTATTCAGACAGTGCGTTATACCAGACATCTGCGTTGGCCGGCTCCGCCGCGTTGGCCCAATTGTCACGTATCACGTGTCCATCCCGCAAAGTCTGGATGGCGCGTAAAGACGCCGGCGCAATTGGTGGCCGCGTCGGACATGACTTCGGTGATGGCGAGTTGCGCGCGGGCGTTCAGCGCGGTGGCATTGCAGAGCCAAGCACCCAAAACAAAGAGAGTGAGCAAGCACCGGGTCTGCGATCTGAGGTGGTGGAGAAAGATGTTCATAGGATCAAAGGTCGGGGCGGGCCTGCCTGCGGCTGGGAGTTCTGTCCACCCCGGGGTCATGTAGAGCCGTCGCAATTCCCAAATCGCGCATCGAAACCATGAACCGCCAGAGTTCCGCCTTCAGGCGGTTCGGACGGCGTGGAGAATGAGGGGGCCGCCTAAAGGCGGAACTCTGACGCCTCGGTTCATGGAACACCTCCACGATTCCCGAATCGCGCCTCGGGGCCATGCACCTTGGCGTAGCGGCGTGTCGGCAGACCGCCGCACTCTGCTTGTTCCTTTGGTTGGCGGCGCTCTGCCGAAACGCCGCCACGGGGGAAGGTTCATGGCCAGATCGATTCATGGGGCGTCGAATGTTTTTGCGGCATCGATTTGCCGTTCCAATTCCTCATAGTCCGAAGCCTGAGTCGGACTGAAGCCGGTGAGACCGGGCTCCAGCTGCATCAAGACCATCCGGTCACCGAGCGACAGGAAGCATTCCGGATAGCGGCCACCGTATTCGTGTCCTGCCGGGAGGTGGTAACCCAGGTAAAAGAGGGGCAAGACACTTCCTTGAGAACCTGCAGCCGCAGTCCGTTCGTGGCCCTGGCCAGCCTCTCCAGGTCGTCCCACATGACGACACCGGCCTGCACCTGCCTTTTTCGCACGGCGCCGATCACCTCGGAGGGCATGAGGTTGGTGGGCGCAATGTCTCCGGCCCGGAGTCCCTTCTCTGCCAGAGCGGCCCGGGGCAGGTACCAACCCAAGGCTGAATTCGTATCGCCAAAGGCAAACGAGCCGCCTTTCAACCCGGCCAGATTGGTGTGCCGGAGTCGGGATGGGTCACGATGGCACCACGGATTTGCGAGTTTGTCCCGTGGAGTTCTCGAACCATGGGGATGAGGCCAGGCATTGCCCGGCAGCCCAAAACAAAGTCGGCCGGGTCGAGCCGGGCCAAATCGGCCTCGCCTTTGATGAGGCTGGCCAGGGTGTTGGTGCCGCTCAGATCGAGTCTCAGATCAAACGTGACGCCGAACTGCGCCCGGTACCACAGGTTGGTTTGCAGGCTGTAAGCGAACCCCCCGTAAATCTCAACCACGCGATCAGGACCCCGCCCCGGCAGGCGGAAGGCCAGGGTGAGGCGTTTGCCGGCGCCTTCGCTGGGCGGATCAAAGTGGTTGATACTGGTCACTTCCCCGGACGAAACGAGGATTGGCTCCCCCCTCTCGCGCTTCCGATCGATGCGGTCGATGAGGGCTTCGAGGAGTCGGGCGCTTTTTTGCTTTTCCCGGATGGCGCTCTCTGTCTCGCGCAAGAGAAGGGCGGACGCGAGCAGCGCGACCGCGCTGACGAGCAGGAACAACGCGGCCACCATGACGGCGATCTTGGGTTCCCGTCGGCACCATCGCCTGACCCGGCGGAAAAACCGGATGGGTCGCGCTTTGACCGGTTTATTGGCCAGCCAGTTGTCAAGGTCGTTGGCCCAATCGCCCGCCGTGGCGTAACGCTGGTTGGAATCCTTCTCCAGGCATTTCAGGCAGATCGATGCCAGATCGTTGTCGATTAACGGACAGGCGACGCGCGGATCGTCCGGGTCGGACTCCTTGAGGCGGAGCAAGGTATCGCCAACCGAGTCACCCTTAAACGGGGGTCGCCCGGTGAGCAGTTCGTAGAGGACGGCGCCGAGGCTGAACACGTCAGAGGGAAAACCCGCTCGCTTGCCCTCGGCCTGCTCCGGCGACATGTAGTTCAGAGTTCCCAGCACCGCACCGGATTTGGAGATGCTCTTGAGTCCATCCAGCGCCTTGGCCAGACCGAAGTCACTCAGATAGGCCTTCCCTTTCTGGTCGAGGAGAATGTTGCCGGGTTTGATGTCCCGATGGAGGATTTGGCAATTGTGGGCATGTCCCGTGGCCTGGGTCATCGTGGTCACCAACTGCGCGATGTCCCTCTGCAATTCGCGTGCCCGGGTTCTCGCCTTCAAATCCCGGGTGCGGGGCAGTTCATACTCTTTGGCCGCGATCTTTTGCGCCAGCGTCCGCCCCTCGATGAATTCCATCGCGATGTAGTGCCGGCCTTCAAAATCGCCGAAGTCGAACACCGGCACGATGTGGGGATGCCCCAAACTGGCGGCGGTTTCGGCTTCGATTTGCAGGCGCTCCAGTTCTTCCGGCGTGGCGGTGTCGGCATGGAGCAGCAGCTTGAGCGCGCAGGTCTTGTTCAGGCTGATTTTGCGCGCCTTGTAAACCACGCCCCAGGCACCCTGGCCAACCTTCTCGATCATCTCATAATCACCGAAGCGTCGCACCTTCGCGGAGCGCATCGGAGCTATCGGATCTTCCTCCGGGCCATCCTCGTCCAACCGCGCCCCTTTCAGCAGGCAGCCTGGACACACGTCCATCGGGTCGTCGGCCTCCCGCGGCTTGGGGCATTGCCGGCATGTCCTCGTCGAGCTCACTTGTGTTTCGATGATGAGCGCCATCTGGCACCTCGCCACTTTCCATCATCAGATTGTGGAAATGAGAGCGGGGGTGACAGAAATTCGCTGTGAATTTTCCGTCAGGTTGGTCCGCGGGTCAAAATCCGCACCAGATACCGGTATTCGTCCATCACGTCCTCCGGGTTTGAGACCGTCTCCGCAATCCTGGCCGGCAGGATCTTGCGAAAGCGCAGCCGCAACCGGTGCACGGCCATCTTGACCGCGTCTTCGCTCAAGCCGAAGTCCTGGCCGATGGCCGGGTAGGGAACCGCGCTGTCGTAAAGGCTCAGATGCGATTTCAACTATGCTGGTTTGTCGCCGTGATTCATGCAAAACGCGTAAGCTGCCCATTGTAATCACGGCACCATTGCGAGAGGGCTTCCATCGCGTCGGGCGAACCGGGGGGATGCGCCTTGCGGACCTGAGTCCAGCGCGTGGTTCGGAAGTGTGCATCTCCGGCGGGCGGCATATCCCCGATATGGTCAGACGTTGCCATGATGCCTTTCTTGGTTCGTGGAAGTTTCAACACCGGCACAACCGTATGACATGGAGCATTTCCGCAAAGAACGGCCATATTCTTAGAAAAAGAGGCAGTTTTAGAAAGCATCAGCAGCGGTTCATGCTCCGCTTCGCGACGAGCAAGGTGATCCAATCTGGCGAGATTCTCTGAGCCCCGCCCGTTACCTCCGCCGGCATTTCCGGTAGATCAGGATCGAGGACTCCGGTGGAGTCCCGAACAAAAACATCAAAACATGAGGAGAGAAGAATGAAACAAAACACACTCACCACCCTCGGCGGGGCGCTGGCCGTCTGCGCGCTGGCCCTGTCGGCCAACACCAATGCCGTCGCCGGCGGACGGTCGGCGAAAGTCCTGCACGAATTCACCCTGCCGCCGTATAGCATGGCCAATTTCGGACTGACCGCCGAACAACTGGCCATCGCCCAGGCCAATGGGCTGCTCACGACCGAGGCTCCCTCGCTGGGCTCAGGTCTGGAGCGGTTGGTCGGCAATCTGTATCTCGGATTGACTGATCGCGGGCCGGGCGGAGATCACTTCAAAGTCATCAGCCAGAATCCGTGCGTCGTGGATCCGGCCGTGGGCGACGGGAAGATTTTCTACCTGCCCACGTTCTGTCCAAGCATCGTGGCCTTTCGCGCCGTGAGCGGGCAGATGCTGCCCGAGTTGATCATTCCCAAGACCGATCGCGATGGATATCCCGTAACCGGGCTTCCCAACCTGGGCGCACCGTCGTCGCTCAAGGATGACGTGCCTTTCGGTGCCGTCTGTGATCCCACTCCGCTGGCTTACGACCAAAGCGGTCTCGATACGGAAGCGGTGCGACTTCTGCCGAACGGAATGTTCGTGGTGGTGGACGAATACAGCCCGTCGATCGTGATTCTCAGTTCAGAAGGCCAGGTGCTGGTCCGCTCCACGCCGGTGAGCAAGCCGCTGCCTTTCGCCAAGTACACGGTCAAGAATATTTTGCCGGACGTCCTGCTCAACCGCCGCAACAATCGCGGCTTTGAGAACGTGGCCGTCTCGCCCGATGGCAAGACCCTCTACGCCATCACGCAGGCGCCGGTTGGTTCCAACAAGAATGCTCCGGACAAGGACAGCCGCGTGCTGCGCATGTTGAAGATCGACTTGAGCGATCCGCTCAACGTCGAGGCCGCGGACATCAAACAGTACGTGGTCCTCACCACGCCCGCCGCCGAGTATCCCGCTCCCACAGCGCAGGTGGATCTCAAAGTCAGCGACATGGATTGGGTGGCGCCGGACAAGCTGCTCATCCTCGAACGCGCCACCGGCGAGGTGAAGCTGCTGCTGGTGGATTTGAGCACCGCCTCGGAAGTCTCGGAACTGAGCCTGGCTGCCCTCGAAGGCTTCGCTGGACAACCTGCCAGCCCGCTTCCGCCTGGCGTCACGGCGGCCGCCTCGCAGGAGGTGTTCTCGATGTTGAAAGAACTCCCGCAGATCGGCACAGAAAAACTGGAAGGTCTCTCGATCCTCAATCGAAACGACGTGGCCATTGCGAACGACAACGACTTCGGCGTCGGCGATGGCGTCGGACTCGCCAGCAAGATGTGGATCATCCGGCTCAAGGACCAACTCCCGCTCTGCCGGTAGTCGGTCAATTGCCAAACGAGTCTCACGACTCAGCCAGGGAGGAGAAACGCCCGCCGGACCGAGTAGGTTCTGGCGGGCGTCGTCATTTCGGATGCGCAACTGTCGTCCAGGGAGTGGCCGTCATTTCACGGGGGCCGGCACGGTGCGCATGTAATTCCAGACGGCTTCGAACTGCTTCCGTGCGTCGCCTTCGAACCACGACGTCGCGCCCGTCTTGCCGGAGTCGTCGCTGAATTTCGGCATCATCGTGCCGGGCAGCACGTGCTGTGGATCGAGCAGGTAACGATCGAAGTAATGCTTGGTCAGCCGCTCGGGAATCCACGCGAAGTTGATCGTCACCGTATCCGCGCCCGCCAGGGCCTCCTGTGTGCCGACAGAGTGGCAATCCATGCAGGCCAGCGCGCCTTTGCGGGCCAGCGCCTCGCCCGCCTTCGCGAGTTCGACATCGACCGCTGCGCGTGCGGGGGAGGCCGGAGCAAAGCCATGTTCCATGGCGAAGCCGTGCGCGAGTCCGCGCGCGTAGGCAGGGAAGCCAGGCATGCGGGCGTCGAGTTTCGGACGCGGTTTGTAGGGAATCTTGCCGGCGATGAATTGCTCCGCCCACTCGGGACGGAATTTCTCACCGAGCCAGGTGAGCGGCGGGCGCTGTTTGTGAATGGTCGCTTCGGTCGCAGGTGCGTCGTCATCGAACGGATTCTTGGCGGCGGGTTTCGCTCCGGCGGTCTTTTGCTCCACGGCGAACCAGAAGTCCGCGGCATCTTCGCGAGCGTGACAGGATGAGCAGCGGAGGTTCTTGAACTGGCGTTCCGCGAACTCGACCGGCGTATCGCGTCCGACCGCCGCAAAACGCGCACGCGCCACGTCGAGGATGGCTCGCCATTCATCCTCATTGCTGGCGAAACCGAAATCCAGCGCGCGTTTGCGCCGGTCGCTGTTCTCGCGCGAGAGACAGCCACGCGGCGGCGCGGAGGTGATCAGCTGTTCCAGCGCGACAAAATCGTGACGCTGCTCGACGCCGGGTATGGTGTGGCAGTTCGCGCAACCGAGTTCCCGCGCCAACCGCCTGCCATTGGCGATGTCGCCAGTCAGCGGATTCGCCACGGGTGGAGCATCGGCGCGCGAGAGCACGAACCCGCCGATGGCCGCAGCCTCGTCGGGAGTGAGGCGGAAGTTGGGCATGCGCGTCCAGGCGTGGCGCTTTTCGGGTTGCTGCAGAAACTCCACCAATGCCGACGGCTGCCACTTCGCTTTCACGTGCGCCAGCGAACGCCGGGTGTCGTTCTCCAATCGTGTGTCGCCGGGCAGGACGTGGCACGCCACGCAGCCAATCTTGGTGAAGAAATCTTCACCGCGACGAAGTCCCGCCTCATCGCTGAACGGTGCGGGAGACGCGGGAGAGTTTGTCCGGACGATGGCGAGGAATGTCGCGAGATCCCCGGCTTGCTTTGCCACCTCGGCGGGCGTGCCGTAGAGCACTGCAGGCATCAACGCTTCGGGCACTTGCGCGCGTGGATTCTCCAGCCAGCGCGCTACCCACGCGGCGTGGAATTGACCACCAGCATTGTCGAGCGCGGGCGCGTCCGTGGCGAGTTCCGGCATCGCTTCCAGACCGTACGGCGCGGCCGGCTCATGGCAGCGAATGCACATTCTCGAAGCGAAGACTTCACGGCCAAGGCGAAGATTCGGCATGTGTTGGGAGCCTGTTCCAAAAGTAGCAGCCGACGTGAGGAGGCTCTGTCTGCTTGTGGTGCGGACAGCAGGTTGCCGCGAAGTTTGAGCCGCCTCACGTCGGCTGCTACGGTCGGAGGCTGGGTGTTCAAACACGCTCCGGTCGCGCAGCGGCACCTCGCCCTCATGCACGAGCATGCCGGGCGGCACGGGCTCGCGCGCGAACGACTTGCCGGACCAATAGAGCCGCAGCGTCGCGTCGCCGGACTTCGGACTGGTGTAGCTCACCTCGATTTCATTCAGCCCGCCTGAGAGCGTCACTTCGGGACCGGGCGTCCCAGTCGACAGTTCTGCTTCTGAAAGAACGTCGCGCCCATTGACCCGCGCGGTGAGCGCGCCCGTGCCGACAGCCTCGAAGCGCACCGTCTCGCTCACGTCGAGTTTGAGGAAGCCGCGCCAGGTTGTTTGGAACGACCCCGGAAGCAAGAACGGCGTCGGCGATTGATTGGCGGGAACGTGCAGCGCCACCAAGCGCGCGATGCGGGAGTCCGAGGGCATGTTGCTGGTTGCTGTCAGGCCACTCCACGACTGGCTCAAGCCGGGCGATTCCTTCACGAGCTTCTTCGGCGCAGGTGAAGTGTTTCCGGTCACCGCCAGCAACGCCGCACCAATCATCTCTTCGCCATGCTGCGTGCCGAGCCGGTGAACGGTGTTGTGAACGAAGGTCTGGATGGGCGCGCCATCGGCCGCCTTGAGATTCACCTGAATGTGCATTTGCATCGCCGGCGTCAGTTCCGCCAGCTTGAGAAAGACGCTCTTCCGATCCTCGGAAAGCAGCGCAGACTCAACATTCAGACGGTCGCGCCCTTTCTCGCCGTTGCGCTTGAAGTCCGGCGAGCCGTAGTTCTCGGTCCAGCGATAATTCCAGACCTGCACGCTGTAATTGCCGGTGTCGCTCGCGCTGGCCGGGTCGAGTGGATCAGTGAAGTGCAGCACCACGCCGTTGGTTGCGATGCGCAGGCCGTCGGGCAGATGCAGTGGCTTGCCGGTGTGACGCACGCGATAGAATCCGCCGGGCTGCGTCTTGTTGCCGGCCCAGCCGAAGAGGCCGCAGGTGTAAAACTGGCCGTCGCGAGGATTGAAACGTCCGCGCATGATGCCAGTGCTGAAGTCCAGCGGCAGCAGCGTCACTCCGCCTTGTTCGATGCCGCCGAGGGTCTCGTGCATCAGGAGGAAAACCCGCCCCATGCCGTAAGACGGAGCGAGCAGACTGCCGCGCGGCAAGCCCCAACGATCCGATTCCACGAGTGCGAGGGAACTGGGAGAGCGATCCACGCTTGGATGAATCCAGCAGATCGGCAGCTCGAACGAATCGCGTTTGCCACCAGGCAGCCAGCCCCAGTTGTTGCCGTTGAAACTGCCGGGTTTGATGCGGATGAGCTTGTTGGCCGGCATCCAATGGCCCTCCTGATCCGAGGTGAGGCAGTCGCCCCCGGGTGTGACGAGCAGGCCGTTCGGCGCGCGGAATCCACCGGCGAGAATCTCCGTGCGCGTGCCGTCCTTTGACACTTTGATCAGGGTGCCGTTTTGCGGATGCACCGCCTCGCGCGCATGCCGGGCGCCTTTCATGTAGTAGAAGCTGCCGTCGGGACCGGTCTGCAAATCCATCGCGAACTCGTGGAAGTGTTCGCTGACCAACGCATCGTTGCTGAAGTTCTCATAGAAATCCGTCTCGCCGTCGCCGTTGAGATCGCGCAGGCGCGTGATCTGGTCGCGGCCCAGCACGAAGATTTCGTCGTTCACGATCTTCAATCCAAGCGGCTGGAAGAGTCCCGTCGCGATGCGTTGCCACGAAAGCTTCTTCAGCGTGTCGTCGATGCCGGAGACGAGCCACACGTCGCCGTTCCAGGTGCAGATCGCGGCGCGGGTCGGATCGGAGAAGAAGTCGAAACCGCCGAAACGCATCCACGAGTGCCACGGGTTTTCCTCCGGTGCCGTGATGGTATCGAGAGCGTACGGCCCGGCGTCGCTGCCCAGCTTGCCGGTGGTCGCGAGCTTCGGCGTCCAGCGCGCCGGACCACCGTGCGTGAGCGTCTGCAAATCGCCCGTGGGTGCGGCTTGCGCCACGAGTTCGGCGAAGCGCGGCAACGCGGCTTCTTCGATGCCTGCGAGCACGACTTTGAACCGGCACGGCGTCGCCTGCGCAGGGATGAGCAGCCGCGCGTGACCATTGCTGGCGTTCAACCAAGTGGCGCCGACCGGCGCTCCGACCACCCCGAGAGCGAGCGCGCCGGGCTGGCCGCGATTTCCCGCGAGGGCCGCCATTTCCACCGCACTTAACTGCCGTTGGTAAATCCGCAGATCGTCGAGCGCGCCGTTGAAATAAGGTGTCGCGGGAAAATTCTCGGAGGCGAAACCAATGCGCGTGACGCGATCCGGTACGGGCTGGCGCGGCTTGAGAGTGCCCGAGCCATCCTTGACGCCATTGACGAACAGCGTGACGCGCCCGTCGCGGTGCGACCAGGTCATCGCCACGTGCGTCCATTGATTTCCAGCGATCGCACTCTGAGACGCCACAGCGCCGACCCAGCCCACATCGAAATGCAGCCGGCCGTCGCGCACGAAGAACGCCTTGCCGTCATGCACCCACGGACCTCGCGGCGCGGCTTCGGCGAGAATGGTGCCGCCTTCTGAAGTCTTGATCCACGCCGAGATCGTCAGATCGCTGCCATCGAAATCGACGACGTTGGTCGAGGTGAATTCGCCGGAACCTTTGCCCGAAAACGCCAGCCCTCGACCAATGACTCCCTCCGTCCAGAGATGCCCGCGCAGGCGCGCGATCGCGCCGCCGCCAGAAACAGCGCGCATCTCGTTGCCGGAGTCCTGCTCGAAGTCGAAGCGAGCCGCCAGGCCGTTGGACAGACTGGCCGATGCGCTGTCCAGCGCTGTCGTATCGGCGCGCGGCGAAGCAAGCAGCAGCAGCGAATCGACGACCGTGGGCGCGGGAACATCCTTGAGCGAGGTTCGCGACACGAGGCGAGTGGTCTTGTCGGGTGCGAAGGCGAGTTGCAGAACGAGGTCGCGATCGGATTTGCCGAGGTCGATGCTGCGTGAGAAGGCAGTCAGTCCGCCGCGAGCCTCCAGGCCGGGCATTTCCAGGACACCGGCTGCTCCGATTGAGTAGCTCAGCACGACCTTGTTGCCGTGCCGGTAGAGGCCCCGCCAATGAGCCTGTTCGCGCGGCACCGGACCGTAGGGCAGCGGACGCGGGTCCGTGAATTTGCCATCGGTCGTCCAGCCGGGAATCAGAGGATTCCCGAAGATCTGCTCGCCGGCAATTTGCGGATACGCCCAATGCTCGCCGTCGAAGACGACGCCCTTGAGCGCCACGAAATTGCCGGTCCAGCCAGCGGAATAGCGCAGCAGATCCGTATCGAACACGACGGCTTCGTTGCGCGTGCCGCCGAAGGCATCCGCGAGCCGGATGGCGATGCCCTTGAAGGCAATGTTGGTCGCGGGCTGGGGCGCTTCGATGGACGCGGTGAGGAACGGTCCGTAATCCATGTCGAGCCATGGCTTGCCGGTGATCGGGCGCGGAGCGGCGAGGCCCTCGACAACGAAACAAACGAGCAGGATCAACGCAAAGGCGCAGAGGCGCAAAGACGGAGAGAGGAATCGCGACATGCCACTGCGAACCGTAGCGGCGTCTCGGTAGAGCGCCGCAATTCTCTGCGAACTTAACTGGCGGCGCTCTGCCGAGACGCCGCTACGCCGGTTTGGATTCTTTCGCTTTGCGTCTTTGCGCCTCTGCGTCTCTGCGTTGAAAGTTTTGTCCGGATTCATTTGAGCGTCTTCCGTCATTCGAGACTCCCGTTGAGTTTGCGCGATTCCGCTGCGCGATGGATGGAAACCAGCGCGAGCGCGCAAGGCAAGGTCGCGGACCGGCCCGGTGGCAGAGCAGAAAGCATGGCGCGAATATTGACGTAACGGCGCCTCGTGGAAATCAAATTGAACGCGCGTCAGTGCGTCACTCCATCCTTGAAGATGGTGATTTCGCGGAAGCCGTTGATTTCATTGCGGGCGAGATGGCGGCCACTGGCGATGGAGATGACAGCCTGAAGAAGTTCGCGCGCGAGGACTGACATCGTCTCGCCCCGCAGCAAACGCCCGGCGTCGAAATCGATCCAGTGCGGCTTGCGTTCAGCCAGGGCGGAGTTGGTGGCGATCTTCACCGTCGGCACCGGCCCGCCCAACGGCGTGCCCCGTCCCGTGGTGAATAGAATCAAATGCACCCCGGCCGCCGCCAGCGCGGTCACCGAGACGATATCGTTGCCCGGACCGGTGAGAAAACTCAGGCCGGTCCGCGTCATCCGCCCGCCGTAAGGGAGCACCTCCACCACCGGAGTCGTCCCGCCCTTTTGCAGGCAGCCCAGCGATTTTTCTTCGAGCGTGGTGATGCCGCCGTCCTTGTTGCCGGGCGCAGGATTCTCATAAACAACCTGGCCGTGCCGGAGAAAATATTCCTTGAAACCGTTCACCATGCGCGCGCAGGCCGCGAAGACCTCGGGCGTCGCGCAGCGATTCATGAAGAGCGCCTCGGCTCCGAACATTTCCGGCACTTCGGTCAGCACGGTGGCTCCGCCGCGCCGGATCAATTCGTCGGAAAACACGCCGACCAGCGGATTGGCGGTGAGACCGGAGAACCCATCCGAGCCGCCGCATTTCAAGCCGACCCGAAGTTTCGCGAGCGGCAGCGGCTGACGCCGGACGCGGCTGGCATGGGCGGCGAGTTCATTCAAGCAGCGCAGTCCCTCGTCCATTTCGTCGCGAGCCTCCTGGGCCATTAGGAAGCGGTAGCGCTCCGGTGACTCGTCGCCCAGCGCCTGGCGGAAGCTCGCCATGGTATTGTTCTCACAGCCCAAGCCGATCACCAGCACGCCGCCGGCGTTGGGATGGCGCGCCAGGCCGGCGAGAATCTTCCGCGTGTTCTCCAGATCGTCACCGAGTTGTGAACAGCCGAAGGGGTGGGTGAAGGCGTGGATGCCGTCCACGTTTTCCGGCAGGCCCTGTTCGCGGAATTGGCGGACCAGTTTCTGCGCGATCTCGTTGACGCACCCGACGGTGGGCAGCACCCAGATTTCGTTGCGCACGCCCACCTCGCCATTGGGACGCGCGAAACCGTCGAAGGTCAGGCCGTCGTCAATCGGCAATACCGGCGTCAACGCGGGTGTGTAGGAGTATTCCTCCACGCCCGAGAGCGTGGTCTGCACGTTGTGGACGTGGACCCACTCGCCGGGTTGAATCGCGCAAGACGCGCGACCCATGGTCTGACCGTATTTCACGATCGCGTTGCCCTCCGCCAGCGCAGCGAGGGCGAACTTGTGTCCGCAGGGAATGTCGCCGGCCAGGGTGATGATCCGTCCGTCGATTGGAATTCCTTGTCCCCCCGCGAGCCGCTCCAAAGCCACCGCCACGTTGTCGCTAGGGTGGATGACGAGCACGGAGGAGGGATTGCTGGCAAGTGTGTTCATGAGATGAGTTTGATCACCGAAGAGCGGATGCCGCTCTTGAGGATGGATGCCAACGACGCGGAGAGGTTGTCAGTCAGGCTGGGGATGATGTTGAGATCCCGGCCCCAGAGCGTGGTGTTTCCCAAGACTGCGGTGACCAGGGTTTGCGGCTGATGATGTTGAACGAAGGCGTGCCAGGCGCGACCGAAAAATTCCAGCACCTCCGGATCATCGCGGATCGCATAAGGCTCGTCGCCGCGTCGCCCGGTCAGTTCCGCCGCCGAGGTTCGTTCGCCCCGGTAGAAGTGAATCAGTGCCGCCAGGGAGAAGCACAAGAGGGGTGGCAGTGAACCCCGTGACTGGGCGTAATCGAGGAGCGATGGGAGCACGCGCACTTTCCACTTGGCGACCGAGTTGAGTGAAATGGAAAGCAGTTCGTGGCGCACAAACGGATTCTGGAAACGCTCCAGCACAGTCTGCGCGTAGGTGGTCGTGTCCTGAAGATTGCCCCCCAGCGAGGGAATGATTTCATCGAACACGATGCGGCGCACCAAGGGGCCGAACACCGCATCCTCCATCATTTCCCGCACGAGATTCAGGCCGCCGTGCAATGCCGCCAGCGCGCAGGCGGTGTGCGCTCCGTTCAGGATTCGAACCTTGCGCGTGCGATACGGCCCAAGGTCATTCGTCCAGACCACGTTCAAACCAGCGCGATGAAACTGCAGTTCCTCCGCGAGGTGCGACGGTCCCTCGATGACCCAGAGGTGGTACCATTCCGCCGCGACGAGCAGCGCATCTTCATAGCCGAGTTCGAGGGTGAGTTGCGGCGCCTCATCGCGCGGGTAACCGGGCACGATGCGTTCCACCAGCGTGTTCAGAAAATGATTGCAGTCCGTCACCCAATCCGCAAACGGGCGGCCCAGCTTCCAGTTCTCCGCGTGCTGCAACACCAGCTCACGGAGAGCGGCCCCGTTGCGCTCGATCAACTCGCACGGCAGGAAGATCAGCCCGGAGGTCGGGTCGCCTTGTCGCGCCTTGAAACGCTCGTACAGCAATGCGCTCACCTTGGCGGGAAACGATTCCGGGCACTGGTCAGGATGATGCGCCTCCTCGACAAAGGCGATGCCCGCCTCCGTGGTGTTGGAAATGACAAGGCGCATTTCCGGCTTCGAGAAATAGCGGACCAACTCATCCCATGACTCATAGGCATTGAGCGCGCGGCTTACGGCAGTGATGACGCGCCGCTGCTCCCGGATGCGTCCATCTTGCACGCCGCGGAGGAGCAGGGTGTAGAGGCCATTCTGGGCATTCAACACGTCGGCTCGTCCGCGCCGGGTTGGAGGAACGACGACGACACTCCCGCCGCAGAGACCGCGCTCGTTGAGCACGTCGATCATCCAGTCAGCGAAAGCCCGGAGGAAATTGCCCTCACCAAACTGGATGACGCGCTCGGGCCAGACGCGGAGCGGTCCACATGCGACGTTGGGTGGCAGGGAACCGGCCATTTCCAGCCAGGCGCGGGAGAGTTTGCTTACCGGAGCCGTCGTGTTTGGTTGAATCACTGGTGCCAGCATAATGGCGCGGTTCGTGGCGCGCCTGCCGGACATCCTACCTTGAATACAAACTGCGCCAACGCCGCATTTACGGAACCACAATGGGCGTGGCGCAATGCTGGGCAAAGTGCCCGGCGGGCCGCCGGGCATGGTTGGCTGGCGGCCTGCGATCCCCAGCCGAGCCGCATCGATCCCGAATTGCTTGACGGCAGCTCCAGAGTTGTAGCTCAGGCATCCTGCCTGAGGGCGTAGGTCAGGCTTCCAGCCTGACTATTAGCGGCACATTTCCTTTCGCCATACGGGACAGGCTGGAAGCCTGTCCTACCGTCACAGACAAGATGTCCGTGCGACTGCAACTTCGGAATGCGGATTGATGCGGCTACGCCGCTTTCGCTTGCGGCGTCGCCGGGATCGCCACGGGGACGACATTCCCCTCGTCCTTGGCCGGAGCGGTGGGCCCGCTCACCAGCTTGCGCGCCACCCGGTATTCATTGAACACCGTCGGCTCCGTTTCCTTCAGCGGCGCGATCAGCGGATCAATCTGTTTGCTCAGCAGTTCCTGAACCTGTCGATTCAACCGGTGGATTTGACGCGTCGCCGATGCGCGTTGCGCGATGCCATCGCGCGGACTCGTTTGCAGCGCATCAAAAGCCTCAATCTTCGCCTTGAACGCATTCAGCGAAGCCGTCGTCACCTTGTACTTCGCCAGATTGGCCACCAGCGGCCGGGCCTCATCGAGCAGCGCGTTGCAGCGCGCCGCGATGCGCGCATCCGCACCGGCGAGGATGTCCGAGCGCGAATAATCGCACGCCGCAATCAGCCGGTAATCCTCGATGGACGTGCCGTAGGAAACCAGCGCCCCGGCGAGGGCCGCCGCGGCATCCGCGAGACTGTTCCGGGCCTGGGCCTTGCCGGCGGCGAATCCTGGACGGAGGCTCTGCTTGTTGCCGTGCTCGGTGATGGACTCCAGCAACTCCGTCAGCTCCGCATGGCCATCCTGCGCGGCTTCGGAGAGGGAATCCTTCCAACGCTCCAACACCACCTGGACACTGCGCGCCGCGTTGAGACGGCTGATCTGACGCTTGTTCATGTTTGCCTTTCACGGCCGCGCGGCAGGGACCACTCACTCCCAAGCTGTTCTTTCTGCCCATTGAGGGCGGGAGCGGGTTAAGAGTAAGCGGTACAGGGGGTGCGGTCTATGCGGGGCGGTGCCAACTGGTAGACTCGGGGGATGAAGAGTCATCGAGTTCCCGGTTTCAATGCGAGTTCCAACGAGATTGCCACCATCATTGCGCGGTACCGGGCGAGCGGAC
>JBBRWD010000127.1:0-18413 GCA_038249465.1 Limisphaerales bacterium | reverse complement strand
CCCGCCCAATTATATAATCCGCGCCCCCCCCGCCCCCCCCCCCCCCCCCCCCCCCCGCACCGCCGCCGAGGTTTTGAAAGAGCCTCATCATCTTAATCCAAATCTCCTCGTTACTTGGCGCTTGGTCGGATGCGATTACGATTGGGAGGAGGAGTTGAATTAGGAGGGAAAGTCGCGGCGCGAGCCAGCGTCTCCTGCCCCACCCAGCGGGTGTTGAACTTCGCGTGGAGCGAGTCGCTCGGGAAGGCCGGGCGTGGCTCGCGTCCGTAAAGCTGATCGTTCATCCCATGCCACGGCAACGGCTCGACCAGCCAGCCCGTTTCGCAGTGGAAATCCGAGTCTTTGTCCCAACCAACCGAGTAGAGGAAGAACTCGCGCTGCGCACCGGCAGGCTTCGATGGCACACGATCCGCAGCAAAGGAAAGGGTGAGTTCGTCACCGCCGTTAAGCAGGCAAAGGCCGTTGTCGGTCGTCGCGATCAATTCATCCACCGCACCGTAGCGCGTACACCAGCCCATCGGCGTGATGCGCCAGTTGGCGCACGAAGTGACGCGATCGTAGTCCGGCGTGAGCGGCAGATACGACGGCTGTTCCTTGAACGGACTGTAGCCCCGCCAGTGCAGGTCGGTGCTGGTCGGCGCGACCGTCGTCAGGCGCGTTTCCGCGTTGTCGCGTTTCTCGAAGAGCGCGATGCGATCCCAGTGCAGTTCAAAGGCCGCGCCCAGCCGCAATCGTCGTGCGCCTGGCGGCAGCTTGCCGGCCAGATCGACAAGGATGGTCTTCGTCTTGCCGGCTGGCACCCCCACCGTCACGTCCACCGGACGCCATTCGCCGGAGGCTGTCTCCACTTCGAGTTGCGGGAATGGGAACGGCAGTTCGGGATTATGAGAGCCGCTGACATTGGCCATGCCGCCGCCAAAGCGAATCCATCCAGTCAGCGCCAGCACCAGCGGCCGGTCCACTGGCAGCGGGCCGAAATCGAGGGTGACGCTGTGCGGTTCGGCGAGTCCGCGAAGTTGCGGCGCGCGGAGCTTGGTCGGCGAGACGAATTGCTGGTCGTTTGTCTGCAATCGCGTCGTCACATCGCTGCCCTCGTGATTGATCGCCCGGAGCAAGAGCCGCCTCGCATCCAACGTGACAAGGCCGGTTTTCGGAAACGGTCTTCCCGGCATCATCTTGCTTGTCGGATGGACTTCGGTTCCCGCCGGATGATCGACCACGACCAGCCTGGCTTCATCGAGATAAAGCACCTCGCGCAGTTCCTCGGTGATCTGCAAAACGTAGCTGCCGTCGCGCGGAGGAAACATCGTTTCACTGCCAATCCACACGTGCTCGAACGGATCCGCCTCGACGAGCCGCTCATCGCTGACATGCAACCCGGCGGGCGCCGCGCCAAGCAGGTCGGTGACGAAGCGAAACGTGCGGCCATCCCACGCGTAGAGATACGGGCACGAGCCGGTGGGCAGGACGAGTTCTTCGAGCGCGATGGGCTGCTTCGGGTCAGCCTTGAGATCGACGGAATTGACCGCGAGGTCGAACCAGCGCGCCGTAAGCGAATCGGCGCTGGTGTATTTGCCGAGGCCGATTTCGACGGGCAACTGGCTGACCGTGCGCATGAGCCGCAGGCCACCGGTGGTGAGCATCAGGCGGATGCCCAATCCGCTGGGATTTGAACGATGACCGACGAGCTGGAGCTTGAGCTGATGATTGGCGTTGCCGCCGTCATTGCGCAAAACCTGGAGTCCCGTCGCGCGGCTCAGGATGAAGTCCGTGTCGCCGTCGGAATCGAAGTCCGCGAAGGCCACTCCGTCCATCGCGCCCGGGTCGAGCTTGTCGAGGCTGAGTTCCGCGGTCGCATCGAGGAAGCCCGCGAGTCCCCGATTGCGCCACAGACGCAGACCGTCTCCAGTTGCCACGAGATCCAGCCAGCCGTCGTTGTCGAAATCGACGAGGTGCAGCGCGGCGGGCTTGAAACCACCGAGCGACACCTTCGTCCGGTTCGTCATCTCGTTGAGGACGATCTCGACGGCTTCCGGCGTGACCACCGCCAGATCCGGCCGCAGGTCGTTGTTCAAATCGCCGACCGCGATCACGCTGCCGACGGGCCAGTCGCCGGGGGAATTCGTCACGGTCAACGGACCGCCGCGCGTTTTGGTGAGGAGCAAAGGCGATTGACCATCGCGCGCGATGAACACATCCGCGAGATCGTCGTTGTTCCAATCATCCACCACGATCTGCCGCGCGCCGGTGAGCGTCGCCGGGAGCCCGGAGGTCGCGGTGTTGTCGCGGAAAAAGAAGTTGCCGAGATTGCGGAACGACCGGGCGCGGGTGCCGTCGCTCTGCAACGCCAACAGGTCGAGCTTGCCCGTGAAATCGAGATCGACCAGCGCGCCATCGGCGGCGGCGAGGTTCGTCATGCCCGCCAGCCGGGTGACCTCGGTGATGCCGGCGTTGGTGACAAATTTGAAGACGTGCGAGCCGCGGTCGCCAAGCACGATGACATCCTCGAAGCGATCCTGGTGCAGTTCAGCCACGAGCGCGCGCTGGTAGCGGGCGCCGGGGATGGCGGGTAGCAATGGACCACGCGGCGTGAAACGCCCACCGGCGTTTTCCAACAGGCGAAAGCCATTGGTACCTTCGAGGACGAACAAGCTGTTGGTGCCGGTGTGGTTCAAGTCGAGCACCGCGATCGGCCCGCGAAAACTCGCGGCGCCGGGCAGCATCGTCGCAGTGACATCGGCGAACTGCACCTTCACGCCGACGGGCGCGGGTTGCTCCAGTTTGAAGGGCAGCACGAGCTGCGTGAGTTTGCACTGCTCGAAGATCGAGGTGTCGGACGGCATCCCGGCGCGCTTCGCCGCGATGACGCGGTGTTTCTCCATTTCCACGGTGGCCTCGTCCTTCTGTCCGGCGCGCAGGAGCACCTGGCCCAGCCGGTAATGCGCCGCGAGGTGATCGGGTTCGAGCGCGATGGCTCCCTGATACGCGGCGATGGCATCCTCAACATGATTGAGGGCCTGGTGCGCGACACCGAGTTGAAAGCTGACGGCGGCGACGTTGGGATCGAGATCGCTCGCCTGCTGCAGTGATTGCAGCGCCTTCTCAAACTGCCCGAGTCGCAGCCAGGCGCAGCCGAGCACGTATTGCGCCGCCGTGGAATTGGGATTCTGCTGGACCACCTCCCCGGCGTGGAAGAGCACATTGGAAGGCTGGTTCGCGGCCAGCGAGGCGATGGCGAGATTCAGGTGCGCGTCGGGATGCGCCGGGTTGAGCGCGAGCGCGCGTCGCAGCGTCTCGACGGATTTCGCCGCGTCGCCATTTTCCAGCAGGCCGCGGGCGATGGTGGTGAGACGGGGAAACTCTTCGGCTTCCGCCTTCGGTTGGTCGGCGGTTTTCCGGCCGCATCCGGCGAGAAGCGCCAGGGCCAGAGCGAGCACGCCAGCGCTCAACGATTTGGCAAACGGGATGGCGATCATGGCAGCGTTTATTGAGTCGGTGCGCCGCCATGGTCAGTGGCGGACGGGACGCAGCGAGTGTGTGACGGACGCAGCGAAAATTGCAACCCTCCGGCGGGGAGGTCATAATGGTTGCCAGCATGAGTTCCTCGCGCCCCATCACCCTTCTCTACGACAGTGAATGCGCGATGTGCCGATCGCAGATGCGCCTCATTGCGCGGCTCGACTGGTGCCACCGGTTAAGCCTGATGGCGGCGACCGATCCGCAGGCCATGAACTTGGCAGCGGGATTGACCCGCGAGAACCTGCTTGAGGCAATCCACTGCGTGACTCCCGACGGACGGGTGTATCGTGGCGCGCGGTGCTTTCGTCACCTCGCGATGCGCCTGCCGCTGCTGGTGCCGCTGGGGCTGGTGCTATGGTTTCCGGGAGTGATCTGTGTGGCGGAAAAAATCTACCGACGGGTGAGCCGGAACCGCCATGGTTTCAGCCGCTGGTTCGGAGGATAACGAGATCAGACGATCCGACGGCGTGAAGGTTCGTCACCGCTGACCTTTGATGCGGTGCATCATGACACGCTTGATTTCGCGGTCGGACTCGCGCTCGCGCAGAGCGTCGCGCTTGTCGAACTCCTGCTTGCCCTTGGCCACCGCAATCAGGACTTTGACTTTCCCGTTCTTCCACAGCAACGACAGGGGAATCAGCGTGTTGCCTTTGACGGCGGCGAGATCAAACAGTCTCCGGATCTCCGATTTGTGGAGGAGCAGCTTGCGCACGCCCTTCGGCGCGTGGTTCAGGAGATTGCCAAAGGAGTATTCTTCGATGTGCGCGTTGTGCAGAAAGACCTCTCCGTCCTGCACCCGGGCAAAGGCGTCGGCAATCTGGCCGCGACCGGCGCGCAGGGCCTTGACTTCCGTGCCTTTGAGGACGATGCCCGCCTCGAAGGTGTCGAGGATGTGATACTCCCGGCGGGCTCTCTTGTTGGTGACTATGTCCGCCATAAACGGAAACAGCCAGAAGGCCGGCCTTCTGGCTGAAAGCGAGCAAACGCGGGTGCGATCAACTCCGCTTGCGTTTCTTGGGCACGGGGACGACGAGCGCCACCGCGTCCGGCATCTCGGCCATGATTTTGTCCTCGATGATCTCGCGCAAGGCAATGTCGGCGGTGCTCATGTTGACCGTGTCGGAGACGAGCGGACGACTGAGGCCGCCGCCGCCGGAGTTGAGCTGGCGCACCCGCCGCGACACCAGATTGACGAGGGTGTTGGGGTCGCCGACTTTTACCAACGCTTGTTTGCAGAGTTCAGAGTTCACAGGTAAAGACTATATATTCTACCAAGGGCGGGAAAACTAGTGCCTGACGCCTCGATTGCAACGGAAAAATCAGGGTCATTTTAGGCGCCGATCGGATTCTGAAAACTGCTTGCCGCGCCTTTTTGCCTGGGCATACTCCCTCCCGTATCAAAATGGCGGCGGCGGCATCGGCCAGTCCGGACGGAATCTGAAAGGGTCGCCCATCAACATCGGCTCAATCCGGCTCCGAGAAATCATCCTGCGGCGTGGTTTTTGCGCCCCTATAGCTCAAATGGATAGAGCAGGCGTTTCCTAAACGTCAAATCCCCGTTCAATTCGGGGTAGGGGTACCAATCTCCGAGGGACAGGAAGGCGTTTGCCCCCCCATTGACAGGCCGCGCAGTTGTCGGAAAGCTGGCGGCACGATGAAGACGAAACCGTGGTTCTGGACTCTTCTGGCAGGATGCGTTGCCGGCACCCTTCTGCCGGCCAACGCGGCAACCGAAGACGACCTGCTCAGCCCGCCGCGCGAGGAATCGCCGTTTGACAACCGCCAGAAGCCGGACGCCGATTCGCTGCTCTTCGCAAAATACTACAAGTGGAAACGCGTCACCCCCAAACTGGAAAGCGCCGCCGGCGGCGGCACCTCCATCTGCTCGCCTCCCCCGGGAACGAACGCCGGACAGGCCGCGCCCGAGCCATTGTTCAATGTCCATGCAGACAAGAACGCCGCGCTCGCCTTTTCCCGCCCGGCCAGCACGCCGTTTCCCGAGGGCTCGATGATCGTCAAGGAGTTGCTTGCCACCAACAAAAAGAGCACCGAGTCGCGCACCCTCCTGGCCATGGTGAAACGCGATGAAGGATTCGATCCCGCCCACGGAGATTGGGAGTTTCTCGTGCTGCGCCGGCTCAAGCAGCCGATCATCGTGGAACGCGGCAAGATCGCGCATTGCCACGCGTGTCACGAAAAAGCCAAAGCGCAGGATTTCGTCTTCCGCGGCTACGCCACGGGCAAGCGATGACGTGCCCGTCTGATGTTTGAGGCGTGCGTCATCCGCGGACGGCACTTCGCCCCCGCCCGCTTTTGCGCCCCCCTGGCGGGCTTCACCCACAGCGCCTTCCGCCGCCTGCTGGCCGAGTTCGGCGGCGCGGGCGCGGTATGGACCGAAATGCTGGCCGGGCGCCAGATTCTTCGCGAAAATTTCCAGGCCTCACCCTGGTTGCGCCGGCGTCCGGAGGAGAAGAACCTCGTCTTCCAACTCATGGTCCGTGACGGCGATCCCCTGCCGCAGATTCTCGACCGCCTCGGCACCGAGGGCGTCGAGGCGGTGGATATCAACCTCGCCTGCGATGCCATGTCCATTCGCGCCTGTGAGGCGGGCAGCGCGCTGTTTGAGAATCTCGACGCCCTGCGCTCCGTCATCACGGAGACGCGCCGGCATTGGCCGGGCATTCTTACGGTGGAGATTCGCCTGGGCGGACGGCGGCCCGACTGGGAGCTGCGCTTCCTGGAACGGTTGAAGATCATCGAAGATGCCGGAGTGGATGCGGTGACGTTGCATCCGCGATTCTTCGAGGACAAATTCAAGCGCCGCGCCCGGCATGAACTCATCCCTTGGGTCGCCGCCCAGACCAGGCTGCCGCTCATTGCCAACGGCGATCTCGACGGCCCGGAACAAGTCGCCGCCCACGCGGCACATCTGCAGCCGGCCTGCGCCATCATGATCGGGCGGATGGCCATCGCGCGGCCGTGGATTTTCGCGTCGTGGGAAACTCCTGGACCGGTGGACCTCGCGGACATCTGGCGCCGAATGCACCGCTACATCGTGGAGGATTTCGAGCCGGCGATGGCGCTGCGCCGGGTGCAGATGTTCACCAAATACTTCGCGGCCAACTTCGCCTTCGGCCACCGGTTCAACGTGCGCGTGGGCAACGCGGAATCCCTGGCAGAGGCGCTGGCGCGAGCGGAAGAATTCTTCGGCGGCCACCCGGCCACGGTCACGCGGGCAGTGGTGGCGGGATTGTAAGAGACGCGCAGGAATTTCCTGCGCCAGCCCCGCGGGCCGAAAGCGATCCTGACCGCCCGATTTTTCACTGCGATTGTTCCTTCCTATCGCGTGAAATTCTTGGCGCATCGCCGGATTCCCGTTAGCTTGCGCCCATGTTGTTGGTTCGAATCGCGCTGGTGCCCTGCCGACCGGCGCTGGATATACAGGCTGCATGAAACCGCCGCTGCGAGTACTCATCGTCGAGGATTCCGAGTTCGACGCCCGGATCATGGTCAACCTGTTGCGACAGGGTGGCTGGGAGGTGAAATACCAGCGCGTCGAAACGGGTCCGGCCATGCAGGAGGCGCTGACCAACGGCACTTGGGATTGTGTGCTTTCGGACTACAACCTCCCCGAGTTCAGTGCGCCGGACGCGTTGCGTCTCCTGCAAAAGAGCGCCCTCGACCTGCCGTTCGTGGTGATTTCCGGCGGCATCGGCGAAGACATCGCCGTGGCGACCATGAAGGCCGGGGCGCACGATTATCTGATGAAGGGCAACCTGCAGCGCCTCGCGCCCGCGGTGGAACGTGAATTGCGCGAGGCCGCCGTGCGCCGCGCGGAACGTTCCTCCCGGCAGGCGCTCAAGGACAGCGAGGTGCGCTACCGCACCTTGTGGGAAACCTGCCCCGACGCGGTGCTGGTGATGGACTCGGGCGGTCTGGTGCGCTTTGCCAACGCCGCCTTGCGCGAGATATTTGGATATTCTCCCGAAGAAATCGCGGGCCGGCCATTTGCCGTTTTGCAGACCGAGGACCGCGATGGCAATTTCGCGCGCCTGCTCGCGTGCTTGAGCGATCATTCCACCGCGGCGCGGTGCCGGTCGATGGAGACGCTGGCGCGGCACCGGAACGGCTCGGCCATCCCTGTGGAAATCAGCTTCTCCGACATGGTGCTCGATGGCCAGCGGCACTACGTGGCATTCATCCGTGACATCACCGAGCGCAAACGCTCCGAGAAGGCGCTCCTGGAGAACGAACGTGAATTCCGTGCGGCGCGCGAAATTCAGCAGCACCTGTTTCCCAAGCAACCGCCCGCGCTGCCGGGATTCGAGATTGCCGGCGCCTCGTATCCGGCCGCCACGGCCAGCGGCGATTACTTCGATTACCTGCCCATGCTCTGCGGCCGGATCGGCGTGGTGGTCGGCGATGTTTCCGGACATGGCATCGGCCCGGCGCTCCTCATGGCCATCACCCGTGCCTACCTGCGTTTGCTCACCAGCCGCCGCGAGAATCCAGGTGAGATCCTCACCGTGGCCAACAAGACGCTCATTGATGACATGGGTTCGGATCGATTCCTCACACTCTGCCTGGCGCGGATTGATCCGGAGCAGCGAACCCTGGTCTATGCCAACGCCGGCCATTCGACCGCCTATCTGCTCAACGCCGCCGGCGAACTCAAACACCCGCTCAAACGCACCGGCATCGCGCTGGGCTGGAACGCCGACGCTTCCTATGGCGACTCCGACCCCATCCCGCTCGAACCCGGCGATATGATCGTCCTCGGCACCGACGGCATCGAGGAAGCGGTCGGCGCAGATGACTCCCTTTTCGGCACCGGCCGCTTGCTGGAAGTGGTCCACTCTTGTCGGCACAAACCGGCCCGGCTCATCGTGGATGCGCTCTACGAAGCCACCCGCGCCTTTACCGGCCACGCGGCACAGGAGGACGACATTACAGCCATCGTGGTCAAGGTGCTGCCGCGATCGGAAGGCCGGGCGTGAGCTTTCCATCTTCGCAGCCCGCGGAAAATGCGTGGCGCGGGAAATGTGTTGAATAACGGGCGATGGCACCTAGTATTTCGCTCGTCCGGCAACTGCCGGGCACGACCGGTCGGGGCGTAGCGTAGCTTGGTAGCGCGTCTGAATGGGGTTCAGAAGGTCGTGAGTTCAAATCTCACCGCCCCGACCACTTTTATCCCCTGAATTCCAGCCGAAATCCATCATTGCATTGATCTATCGGCCTGTTTTACGCATTTCCATTGGTATTCCCACGCCGGAGTTGTCGGTGAGTTGTTGGTGAGTTCAAGTGACTTGACCCGACAGCAACTGCCAGCAATACATGCCAGCATGTGCCATCAACTGCCATCTGTTCAGAAAGGCTGATGTATGCCCTCAAAACGCGAGACAACGAACCACGGGAAACCATGCTGGGAAGTGGACTTCGGAATCGATTTGGTAAGCGTTCACGGGCTGAGAAGCTTGACATTCTCGGCGAGAAGATCTCAATGGATCGATCGAAGCCGTTGATCCCAAAGATCGCCGCATCGCGGAGTTGGAACGTGAGAACGCCGCGTTGACACTGGCCGTCGCCAAACTGCTGGCGCAGGTCCAAGTCCTGGAGGCGCTGGTGCAGGATCTCCAGGCGCGCCTGGCGGCCAACTCCTCCAACTCCTCGCGGCCTCCCTCCTCCGACGGGCCGGGCGCGGCGCCTCCACCGAAATCCGCCACGCCCTCGACGCGCCCGCGCGGCGCTCAGCCGGGACATCCGAAGCACGAGCGCCGTTTGCTCCCGCCAGAACGCGTGACGCAGACCACCACTTTGCTGCCCTCAGCGTGCCGGTGCTGCGGCAAGCCCTTGCAGGGTCGCGACCCTTCGCCCCAGCAACATCAAGTGGTCGAGATCCCGCCGCTGCTGGCGCAGGCGCACGACTACTGGCTGCACTCGCTGCCGTGCCCGGAGTGCCAAGTCTTCACGCGCGCCGTGCTGCCGGCCGGCGTCCCGGCGGGCTGCTTCGGTCCGCGCTTGCAGGCGATGGCCGCGGTGTGCAGCGGGCAATATCACCTGTCCAAGCGGATGATCCGGGAGATGATGTCCGACTTTTTCGACGCCGACCTTTGTCTGGGCAGCGTGGCGCGGATCGAGCAGGAGACCAGCGCGGCGCTGGCCGCACCGGTCGCGGCCGCCGCCGCGTTCGTGCAGGCGCAACCCGTCCAGCACGCGGACGAGACGGGCTGGCGCGAGGCCAAGAAACGCGCCTGGCTGTGGGTCGTCGTGACGGCTCAGGTCGCGGTGTTCCTGCTGGACCGCAGTCGCGGCGCCCCGGTGGCCCGGCGGCTGTTGGGCGAGACTCGGCCGGGCATTCTGATTTCGGATCGGTGGAGCGCCTATCACTGGATCCCCGTGGAGCAGCGGCACCTTTGCTGGGCGCACTTGATCCGGCACTTCAAGGGCTTTGCCGATTACGGTGCGCCAGCCCGGCGCCTCGGCATCGATCTGCTGGTCTGCTGCAAAACCATGTTTGACCAGTGGCATCGCGTGCGGGATGGGACGCTTCCGCGGGCGGACTTCCAGCAACTCATGGAGCCGTTGCGCGGTGAGATTTTGGATCGCCTGCGCGAGGGCAGCCGGGGCGAGGCGCCCAAAGTGGCGGGCCGTTGTCGCGAGATCTTGAAGCTGGCCGGCGCGCTGTTCACCTTCGTGCGCGTGGCGGACGTGGCACCGACGAACAATGTCGCGGAGCGGGCGATTCGTCCGGCGGTGCTGTGGCGCAAGGGCAGTTTCGGGACGGACAGTGAGAGCGGCAGCCGATTCGTGGAACGCATCCTGACGGTGGTGACCACGCTGCGGCTGCAGCAGCGCAACGTGCTGGATTACGTGACGAGCGCCTGTCAGGCGCGCCTGGGCGGCCAGTGGCCCATAGGATGTTAAAGCCCCGGCGCAGTCAATCTGTCGCAGCAGCGTATCCTTGGTCGGGGGCCAATCATTGAAGACCGCGAGCTTCGCTACCCACACGGCGGGCTGTCCTCGCCCCGCGATTGCCACCAGCACCTTTGAGTAAGTCGCGATGGCTGAACGCACCTCAATCAGCTTCTTGTTCCAAGCCAGCGTGAGCTGGCGGGAGAGCGCGTCAAGAAACGGCAGGCGGATGAGTTGAAAGCCGCCAGCGGGCAGTGATTGCGCGGCCAGCGTCGGCATGATGGCCGCCACCTTCATGTTCTGCACCGCCTGCGCCAACTGAGGGTAAGAACTGAAGCGCAGCCGGACATCGAGGTCGAGATGCCTCTGCTCCGCCTCCTGTTCCAGTGCCTGACGAATTCCAGAACTGCCATTCAAGGTGGCCAGCGGTAACCGGTTCATGATTTCCGAGGGGTGTTTGAACTTCTTCGTCGGACTTGCCCAGTTCGCCGGCAGGAACAAGCCGTAGTCGAGGCGTCCCACTGGGGCGGCGGCGAGGGAACGATTCGCGCCGAGGCGGCTCACCACACCGAAGTCCACGCTGCCGTCAGCGAGCCGCTGGAGAAGCTCCTCGGTGCGCAGATTCTACAGCGTCAGTTTGAGGCGCGGATGCTCGGTGATGAGGGTGGAGAAGCGCGGTAGAAGCAGCCATTGAATGAGACTTTCCCCCGCGCCGATGACCAGTTCCACCGGTTCGCTGGCACTGGTCTGGCGGAACTCTTCGATCGCCCCGAACGCCTGGCGGATGATTTGATAGAGCCGCGTGCCTGCGCCGGTCAGCGTCATGGGACCGCGTCCGCGCCGGATCAATTCCACGCCGAAGTACCGCTCCAGTTCCTTAAGTTGGCGGCTGAGTTGGCTCTGTCGGTTTGCATCATCGCCCGCCGCGGCCGTGATGCCGCCGGCTGCGACGATTTCCGCGAAAGATTTCATGCGCTCCAGCGACAGCCCAGATTGCGCGAAGAGTTTCCCGAACATGATTGTCGAGTCATGCTGCCTGTGATCTGCGCCATAAACAAGAGGCCAGTCGCCCGGCAGACTGGGCGCACTGATGGACGGCGAACCGAGACGGCTGACGGCCTCAGTGACACGAGGGAGAGACCCGGCGAGGTCACGGTTGAGCGCGGCGCAGAGGCATGGCGGCGGTCTGTCCCGTCGCGGAGCCGGTGGAGTAACACTCCGTCACCAGCGAAAGGTCGAGCGTGCCGGTTTCCCACGGAAGAGGGAGCCATCACAGGCGTTCCAGTGCGAACGCCTCGATTCAGCCTCCCCGCCTGCGGGGAGGCTGAATCGGGGTGTCCTGCCCCATACAAATTTCCACGTTCATCCTTGTCCACCAGCGGAGGAGCATGCGTCTCCAATCTGCCAGTGCGACCAGCCGAGGCGTGCCAGTGCAGCGGTCGATATTCAAGCTGCCTGGCATGGAGAGGCCGGTCATCTGGTCAGGCATTGGTCGCTGTGGTGGGCCGCCCAATGTGGGTTACCAAAGCATCAAGCATCGGCATCTCCAATGCGGCTCATCCAGCCGCTGTCCGTCGGAGCGGGCTGACAGGTCTCTTGGATCAGACTCCGAACTGATCCTCTCCAACAAGACGGGCGTGGCGTCCACGCTTCCTCCAGCCGGACGCAACGCCCGCACAATTTCCAAACGGCCCGGCAGGCGCAGGAATCCGTTCCAGCAACTCGCGCTGGGCCAAAGTTCTCGGGTAATCGATTCAATCGACGAACGCGCCCGTTCCTGAATCGTGCCCATCCATCCATCTCTCCATTTCCAAAGCAACGAGGTCACCATGTCCATCAGCTACGCCCAACTATTCCACCGCCGCACCACGTCACAATCGCAGCCGATCCCGGGCTCGATCCAAATCCCCAATTCGGCCGGCGGCCATGCGTGGCAGGTCGATGATTGGATCCGTCTCGACCGCTTTCTGATCCTTGGTGCCGAAGGCGGCGCCTACTACATCGGCGAGCGCGATCTCGTGAAGCAGAACCACGAGTCCATTGTCCGCTGCATCCAGACGGATGGCGTCCGCGTCGTGAATCGCATCGTCGAGATCAGCGACAGCGGCCGTGCGCCCAGGAACGATCCCATGATCTTTGTCCTCGCTTTGGTGGCCACGCACGGCAATGCCGAAGCCAGGGCGCTGGCCTTTCAAAACCTCGGCAAGGTCTGCCGCATCGGCACGCATTTGTTCCACTTCGCGGAGTATGTGAATGCCCTGCGCGGCTGGGGCCGCGGCCTGCGCAATGCCGTGGGTGGTTGGTATGCCAACCGCGAGGCCGACGATCTGGCCTTTCAGGCGGTGAAGTATCAGCAGCGCGACGGCTGGTCGCACGGCGACCTGCTCCGCCTGCCGAAACCGCCGACCCGCGATCACGAGGCCGTCTTCCGGTGGATTCTCTCCGGCGCGAACGGCCTCGGCGAACGCACAGTGACGCGTCGCGTGCAGGGCGAGCCGCACGTCACGAAGTATGCGCCAGCCGGCGCCCTGCCGCCGTTCATCGCCGCTTTTGAGCAGGCCAAATGGGCGTCGAGCAGGAACGAGATCGTGAAACTCATCACCGAGCACGATCTGCCCCGCGAAGCGATCCCCACCCAGTGGCTGAACGAAATCGCCGTCTGGGACGCCTTGCTGGCACGGATGCCGATGACGGCGCTGATCCGCAACCTCGGCAAGATGACCAGCCTGGGCCTCATCAAGCCGTTCAGCGACGCCGCGAAACTCGTCGTGAACAAGCTGGGCGACGAGCAGATGCTCAAGCGCGCCCGCATCCATCCTCTGGCGGTGCTCATCGCCGAAAAGGTCTTGCGTCGGATCGGAATTCATCTCCGCGCAATAACTGAAATTCACGACGCGACCGTTCTGGTCGGCCGACCTGCGGGCCGGGCAACTGGCAAGGCTGGCGAGTTGCGGACCAAACAGCCGCTCGCGCAACTCCAGCAGGCGCGCATCGCGTTGCCCCACGGGGAGCCGCGCGCATTGATCGGGCGGTCCCATCTCGCCCGTGGCGGCCAGCAGCAACACGCCACGCAGCGCGGGGTCGCTGGCTGCGCCGCGTTCCCAAAGGGCGAGAACGTCGCTGGCGGTCAGGTCTCGCATGGTGGGTGGCGTGACGGGAAGTAACGCCATCAAGCTTTTGAAACCGTGCCCGATCTGAAATTCACGCTCATCACCATCAAGTCGACCTGCCCGCCCATGTCATTGCCAAGGTTGAACTACTAATACCGGGAGGCCGCGTGATGCGCCATCTTTCGAGGTTGACCTAGTTTCTCGGCATTATAGGGACAAGGCGCGAAGCGCAGCCGGAGAGGGTTTTGGAAGGTTTACAAGGTTGACAATACTGTAAACCAACGCCATCGTGTTTCCGCTATGGCAACAACACTGGAGAAGAAGGGCGTCAAAATGAAGCTGCCGTCGAGCGAACAAGCGGTGGTGGACGAATTTACCACCGTCATCCGCAAGCACCAGGACCAGGCTCCTGGCAAACTCGCGCAATTGGTTGAGATTGCCTTCGAGTTCACGCTGGGCGCGGGCGAATCACGGGAGGACAAGCTGGGGCGAGCGCACGTTCGCGGGCTGGGTGCCCGGCAACAACTGGCGGAAGCCGAGGGCGGGAGTTGGTCGTCGGACGAGGTGGCCGGGATGCTCCAAATCTCGAAGACGGCGGTGCTGAAGCGGCTGGCGGTCGGCCGGCTGCTGGCGTGGCGGGAAGAGCGGCTGCAAGCAGCCCGGTTTCCGCGGTGGCAGTTTGATGAGCACGGGCACGTATTGGACGGTTTGGAGGAAGTGCTCGAAGTCCTTAACCAGGATAAGCGCCTGGACGCGTGGGGGAGGATTCTGTTCTTCCTGCAAGAGAAGCCGAGCCTCGGTGGACGAAGGCCACTGGACTTGATCCGCGAAGGGAAGCTACAGGAAGTCCGCCTCGCCGCCCAAGCGTATGCCGAGTAACCCCATTCCCCCTCGGCCGCTTTATACACCCGGAGTTGATCTCAACCAGCGGACGATTCCGGCCACTCGCCAGCCACAACGAAATTGGTATCGGGTGCATGGGACAGGCTCTTCTGCGGTTCAGTTTGGAAAGCTTCCGCACCATCGGTTCTCCCACCCGAACTGCCCTTTTCCGCTGCTCTACGTCGGTTCGAGCATCCAGACGTGTCTCTGGGAATACTTCGGGGATGACGTCTTCCGCGGGCATCGGGTGATTTCGGGCAGCAAATGGAATGCCCGCAGTCTGAGCCGCATCGTGGTCCCGCAATTGAAAGTCTGCGCGGTGAGCCAGGAGCCCACGCGGGACGCCATGGGGGTGGACAAAGCCAGCCTTTTGGCGACGGACCTCAGCATTCCGCAGGCTTGGGGTCTGGCGGTGCAACAACACCCGGCCGCTTTCGAAGCCATCAAATACTCGAGCCGATTCATTGACCAGCCGTGTCTGGCCATCTTCGACCGGGGAGGAATGGCAGCCCAACTCCAAGAGACGCTGCTCGGGCCGTTGAACAGCCTCGATGCAGCCGTGAACTGGCTCGACGAACGCAAGGCAGCACTGGTGTAGTCCATTTGCTCTGTATCGTGACCGAGGTGGGAGATGCCGACGTAGGGGCGAAGTCAAATTACGCCCCCCTGACGCAGCCAGCGGATGGCGAACGGAATGGCGAATAGCTTGTAGTGGTTCAGTACTGGCCAGTAGTGGGTCATTCCGTGATGCCTGCGTTCACGGGGCGCGGTTACGATGGACTGGGAATTCAGGAGGGCGGCACGGCGAGCATGGAATTCGTGCGCGTGCCCTTCAGCGCTGTTTCGGCTGCGGAGCGTCAGCGGGTGCGTCGTCAACTCGAAGAATACTGCGGACGCGACACCGAGGGCATGGTCTGGCTGGTCGAGGCGTTGAGGAAAGCGGTCGCTTGAGCGAAACGGCTAACCCGCCCCACAGCCCAGCGATAGACATTCCGCAGAACAATTGTTCCGTCCGCATGCGTGTAGGGGTGAACTGCCCCTCCAACCGTCTGCCGAAGACGGTCTGGCCCCACGGCCTGCAAAGCTGGTTGGTAATTGCCTGCCGAAGTTTGCGCTCTCCAGAACGCCTCGAAATCCCGGTAGCGGAATTCACACTGGCTGTCTCCCTCGGCAGTCACCGTGAATCCTGCTTCGCCCAGAAGATTCGCCAGCGCCCCGTCCGCCGACCAAGCAAATGGACCGCCGCCTGGAGGGCGTTGCGGCATGGCGTTTGCCACGGCCGAAAAGACATCCCGCATCTCGCACTGCTCCGGCTTGCCCCATGACGTGATGGCCAGCCGTCCACCCGGCTGGACCACTCGACACAACTCGCGCAGCGCCTGCCGGATGTCCTCCGCAAAAATGACGGAGTTTGCGGCAAGGGCGGCGTCGAAGTGACCATTGGGAAACGGGAGTTGTTCGAGGTCGCCGTGAACAAACCGGGCTTGCGGCAGCCGCTCGCGGGCGATGTCGAGCAGCGCGGCGCTTGCGTCGAGGCCAGTGACCTCGCTGCCAAGGGCGGCGGCGAGGACGGATGCCCCACCGGCCCCGCACCCGGCGTCGAGGAACCGCATCCCCGGCTTCACCTGCAACGCCGGGAGCGTGTCCTGCCAGAGAGGGCGGCAAAACGGTTCCTGCAATTCGGCCCAGTCACGCGGGGCCGCGCTCCACAGTTGGCCTTGTCGTTCACCTGATGCCATGCGCGATGGTCCCGACTCGTGGGTGCCGAGTCAATCAAGCAGCCGTGAGTGGGGCGTCTCTGAATTCAGTGGGATTTGAGGACGCGACCCGTGAGGATTGCGCCTCTAGGCTGTCCAATCTTACGCACATCGCATGAAAGAGCGCATGGAAGATTGGTCAACGAAAGCAGCGTCGATGTTCGCTGTATTGTTCGTCATCTATTTTCTGACCGCTCCTCCGGTGATGACGAGCATCGCTCGCCAGCGAGGTTCGGTTTCCTTCCCAGCCGTGTATCAGCCGATTTTCCGAGTCATCGAGAGCGATTTCAATGGGCCTGTGCTCTGGTATTTCAACGATGTCTGGCACTCAGGTATCATCGTCATCGGCGAGGCAAGCACGACACCGAAGGTCACCGCAGCCTATGGGCTTGCCGGTTTTGCGCTTGTAAGCGCAGTGGCGTTTCCATTCCTCAGACGACGATTGCGGAGGACTCAACAATGACGGCTATCGACGCGCCGTGAGCAAACCGGACACCATCGCAATCGACCACGACATTCCGAGACTCCCGACTTCAACAGCACTACGAACGAGCAGCATCAGTCGTCAAGGGTTGCCCTGCCGAGCAGCTTCCTGTTCTCGGATTACTGGATGCGTGGCAGTGGTTCCATCTGACCGAAGGAGATGAGTCGCACCGAGCCGCCGAAGCGGTGAGCTTCTGCTGTCCCCAGAGTTGCGACCTGCGTTGCGGCTGATGGTATCAGCGTTGGGGGGAGGACATGAACGAGAACGCGCTCCGCTTTCGAGAGCACCTCAGCGAGTTGGCCGGAGAGAAGTTTGGATGACAGCATGCCGCTCAGGGAGGTTGGGGTGCGGCTTCCGCTGGTGCTGCATTGAGGACGCGGCTGGTTGAAGTGCCATGTCATTTCATGAGTTCGGGCCGTCTTTCAACTCGACAATCAATTAGCAGGTTTTACCGTCGCGCCGTGTCCAGCCTGCTGTGCCAAAAATTCTGGTCGAATCTTCGTTGAGTGCATGGAGCATTTCTTTGAAATAATCTGGAAGAGATGCCGACGCACATCCCGTGGGCGATTCGTTGCTGGTTTTGTATTCGGAGGCGCGTTGGGAGTTCCGGCCTCGCTTTCGGTGTCGCACGATGCGGGCACGGTCCCCATCTGGTCCGTTGTCGCGGGCGTGATGGGCGGGTTTGCTGCAATCGTCTCGAATCGCGGGACCGGCATCGCTCTGCAACACCGCAATGGCAGCAGCGAGTGGAGAAGACTGCGGTGGAGATTCGTAATCTACACCCTCAAGTTCCACCGCATCTGGCCCAAAAGGCCGCCACGGCGCATGAGCAGGCACGTTTCACTCCATTGGTCTGGGCTGGCATTTGCCTCGGAATTCTCTGCGCGCTGTTTGGGGTGCTGGCATTCCTCATGAAAATTGTGAATTTGTTTCGGCAATGAAGCTCGCGTGCCCTCAGAAACAAATCCAACCGCGCCATCGCAACGAGGTCTGTGCAGCGCTGGGCGTTAAGCCGTCCGCCTGCTTGCGACGACTTCCAACCATCAAGAATCTGACACGCCTTCTGGAAAGATGATTTTGAAGACGACGAACTGGCTCCTGCTGTTGATTGTATACTGCGCCCTCACGTGCGTCAGCATCTCCGCCGCCACCCTCCACGTCTGGCAGGACAGCCCAAGCCCGGTTGCTCCCTTCACCAACTGGGCCACGGCAGCGCATGTGATTCAGGACGCCGTGGACGCTGCCGCAGCGGGTGACTCCGTGCTCGTCACGAATGGTTTTTATGCTGTTGGGGGCTGGCCCTCCCTCTACCCCCATGAGGGTTTTGCCCATCTTGGAAAGCTCTCGAACAGAGTATATGCCCTCCGCCCTGTAACCATCCGAAGCGTAAATGGCCCTGACGCAAGGCGTTTGGCTGGCCGTCAGCGCAGGCCGGTCGGCGTTGGAAAAAAGAAAGGACTAAACATCCGCCCTCAAAAAGGTTCCAATACGCTGGTGAAAGAGCAACTTGATGGCGGCGGCAAATCGGCAACGGGGCGCGCGAGCGCCTTGCAAATCCAGGTGGCCCATTCGGCCGCGGCATGGCGTCAGGCCAAGGCCGCGCTGGGACGGGAGCACGGGCTGGGCGCCGGACGCGAAGCCGGCGACCGACTGTGTCAATTGGTGAAGGAGGACGGGCGATTGGTGGCCGTGCTGGTCTGGTGCGCGGCGGCCTGGCATGTGCAGGCGCGGGACCAAACCGTGGGCTGG
>JBBRWD010000126.1:0-18807 GCA_038249465.1 Limisphaerales bacterium | reverse complement strand
TCGGACATGCGGCGAAGTTTAACGAGCGGTGACTGGAACGCTAGCTTTTTGTGCGGAAATTTTTGAGGGCATTCATCGCTCGGCCGCCAGCTCCACCGGGCGCCACAAGGGAGCGGTGTGGGTCCTGGCGGGATCCCCGTTCCACAACAACAAATGCAATTGATGCGCCTCCAGCCGCAGGGAGCAACGCGTGTCGGCCTTGGGCCACCCGGTGAAACGACCTTGCGAAAGTCGCTTCTGGCACATCCAGAAGCCCTGCCCGTCGTAGGTCAGACACTTGATGGCGTGGCGGCGCCGCGAGCAGAAGACGAAGAGCGTCCCGGAAAGCGGGTCGCCCGAGAGGGCCTGTCGGCACAGGGCCGCCAGGCCATCAATGCCCTTGCGAAAATCCACCGGCTCGACCGCCACCAGGATCCGCATGTGCGGGGTGATCTGGATCATGCATCTGCTTCTTGGCCTCTTCCGCTGTGCGGTGGCGGAGAATGACGAAGTCGTTCGCCTAGGCGGACTCCGCGGTCGGTGGTTCCGCCCTGCCCGGGCATCCCGATAGAGCCGCGCCAATCACCCCGGCGTCCACGCCGGTCGCGGCACGGACGACGGGAATAGCGCGGTGAACCGGAGACCAGATGTGCTGACGGATTGCCGGGACCAACGCCTCCCAATACGCGCCGTCGCTGAGGCCAAGCCCGCCGCCGACGATGACGGCTTCCGGGTCGAGCACGTTCACCAGAAGCGCCACGGTGGACCCCAGGGCCGCCGCGCTGCTGCGCACCACGTCAAGGGCCAGGGCGTCTCCGGCCATCGCGGCGGCCAACACGTCGTGACCGGTCTGCGCGCTGTTCGGCCGCCGCTGGTTGAGGCGTCGGACCAACCCAGGCCCGCCCGCGAATTGTTCCAGGCTCGTTTCGTCGAGGTGACCGCAACGCTCGCAGGCACGGCTCCAAGGCGCACTGGCCATGGTGCCCGTGGCGCCACGCGTTCCCAAGAACGGTTCGCCATCCAAGACCAGGCACGAGGCGATGCCAGTGCCGACGGTGACGTAAAGGAACTGGCGCAATCCGCGTCCGGCGCCAAAAACTGCCTCCGCACGCGCCGCCGCGCGTACATCCGCATCGAGAACGAATGGGGCCAGAGAAGAGAACCGTTCAGCCACCGGCAGGCCCACCCAGCGGACGCTGTTTTCGCTCAGGACACGACCGTCGATACTCACCAACTCACAAAGGCCGAGGCCGATGGCGTCCACCGATTGGCCCGCCCTCTTCGCTTCCACCGTCAAGTCCCGGGTCACTTGCACGAGTTCGTCCAGCACGGCATGGCCCCCGCGCTCCGGCCGGGTGGGGATGACGCGTTGATGGGAGATGGTGCCCTCGGGAAACTTCACCAGGCCGAGGGCGGTCTTGGTGCCGCCCACGTCGATGCCGATGGCGTTGAATCGGGGCACGTTCATCGGGCACTGTTGAGTTGGGCCGCCGCTGCTTCGTCGAGAAAGGTGTGAACGCGCGGGTGCTTCTGCAGAAACGAGGCCGGGCAGCCGTCGCCGACCGGGCCGCGTGCCATCGCAAACGTGGCGGCCGTTTTGTGTGAACCGAACGCCAGGATGAGCACCCGGCGGGCGGCCAGGATGGTCTTCAATCCCACCGTCACGCCTTTCGCGGGAGCGTAAGCGCCGCCGAACCATTTCCGGTTGGCTTCAATCGAAATGCGGTCGAGGTCGAGCACGCGGGCACCGGAGTCGCGGGCGCTGCCAGGCTCGTTGAAGCCGAGATGCCCGTTTTGGCCCAAGCCCAGCACGATGACGTCCAGCCCGCCGGCGTTCTCGATCCGCCGCTCTTGTGCAGCCACGCTGGCGGCTGCGTCGGTTTCGAGCGAACTCACGGCGAAGAACTGGTTGGGCGGCACACCCCACGCCTCCGCGACGGAGCGGCGCAGCAGGTTGGCGCAGTTGCGCGGCTCGTCGAGCGGCACGCCGACGTATTCGTCGAGGACGAACACGTTCAGATGCGTCAACGTCAGCCGCCGAGCGGCCACCCGTTGGTAGAGGTCGAGCGGCGAGTTGCCACCTGCCACCATGACGTTGCGAACGCCCGGTTCCGTCAGCCATTGCGCCAGCAGGTCTGCGGCGGCGGCGTTGGCTAGGTCGGCATTGGGGTGCTTGGAGAGGTTCATGGGAGAAAGGACGAATGACGAATGACGGAATGTCGAACGGGTTCGAGGTCGGTGGGATTCGGGTCGAGTCGCTGGCTCATTCGTCATTGGTCATTCGTCATTCCCAGACCCCGCGCCAGCGCGCGGATGTAAGCCGGATTGCAGCCGCAGCAGCCACCGGCGAAGCCGATGCCGTCGGCGCGAGCCATCTTGCCGAAGTCCTCGAACTCGCGCCGGGACACCTGGATGGTCTCGAGGTCATCCGGAAAAGCGGGCTGACGCGTGAAGCAGTGACAGGCGTCGGTCGTGCGGAACGCCGCGGGTTGCGCAGCGATGGGCACGCTCACCGCAGAGCGCATCTCGCGCAACAACGGCAGCATCCGCCCCGGTTCCTGCTCGCAATTCGCCCCGACCGCGACCGCGCCCAGGTCCGCCATGACGCGCGCGCATTCGGCGGGCGTGTGGCCGTCGGTGCATTGCGTGATGAGCGGACGGAAGCTCATGGTCGCCACGGCGGGAAGCCCGCTGGCGGCCGCGCATTGGAGCGCGACTTTCATCTCCGCCAGATGGAAGAAGGTTTCGAGGACGAGGAAGTCCACGCCCGCGTCTTTCAACAGCCGGATTTGCTCGGCAAGGTGGTCGCGGGATTTGTCGAGCGACCCCATGCCTTCGCGCTCGGTGAGCTGGGTGCGGGACACGCTGCCGGCGACCAGCGCGCGGTTGCCCGCAATTTCCTTCGCGAGCTTGACGGCGGAGACGTTGATGGATTCGGTCTGCGCCCCGTAGCCGGCGCGATTCAGCTTCTCGCGCGTGCCGAAGAAGGTCAGCGCCTGCAAGACTTGCGAGCCGGCGTTGAGAAACTCACGGTGCAATTCGCGCAGGGCGTCCGGATGCTCGATGGCCACCTCGGGCGTGAACTGGCCACTGCCTTTGCCGGTGCCGACTTTCTCGCGGCCGGAGCCGCTATCCACATAGCCCCGGCGTTCAAGTTCGATGAGGTAGCCACCGTCGCCGAGGACGACAGATTCCTTGAGGAGTTCAGTGATGTTCTTCATGGGAGTTCCTTGATGCGCAGTTGGCGATGCTGGGCGCCTTTGCCATCCTGGTAATTTTGCAGGCCGACATAGCCGGCGGCGCTGCGCTGCTTCGAGTCGGTCCAGACCGTCACGGTCTCGCCGTTGATGCGAATGATGTAGGTCTGTCCGGTAGCGACGAACTCGTAGGCATTCCATTCGCCGACGGGCTTCGTGGGCACATGCGTCGGCGGCTGGAAGGGATAGAGCGTGCCGGTCTTCCAAGTTGGGTCCTTGCCCTCCGGGTCGTCACCCAACTCCAGTTCGTGGCCGGATTTGATGGCATTCCAGGGAGCCCGGCCGGGATTGGTGAATCGCACAAACACGCCGGTGTCCGACTCGCGGGTCTCGAAGCGCCATTCGCCGCGGATGACGAAGTTGGTGAACATGCGGTTCGTGTGCCACCACAGCCCCATGCCGCCGTAGCTCGTGGCCACGCCGTTGGTCAATGCGAAATGGCCGGGGCCGCACTGCGCCCAACCGTCCGTGGCGCTCCGGCCGAACAGCGGCACGAAGCCGGTTTCATCGTTGGCGCCGGGCAGCCAACGTGCGATGTCCTCGGGAACGCGGTTGTTGGGCGGAGAGATGGGTGCGTCAGCCGAAACGGCCAGGACCGCGCTGGCGAGCAAGCATATGGAGATGCGGCTCCATGCCCGTAGCGGCGTCTCGGCAGACTGCAGCTGAATCCCCTCGTGTAAGTTGGCGGCGCGCTGCCGAGTCGCCGCTAAGTCGATGTTCATGCTCCCTTGACGATGGGCCACGGGAAGGTGGTTTCACACTTCACGCGGCGGCCGGTGCGCTGGGATTCGTGGCAGGCGTTCATCACGTCCAGCACGTGCAAGCCATGTTCCGGCGTGATGAGACTCGGCGTGCCTTTGAGCATGCAGTCCGCCACGTAGGCCGCGCCGCCCACCCATTCATATTGCCAGGCTTCCTTGGCGTGCGTCTCCAGCACCGACTCGCCCTGGTAGGCCAGGTCCACGCCGGCAGACGACCAGTCCCAGCCTTGCAGGTGCAACACGCCTTTGGTGCCCATCACGTCCACGGTGTAGAGCTTGCGCTCGCGCCCCGGCAACCGTTCGCTCTCGAAATAGCCGAAGCCCGTCGCAACGTGGGACAGCGCGCCGCTGACGTGCTTCACGATGAGCATCGTATTCTCGTCGGACTCGACCTTTACCACGCCTTTGTCCTCCACCTTGCGGGTGGGATAGACGATGTCGGTCATGCCCACGACGTCCGTCACCGGACCGAGCAGGCCGGTCAGAGTGGTGACGTTATACACCCCCAGGTCATAGAGGCTGCCGCCGCCCTTTTCGTAGAACCACGCCGACCAAGTCGGCCCGCCGTGACCGTAAGTGCCGCGCGCGGCGGTCACTTTGCCAATCTGGCCGCTGGCGATGGTGCGGGCCATGAAGGCGAACTGCGGGCTGGTGACGCAGTTGGGCGCAGCCCAGAAGCCCACGCCTTTCTTCTGCGCGAGGGCGATGAGTTCTTTCCCCTTGGACACCTCCAGCGCCATCGGTTTCTCGCTCCAGACGTGTTTGCCCGCTTCGAGCCCCTTCTTGTTGACCGGGTAATGGGAGGGCATGGAGGTGGTGTTCACGAGAAAGTCGAACTCGGCCCCGGCCAGCATGGCGTCGATGTTTGGATAGACGTTCGGCACCTTGTATTGCTCGGCCCGTTTCCTGGCGCGCTCAGGGAGGATGTCGCACACACTGACCACTTCGAGCGTGGAGTGCTTGGTCAGCGTTTGCAGGTAGGGATTGGACACGCTGCCGCAACCAATCAGGCCGACGCGGACCTTGTCGCGATTGACGCGCGGCAAACGGGCGGCGAAGGCCGGGGATGGCAGGAGGTTGGCGCCCGCCAGCACGGCGGTGGCCAGGGTGGATTTCGTGATGAAGTCACGACGGTTGAGTTCGGAGGGTGGGTTCATGTTTGTTCAGTGTTTGATGTTAGTTTATTGCTGCAAAGTTTCGAGGCCGGCGATTTGGAGAAGCCACGCGTGGCGGCAGGGCATTTCTGCAAGAGAGAGGACCGGCAACCGGCATTTCGATGCTCATTCCCTTGCCTTTCAAGCGCGCGTGCCCCGGTTACTTCACCTTGATCTTGAAAGCCCAGGCGTAGCTGCACGACGTGGGCCGGGCCTTCTGACCCGGAAAGTTTATGGTCAGTCCCTTGGCCTCGTCCCAAGTCCATTCGAGGGTTCCCGGAACCCCCAGCATGGAAATGCCCGTCCCGGCGACCGGTTTCAACGATTTGACCGTGAGTTTCGATCCGGGCCATTTCAGGAAAATGGCATAGACGTAGTCGCTCTTGGCGGTGAAGCGGATGTCGCCCTCGCGCTGCTTGGTCCAGAAGCGCGTGCCGTAGATTGCTTCACCGTTCACCCGCAGCCACTCGCCCAACTGCAACAGCGGATACTGCTCGTAATCGGGGATCGGTCCCGCCGCCGTTGGCCCCACGTTGATGTCGAAATTCCCGTTGCGGCTCACGGCGTCCACGACCTTGTCGATGAATTGCTTGGGCGAAAGGCAATCTTCCCGATCCGTGTCCTGATTGTAACCGAAGGTCTTGGCGATGCCCTGCCAGAACGACCATTTGTGGTCCAGCAAGCCTTCGCTGCCTTTGTCGAAATGGTATTCGACATTGTAGAGGTCGCCGTGCTTGCCGCGGTCGCCTTTGCCAAAACGGTCGTTCACAAACACCTCCTGGTTCCGCTTGGCCGCCTCATTGTAGTAGTAGGCCACGACCTCCTTCATCTTCCAGAAGGACTCCGGGTGATCCCATTCGCCGTCGAAGAAGAAAAAGTCCGGATGGTAGAGGTCAATCAACTCGCGGATCTGCGGGATCATGAAATCGTCCACGTAGTTGTTCACGCGCTTCAAGCCCGCATAGGGCACCTCCTTGCCGGTGTAGAGAGGGTTGTGCCACTCGTAGAGCGAGTAGTAGAGCCCCACCTTGATCCCCTCCTTCCTCGCAGCCTTGAAATACGGTCCCAGGATGTCCTTCCGCGGCCCCATCTGCTTGGCGTTGCGGTCCGTGTATTTCGTCGGCCACAGGCAGAACCCATCGTGGTGCTTGGAGGTAATGAACATGTATTTCGCGCCCATCCGCTTGGCGAACCGCGCCCACCCCGCCGGGTCGTAAGACTCGGCCTTCCACTGGGAGATGAAGTTGTCATAGGGATGGTGGTCTCCGTAAGTCTTGAGATGGTAACCATAAGTCGGGTTGCCCGGCTCATGCATACGGGCGCCATACCACTCCGCGTAGGGCACCTCTACGTCGCGCGGCGCCCAGGCCGGCACCGCATAGACGCCCCAGTGCATGCTCAACCCGATCTTGGCGTCGTCATACCACGCCGGCATCTTGTGCCGGTCGAGCGATTCCCAGGTGGGTTGATAAGGCGCTTGCGCGGTCGCGGGCAGCGTGGACACCAGCAGACTGGCGACAAGGATGGTGGTTTGGATGATTGGATAGTTGGTTTTCATGGCGTTTGTCGGAGTGGTTGAGTTGGTCTCGCCTCGGGGTTCCAGGCCTTCAGTTCGGCGGCGCTCAAAAGGATTCCATACACGGACCTGGCCGGCACGGTAATCGTCGTCGAGACCGCGCCTTGGTGGACCTGCTTGACCTCTGAACGCGTCGGTGCGGTGGCATCGCTGTGGGCCGCGGCCAGGTAGTGTGTGAGCGTGACGCTGCCGGAACCCCCAAGGTTGGTCAACGTAACCTCGGTCCTGGAGATGTGGGTGGAGTCGTAGAGGTAATCGTTGTCGCGCAGGATCGTGACGCCGGACTCGGCCACGAGGGAGGCATGCTTCGAGTGGAACTTGGGCCAGGTGGCGATCCCAAAGCTGAACTTGCTACCCCTGGCCGTTGTCCGGCCGAAATCCACCGTGATGGATGCCGCCGTACCGCGCTCCGGGTAAAGTTCGCGATAGGCGCGGACACCCAGCTTCATATCGGCCAGGCCGTGCTCGTGCGCGCCCAGGTCGGGGGCGGTGCCTTCGTAGTGGTCGTTGAAGTTCGGGATGCGAAGCCCGGCGTCCTTGCCGGGGCTGTCGGCGGCAAGTTGCGCGCGGCCTGTGTGACCGGAACCGTGGCCAGGGCGAAATATCGGCGTGCCCTGGAGGGCGTGTCGTCCCCACAGGGCGACGGCCTCCGGGATGCTGGTGTCCAGCACGCCGTTGTAGAGGTCGTAGTCGAAGCTAAAGCCGCCATGGATGCGCCGCGTGACGTAGTTCACGTCATCCGGCCAGCGGATGGTCTGGTAGATGTTGTTCCGCGAGATCGTGAAGTTGCCGTCGTCAACAATGCCCCGGCCCACGTTGATTTGCTTGTAGTCGTTGCCGTAAGCCCAGGCGAAGCCAGCCCCTTCCTCGCCGCCCGGACAGAGCAGCGTGTTGTGATAGAAATAGAAGCGCCGCTCGCCGCTCTGGTAGGCGCAACCCGTCCAGGCCCGCGTGTCCGGTGCGTGGTCGCGCGACGGTTGGAGCACCCGGTCAAAGACATTGCGAAACATGTAGTAAGGACCGCTCTGCGAGGTGAAGCCCGTCTCGGCCTTGAAGATGTTGTCGAACCAGTTCTCGAATACGCGCACGTTGCCGAACCCGCGCTCCAATTCCATGCAGTCGTCCCAGCAGTCCCGGAAAACATTGCCATAGACGTCAATGTCCCGCTGCGCGTCCGTCCCTTGCTTGGGCCCGCTGCCCTGCGAGTCGAACAGGATGTCATAAAACATGTGCTCGCGGTCGGCGTAGAACTCGTTGTAGCGGATGACGTGGTTGCCTTTGGTGGGCCGTTCCTCGCCGGGCCGGAAGAGGCAGACGGCCTTCGCGCCCTGCGGATGGAAGGAGTTGAAGAAGGCGCTGCCTTCGTTCCACGAGTTGGCGCAGTAACGCGGATGGTGAATGCGATTGCCCTGAATGACCACGCGCTCGATGTCGTGGGTGGCCGCGCCTTCGCCCTTGATGGCGCTGTCCATTTGCTGGGCCAGGTTCGTCGCGAACGTGACCTCCACACTGCCGCCGTTGGCGTAGCGGTTCACCCGGCCCCGCTGGCCCGCCCGCGGATCGCGCCGGCCCCAGTTCGAGATGTCGCAGCCTTCGATGACGAGGTCGTGCCGATTCTTGATGAGCACGCCGTGGACCTTCGCGTTGCGGAGCGTCAGGCCGCGCAGGATGACGAAATTCGCGTCCATCACCACGCAGTGGTCCAGCGCGTCCGCTTCATCGCCGCCGCCGGGGTCCGCATCAATCGTCGTGCCTGCCGCGTCCGCTTCGTAAACGACGTAGCCCGCCGCGCTGCCGCCGTTGGTGATGACCAGCGTTTGCGTGAGCGTGCCCGGCGGCAACTTCACCACGCGCGCGACGGGGAACTCGTTGGCCCAGGTCCGCCCCGCCAGGAGCTTGGTCGCGCCGCCCGCGAGCGTAAGCCGGAACTCGTAATCCGTGCCCGCCTCCAGGCGAACCACCGCGCCGGCGTAGAACTTGTGAACCGCGTCCCACCACAGTTCGTGCCCTTCGCGCCACTCCCCGGCGCCGGACTTGCGATAGCGAACCTCGCAGCGATTGGTAAACGCCCCGTCCGGGCGCGGCCAGTAAAGGCTCATGCAATGGAACGTGGGAACTGTCCGGGCCGGTTCGGCCTCTGCGGCCACGCAGTGCGTGGATGACGAGAGCAGGGCACAGAACACCAGGAGTCGCAGCCCGTTCCGCGCCCGCTGCCAGGGGTGCGATGTCTCAACGCCTCGTTCGTTCCTTGGCGCCGTACCGGATGCCGCCCGAGGATGGAACATGCCGCCAGGGATTTGGGCTTGGACCGCGGGAATTGGTATCGGCGGCAACATGGCAAGTCAGGTCAGTTCCTTCTGCGCGCAGGCGACCATCCGGTCAATCTCCGCTCCCAGCGGGGTGTCGATGGGTAGCGGCACATGTTTCGCAAGGAGTTCCCGCGCGCGGTTGGCCACCCGCTGCGCCATCGAAGTGCGTCCGTCGCCCGCCCAGGCGCCCCAGGACTGCCGGGTCCAGGCGGCGCCGGGAATCCAGAGTTCCTTGCGAAAATTCCGCACCGTGTGTTCCTCGGCGAGATAACTCCCGCCCGGGCCGACGGCTTGAATCACCTCGGCGGCCAGCGTCTCAGGCGTGACTTCAAACCCGCGCACCAACCGCCGGGCGAAACCCATGAGTTCATCGTCCGCCACGAGCCACTCCAGCGAGGCGCCGTGGTCGTGGCCGCAGATGCCGGCGTGGCCCACGAGATCGGCGCCCGCCAGCGCGCCCAGCGTGAGCGAGGCGCTCTTCTCCATGCCCGCTTGCACGTCGAGGGTTTTGGCATCGGTAAGTCCGACGTTGAGATAAACGGGAAACCCCAGCCAGCGTCCCAGTTGCGCCATCCCCACGGCCATCAGCCCTTGCTCCGGCGAACCAAACGAGCAAGTGCTCGTGCGGGGATCAAGGATGTGCGGGATGCCGCCATACATCACCGGCGTGCCCGGACCGAGGACCTGGACAATGACCATGCCGGCGAGAATCTCCGCGTGCTCCTGCACCAGCGTGCCCGCCAGCGTGCCCGGCGCGGTGCCGCTGACCATGCCCATCGGATTGACGCTGATCGGCTGGCCCGCGCGCACGAACTCGATCACCGCCTCCAACCCATCGTGCGGCATCTGGAGCGGACTGATCGGTTCGAGGAAGGTCTCGGTCATCGGAAACCGCCTCAAGGCTTCGCTGCCGCCCGCGACTGCCCGGTAGATATCGAGGATGTGGCGCGCTGACGGGCCGTTTTGCACCCAGCAGCGCGTGGGTTTGGTCGAGCCTTTGACCAGTTCTGCGGCCAGCAAGACGTCGCGCCAAGCGAGAGGCATCTCGCCCGGCTGCGCCAACGCGCCCACGATGGTCACGTTCGGCAACGCGTCCCCCAACCGGATGCCCGAGCGCGTGTCCTCCAGTGTCGGCGGCCGCAGTTCGCCACTGTCCGCGTCCAGCCACTGGTGCTGTCCCGGGCTGGACATGAGGTTCAAATCGCGGTGGCCAAAACGCGCGGTGCGCGTCCGGTCCCGGCCGTGGAGCACGTAGGACTTGCCCGCCTGGCCGACGCAGCGCATCACGAGGTCTTCCGTCAACCGCACGCGCTGGGCGTCCACCCGGGCGCCGTGCTCCTGGAGTTGCGCCCGTACACCCTCGTGATGCACCTGGACGCCCGTCTCGCGCAGAACCCGCAACGCGGCTTCGTGAATGGAGGCCATCTCTTCGTCGGACAGTATTTGAATGCAGGGCGCAGACATAATTTCAGCGGCAGTGGAATGGTTGGTCGCCATCCGGCGAAGCCGTCGGCTGAACGAAGTGAAATCTTCGCTGGTTCAAGCGGACCGCGAGGGAGAAGAGAGTCATGTTCATGTTCTGGGCATTTTATGGTCTCCAGCGGTAGAGGAGGATCTCAGGCTATTTTTCAGTTTTGATCAGCGTCACGCTCAGGCCCGGCAAAACGAGCGGGCCACCAGTCAGGACTCCCTTTTCAATCGAGCGAGGCGGTTGCGGATTCAGGTCAGCAGCGGCGGTCGTGACTTGAGCGAGGCCGCGCGATCCCGTGAGGCCGCCAAGCCGCGTGATCGTTTTCGAATCCTTCCAGCGGTTGATGAGCAGAATGAGTTGCCGCCCGGTGTCGGCGTCGGCAAACGCGATGATGTCCGTGCCGCGGGACATCATGTTGCCGTTGGGTTCATAGCCGCCAATCATCAGCTCGTTATCCGTGCGAAACTCCGGGTCGGAACTGCGCGCCGCAAGCACGAGCCATCCGGGGCGCACGGTGGTCCAAACCCGCTGGAGGACGAGGCCCAGCTTGGAGAGTTGCGCTCTCCGTTCGTCGCCGAAAACCAGGTCCTGGGCCGGATACGACTTCCCACCGGTCGAATGCCAGCCACGCCAGAAGAACCAGTAGTTGACCCGGAAGTCGGTGAAGTCCGCCGCCATCCGCCGCAGCATGTTGATGGTGACTTTCAGTCCCTCGTCGTCCGTCGGCGGAAATTCCTCGCCCCGCATCGGGGTCGCATCCTGGGCCACCTCGGTCATCCAGCGTGGACGGTCGTGAGCGCGCATCGCCGCACGAAAACTGCGCACATGATCCACGGTGTGATACTGGTGCCAGGCAAATCCGCCCACTGCCGCATCGAGGTCGCGGTCGGCGAGCAAGCCCGTGAAACCATTGGTAGTCGCGGCACCGAAAAACGCCTCCAGGTTCGCGGCGCCCGAGGATTCCGTGGCCAAGATTGGAACGGCGTTGAACTTCTCTGCGTCGAGCCCCTTTCGGAGCTGCTTTAACACCTGGAGGTAAACCGCGCGCGCGTCGGGCGTGTCGGCATAGACGCAACCGTCGTAGTTCTGCGCGATGTCCGGTTCGTTCTGAATAGAAACTCCGACGGGAGGCGGCAGACCAGCTTCGCGCAGCCGCTTCAATACCGCCACGATATACTCCGCCAATTCGTCTCTCGAACCATCCGCAAAGGTGGCCTCAAGCCGTTGCACGCGGTCTTGAAATTTCCCGTAGCGGACGCGATCCGGCGTTTTCATGTGCGGCGGCGGCGACCACATGTTCACCATGAAATTGGTGACGCCGCACCGCGCGAGAATCGCCAGATGGTCTTTGACATCCTGCAAACGCGCTTCATCAAGCGAGCCGTCCGGGCGGCCCAAACCGGGCGGAAGATAAACGCGGGCGATGTCAAAGCCGAGCGAGCCAACCGCGCGATGAATTGCGTTTGGCTCGCTGCCAGTGTTCGGCAGCCAGCCAGCATCACCGTGGGCCGGTGAACCATCTGCATACGCAGGTAACTGACGGTCAAACGGCGCAGGCATCAGGCCCCAGCCGCGCACTTCGGTGATGGAACGATCCGTCACTTCCAGGTCAATGCCCACGGGCTGGCCAGCATTGACGGTACCTGCGTGGCCGGCAACCAAGGCCGCCATCAACAAGCTCAGCAATCCAATCACACGGAAAGGACTTGTGACATGATATGGCAACATTTGTGGAACGGAGCGTGGATTGCGAGTGCGCATGGTCTTTGGGGGGGGCAACTATTCTTCGAGCAACCGAGCGGCAGATCGTAGGCCGGGCCGAAACCCTCGTTGTCGTGGCGCGACTCGATCCCGCCGTTGAGGTAGAGCAAGCGCCTCACGTGTTCCCAATGCCTCGGGTTCATAGCGGTGCCTCAACTTTTGGCGTGGACGCGCAGGGTCCGCTCGGACACCAGCGTGTCATCATGATGTTCGCCCACGCGGCATTCTCGAACAGGATGAGGTACTCGCCGTTTTTGCGCTGGGTGACCGTCATTCCGTAAGCCGCGTCCACCTGGCCATCGCTGCCTTTCCATCCATTCACGTTCTGTCGCAAAGTGCCGACCAGGTTTCCGTCGGCTTTGTTCAAGATGCGCACATGACCCACTCCGTAGAGCACGAAAATATAATCGCCCGCCACGGAGAAGGCGGCTGGTTGACCGCCGCCGTAGTTGCTGTTTCCGGCATACTCCTTGTCTTGATAGGGCAATTCAGCCGTGAAACTGGAGCGGCGATTGCCGGTGGACCAGTTGGAGAACTTTTTGACCCGCAGGAACGACCCCCAGTTTTGATCCTTCACGTCGCCCGCCATGTACATGACATCCGCGTCGGAATCATAAACCAGTCGGCGCGCCGGCTTGAACTCGGACACGACCGACGCGGTCGCATTCGAGGAATCCCAGATGGGATTACTATGGGCGTCCAGCCCGCCGAACTTGTAGTGAATGATGGTTTGTGGATCGCCGATCGTGAACAGGTCGCCATTCTTCGCGATGTGCCAGTATTGATTGTAGAGGCCGTCCTTCTTGGGTTTTTGGATCCACGCTTTGGTTTGCGGGTTGTAGAAATGGTTGTTCTTGTCTCCACCGGCACCCATGCGAAATGACGGCACCAACACTTCGCCATCGGTGGCCGTTTCCTGACGGTACAATTCAAACCGATAACCTTCCTGATTGCTGCGTCCCACGAAGAGTTTGCCACCGATCCGCCAGACGCCCGCGCCCAGAGCCCGTGAACCGACATCAGAGTTCTGGTCCACACGGGGATCGTTGGGATATTTGAACCGGTTGACCGTGAAACCCTTTAAGGACCATTCCGTTCCGGGTGCGGTCTTGGAGTAGTCGAGCGAGTAGTGGTGATACTTGGAATACACCTCGGTTTCGTTGTCGGGATCGAGGCCGGCACTATCGAGCGAAGTGCCAGCAAACAGTCGCCATTGCAGCGCGCCGGTCGGGCTCCACTTTTCAATGCAGTTGCCCCAGAAAGTTCCATAGGTGCAGCCGGTGTAGATGTGGTCGCTGGCATCCACCGCGATGGCCTTGATCCAATGCAACTTGGGCGAATTCGAAAACGCACCCGCGGTTCCAGAGAAAATCCCGCCTTGGGCACCGAACGCGCCGACCTTGGATGGCGCTCCCGTGATGCTGTAAATCCAAACCTGCGAATGCTCGTTCAATCCGCCGACCAGCAACTGGCCGTTCTTGTTCAGCGCGACAGCCAGGGGCTTCTCGAAAGTGGTGATCTCCGGGCCCGGCGTGCCGGTTGAGGAGAACGAAACGATCCTGTCGCCCCACCAAACCGAGCCTTCGTGCGGCTTCTGGGTACTCGCGACATCCCAGCGAATCACCCAGACATTCCCGGCGTTATCGACGGTCAGCCGCGTAGGCTTGGGACAAGGCCAGCTCCGGACTTCGGTCATGGTGGTGATGTCGAACACCTGAACTTTCCCATCGGAGAAATTGCTGACGGAGAGTTTGCCGTTTCTGGCGAACAGGCCGGTAATGATCTTCCCGGCAAGAAAGGTGGTGTAAGCGCCCTTGCCACCGCCGCCGTGTGCCGAGCGCAGAATGCCTTTGCCCGGCGTTCCCCAAAACACGAAATCGGCGTCAGCGGCGACGCACTTGACCGGGTCGCCGAAGCCCGATTCAAACCGGTCGTAGCGGGCGATGAACCCACCGTCGTCGGTTTTGTATTCCGCACCGCCTCCCCACGTTTCGGCGTAGCCAGCCGTGAAGATCCTGCCGTTCGGGCTTAGGCAAAGATCGGCCAACTCCTCCGTGACATTCTTGTGTCCAGCGGCATCCATGTAGGTATTCCCCAACCAGGAGGTGGAATACTTGCCGGGGGGATCAGGCGGCGTTTCCGCGCAAGCCACCTGCAGAGAGAGTGCCAGCAATAGGCCTCCCGGGGCCAAGGATGATGGTTTCATGAGTCTATTCAAGGTGTCCAAATGGTGGCGGCACCCTGACCACTGGCGGCAAGGACGACGGCCAACAGCATTGCGGGGAGTTTCATGTCACTTCGAGAGACGGCCCACGCGGCTGAACAGCGCATCCAGCACGGCCAGTTGGCAGATGCGCGGCGCAATGGCGTAGCTGCCGCGCGGCGGTTCCACGGCCTGCGTTGGCAACAACACACTTACGGTCTGGGCCAGTTCGCTGGCCGGTTCGTTGGTCAGGCCGATGCTCTTCACCCCCGCCTCGCGGGCTTCCCGGGCCACGAGCACCGGGAACTGGGTTTCCCCCGAGTGTGAGATGGCCAGCAAGACCAAGCCGGATGTCGGCGGCGTGAAGGCATACGCCATCATCTGCTCGTTCTGAACCACGAAGGCCTGGCGGCCGAGCGTGAAGAGAATGTCCAGGGCGATGAGGGCAACGCCCTGGGAAGCGCCCACGCCGGCCAGCACCACGCGGCGCGATGAGCGCAACAACTTCGCCGCCTGGTCCAACGCCCCGCCGGCGGCGTGGACGCTGGCCGCCACGTCGTCGCTGTAGGCGCCGGGAGTGGGGGAGACGGCGGGGGCGCGGCCCGAGGTGAACTCCCGCAGAACGTGGTATTTGAGATCTTGAAAGCCGTCGAAACCTGCGGCGCGACAGGCGCGCATCACCGTGGCGTCGCTGGTCTGGCAGGCCGCCGCCACCTCACGCAGGCTCTGCTCGGCCAGCGCCGCCAGGTTGCGCAGCAGCCGCCGGGCGACGTCCGCCTCGGCGGGCCGCATGTCTTTCAATCGCGATTGCAGGGTGTCGGCGACGCGCATGCAACCAGCCTACGAAATGGTGTTGCACACGCAACACAAATCGTGTCTGCTGTCGCTGATGAAACCATCCACCGCTCCGATTGGCCTGGGCATCGCCGGCTGCGGCAACGTCCTCGGGGCCTACCTCGACGTGGTCCGGCGGCTCGAACACCGCGGGCAGGCCCGGCTGGTGGCCTTGTGCGGGCGGGAAAAACAGCGCGCCGCCGTTGCTCAGGCCACACCGGGCGCCGCCTTCGACACGGATTACGCCGCGCTGCTGGCCCGCCCGGAGGTGGAGGCGGTCGTGATTCTGACGCCCATGCCGGAACACGCGCCCATGGCGTCCGCTGCGTTGCGCGCCGGCAAGCATGTGCTGGTCGAGAAGCCAATGGCCACGAGTCTGCCCGAGGCGCTGGCCCTGGCCGCCCTGGCCCGGGAATGCGGGCGTCATCTGCTATGCGCGCCGTTCACCGTGTTGAGCCCGACCTTTCGCCTCATCGCCGGGCGATTGCGCCGGGGCGACATTGGGCGCGTGGTTTCGGCGCGCGGCCGTTACGGCTGGGCCGGGCCGGACTGGACGGATTGGTTCTACAAAGCCGGCGGCGGGGCGCTGTTCGACCTCGGCGTCTATATCCTCACCACGCTCACCGGCTGGCTCGGACCCGTGCGCCGTGTCACGGCGATGACCGGGGTGGCGATTCCGGAGCGGGTCGTGCAAGGCAGGACGGTGCGGGTGGAGGCGGACGACAACGCGCAGGTGCTGCTCGATTTCGGGGATGCCTGTTTCGCCGTGCTGACCACGGGCTTTACGCTCCAGCAGTATCGCGGGCCGGGCCTGGAGCTTTATGGCACGGAAGGCACGATCAACCTGCTGGGCGACGACTGGGATCCGGACGGCTACGAACTTTGGCAGAACCGCGCCGGCTGCTGGCAGTTGTTCAAAGAGACGCACCCGGAGTGGCCTTGGACCGATGGGCTGAATCACCTGGTCGAGTGTCTGCTCGACGGGACCGCGCCGCTCGTCACGCCGGAACATGCCTGCCATGTGCTGGACGTGATGACGCAAGCCCAGGCCGCCGGACGCGACGGCCAGGCGCGCATGTTGGAAAGCACATTCACGCCGCCGGTGTTCACGCCCGTCCAGGCGGAGGAAGCGGCGCACCGGGTTCACGACCGCACGAGGGGCAGTGAATCTTAGATTTGAAATTCGAGATTGGAGATTCACCCCATGCCTCGCTGGCTGCTCTTATCCCTCCTGACCATGCTCCTCTGGGGCGGTTGGGGCGTGGTGTCAAAACCGCTCTCCGACGCGCTGTCTCCCTGGCAGGTGCAGACGCTCTCGTGCCTCGGCCTGCTGCCCGTGCTCGCGCTGTTGGCACGATCGCGGAACCTTCGGAACGGACTCGCCCCTCGTCGCGGCTTCTGGTTGGGATTCATCTCAGGCGTCGTGGGCAGCCTGGGCAACGTCGCGTATTACAGCGCGCTTGCGGCGGGCGGGAAGGCTGCGGCCGTGACTCCGCTGACCGCGCTGTATCCCATCGTGACCATTGCTTTGGCGCTCGTGTTTCTGCGCGAGCGGCTCAATGCGATTCAGGCGGCGGGCGTGGGCCTTTCCCTCACCGCGCTCTATGTATTCAATGTAGGCGGTGACGCCGGCTGGCTGACGCCCTGGCTCCCGCTGGCGTTGATTCCAATCCTGCTCTGGGGCATGAGCGCGTTGTTCCAGAAAGTCGCGACGAACCACGCCTCGATGGAACTCGTGACCCTGGCCTTTCTGCTCGGCGAATTTCCCGTGGCGTTGCTCACGCCGTTCGTTCAGCCGATCCAATTTGGACTGCCCGGGACGACCTGGGGGCTTTTGTTGTTGCTCGGATTCCTGTTCGGCCTCGGCAATCTCACGCTGATTTTCGCCTACGGCACGGGCGGCAAGGCATCCGTCGTCACGCCGATGGCCAGCCTGTATTCGCTGGTCACCATTCCCTGCGCAATCTGGTGGTTGGGCGAACGCATCGGTGTGCGCGAAGGCATCGGCATCGCGCTGGCCCTGGTGGCGGTCGTGGCCCTGGGCTGGGAGAAGGTTCGTGACGACGGATCCGAGTCCAAGACGCGCTAAAGAGTGAAGGCCGAGCCCAGGTTCAAACGGCGCGCATTGGCTAGAACGCGGGTCGCCGCCGCCAGGTCCTGGATGGCAACCCCTACCGACTTGAAGAAGGTGATTTCCTGGTCATCCGCACGGCCCGGCTTGGCGCCGCTGACAATTTCACCCAGCTCCGCCGCGATGCGGTCGGCGGAATAGCGGCCTTGCTGAATGGGGATAATCAGGTCGCCCGCTTCGGCCAGCGCGGATTCGCGGTGGTCCACCACCACCCGCGCGCGCCGCACGGTTTCCATGGGGACTTCCTGCATCGTGGGTTGGTAGGAACCAACCCCGTTGATGTGGGCGCCCGCTTTCAGGTCGGTATCTGCGAAGACAGGGGATTCCGTGGAAGTGGCGGCGCAGATGATGTCCGCCTGGCGCACGGCTTCCGCCGCGCTGGCGGTGGCCAAGATGTTGACCCCGGTCGCGGCGCTCATCTCTTTCGCGTAAGTGCTCGCAGCCTCTGGATGGGCGTCGAAGACCCAGGCTTTCGTTATCGCCCGCACGCAACAGACGGCTTCCAACTGCGTGCGGCCCTGCGCACCGGCTCCGAGAATGGCCAGCGTGCAAGCCTCGCGCCGGGCCAGCAGGTCAGTCGCGGCACCCGAAGCCGCTCCGGTGCGCAGCGAGGTCGTCGAGCTGCCGTATCGCATGGGGGAACCCACCGGGCTGGAGCACATCCGGTTCTGCGGCGACGCGTTCTTCTTTGCCTTCGGGTTTCGCGACCGGGTGCCGGGCTGGGGACGGCAGATGGACGATCCCTGGGCCTGGAAGGGCCATTTCTACGACACGGACGACCACTACGCCGTCCACACCTCAGCCACCGGGCCGCAACTCATCCGCCAGTGGGGAGCAGACACGTCCCGACGCATTGCGTATCAGACCGTCGCCGTGCCGGGCGTGGGACCGGTGCCGGGCGCGCAAGTGCGAATTGAACGGGACGAGGCCGCCCAGTTGACGGTTTACGAGATGTCCATCCCGCGGGCGGAGCTGAAGCTGTTCGATCCCGGAGCGGGCCGATTGCGTTTCGGTTTCAACCTCGTCAGCAACGAAGTGGGCTGGCCCCTGCAATGGGCTTCGGCGGCAGGCGTCTTCGATTACTGGATCGGGTCCGGATCTTTCAGCCCAAGCTGGGTCTCGGTGCTCCCGTGCCAGACCTTCTTTGGGATTGAGCATTGAAATGAGATTCAGATGACACAATCCTGAGCAATGCCTATGAAGAACCCACTCGCATCCAGCGCACGCCCACTCCTCCCGATGCTGGTCGTCTTCTTCACTACCGGTTTGGCACTTGCCGCGCCTGGAGTGTATAGCGTGCGCGACTTCGGCGCCGTCGGCGATGGAAAGACCCTCGACACGGCCGCCATTAACAAGGCGATCGAGGCTTGT
>JBBRWD010000125.1:0-18895 GCA_038249465.1 Limisphaerales bacterium | reverse complement strand
GGCTGGGTAGGGCGCGTCTGTCCCAGCGCGCCGCGAACCACTCCCGGCCAACCCGACGGCGCGCTGGGGACAGACGCGCCCTACCCGTGCGGGTTGGGACCAAGCGTCTTCTGGTAGCCCATCCCAAGGTCTTGTCAGTAACCTGAAGCGTTATGATGAATCTAAGCCCAAGAACGTGGGTTGAATTGTGCGCGCTTGCCTTGTTGGTTGGGTTGCCCCTGTCTCACAAGGCCCAAGCGCAAACGCCTCCGCCCATCCAGTGGCAGGCGGGTTTCGGTGGCACGAATAATGACCAGCTTTCCACCCTTCAGTTGACGCCTGATGGCGGTTGTGTGCTGGGCGGGTGGTCCTCTTCCGGCGTCTCCGGCAACAAAACCTCCGGCAGCTTCGGCGGTCATGATTATTGGCTGCTGATGCTGGATGCCAACGGCGCCAGGCTATGGGAGACCAACTTCGGCGGAACCACCAACGACACGCTCAAAGTGATTCTGCCCACCAGTGACAATGGCTGGCTGCTGGGCGGCTATTCGGAATCCGCGTCTGGCGGAAATAAGTCATCCGGTAATTTCGGCGGGCGGGATTACTGGGTGGTGAAGCTCGACCCCGCCGGCGCGAAGCAGTGGGAAACCAATTACGGCGGCACTCTCGACGACCAACTTCATTGCCTGCTGGCGACCAGCAATGGCGGCTGGCTGCTCGGCGGTCATTCCATGTCTGACGCCTCGGGCAACAAATCCAGCGGCCGCTACGGCACGACCGACTACAGCGATATCTGGTTGGTTAAGATCGATGCGCAAGGGCGGAAACAGTGGGAAACCAATTACGGCGGCACGGGCAGCGAGATTCTCCATGGCATCGAGTCCACCGGCGACGGCGGTTGTCTGCTGGCGGCTTCGTCCACTTCCGGCGCTACCGGGAACAAGACCACTGGGAACTTTGGCGGATCTGACCTCTGGCTTCTCAAGTTGGATGCCGCGGGAGTCAAACAGTGGGAAACGAATTACGGCGGCACGACTTGGGACGAACCTCGCTGCCTGCGACGCACCAGCGACGGCCAGTTCATGCTCGCCGGGCAGTCAGCCTCCGGCATTTCTGGCAACAAGACCACGGGCACATTCGGCGATTGGGATTACTGGGTGCTGAAGCTGGACGCGCAAGGAAGACGGCTGTGGGAAACAAACTTCGGCGGCATACGCGGCGACCTGCTCACGTCCATGCAACTCGCCGGTGACGGCGGATGCTGGCTGAGCGGATGGTCGGAATCTGGCATTTCTGGAAACAAGACCAGCACCAACTATGGCTTGTCTGACTGGTGGATTGTCCGGCTGGATGCGAACGGGAGCAAATTATGGGAAACCAATTTCGGCGGTGCCCAGAGCGACGTGTATCCCACCATGCAACTGGCGCCAGACGGCGGATGCCTGCTCGGCGGGAGTTCCACTTCCACCAACGGGGGCAACCGGACGCCCGTCGCTTTCAGTCCACTCCTCAATGATTATTGGGTGGTAAAACTGGCCGCCCCGCCTCCGGTTTTCTTTCTGCCGGGCAGTTTGCATCGCGAAGGCAGCGGAGCGTTTCAATTCCAACTGGGAGGCGGCGCCGCGGGACTCATTCACCGCATTGAAGTCTCCACGGACTTTTCCCGGTGGGAAACACTCGTGCAAATCACCAACACCGGTTCCCCGGCCACGCTCACGGATGCGAACGCCACCAATTTCAACCGCCGCTTCTTCCGCGCCGTGACCGCGCCGTGACTCCGGCATTTTGATCAACTCCATAAGAACGCACCTCTTACTCACGACCCTCCTGGGCAGCCTGGTCGGCTCCACACCGTCCCTTCCTGCCGCTGACTTCTCTGGCCGCCTTGAACTGAAACTTGACGGCGCGCTCGCCCAGTTCCGCGACGGTAAATTCGGCAAGCCGGCCCATCTCGATGTTTACGCCGGATGCGAGCGGGGCCAGTGGCGCGACGTGTGGGCGGAATCGGACGAATTCAACCGCGGCATTCATCTGGGCGAAGTCACCGAGGCCACGGTCACGTCGGAGGCGATGCGACTCGAGGTCAAGCTCGCGCTCGGGTCGGATACCGGCGGCAAGCCGAGCGCCAGCGGCAACACCTTCACCATCGAAGGCAAAGACGGCGCCACGATGAAAGGCACATTCCTCCAGCCTTCCGCCGTGACGCTCACCGTCACGAACAACACGCTGCGGGCCACCGGGGGCAGCGAGTTCCTGGTGGTGATGACCGTGCAGCGCGGGCCGGCGCCCGAAGTGAAACCGGCGGGCGACGGTTCAGGAGCCAAGGTTGAGGTTGGAAGGCAGACCGTTTTGCTGCATGAAGGAAGGATAACAATGACCCGTTAAGCGACCGACTATGGCGCCCTCAGACTCAACTCTCCCATGAAACGTTGTCTCCTCATTCTGTTGGTCCCGATCTTGATGTGCGTCGCGGCCAGTAATTCCGCTCAGGCAGCGGGCTTCAAGCCCATCGACCATCCTTTCTTCCTCTGGACCCGCGACGAGGCCGCCGCCATCCGCCAGCGCATCGAGACCGAGCCGTGGGCCAGGACGCGCTGCGAAGCGATGCTGAAAGACAAGGGAGAATCCGCGACGTTCCGAAACCTGTTCCGTTACCTCGTCATGGGCGACGTGTCGGTCGTCGAGGCGGAGAAGAAGTATCTCGTCAGCCTCATCGGGAATGACCCCCGGAAGTTCAAGGGCGACACCGGCGGCGGACGTCATTACGACCAATACCTGAGCGTGCTGCGCTATGACGCGCTCTACGACCGGCTCTCCGACGCCGAGCGCCGCGGACTGGAGGACACCTTCCGCGACTTCATCAAGCACCACTGCGAGGAGGAAACGCTCCAGTTTACGCGCACGAGCTGGCTGCCGAACATGCAATGGCCGCGGCCCATCACCGCGCATCTCATGGCCGTGGCGCTGCGCGACGAGAAGCTCATCCGCCAGTGCTTCAACTCGAAGGGCGGCTGGAAGTTCTACTTCGACGACTACCTCGCCGACGGCCAGTTCTATGGCGAGGAGTTCGGCAAGCAATACTCGATGGTGGGCGAAATGTTCCTCTGGTGCCGCAGCGTTGAACGGCTCGGCTTGAACGAACTCGGCTATGGCTACACCGGCAAGAGCGGCGCGACCATGCGGCGTTATGTCGAGAGCGTGGTGAACATCGGTTATCCGCGCACGGAGCTTCCCGGTGGGCTGCCGCATTATCCCCAGCTTACGATGGGCGACGCGCGCAGTTCCAGCCTTGCTGGCGCGCCGCCCTACGTGTTCCAGAAATCCATCGTGGACGGCTGGCTGCCCGGCGGCAGCGGCGGCAATCGAGCGTGGATGTCGGCCAACATGAACGGGCGTGACCACAAGAACGCCAAGGTGGACAAGATGCTCGCGCCGCATTGGTTCGAACTGGCCCACGCGCGCTGGCCCGACGGACGGTTCGATTACTTCCTTGCGCAGATGCGCCCGCCGGGCGGAACGGTTTACACGCCGTCGCTGTTCTGGGGTTGTTCGCCGATGGACGCGACGCGCGTATCGTCGCCGTCTGCTCCCAGCTACGTCGCGCGCGAACGCGGTTTCGCCTTGCTGCGCGCCGAGGAGTCCCCGGCCTTCTGGGAATCACCCGCGCCCGCCGTCGCCTTTCAACTTGCGACCTACTACGTCCACTACGCGCACGGCGCCTTCTCGCTGCTCGGCTTCCACGCCTTCAACCGCCCCATCTACCTCAATCGCCAAATCTCGAACGGCTACGGCGGCGGCTGTCCCTGGACCGACAGCGGGCGCGGCCACTGCGGGTTGATGGTGGACAACCTGCAGTATGAATTGAACGACACCGACCCGAAACGGGACCATCCGCACTGGCCAAATCCCATCGGTGAAGTGCCCACGCGGCAAGGCTTCGACCCGCGGGTGAAGTTCGTTTCCGCGCGTGCCCGACCCGCCGCCCACACCGTCAGCCTCGACAACCGCCAGCCGCTCGCGGGGCAGACGCTCAGCCTCGAACTGCGGCGCGAGGAGAAGGAAGTCTGGCCGGGCGTGGACCTGGAACGGGCGCTGTTCCTCACCCGCGAGTATCTCTTCGACGTGCTGCGGCTCGCGAGCGACCGGCCGCGCCAGTATGACTGGCACGTTCACGCGCTCGGGCAACTCGTGGCCGCCGACGGTTGGGAGCCGACCACTGAACTCGGCCTGGAACAACTTTACGCGCTGACCAACCGCGCCATCGCGCGCCTGCTCGCCGACCCGGTGGAACGCGAACGTTATGCCCTGAAGGACGTGCGCAAGCGGGTCGGCGGCGCGGACGCCTGGACCGCGACCCTCCGGCAGGACTGCGCCTTGACGAATGTCGCCGACAGCGTGCTGGGCAAGGCCTGGTATGACCGGCAAGTCGGCGTGCGTGTCCACATGCTCGGCGAGCCGGGCACGAGCGTGTTCGCGGGGCGTTCGCCGGAGAGTCGCCGCGCGCCCGGCCAAGAGGCCAGCAAGGGCGACAGATCGAACATGCCCAATGAAGTCGGCGGCACCACGCTGCTGGTGCGGCGACACGCACCGGCCACGGTCTTCGCCGCAGTGCATGAACCGTTCGAGAAGAACGCGCCCCGGCTCGAATCGGTTCGGCGGTTTGCGCAATCCGCCGAGGGCATCGCGGTGGCGATTCAGGGCAAACCTGGCAGTGGCATCAACGACCGGCTGCTCTACGCCTTCTGGGACCACGAGCGAGCGCTGGTCACGCTCGAAGGCGAGGGCGGGAGTTTCACCTTCACCGACCGCGTGTTCCTCCGCATCGGGCGGGACCGCATCGAAGCCTCCGGCGACTTGCGACGCTTGCGACTGCCAACCGACGGGCCGCGACCGCTTTACCTGAACGGCGTGCGGACCGAGACCGCCTTCGCGGACGGCTGCATGGTGTTTGGCAAGTAGGCTCATCTCGTCTTCACTGTCCTCCCGAACGAATGAAAACCGTCAGCATCTTTCACCGCGTTCTCGGCCCAATTCATCGCGCCCCAACCGATCTGGATGCGAAACGTTTTACTCCCCAGGCAGTGGGATGACGACACCCGGACTGGGCAGGGCGCGTCTGTCCCAGCGCGCCGCGAACCACTCCGGGCCAACCCGACGGCGCGCTGGGGACTGACGCGCCCTGCCCGTGAGGGTTGGGACCAAGCATCTTCTGGCAGCTCATCCCAGGGTCTTGTCAGAAAAGCCCGTTTCGGCGAGCAGCCGGATGGCCAGTTGCTCGCGGTCCGCGGAGACGTGCAAGTTGACACCGATGCCTTGCAGGAAATCGAAGCCGCTGCGCGTTGCGAGATAACCGCGCCAGGGTTGCAAGTCATTGGACTGCCTTTTCTATTGCAGTCTCCCTAGCCCTCAAACAAGCGAGTAGCGGGGCTTTTTCTGAAAGACGCGGTTGGAGTGGATGGGTGGGCTGTTTCAAAATCTGACGATCTACAGGTTGTGGTGTCTTTGGGACAAAGGTGCCCTGCAGCAAGCCCTTCCAGGATTCAGGGTAAGGCTCGATATGGTCCTCGGTGAACATGGAGCTGTTGCCGGCCACGATCCGCATCGCCGGATTGACGGACAAAGCCATGCGACACCACTCGCGTTGGAACTGGCGGTACACCTCCGGCTCGGCCGCCCAGGTCCAGCCGTAGATCCATGGTTCGTTCCAGAACTCCCAGGTGGTGATGCGGGGATAGCGGCGCACAATGGTTTCCCAGGTATCGACAAACTCGCGCAAATCGCGCGGCGGCCCGTGCATGTCCGTGCGGCGCGCGAGTTCCGACCGCATCCGTTCGCCAAAGTTGTAGCCGACAATCGGCAGGATCCAGGTGTCGTGATCGAGGCAGTCCTGCCACGCGCGATCCATGGCGGCGAGGTCGAGGCGGCAGGCGCCCTGGGGTTGGTCCGGGATTGTGGCGCGCACGGGATTGAGATGGGTCCGCTGGATTTTCATGCCGATGGCCTGGAGGAACCGCAACTGCAGACCGGTCCGGATGGCGGAGGTGTTGGAGGCAAAGAAGGAGTCGGGCCGCACCCCGCGATGATGCGGGGGAATGATGCCGATGCCGGTGGAAGCCTCATAAGACTGACCGTCGGCCTGGCAGGTGGCGAACACCTGGGAGAATCCCTGCCCGGCCTGAAAATCGACGGTGTTGGTCACCGTCGTGCCCTCCGACGGGAGCTTCAGGCGCACCTCCTGCCGCCACGCCACCGGCTTCCGGAAAATGTCCTGAGCGGTGAAGCGGACGAGAAGGTCCCGTCCGTTCGTCGATTTGCTGGAGGCGCGCAGCTCGATGCGGACGGACTTGGTCGAACCGTCGGCCGCCAGCGGGTACATGCGGAAGATGCCGTCCTGCGGGACGAGTTCGAGGCGCACCTGCGGCTCGGCCGCCAGCGCGGGAATGAGGGGTAGGAAGAGGAGTATTCGGAGGAGGTGTTTCATGGATGGAGGTGCGATTACGGCAGAGGATTCTCAAAAGTTGATAATACAGATGCGACCCCATTGCCCGGCGAAGGGAATTCTCTGGCCGCATTATCGAGCAGGAGCACCCAATCGCCGTCGCCCGGCGGCTCGAAGGTGTGCCGCTCCCGGTTGGCGATCTCGCCGATCCGGGCAACTTCACCGGTGCGCGGGTTGAACCACGACGCATTCAACTTGGCGCCGCTGATCCTGCCCAGTTGGACTTCCAGTGCGCGGCGGGTGGGCGTGTAGAACATCGCGTAATCCCGGCCGCGGAGGGCGCGCTGATGCCCGGCGCCTTCGCCAACTCCGCCCACGAGCAGCAATTGGTCGGGCACGCGTTCGAGCATGGGCCGCGATTCGATGAGTCGCCGCAGATGCCCCATCTGGTAGGCGCCCGGAAGATCCATCGCCTCGCGCCACGGACGTCGCGCGAAGCCGACCGGCTCGCGTCCGGCATCGAGGAACTGCCAGATCGGATGGCAGCCGTAGGTGAGGCCGCACGCGCCCGCGAATACCGCCCAGTATGCTGCCTGCCGCGCGTCGTAGTCGTCGAAGTAGCCCAACTCGGCAGGCTTCCAGTTGACGGCGTGATCTTCGTAGCGCGGCTCGCCGTCGAGGCAGGGCTTGGTGGGCTGAAGCGCGTAGTCGCGCGCCACGATCTGGTGGTTGGGCAGGTTGCGGCATTCGTGGCCCGACTGGGCCAGATTGAAGTCGAGCCAGTCCGCGTGGTGAAACCACTCCGACGAACTGTGCCCACCGCCGCCGCCTAGCGGATGAAAGGTCATCAGGTGATTCGGGTCCGCTGACTTGATCGCTGAGCCGAGGGCGTTCCAGATGGCGGTGTTGGCGCCGCCGCCGCTGCGGTCGCCGCCATTGATCCAGATGAGGTTCTCGAAGTCGCGATAGCGGCGGCCGATCCACTCGCCGTAGCCGCGCGCGTTGTCAGGGTTGAAGATGATTGGCCCCTTGCCGTGCGCGAGCAATTCGATCTTGTCACCCCACGTCGGGAGCAGGCCGACGAACAAGCCCTTTTCGCCAGCGAGACGGATGACGCGATCCACATGGTCGAAGTAACGCTCGTGCGGCTGGAGCGGATCGTTGCCGTTGAGCGGGCACTCGCCGTAAGGGTTGGGTGTATTCAACCCATCGAACTCCGCGAGCACGACGGCTTGGATGAGGTTGAAGCCCTTCTGCCGGCGGTTCTCGAGGTATAGGTCGGCTTCCTCGATCGTGCAGCGATGAAAGAGTTCCCAGGCGGTGTCTCCCAGCCAGAAGAACGGCGTGCCGTCGTCGAAGACGAGGAAGCGGCGGTTGTCGGAGATGCGGAGATGTTTCATGCGGTTCGATTCGCTTCAGGGCGGCACATGGATTTCCACGCATACGCCAGCACCGCGAGGTAAGCGAGGAAGCTCAGCGCATAGGAGCGTTGCAATCCCAGGCCCGGCCGATCCGCCATCCACCCTTGCAACACCGGCAACACGGCGCAGCCCAGAAATCCCATGGTCAGCAGCCCGGAGGCCTTCGCGGTCTGTTCGCCAAGCCCCTCGATGGCCAGCGCGTAGAGCGTGGGGAAAAAGATCGAGACGAAGAAGCCGATCGCAGTGGCGGCCGCGATGGCAAACGGGCCTTTGGCGGTGACGATCACCGCCAGGAGAAACAGAGCGACGGTTGCTCCGACAACCAGGGTCATCGCCGGCTGGATATTCTTCTGCACGGCGGAACCCACCAGGCGTCCAAACGCGAACACGGCAAAATAGACGGTGAACATGAACTGCGATTGATGCGAGGTCAGCCCGGCGATCTTCGCATCTTCGAGGTAATTCCGGTAAAGGCCAAACAATCCGGCTTCAGCGCCCAGAACCAGAAAGATGGTCACGAAACCGAACAGGAGCTTCGGCTTCAACCACGAGCCTTCGCCGACCGCCGTGACGGAAGCGGTGCGCTCGAGCGACCGAACCCCAGCGGAAGCGTTGCCGTTGCGAACGACCAGCGTGAGCAAAGCCACGCCGAACAGGAGAACGCCAATCACCGTGAATAGCCCTTTCATGTAGGGCAACTTGCCCTGCACGGTGATCACGCTGGCCGGGATGATGAGCGTGAGCGTGACGGGTCCAAGGATCTGCGCAATCGCGCCCAGGGCGTTGCCCAGGTTCAGGCGGCTGGAACTGCCGTCGGCTGGACCCAAGGCGGAGAGCATCGGATTGCCCGCCACCAGTTGGAAGTTGAAGCCCAGCCCGATGACAAAGAAGGCGATCAGCACAACCGCGTACGATCCGCTGCCCAGGCCGGGCACCAGCAAAAGCGTGCCGGTGGCAAACAGGGCCATACCGATGGTCAGACAGTTCTTGTAGCCGAGGCGCGGGATGAGGAAACCAATGCCCACCGCCAGCACGAAGGGAATGTTCTTGGCGAACATCGTATACATCTGCTGCTGGTACCCGAGTTGGAAGTAGTCCTTGAACTCCGGGTTGAACGCTCCCTCGAAGCACAGCGTCAGCCCACAGAAGAAATAGATGAAATAGACCGTGTAGAGCAACGGACGCGGAGATGGACGGGGGCTGTTCATGGCTGAGGGTTCATCTGCATCTCCTTCACCATCGCTGCCTCATGCCGGCGCCAGGCCTCCACGATGCGGTCGTAGAAGGGATACTTGGCACAGTCCTCGATGCGGTTATTGGCGCGCACCCAGTCGAGGCACCGGCGGGCGCCCTCCTCGAACTTCACGGTGTAGCGGAAGCCGAGGTCGCGCTTCGCCTTCGCGTTGTCGAAAATGTTGTTGTGGCGGAAATTCTCGACGCACCACTCGGCCTCCTTGGGGGCGAGCTTGCCGAGGAGTTCGGTCGGAATGTAAACGAAATCCGGCTCCGGAGCATCCAGCAGGCGGGCGAGGGTCCGCCAGATGTGGTTGTGAGTCATCCATTCGTCGCCCGAAAGGTTGTAGGCCTGGCCGAACGCCTTCTCGTTTCCAACGGCGCCGAGGAATCCGCTGGCCGTGTCGTCGCGATACGACGCCACCCAGATGGAAGTCCCGTCGCCGTGCAGGATGAACGGCTTGCCCTGCAGCAACCGGTCGAGGTGATAACTCTGGCCGCCAAAGGAATGGATGCCCGGGCTCCAGGTCTCGTTGTAAGTGAAGGTCGGGCGCAGGACGGTGAGGGCGAAATCCCCGCGCTGGTGCGCCGCCCACATCGTCTGCTCGCACTGCACCTTCTTCCAGCCATACGCGAAGGAAGGCCGGGCGCTGAGCACGCCGTTTTCCTCGGTCACCGGATAGCGGTTGGGCGTCTTGTCATACACATCCACTGTGCTGCAAAAAATGAACTGCTTGGTGCGGCCTCGGAAGATGCGCACATCGCACTCGGCGTCCTCCGGCTCGAACGCGATCATGTCCACGACACAATCACATGGACCCAGCCCGGCCAACTGCTGCTCGAAGACGGCGTGGTTCTTGCGGTCGCCGGAAAGCACCTTCACTTCCGGTCGCAGCCAGTCAGGGCGCGTGGCATCGTTGTTGAACAGGGTGAGGTCGTGGCCTTGAGTTTGCAGGGCGCGGGTGATGGCGGTGCTGATGTTGCCGGTGCCGCCGAGGATGAGAATTCGCATGAGGTCTGGGTTCAAGGTTCGGGACGGTAAGGCTCATTGTCGGCGATGATGGCCTTGTCGCCGATCTCGTTTTTCACGTTCACGCCGTAGTAACCGTTGTTGCCACGGATGATGGCGTGCCGAACGCCGCTCTTGAGATGAATGCTGCCGGGCTGATCACGCGAGTCCTGCTCGCTCCAGGCATTCCCGGGCTTCCGCTGCTTCGACCGCGCGTCGAAGGTGCAATTCTGCACCTGGAGTTTTCCTCCTTCGACCCTGATCGCAAAGCCCGGATTGTCGTGGTTGTCGTTTGAGAAGTAGCAGTCGGAGAACGACACGTAGGAACTGCCGCCCAGCACGGCGTTATGCAAGACAGGTCCCCAGAATCCGCAGTTCACGAAGCGGATGTTGCCGGAGCAGTTGGTTTCCACGATGACCTGCGTGCTACGCCCGACCCGGTGGGCATTGAACTCGCCATTCACGATCTGGAGCCCCTGCGGCTGAATAGCCTCGACAAGGACGCAGGTGTCGCAAGCATCGGCCCCGATGCCGGAGAACTGGCCGTTGCACGCGCCGCCCCAATCCTTTCCAGGACTCTCGATGAAGCGATAGCCCACCTTGGCGGGAAACACGAAGGTGTTGTTCACGTATTCCCAGTCCGTGCGGCCAAAGATGAACGCTTCGAGGTTCTGTTGCATGTAGGCGAAGACAGTCTTCCAGTCGCCGGCGAAGGCTTTGTGCGCCCAGAAATGCGAGTGAAACTGAACGTTCTCAATCCGGCCGATGTCGCCGGTGCCCTCGACGAGAATGCCACGGCGCAGGACGCAGCCGTTGATCTGAAAGAGGCGATGCCGGCCGTTCTCGGTTGGGCCGGTGCGGATGCCGTTGTAGCTGTTCACCAGCGTGACGTTTTCCACCGTGCTGTCGAAGCTCACGGCCTTGGGGTCCGAGGAGTCGGCGCGAATCTGAATGGTCCACGGATAAGGTCGGATGTCCTCCGCTTTCTGCTCAGGGTAATAGATCGTGACTCCTTTGATCGAAGTCGAACTGCGCATCTCGATGAAGGCGGGCGCCTCCTCGCGATCGCGGCCTGCAGTGGCTAAGAGGATGGAACCAGTCGCCGGCTCCCACGACTGAGGTGCCTGATTCATGCCGGCCAGGTGGACGCCCATCTTGAGCACCAGATGACCGCGGCAAAGCCAGCGCCCGACGGGCACCTGCACCACGCCGCCCTTCACGCTGGCCGCGTCCACCGCCTTCTGAATGGCTTCTGTGCAATCCGTCACGCCGTCGGCCTTGGCGCCAAAATCCTGGATGCCGAAGACGCCCGGAGGCCCGGGCTTGGCGGTGGGAATGGTCTGAGCCGCGGCTGGCAGGCAAAGCAGGCCGGCGAGGCCCGCCAAGATAGGAAGTCGGATGTTCATGGATGTCAGATGCAGTGAGGTCAATCGGAACTGAGTTTCACTTCGTTTCCACTGATGCGCTGGTTGGAACCTTTGCGGGTGATGAGAATTTTGCCGTCCACTTTCTTGCGCTCGAACTGGTCGAGGTTGGTGACCTTCACGCCGCCGTCGAAGCGGGCGACGGCTTCTTGACAGCCCATTTCGTGCGCGGACTCGGCCGTGCGATGGTAGAAGTCGCGCGAGCCGCCCAGCATCATGTCCGCGAGGAAATAGCGGACGTTCACTTCGGGGTAGGCGAGGTCGCAATTCAGGCGGATGGACGCACCTTCAGCCATCCGGTCGGTGCCCTTGTAATAGACCCGGCGCTCAATGCCTGCGCCGCGCATCTCAAACCAGTTCGTGTTGAGCACTCGTCCGCCAGCTTTCCAGCGGCGTATCGCCTCGGCGGTGTTCATGTCCTGTTTGCGGCCTTCCGATTCCGGGAGCGGCTTCCCCAGCGTGAAATGAAGCAGCGCCACGCGCATGGCCGAGTCTTGAAAACCCAGGTCGCTGGTCAGCAGGACTTCGTTGCCGGTGATGGTGCGGTCGCTGCCGCGTTGCACGATGCGAAAGACACGACCGTCCTTGCCGAACTGATTGGTGACCCACTTGCGTTCGAACTCGCCAGTGTTGATCACTCGCACGCCGGCGTCCCAAAGCCGGATGGCTTCGCGCGAATCCGGATCGCGCTCCTCGGTGGCGTATTTGCGGTAGAGGTCGGTCTTGCCGCTGCCGGTCATGTCGGCGAGCAGATAACGCACTTGCGGCTCGCGCCAGATGACCTCGGTCCAGTCGGCGGACTGGGCGGACGCGCGCGGTCCAACGGCCACGACGGCCAACAGAGCGGCAAGAACGACAGTGATTTTCCGACGAGTGATGCTTTGGAGTTTCATGGCTTGGCGGTATCGGAAGTAAGGAGGATGTCAAACGGATCCACACGTTTCTCGGTGCCCTTGTAAACGACGGTCGGGTTGTTCTTCACTGGCTTCAGCTCGAAACGATCGAGGTTGGTCACCTTGTAACCGGCGTCCAGATAGGCGACGGCTTCGAGGCAGTTGTAGTCATGGAAGCGCTGGCCGAAGCTCAGGAACTTCTCCTTTGGCGTGCCGAGCTGCATCTCCGCGATGAGATACCGCAGCCAGCCTTCGGAGAAATGCGGGTCGGTGTTCAGCTTCACCAGCGCGCCGTCGAGCTGCCGGCCGTTGGTGACATATACCAGTTCACGCTTCTCCCCGCGCGCGGTGAAGAGGTTCGTGTTCACCACCCGAGCCCCGTAGCCCCAACGCTTCAACGCCTCGGCCACGCTTGGGTCGGACTTCTTCGCCTCGTAGAACGCCACGGGCCGGCCTAGCGTGAGATCAGCGAGCACCAGTCGCATCGGCGCCTGCTCGAAGGTGAGGTCCAAGGTGAGCAGCACATCGGCCCCGGTGGCGGTCCGTTCCGTGCCTTTGAAGACGACCCGCATGGATTTGCCGTAAGGGGTCTGGATGCGCCGCCGCTCGAATTGATTCGTGTTCATGAGCCGCGCGCCAGCCTCCCATTCCTTGAGTGCCGTGGCCGGAACAGAATCGTGCGCGTGCTGTTTGTAGTAATCCGGCGAGCCGCCGAGCGTCATGTCGGCGATCAAGTAACGGACGTGCGGCTCCTTATAGACTTCGGCGGCCTCCAGCGAGGTGATGGTGGTAAGGGTTGCGAGGGCGGCAATGAGGATTGGTGTTTTCATCGGAGTGTGGAGAAATCTGTCGGAGTGAGTTGGTAGGCGGTGACGGAGGAACGAAATTTGCCTTCGCGTTCGGTTTCCTTCTCCACGCGCTGCCAGTCGGCATCCTGATGGAAGGCGGAGATGGATTTCTGAATCGCTGCAATGCTCTCGCCCGCCAGCAGACAGACGAATTGATCATTGCCGGCGGCATCCGTCTTCTCCGCGACCCACCAGCCGATGCTGTGCAATCCGTGCTGCTTGTAGATCGGCACCGCGAAATCGCGCCAGCGATTGCGGAAGGCGTCGAGCTTGCCGGGCAGCACCGAGTAAATGCGGAGGTCGAACGCGCGCGGCGTCTTGCGCGCGGTAAAATCAAACTGGGTCGTGGCGTCGCCCGGCATCGCCAGCGTGACGATCTTGTCCACCGTCTTGCCGTGTTTCTTGTTCGAGGCCGCGTAGCCTTCCTTGAACTGCGGGTCCGCGCCGAACTCCTTCTCCTGCTTCTGCAACTCCTCCTTGGAAGCCGCGGCCATCAGGTAAACGAACGCGCCGCCATTCGTCGTGCCCGGCGCCGTCCAATAGCCGACCGTCTTGATGGCGTGCTTGCGGCGTACAGGTTCGACCGTATCTCGGAAGCGCTCCAACACGCCGTCCATCTTGTTCGTGGTTACGGTGTAGATCCGCATTTCCTGATAGGCTGAAACAGGCGACTCAGCCGCTCGCAGTTCATCAGAGAGGCTGAGCGCCGCGATCATGTTTAACAGAAGCAGGAGCTTGTTCATGGCTTCCAACGGTAGATGAGCGACTTGGCCTTGTAGTTTTCCTCGACGAAGACGAGGTATTCGCCGGTGCTGCGCTTGAAGGCGTTGATGCCAGTCAATACGTCGATCCAGCCAGTGTTCTCCACGCCGCCAACGGTCGGGCCGGGATCGAAGACGCCGACTTCCGCGCCGTCGCTGAGCCGGTTGACCCAGATGCGTCCGCGGGTCTTCCAGCCTCCCGTGAAGGCGTAGTCGCCGACGGCGGTGACGCACGCGGCTTCCTTGCCAGCGCCCGGCACGAACGAAACGGTTTCGCGATTCCCGGCGAGGTAACCCTTGCAGACAAAGACGCGGCTGATATGCCGCATGTCGCTGCCTTCCTCGGCGACAATCAACGTGTCGCCGTCATCAAGAAAACAAACGCGCGCGACCTTGTTCACCCCTTTCGGTTTGTCGAGGACGGTAACCTTGTCAGCGGAGTAGATGGGATTACCCTGCGCGTCGAGGCCCTGGAAGTCATAGCGGAAGAAGCCGTAGGCCATCCAGATGTTACCCTTCTTATCCACCCAGAACGGGCCGGGCTTCACGCGCGGGGTGTTCGGCGCAAACTCATTGGCCTGGTAATCGCCGTCGCCATTCAGGTCGCGCCAGATGGCAGCTTTGCCGTCCGGCTTGTGCGGCGGCCACTTGAGGTCGGTGTTATAGAGGTTGTTGCCCCATTGGAGAATCAGACCGGCGGGCATCGCCAGCTCGCCATCAAAGCGGAAGATGTTGATAAAATTGCTGGCAAACATGCCGCCGACGAACAGGAATCGCCTGCCCTTGAGGTAAACGATTTGTGGGGAGGTGAGTCCGTGCTCGCCCTGCTGTTTCACGTGCATCAGGCCGCGCGGGTCGTTCGGATACTTGTGGCGGTCGAGCGTGTAGCTGACCCAACGCGAGTGGGGTGGCTCGACACGCCCCCTCTCCCCGTCCCTCTCCCCCGCCGAGGGGGAGACGGTGCCCAAAGGGCGGGAGAGGGGCTGCGCCCAATCCATCGTGTAGCGTTCCTGGATGCCCCAGACGGTGGCCGCGTCGTCGGTCGGATCGGCCACCGCGACGTCGCAGAAGAACTCGCCGTGCAATTCCCAGCGCAGCGTGCCGTCCGGGGTGAAGGAGCGCAGCACCGACCCCTGTTCGCTCATGGCGACATAGAGGTTGCCGGCCGCGTCCATGCCCAGCCCGCGGATGCCCCAGAACTTCAGCGGCGTGATTTGTCCGGGGGTGCCCGCGCGGATGCCACCGCGTTCGCCGAACGACTTCACCAGCTTGGGCTTGTTGAAATCCGTCACATCATAAAACAGCACCTGCTGCCTCGGGCCGGTGCCGGAATCCGCCACCATCAACGAGCCGTCATTCGCCAGCGCGAGCGCCATCGGTTGAACCAGTTCGGGGAACGCGACCCCCTGCCCGTCGCACGAGATGCCCTTGGGCACAAACTCCCACTCCTGATGTTTCGGATCAGTATAATCGATCTGGAGTTTCCAGAGCCGGCCCAGCTTGTCGCGCGTCTCCAGGCTGTTCGGGCTGACGTTGGTGTTGCCGATGACGTCGCCGTCCTTGTAAGCGCCGAACTTCTTTCCGCCTTCATCCCAATGGCTCCACGTGTTCACCGTGCCATCGGGCTGAACCTTCGTGTGGATGAAAAAGTTCTGCACCCATTTGTTGCTGGCGCCGGGGAAGGAGTTACCGACCCAGGTGACCTGGTATTGGCCCGGCGGTGGCGACACCGGTGCCGACGCATTCTTATCGGCCGCCATGGCGCAACCGAGTGTGACCCCGGCGGCGATGACCGTTTGGCAAAACAGATTGGCTTTCATAACAGGTTGGCTTTCGTTATCGCATGACCCCTGACACATCAATTGTCCGCAAAAGGAGGCAGTCCGCTGAGATTCTTGAAGGTCGCCGTCGATCGCGCCTCGAAGGAGCCCTCGGGGGCTGAGGCCAGTGCGACGCCGACATAGACCACCTCGGGCAGCGGCAGATCAAAGGCGGGGGTGCTGGGTGATGCCCAGGTCTTGCCGTCTTTCGACACAAAGGCCGCGACACGGTTTCCCGTGCGTTTCAGGCGCACCCACACATCCGGATAGTTGCGAATGAAGAGATCGCCGTGCTTGCGGTTGATGTAGCCGTAAAGGAACTCGCCCTTTGGCTCGCTGCCCAACCAGGCTCCGCGCGCCAGGCGGGCGTCGAAATGAAAGGCATCGGGATAGTGATCCAAGGCTTCATTCGAGACCGCCCAAATGGCGACGTAGCGATCCGCGGGATCGTTGCCTTCGCGCAACATGAGGCCGGCCTTGGCCGGGGTCGGGTGTTGCTTAAAGTGCTGCGCGCCGTGGTTCGTGATGGCGCTGACCTGAACGGCCACATCAAAGTCGCCCGCCAAAGGCACGTAGGCAAAGCGGCCCTGATCCTCGCCGCAGTGATGTCCGTATTCACTGCCGTAAGCCACCAGGGAAAGACCCATTTCCTTCGGCAATAAAATTGTTTCCCCATCCTTGGCTGGCGCGCCATGGCGGCAGTCACCCCGGTGATCGACGCTTTGCAGCGCGGCGGTCTTCCCGAGGCGGAGCCCGAGATCGGCCAAGGGCGCCTCGGCATCGTCCAGGATCAACACCCAGTCTTTCGGGCTGTCGGCTTCCGGGGGCGAAAACACTTTGGTGCCGCGGGTGGCGACCGTGCCACCCGCATGCACCACGCCAGTGGCGGCTTCCATCCACGAAACGCGGGCTTGTTTGCCGGCGACCTTGGACAGATCGATTTCCAGTGCGCGGGGCGAAGGCAGATAGGCGATCACAAAGCGGCCATCGCGAGCGCGCGCGGTGGCCGCCCAATCGTTGGTCGCGTAGCGGCCCTGTCCGGCCACGGCCACGGTGTTCTTCACATCCGGCTCCAACTCGAAGAAGGGTCGCACCGTGAACAAGTGGCGCAAATGGCGCAGACTTTCGGCGCCCGGCAGCGCCGCCACCTTCCGCCAATCGTCACGCAGATGCCAGTTGGGCGAGCCGTAGGCGTGGCCAAAGCCGCCGCCCAGCACGGCCCAATACGCCTGCTTGCGCGCCTGCAAGGCCGAACCCCAGGCGTCATGCTCGCCTTCGTAGGTGGATTCGCCGAGGAAGAACGGCCGCACCGGCGCCTTCGCAAACTCAGCGTGGCTTACCTCGTAAACATCCGGCTGGTTTTTGTTCCAGGCCTTGTTGAAGCCGCGGAAGTAGGTATAGACCATCGAGACATCGAGCCACCGTTCGTCCGCCGGCCACACGTCGGTGCTCGAATGTGACGATGCCGCGTGATAGGTGATGAGCTGGTGCGGCGCGGCCTCCTTCAGGCCCAGGCCCAGCGCGCGGATTTCCTTCTGGGCGTTGTGCGGGTCGTTATCGCCGCCAAGGATCCACATCACGTTGGCAAACTTCCCGTAACGCTGGCCCAGCCAGCGGCCCAACTCGCGCGACTTCTCCGCGCCGTTTGCGTTGAGGGGCTTCGATCGGCCGTCCTTTTCCTTGCCCGCCCAGCCTTCTCCGCAGCAGCCCGACCACGCTGGCGCGATGGCGAGCAGCACTCCCTGGCGCTGCGCCTCGGTGACAACACGATCAACGTTCGCAAAGAACTTCTCGCTTGGCTGGGCGAAGTCCTGTTCGGGCGGCGTGCCGGCGAAGGGCAGTTGCCCGGCGAGATTCGTCATGCCGAGAAAGCCGGTGAGCATCACTTGAAGCGCGGTGAAGCCCTGCTCCTTGCGCCGCGCGATGTATTCCTTCGCCTCCGGTTCGGTGAGTTTGGTGAAGAGCATCCACGGCGTGTCGGCCTGGAAGAAGAAAGGCGTGCCGCGCTGGTCCACCAGATGGCGCCGATTCTCGCCGACCTTGAGCGGAAACTGCGGCGAGGGCGCGGCGGCGGGCACAAGCGTTTCCAAGAGCAGGTTGGACACGAGAACCAGCAGTGGCAGGGAACCAACAGTGATCCGATTGGGTGCTGAACATGTCATGACCAGATCATGCACCGTGGGGCCAAGGCGACTAGAAGAGATGCATCCATTTCTTGGACGATTCTGACCCTTCGATGAGGGCTATTCCCGTGCCGGTGCCACGTCAAAGCCACTTGCGGTGGGTGAACCACGCGCACCGCCACGGCAAACCATCCCAGATTCACAGGAATCAGCACGGCCTCCGTCCGGCTTCCTGGTGACCACGTCGAAGTTGAGTCCATCAAACGGGGCGGTGCGCTCCATCTCCTGCCAGTGCTCGCGAAGGAAAGCCGTGCCCGGTGTCGGCAAAGGCACAAGACTGGTTCCAGGGAGCAAAAATGTCGGCTTCATGGTTTGAATTCGGCCAGGAGCTTCACGGCCGCCTGCACAAGCAGTTCGCCGCAGCCCGGCTCCAGCGGGCAGGTCGTCGGCTCCAAATTCCCTTCCTCGAAGGCCCGGCGCGTGGGTTTCCGTTCCAAGCATCATCGTCGGCCGTGCAGATGATCGAGTCGGCGATGAAGACATTCGACGAGGAGACAATTTTGATGCCGTCGGAGTTCACGCCACGTTCCAGTTCGGAGGATCTAACGACACCAGATGTTCCCTGTCTTGACATCCAAGTCTCCCCTATCCATATCTCGCGAGTGCACTCGTTGACCAGAAGCTCAGGAGAATAAATTCCTTTGCCTGTGGAGCGTCACAAAGCGATATCCTATGAGGACGAAGAACTGGGCGGGCTCGGCAATTCACTATTCTTTTCTCCGAACTGAGATCGGCTCCCACATGCTCCTCCCGATGCTGGTCGTCTTCTTCACTACCGGTTTGGCACTTGCCGCGCCTGGAGTGTATAGCGTGCGCGACTTCGGCGCCGTCGGCGATGGAAAGACCCTCGACACGGCCGCCATTAACAAGGCGATCGAGGCTTGT
>JBBRWD010000124.1:0-18939 GCA_038249465.1 Limisphaerales bacterium | reverse complement strand
GAGCTGGCGGTGCAGCCCGAAGCCAAACGCGCCCGCCTCGTAACAGGAGTGGACGGTGTCGGCCAAGGCCACCTGGGTTTTGACCCAGGCCAGAAACTTGGCCGGGGTGAACTTCTGCGGCGGCTGCGGCGCGCTGTGGTCTATCTGGCGCGCCACCACGATGGACTCGGCATGCACGTCCAGCCCCAGCTTGATGATTTGATGCTGCTTGCTCGCGGCTTGCTCCGCGCGAACTTCGGAGTTATTGACGGTCGGTTGTTTCATACGTTGGTGGGTGTAGCGCCTCCCGCGCTCGCCCGCCAACTACTCATGTCATCTACCTGGGAGAGACTTTCGCAACGATAGATACTCGATCTTTCCTTCCCGACTCACGCGCGATCCGCTAGCGTCGCGCCATGTTCAAACCCATCGTTCTCACTCTCGCATTCGGCCTTGCCGCCATGACTGCCTTCGCCCAATCGCCACCGTCCATTCCGCTCTGGCCCGACGGTGCCCCGGGCGCGCTCGGCACCAATGCCAGCGACATCCCGACGCTGACCGCTTATCTGCCCGAACCCGGCAAGGCCACCGGCGCCGCCATCGTCATCTGTCCCGGCGGCGGCTACGGAGGACTCGCCGCGCATGAGGGCAACGACTACGCGCTCTTCCTGAACCAGCAAGGCGTCGCGGGTTTCGTCCTCAAGTACCGCCTCGGCAGCCACGGCTACCGGCATCCGGCCATGCTTCAGGATGTGCAACGCGCCCTCCGCCTCGTGCGGGCTCGGGCCGGCGACTGGAAGATTGATCCGAAACGCGTCGGCGTGATGGGTTCCTCTGCCGGCGGACATCTCGCCTCGACGGCGGTGACGCATTTTGATGCCGGCATCCCGGCCGCGGTGGACCCGGTGGACCGCGAGAGTTGCCGGCCCGATCTCGGCATCCTGTGCTACCCGGTCATCACGTTGGGCTCCAAAACGCATCAAGGCTCGAAGAACAATCTGCTCGGAAAAAATCCAGACCCGGAGCTGGTGGTGTTTCTTTCCAGCGAACGGCAGGTCACGAAGGAGACGCCACCCTGCTTCGTCTGGCACACCTCGGAAGACACGGTGGTTCCGGTGGAAAACTCGCTTGAATTTGCTGCTGCGCTGCAACGCTCCGGCGTGCCCTTCGATTTGCACATCTACCAGCAAGGCCGCCACGGCCTCGGCCTGGCGGACAAGCCGCCATTCAAGAACGCCCACCCGTGGGCGGCTGACCTCGTCTTCTGGCTGCAAGCGCAGAAATTTGTGAAGAAGGATCAAGCCGAGTGAAGGGTGCGCCAGCGCGCCGCCGTAAACGGATGTGATCGCGAGACGGTGCCGCCGGTTCGCCTTGCACAAATCCCAGCGCCAGCGGGATGTCGGCTCTGCCGCGCGACTCTCGTGCCCATCTTCTCGCCGAACCAGCTTTTCGGGTTCAGTTCTCGCCGGTTTTCTTCCGCCATGCGCGGACATATTCGATGCTGAAGGTCGAAGGCAGATCGGCATCCTGCGGCAGGCCAAACCACTCCGGCATCGTCTCGCTGTCGAAGATCAAATACAGCGGTTGGTGACAGTGCGTGTTCTGCACCGACCGGACGCGCACGCCATCCACATACCAGGTCAACTCATCACGGCCCCAATCGAAGCCATAGATGTGAAAGTCATCGGCCCACCGCCACGGCGCTTCCCACACTCCGCCCACGCTCCAGTGGCGTTTCTCCAGCGGCGTCCGGAAGACATGGACGTTCATGTTGTATTTGCGCTCGTAGCCTTTGGCTTTGCCGCCGATCTCGAAGACGTCGATCTCAGTGCCCCAGCCCGGAATCGCGTCCTGCTGGAACCAGAACGAACTCGATCCGGCGGAATTCATCGGGCGCGCCTTCACCTCGTAATAGCCGAAGCTGGAGCGCGCCTTGGTGTGCAGCGCGGCCGAGGTGTAGTCGTGATAACCGAGTTTCTCCATTTCCTTCGGCACCGTCTCCTTGCGCAGGACAAGGTGCAATTGTCCATCGCGCACGAAGACGTTGGTCGGATTGAACCATGCCGGTTGACGCCCGCGCCACCAGGACATGCCCACCGTCCATTGGTTCGTATCGAGCGCCGCGCCGTCGAACTCATCCCACATCGGCGCGAACTTCTCCCAGCCACCGGCATTCTGCTGATCCGAAAGTGGCAGGGCTTCGGTCACGCGTCGCGGGGTTTCGCCGAGCGGACCTTGGAGCGTCCATTGCCGGATGGACTTTTCGTTGAATCGATTGGTCCCGATGCTGACGCCCGGCGCTTGCGCGTGAGCGAGGCCGTGGAAACAGGCGGCCAGAACGAACACGAGAATCAATCGTCGCCCGACCGCCAGGGAGATTCGGAAATTCATGCGGCGTTGGACGCCGGGTTGCCGGAGCAGCTTCACGAGTGGACGGTGTCCAAGTTTTCAGTGCTCATTCAGCGCGCGGCGACCGAAGGATGCCTGCCTCGTAACGCAGAGTTGCACTCTGCCGTATCGCCGAATTGCCTTCGGCAAACCGTCCGAAATTTCGCGGCCGGCCGGGATTGAAGTTGCGTCAGACAGATTGAAAATCTGCGATACAGCAGGGTGCCACTCTGCGCCACCGGGGAGTGTCGTGCATCCCACCGCGGCTGAACCGCGGGTCTTGAGCTTTGGTCTTGGCGCTCTGTCAGTTTGGTATTACCTTCACACCCATGAAAACGGTTTCGGTAAAACTGCCGGTGCCACTGGCGGCCTGGTTGACACGGCAGGCCCGCGAACTGCGGCGCTCGAAGTCGGCCCTCGTCCGCCAGGCGCTGGAACAACAGCGGAGCAGTCCGGGGCAGGGCACCTGCCTGGACTTGATGGAAGACCTGTGTGGCTGCGTCCGCGGGCCGCGTGATCTGTCCACCAACCCAAAACACCTGGAAGGTTTCGGAAAATGATGCGGACCCTGCTGGACACCGGGCCGCTGGTCGCCTTTCTCAATCGCAACGATCAGTGGCACAACTGGGCCAAAGTGCAGATGGGTGCGCTGCTGCCTCCTCTTCTGACCTGCGAGCCGGTGCTGACGGAAGCCTGCTTCCTGATCCAGCGCAATGGCGGCCAGCCTGCGGACGTGTTGAAGAAAGTCCAGACCGGCGTGATTGAGGTGGCGATGGAAATCGAGACCGAGGCGTCGGCGCTGGAAACGCTGATGCGCCGCTACGAGGACACGCCAATGTCGCTGGCCGATGCGTGCCTGGTACGGCTTGCGGAACTGCACTCGGATTGTCAGGTGTTCACACTCGACACGGATTTTCGCCGGTATCGCCGGCACGGCCGGCAGGTGATTCCGCTGCTGGCGCCAAAGTAAAGAGGCGGTTGGGGTGCGGGGATTCCTCGCCCTCGACCGGCATGTGTTCCACACCATTTCTTCACCGGCCTTGCCTCCACCGCGTCCTCCGCGTAAGAGAACGGCATGAACTCCTCACTTGTCATGACCGTGATCGGCCCGGACCGCCCGGGACTGGTGGAATCCCTCGCCGAAACCGTGGCTTCGCACGAAGGCAACTGGGTGGAAAGCCGCATGGCCAATCTCTGCGGCCAATTCGCCGGTATTCTGCGCGTCCAATTGCCCGCCGAAAAGCAGGCCGCCCTCGTGCAGGCGTTGCGCGATCTCCAGGGCCGCGGCCTCTCCGTCGTCGTCCAACCTGATCGTCCCGAGGCGAAGGCTGCCGAGAAGACACTGATGGCGCTGGAAATCGTCGGACACGATCGCCCGGGCATCGTGCGCCAAATCTCCCGCGCCTTGGCGGCGCGCGGCGTGAACGTCGAGGAGCTCAGCACCGAATGCGTCAGCGCACCGATGTCGGGCGAGATTCTCTTCAAAGCCTCCGCCTGGCTGCATGTGCCGGACAATTGCGACCGTGGGCAACTCCGCAAAGAACTCGAAGCGATCGCCGCTGACCTGATCGTCGATATCACCTTCGAGGAGACTCCGGCGGCGAAATAGCGGACGCCCAGTCTCCCGGCTGGGAAACGCCGCTGGCAAAATGGCGCCAACCATCGGCGGCCTAAGATTTCGTCCGGCGGTTCGCCGGTGGCTGGATCCACGGCGGAGCGGTCTTCGTTTTCCAGAACCTCGATTTTGAGCAGCCATTTGTCGCTGCCGGACCGTGTTGGGATCGGCCGCCTGTCCGGCAGAAAACCAGCCCAACACGGTGAGCAGAAAGGAGCGGAGCCGGCCCTGTTCGAACCATGCCGGGACAGGGAGTTGCGTCGCGCAGCACGCGGACGATGCCTCTCCTGGCCGGGACGCCGGAGAAGCGGTCGAGTGCTGAACGGGTATCATCTTGATGCAAAGTGGCTTCCGGTCGAGGGATGGTGCAGCCGGTTGATGGCTGCCGCGCTGGCCCTTCGTTCGCCTGGCGGGCGGGCGTCCACCTGTTTGACAAGGCAATCCCCGTTCCGGGAACCCGAAAAGTCACAAACGATTATTGTTAACGCCCAGGCTCCTTCACCCGATAACCCAATATGCCGTTCAAGCGAAATGGTCGCAGGCATTTAGGAATGATCGAACACGTAAATGTCATTCGACGGGCGCTGACGATCCTGACACTGAGTTCCACGTTGTTCCAGAACTGGTCCAGGACGGCCGCTCTGCCGTTTCTGAGAAGCCATGAAGCCTGAAGCTCAACCGCGACGACGACGCTCACCAAAAGCGGCGACGGCGGTCGTGTTGTCGTTGAGCCTCCTGCCTGGCGGGGCGCAGGAATCGGCCGCTCCGGATTTGGCCAGGTTGAAGGCGCTCGATCTGGAGCAGTTGCTCGAAGTGAAAGTGGACACGGTATATGCCGCCTCGAAGTTCGCGCAAAAAACCACGGATGCCCCCGCCTCCGTCAGCATCGTCTCGAAGGACGAGATCAAGCGTTACGGCTATCGGACCCTGGCGGATGTGTTGCAGAGTTTGCCCGGCTTTTACGCGTCCTACGACCGCAACTACGCCTTCCTGGGGACGCGCGGCCTCAGCCTGGGGGATTTCAACAGCCGGATGCTGCTGCTGATCGACGGTCACCGCATCAACAACAACCTGACCGACGGTGCGGCCCTCGGCACCGATTTCATTCTCGATCTGGATCTGATCGACCGGGTCGAAGTCATTCGCGGCCCCGGCTCGGTGCTTTACGGCAACAATGCCTTCTTCGGCGTCATCAATGTCATCACCCGCAAAGGCGGGCGGGTGGATGGCGGCGAGGTTTCAGGTGAATACGGCAGCTTCAACTCCTACAAAGCACGGGGGACGGTTGGCCAGTCCTTCACCAACGGCGTGGAGTTGCTCCTTTCGGGCACTTTCTACGGCAGCGACGGCCCGCAGGAGTTGTTTTACAAGGAGTTCAACACTCCCCAACAGAACCATGGCATCGCAGAGGACAAGGACAGCGACGCCTACGGTAGCTTTTTTGGATCGGTCAGTTATTGGGATCTCACCCTGCAAGGCGCGTACATCAGCCGCGAAAAGGAAAATCCCACCGCCCAGCATTCCACGACGTTCAACGATCCGCGTCTGCGCACGGTGGATGAGCGCAGTTACGTGGATTTGAAATTTGCGCACGAGTATCCCGAGGTCGTGGATGTGAACGCCCACGTCTATTACGACCGGAACGATTACCACATCACCTTGCCGGTGGGTTATCCGGCGGCCACGTCGGTTTTTGATGAGGAGCAAACCGGCGAATGGTGGGGCGCCGAGCTGGCCCTGAGCAAACGGCTGTGGGAAAAACACATCATCTCCGCGGGCGCGGAATACCGCGATGACTTCAGCCAGAAACAACGGCTTTACGAGGAGGATCACACTTACAAGAATGTTGACTCGGACCGCCGAAGTTACGGGGTCTTTGTGCAGGGGGTTTTTGCCTTGCGGTCCAATCTCCATTTTAACGGCGGCTTGCGCTACGACCAATACGGGGATTTTGATCCCTCGCTCAATCCGCGCCTGGCCTTGATCTACAGCCCATTCCAGAAATCGACCTTCAAGGCCATCTACGGCTCGGCTTACCGGTCGCCCAATTTCATCGAGTTGAGCGATCCTCGATTCCAGGACATCCAGCCGGAGGAGATCACGACGTATGAACTGGTGTATGAGCAGGGCATCGGGCGGCACCTGCGCTCTTCCGTCGCGGGCTTTTACAGCCAGATGGACGACCTGATTGCCTATCAGAGCGGGAGATTCGATAATATCGCTGCGCAGAGCCGGGGCACCGAACTGGCGCTGGAGGGAAACTGGGCCGTCGGCCTGCGCGGTCGTGCCAGCTACACCTTCCAGAAAGTCGAAAATGAATCCTCCCACCGGGGCTTTGCCGACTCCCCCGTCCACCTGTTCAAGGCCAACCTCAGCGTGCCACTGGTGAAGGAGAAGCTGTTTGCCAGCATGGAGTATCAATACATGACCAGCCGCGAAACCGTTTACACCTCCAGCAGCGGAGCCACCGTCGCGGGAGCGGAGGCCGAGGGCTATGGCGTCGTCAATTTCACCCTCTTCAGCCAAAACCTCCTCAAGAACCTGGAGGTCTCGGGGAGCGTTTACAACCTGCTGAATGAATCCTACGCCGATCCGTCCTCGCGCTTCCATCTGCAGGATCAACTCCCGCGTGATGGCCGCAGCTTCCGGCTGAAACTCACCTACCGATTTTGATTCGTTCCATATGCCAAATATAATAACAACTTCCCCGACCCGGCGCTTCGCCCATTTGGGAACGCCGCGGGTCGTGTCCTGCCTGTTGTTGTGCTGGCTGTGCCTGGTCATGAACTCCGTGGCCGCGCTGCCGCCGATCATTACCACCCAACCCGCCAGCCAGACGGTTCCCGTTGGGGGCGATGCCACCTTTGCCGTGGGGGTCAGCGGCGGGAGCACCCTGTCCTACCAGTGGTATTTCCAGGCGAGCCGCATCCCCGGGGCCACCAGCAGCAGCTACACCCGCACCAATGCCCAACTGACCCATGCCGGGGCTTACTATGTGGGCGTCACCAATGCCGACGGCGGGGTTTACAGCACCAACGCCAGCCTGACGGTCAAAACCATCACCACTGACAACACCAGCAGCACCAACCAGTCGTCCGCCTCCAGCGTGACGTTCAGGCACACAACCGGCAGCGGGACCAATCGCCTCCTGCTCGTCGGCGTCTCCCTGTTTTACGGGTCGGGCGCGCAGGTCAATTCCATCACCTATGGCGGGCAGGCTCTGGCCCTCGTGGGCGCCAAGACCGATGGCAGCCCTCAGGTGCGCGCGGAAATCTGGCGGTTGGTCAACCCGCCGAGCGGCACGACGAATGTCGTCGTCACCCTGAGTGCCAAATCGGACGGCTTCGCCGTCGGCGCCATGACCTTCACCGGGGTGGAGCAGAGCACCCCCCTGGGCACCTTCGCCTCCGCCAGCGGCAACAGCCCGACCCCGAGCGTGAACGCCGTCTCCGCCAGGCGTGAGTTGGTCTTCGCTGTGGTGGCTTTCAAGGACGGCAATACTCTCAACGTAGGGGCCAACCAGACCCAGCGATGGTCCCGGGCCGACAGCGCCGCCAAGGTGCGCGGCGCAGGCAGTACGGAAGATGGCGCCGCCAGCGTGACGATGTCCTGGTCGGAACCGGGCGGCGCCTCGAAGGAGTGGGCCATCGGGGCGGTGTCCATCAAGCCCGCACTCGAACCGGATGTGGCCACGACGATGACCGGCCCGGCCAGTGTTTTCGCCACCACGAATTTCACCTACACCATCACGCTGACCAACCTCGGTCCCTCCATGGCCAGCAACCTCGTGGTCAGCGACCGCCTGCCCGCCGGCATCAACGTCGTCAGCGTCTCCGGCGGCGGCACCGTGGTCGGCGGCGGGCCTGGCCAGGTGGTTTTCGACAGGACCTCCTCGAACTACTCCGGGAACAACTCCTCCGGCGTGCTGACCTGGATGCATGTCACGACCAACACGGCAAACCGTTTGATGCTGGTGGGGGTCTCCTTTGGCAATGGCGGCGCCACGACCCCCCCGTCGGTCAGCGCCCTCACTTACGGTGGGGTGAATCTCACCAAAGTGATGGCGGCAACCAACAATCTTATTTATTCCGAACTCTGGCAGCTGGTCAATCCGCCGAGCGGCACCAACCCCGTCACCCTCACGTTCGCCGGGGCTCCCACGACGGTCGTCGCCGGCGCGGCGACGTTCAGCGGGGTGGACCTGGCCACGCCCTTGAGCGACGTCGGCTCAACCGTCGGGAGAACCCAGGGGGGCAACCAGATCACCTCGTTCACGCTCAACTCCGCACCCAACGAAATCGTCTTCGACACTCTGACCATTGACAAAAAAAACAACCCGATTGCAGCCGCCGGCCAAACCGTGCTGTGGAACATGGGCGGCGCCGAAGTTGGGGCTGCCAGCATCAAGCCGGGCACCAATGCCGCCACCCTGTCCTGGACAACGCCAAAAACGGTTGACTGGATCCATCTCGCCGCATCCGTCAAGGCGGCCGGACTGATCGGCGTGGTGAATTGGACCATCCCCACCCTGGCCTACGGGGCTACCACCAACTTCACCCTCACCGTCACTGCGCCGCTGGGCGGCACCTTGAGCAACAACGTGTCCAGCACGGCCGAGCCGCTCGATTTCAATCTCGCGAACAACGACGGCTCCGCCACCAACGCCCATGTCCTTACCATCGTCATCCCCATCGCCGACGTCGTCATCACCCAGAGCGGGTCGACGAACGTCAATCCGCTGACGAATTACACTTACCGGGTGACGGTCTCCAACCATGGGCCATGCACGGCCAGCAACGTGGCGGTGGCCGACACTTTGGACCCCATGCTCACCTTCGTCAGTGCCAGCGCGGGCGGCACTTACCTGGCTGGCGTCGTCACCTGGCCGGCCCTGGCCAGCCTCGCCCCAGGCGCCACCACGAACTTCACCGTCACGGTCAGGTCGCCTCTCAGCGGGACGTTGACCAACACCGCTTCGAGCAGTGCCGCCACCACGGACCCCGACCTGGCCAATAACAATGGGAGCGCCCCGGCCGCCCAGGTCGCCACCGTCGTCAACTCGCTCCAGATTGCCAACACGAGCTTCGGAGCCAGTGTGCAAACCCTGAACTGGAGTCACGCGGTCGCGCCCGGCTCCTCCCGCATCCTGGTCGTGGGCGTTTCGATTGATAACCCCGCGACCACGGTGAGCGCGGCAAACTTCAACAACTTCCTGCCGCTGACGTTCATCGGACAAGCCAATGGCACCCAAAGCAGGGTGGCGATGTATTATCTGCTCAATCCCCCGGTCGGAACCTACCCCGTCTCGATCACTCTGGCCGCCCCGGCCGGAATCGTCGGGGGAGCGGTTTCGTTGAACGGCGTGCATCAGGCCAACCCCATCGCGGCCTTCGTTGGGAACATCGGCACCGGCACCAACGCCAGCGTCACCGTGGCCAGCACGCTTGGGGGCGTGGTCATTGACACTGTCGCTCCCAAGAGTCCGCGGCGCGCGACTTTCCCGGACCCGGCACAAACCATCGAGTGGATCTTGTCCGGCGCGAATTACGCCGGCGCCGGCAGCAGTTCCTACGGAGAGGCCACCATCTCCCCGTCCTGGACCCTGGACAGTGCGGCGGCCTGGGCGATGGGCGCCGTGGCGCTCAGACCGGCGACGGTCTTCGCCGACCTCACCCTTACCGCGACCGGCCCGACCGGCGTCCCGGCCACCTCGAATCTGACTTACACGATCGCGGTGACCAACCTCGGCAGTTCCACCGCCTCGAACGTGGTGGTGAGCGACGTGCTGCCGGTGGGTGCGGTCTTTGTCAGTGCGTCGGGTGGCGGCACGCACAACGCCGGCGTCGTCACCTGGCCCGCCGTGAGGACCCTGGCCAGCGGCGCCCGGACCAACTACACCGTCACCATCACCGTCCCCAGCTTCGGGACAATAACCAACATTGTTTACGCCACCGCCTTCACGGCCGATCCCGATCCCTCCAACAACAACGGCACCGGGGAGGGCAATCAGGTCGTCACCACGATCACGCCGCTGGCCGATGTCGCGACGACCGTGACCGGACCGGGCAGTGTGCTGGCGATCTCGGACTTCACTTATACCATCACCGTCACCAACGCAGGGCCTTCGCCCGCCAGCGGGGTGGTGGTGAGCGACACGCTGCCCTTTGGCGCCACGTTCGTCAGCGCCTCGGACGGCGGCAGCAACAACGCTGGCGAGGTCACTTGGTCCATCCCCAGTCTGGCCACTGGCGCGGCGACGAACTTCACCGTCACCGTCACCGCGCCGGCGGGCGGCACCCTGACCAACTCGGTGTTGAGCACGGCTCTGACCAGCGATCTAAACGCCGCCAATAACAACGGTTCCGCGACCGACGCCCAAGTCATCACCACAGTCTCGCCGCTGGCCGATGTCGCGACGACCGTGACCGGCCCGGCCAGCGTGCTCGCGGCGGCGGACTTCAGCTATACCATCACCGTCACCAATGCCGGGCCTTCACCTGCCGCCAACGTGGTGGTGAGCAACACGCTGCCCGCAGGGGGAAGGTTCGTCGGCGCCTCTGACGGCGGCAGCAACAACGCCGGTGTGGTTACCTGGTCCATTCCGAGTCTGGCCACTGGCGCGGCCACCAACTTCACCGTCACCGTCACCGCGCCGGCCAACGGCAGTTTGCTCAACACGGTCGCCAGCACCTCCACGACGGTCGATCTGGTGGCAGCCAGCAACGATGGCAGCGCGCCCGCCGCCCAGGTTCTTACCACCGTCACGGCGGTGGCGGACATCGCCACGACGGTGACGGGGCCCGCCATCGCGATCACCAACGCGTCCTTCAGCTACACCGTCACCGTCGCCAACCTGGGCCCGTCGGTCGCGACCGGCGTCGCGGTCAGCGACACCTTGCCTGCGGGCGTCCTTTTTGTGACCGCTTCGGCCGGCGGCACCCACAACGGTGGTGCGGTCACCTGGTCCCTGGCCAGCCTGGAGAGCGCTGCGGGGACGAACTTCACCGTGACCGTCCTCGCGCCGGCCATCGGCAGCCTGACCAACACGGTGTCCAGTGCAGCGGTCACGGGTGACCCGGACGCGTCCAACAACGACGGGACGACGGTCGTGGCGCGGGTCGTGACCGGGGTTTATCCGTTGCTGTTGCTGACCGGGCAGCAGATCCCGGGCGACGGCTTCCAAGTCGAATTTTACACCCATCCCGACACCCTCGTTTCGATCCAGGCCAGCACCAACCTCGTGGATTGGGGCACGCTGATCACCACCAACTCGGGCGACGGCCACGTGATCTTCATCGACCAAGACGTGGCCCGCTACCCGCAACGTTTCTACCGCAGCCGGCAAGGACCGTGAGATGACGCGCCAATTTCAAGAATACCTCCGCAGGATGGCGGACCGCGATGGATCCGGCGCTCCGGCCCATTCTAATCGAGTGCTGATGAGGCGAGAAATGGCATGACGCGCGAAGCCGCCAGGAAGCTCCGTCGGATAACCCGCCGCCAATGGCTGGTGGGACTGGCGTGCCTCTGGCTGGCCGGGGGCTGGGCCGCCGCCGCGGAAAGCAGCGCCGGTTTGGGCGAATACCAGGTCAAGGCGGCGTTCCTCTACAACTTCACCAAGTTCACCGAATGGCCGGCCAGCGCCTTCACCTCCTCCAATGCGCCTCTGGTCATCGGCATCGTCGGTGAGGATCCGTTCGGCCCGATGCTGGATGATTTTGTGAGCGGTGAGTCCGTGCGCGGCCGGCCGCTGACCGTGAAGCGATTGCCGGCTGGCGAGGAGATGCGGAGCTGCCATGTGTTGTTCATCAGCCGGTCCGAGAAGGATCGGCTGCCGGCGCTGTTGAGCCGGCTGAAAGGCAGCCCGGTGCTGATTGTGGGCGATTTCAACGGCTTCGCCCAACAGGGCGGCATGGTCAACCTGCTGCTGGTGAACAAGACCGTGAAAATGGAGATCAACCAGGCGCCGGCCGCGGAAGCCGGCCTGCAACTCAGTTCCAAACTTTTAAGACTGGCGAGTTTGGTGACGTCCTCGCCCCCGAAAACCAACCCCCAATAGCATGAAACCATTCCGAGACCTCCCGATACAACGAAAGATGCTGGTGATGACGCTGCTCATCTGCGGCGCGGTTCTTTTCGTCGTCATCGCAGCGCTCTTCACCTTCCAGGTGGTGAATTTTCGTTCCAACTTTCAGCGCGACACGGCGACCCTGGCGGCCGTCGTCGCCAACAACAGCACCGCCGCGCTGGCCTTCAAGGATGTCAGGGCTGGCGCCGAGGTGGTGAGTTCCCTTGCCGCCAAACCCACCGTGGTGGCGGCCTGCCTGATGACGCCCGACGGTTCATTGTTCGCCCAGTTCGGCCGCGTGCAGGACGCCCGGGCCCTGGCGGAGTTTCCAGCCGCGGGAAATTTTCTCTTCACCGGCGGATATCTCCTCCACACCCAGGCGGTCGAGTTGGACAGGAAGCAGATTGGGACGCTCTACCTGCGGGCCGATTACCAACAGACGTTCCGCAAGCTCCTCGGCTTCTATGGACTGGTGATCCTGGGCGTCCTGATCGTGTCGGTCAGCCTGGCGGTGTTCCTTTCTGGACGGATGCAGCGAGTCATCACCGACCCGATCCTGAAGCTCGCCGAGACCGCCCGGATTGTCGGCGAGATGAAGGACTACTCCGTACGCGCGAGCGTCGGGAGCCGCGGCGACGAGTTGGGGCGGTTGACGGAATCCTTCAATGCGATGCTCAGCCGCGTGCAGAGTCAGGATGCCGCACTCAGCCTCTCGCAGAAGAAAATGGAGGCGTTGATTCATTCGATTGACGGGATCGTCTGGGAGTGCGAGCCGGAAACATTCCGGTTCACCTTCGTCAGCCGCCAGGTGGAACGTCTGCTCGGCTACACGCCGGAGGACTGGCTGTCCAAACCGCAATTCTGGCAGGAAAAGCTGCATCCGGAGGATGCCGCCAAAGCCATCCAGACCTGTCATGAGATGGTGGCCCGCCGCCGGCCCTACAGCCATGAATACCGCCTGCGCGCCGCCGATGGTCGCAACGTCTGGATTCGCGAAAGCGGCGTCGTGCTCATTGAGAGCGACCTGCCGGTGGCCGTGCGCGGCATCTTCCAGGACATCACCGAACACAAGGAAGCCGCCGAACAACTGCAACGGCTGAACCAGAGGCTGGTCGAGACTTCACGGCAGGCCGGCATGGCGGAGGTGGCCACGGGCGTGCTCCACAACGTCGGCAACGTCCTCAACAGCGTCAGCGTCTCCGCCGGCCTGATCTGCGATGCGTTGAAACAATCCAAACTCACCAAGCTGCGCCGCGCCACGGCCATGCTGCGCGAGCAGAACGGCAACCTCGCCCAGTTCCTCACCACTGATCCCAAGGGGAAAGTGCTGCCCGAATATCTCTGCACCTCCTCCGACCAGCTTGCGAGCGAGCAATCCGAAATGCTGGGCGAGGTCGCCTTGCTGAGCCAGAACATCGAGCACATCAAGGAAATCGTGGCGATGCAGCAAAGCTACGCGAAAGTTTCCGGCGCATTCGAACATCTTGCCCCCACGGAACTCATCGAGGACGCTTTGCGCATGAACACCGCCGCCTTCGAGCGCCATCGCGTTGAGTTGGTCCGTGAATTCGGCACGGCCCTGCCCCGCGTGAACGTGGATCGCCACAAAGTGCTGCAGATCCTCATCAACCTGATCCGCAACGCCAAGTATGCCATGGACGCCGGCAATCCGCCCGGCAAGCGCCTCGTTGTTCGGGCGGAAGCCCTCCAGGATGGCATGGTGGCCATTCGCGTGTGCGACAATGGCGTCGGTATCGCGCCGGAGAACCTCGTGCGCATCTTCGGCCATGGTTTCACCACCAAGAAGGACGGTCACGGCTTCGGCCTGCACAGCGGCGCCATCGCGGCGCAGGAGATGGGCGGCCGCCTGACTGCCCACAGCGACGGACCCGGCAAAGGCGCCGAGTTCACCCTGGAGTTGCCGGTGACCAAAACCGAAAGAGCCATTGCCGTATGAGCACTTCAAGCCAGACCAAAACAATGCAAACCACGAACCGCCGCATCCTGGTGGTGGACGACAATCCGTCCATCCACTCCGATTTCCGCAAGATTCTCTGCCCGAGCCGGACCTCCACCGGCGGGGCGGCTGAACTGGAATCGATCCTCTTCGACGAACCCAGCAAGGCGCCCGGCCGCCTGACCTTTGAGCTGGACAGCGCCTACCAGGGACAGGAGGCCGCGGAAATGGTGCAAAAGGCGCAGGCGGAAGACCGGCCCTATGCGCTCGCCTTCGTGGATGTGCGCATGCCGCCAGGCTGGGATGGCATCGAGACCATCAGCCGCCTCTGGAAGGTGTCGCCCCGGCTTCAAGTGGTCATCTGCACTGCGTATTCCGATTATTCCTGGGAGGAAATGCGCGACAAGCTGGAACAGCCCGACAGCCTGGTGGTGCTCAAGAAACCTTTCGACAATGTCGAGGTCCGGCAACTGGCGCACGCGCTCACCCGCAAGTGGGAACTGCGGGTTCAGGCGGAATTGCGCCTGGACGAGCTGGAACAAATGGTCGTGAAACGCACCGCTGAACTGGAGCGGACCAACGAGAGTCTGGTTCGTTCCGAGGAACGATTTGCCAAGGCGTTCCACACCAGTCCCGTGGCCATGGCGGTCCAGTCCCTGAGCGACCGCCGGTTTGTGGACGTCAACGAACGCATGGCCCAGCTTACCGGCTGGGGCCGCGAGGAAATGGTGGGCAGATCCTCCGGCGAGTTGTGCATCTGGAACGCACCGCGAGTGGTGGATGACTGGATCACGGGACTATTGTGCCAGCAGATGGTGCGTGATCGGGAAACCCAGATGCGCACCCAGGCCGGCAACTTGCGGCAGGTTCTGGTGTCGCTCACGCTCGTCACGATTGGCGTCCAGCCCCACGTTCTGCAGGTGATCCAGGACGTGACCGAACGCGCCGAACTCGAACGTCAGTTCCGTCAGGCGCAGAAAATGGAAGCCATCGGCCAGCTGGCCGCCGGCCTCGCCCACGACTTCAACAACATCCTCACCGTCGTCAGCGGTCATGCCAGCCTGATCAAAAGTCAGACGGCCGAAGACAGTCCGGAAACCATGTCAGCGGATGAAATCGCGAAAGCCGCCAACCGGGCGACCGGTCTAATCCGTCAACTGCTGATGTTCAGCCGCAAACAGGTGATGCGGTTCCGGTATCTTGACTTGAACGAGACCGTCAACACTTCGCTCGCCATGGTCAGGCGCCTCGTGGGCGAGCATATCCATCTCAAATTCACCGGCGGCTCGTCGCTCCCTACCATCCACGCCGATCCGACCATGATCGAGCAGGTGGTGATGAATCTGGCGGTCAACGCGCGCGATGCGATGCCCAACGGCGGGCAGGTCGAGATCCACACCGATCTGGTCGTGATGAGTCGCGACGCCACCCCTTATGATCCCGAGGCGCGCAACGGCCGGTTCATCCGCCTCACCTTCAGCGACACCGGTTGCGGCATGGACACATCCATCCTCAATCGGATTTTTGAGCCATTCTTCACCACCAAGGGCGTTGGCAAAGGCACGGGACTGGGGCTTTCCACCGTCTTTGGCATCGTCCGGCAGCACCGGGGGTGGCTGGAGGTGAGCAGCAAGCCCAATCAGGGAACCGTGTTTACCCTGCATTTCCCCGCCTGCGAACAAACGGCCGAAACGACCGCGACCTCATCCGAGACCACCGTGATTTTCCGCGGGCGGGAAACGGTTCTGGTGGCCGAGGACGAAGATGCACTGCGCGAAATGGTTTCCACGGTCCTCACCGCGCAGGGGTATAAAGTGCTGCTGGCTTCCTCCGGCGTTGAGGCGATCGAGGTTTATGAACAAGCCGATTGCCATATCGATCTGCTCTTGACGGACATGGTGATGCCCGGCGGTGTCATGGGCGGGGAACTGGCCCAGCGCCTCCGCGCCAGCAGCCCGAACCTGAAAGTGATCTTCTCCAGCGGATATGGCCCAAGCATGGCGGGCAAGGACATCTCCGCATTCCAGGACCGGAACTTCCTGGCGAAACCCTACTCCATCGGCAAGCTCGCCCGGTTTGTCCGGGAGGTGCTGGATCGGCCCCCTGCAAATGAGTCAATCGTGCCAAGCCCTCGTGGCCCTTGAGGAAGGTCGTGGGCTGATGCCTGGATTCGTTCAAATGATGGCACGAGGTCGGTAACGGTTGGGCAGTCTCCAACGGTGCCCGGCATGCAGGTGCGCCCACCTTGTCTCCTTAACCCGAAAACCGAAGTTGGTTGGGGAGCGCACCCGCCCCGGGTGCAGTTTTCCGCGCCCTCGCGGAAAACCCGGTGCGCGTGAAATAGTGCAGGACGCCTCGGAACAGCGGGAGGCGCAGAGTGCTGGCGCGAGGCGCGTCCAGCCACACCCGAGGGCGGGTGTGCTCCCCAACTTCGGAGTTCAGGGTTAAACTGGTTTCTCGCCGTCGGCTGGGCTGGCGATCAGATCAAGATTGGTTCCATCACGCAGTCCGAGCGCTTGAGCAAATACAACCGACTCCTGGAGATCGAAGCGGAAACCGGTTTGCCGGTGGTGCAGTGGCCCTGAGGCTCTGGCGTGAGCATGGTTTCTGGGGCGCGCATCCGCGCACGGCCCCCCGGCGCGCGGCCTTCAGGCCGCTTCACTATGCGGGCGGGACAAGGTGCGATCATTGCCTGGCGGGCTTGCGCACGGTGAAGCGACGCAAACGTCGCGCTCCAACCCGGTCGCAGCCCGGGGGCCGCGCGATTGCGCCCGGCGCGCGCATTTGCTGACTTGACGTGATCCACTTCGCTGATAGCTTCCACGACCCACTGCAAAACCTCGGTGGCGCCAATAAATAAATGAAATCACATCTCATCACCTCGATGGCTCTGGGGCTGCTTGTCGGCACGGTCCACGGCCAGGAAAAAATCGACCTCAAGAACCCGCAACAGCGCGCCAGCTACAGCATCGGCGCGGACATCGGCAGCAATTTCAAACGCCAGGGAATTGAAGTCGATTCCAAGGCCATGGCCGTCGGCCTCGCCGACGCCATCGCTGGCAAGACCCAGTTGACCGAGGCGGAAATGAAAGAAACGTTGAACACGTTTCGCACCGAGATGATGGCGAAGATGCAGGCCAAGCAGAAAGTGGCCGGGGAACAGAACGTCAAGGACGGGGAAGCCTTCCTCGCCGCCAATGCCAAGAAGGACGGTGTCAAGGTCACCTCGAGCGGTCTTCAATACAAGACGATCAAGCCCGGCGCCGGCAAGGTGTCGCCCAAGGCCACCGACACGGTCAAGGTCCACTACCACGGCACGACGATTGACGGCACGGTGTTCGACAGTTCGGTCGAGCGTGGCGAACCCGTTTCGTTCCCGCTGAACGGCGTCATTCCCGGCTGGACTGAAGGCGTGCAACTCATGAAGGAAGGCGACAAGTTCCAGTTCGTCATTCCCTCGAAGCTGGCTTACGGCGAACAGGGCGCGGGCGGCAAGATCGGGCCGAACAGCACCCTCGTCTTTGACGTGGAACTGCTCAGCATCGAGAAGCCCGGCGAGAAGCCCGAAGCGGCCAAGTAAACAGCGGCCCGGACATTTCCGGGTCATCCCATCTCAAAATGAAAGCAGCGGACCTCGGTCCGCTGCTTTGTTTTTTTGGTAGGAGATGACTTTGCCAACTGCGGCGACTCACACGTCGCAGAGCATCACCGCTTCGCGCAGACCCTGGTTCGGGTCGCGCGTCGGGATGAACTCCTGCCCGACGAAGCCGGTGTAGCCGCTCTCCAGCAGCGCCCGCATGATGGCCGGGTAGCTGATTTCCTGCTTGTCGTCGAGTTCGCCGCGGCCCGGGTTGCCCGCCGTGTGGACGTGCCCGATGTAGTCCTTGTCGTCGCGGAGGCGGGTGATGACATCGCCGTCCATGATCTGCACATGATAGACATCGAAGAGCAGTTTGAGGCGCGGCGAGCCGACGCGCTTGATGATGTCGATGCAATAGCCGGTGTGATCGCCCTGATAGCCGGGATGGCCTTTCATCGGGTGATTGGCCACGCGGCTGTTCAGCATCTCGAGGCAAAGCGTCACGTTCTTCTTCTCCGCAATCCGCGCGGCTTTCTTCATGCCCTCGACGCAATTCTTCGCGCCTTCCTCCGGATCGATCTTGGGGCTGTTCGGGTTCGTGGGATCTTTCGCGGCGTAGCCGGTGAAGCAGATCACGTTCGGCGCGCCGAAAGCAGCCGCCGCGTCGATGGTCTCCTCGGTGGTCTTCATCAGGCGCGGCCAGTTGTCGGGGTTGTTGAATCCCCGCAGAAACGGCGGATCGGGATTCATGTTGATCTGGGCGATGGCACAGGTGAGCCCGTATTTCTTGAGCGTCGGGAAAAGCTCCGGGCCGATCAGTTCGACGCTTTTGCAGCCGAGCTGTTTTGCGACCTGGCAGGTCTGGTCGATGGACCATTTCTCGCCGAAGAGTTCAAAGCACCATTGTGCGATGGATTGGTTGATGCGCCCCTTCGTCACCGCGGGGCCGGGCGACGCGGCGGCCCGGGCGTTGCCAGAGACAAAATGGGCTCCTGCGAGCGCGGAGGCGGTGAACGAGGCGGTTCGGAGAAAATTTCGACGATTCATGAGGTCGTTTCGGTTTGGTTCAGGACTTGGGTTGCTTCGCCGGAAGCCTAGAAACTCGCTTGGAACGCGGCAAGCAAGGAAATCGCCCTCCACCATGGGCGGCAACGACCGCGGCGAGGAACGGACAGTAAATGGCGCGCAATTACTACCCAAGCATTGGGAAGGATGACACCCGGACTGGGTGGGGCGGGGGGGTGCCACCCCCCCCCCGCCCCCCACCCCCCCAACCCACCGGGGGGCGGGGGGGACAGGGCCCCCCCCCGGGGGGGGGGGGGCGCACGGGGTGGGGGGGAACCCCCCCCCCG
>JBBRWD010000123.1:0-19218 GCA_038249465.1 Limisphaerales bacterium | reverse complement strand
GTCTCGGCAGAGCGCCGCAATATTCCCCTCATCAATATGGCGGCGCTCTGCCGAGACGCCGCTACCATATGGAGAGAAGGTATCCCGCGCATCGCTGGTTTTTGTCGCCCATTCTGCCGACTCCTGCTTAACCTTCACAGCATGTCGAACCAACGACGTTCTTTTCTGACTCAGTCCAGCGCGTTTGCCGCAATCCTGCTCGCAGCAACTGCGCTCCACGCGGATGACTGGCCCCAATGGCTGGGCCCGGAGCGTGACGGCGTCTGGCGCGAGACCGGCATCGTGCAGAAATTCCCGGCGGAGGGACCGCCCGTCCGTTGGCGCACGCCCATCGGCGCGGGTTACTCCGGACCGGCCGTCGCGAATGGCCGCGTTTACGTCATGGACCGGTTGGCCACCAAAAGCACGAACACTCTCACCAGCGCTTTTGACCGCGGCCGGATTCCCGGCACGGAACGTATCCTGTGTTTGAACGGGGCGGATGGAAAGATTCTCTGGCAGCACGAATACGATTGTTCCTACACGGTCAGCTACGCCGCCGGGCCGCGGGTCACGCCGTGCGTTGGCGACGGCAAGGTTTACACGCTCGGCGCCGAGGGAAACCTGTTCTGCCTCGACGCCGCCACCGGCAAGGTGATCTGGTCGCGCGATTTCAAGAAGGACTTCGACATCCCCACGCCGATGTGGGGCTTCGCCGGAAATCCGCTGCTCGACGGCAACAAGCTCATCTGTCTCGTTGGCGGCAGCAACAGCGTCGCGGTGGCCTTCGACAAAAATACGGGCAAGGAATTGTGGCGCGCGCTTTCCGCGAAGGAACCCGGCTATTCGTCGCCGGTGATTTACACCTTCGGAGGTCGGCGGCAGCTCATCCTGTGGCATCCAGAGTCGGTGAATGCGCTCGATCCGGAAACCGGTCGCGTCTTCTGGTCCACGCCGTTCTCGTCACGCTTTGGACTCACCGCCCCCACGCCACGACAAGTTGATGACCGGCTTTTCGTCACGGCATTTTACGACGGCTCTTTGATGCTGCGCGTCACGAATGCCGAGTCGCCGCCGGAGGTGCTGTGGAAAAGCCGCAAGGCGAGCGAGAAGGACACCGAGATGCTGCACAGCATCATCCCGACGCCGTTCATCGAGGGCGGTCATATCTACGGCGTGTGCAGCTACGGGCAATTGCGCTGCTTGAAGGTGGCCAACGGTGAACGCGTCTGGGAAACGCTCGCTGCCACCACCAAGAACAACAAGGAAACGCGCTGGGGCAATGCCTTCCTCATCAAAAACGGCGAACGCTTCTTCCTCTTCAATGAACTGGGCGACCTCATCATCGCCCGGCTCACCTCGCAGGGCTACGACGAGATCAGCCGGGCGCATCTGATCGAACCAGCCAACCGCGACCCCGGCCGATGGGTAGTCTGGTCGCATCCCGCTTTCGCCAACCGCTCATGCTACGTGCGCAACGATCGGGAAATTGTCTGCGTATCGCTCGCCGCAGACAACTGAGCACCGGGCTGACCGGTCCGGGAATCAGAATGGGCGCACTGTAACATTTAGGCCGCGCGGCTCGTCTTCCGATGCAGTGTTGCCTGATGAAAGTGTTACCTGCATTGGCGGTGTGTTTGATGATGTCGTTGGGAGCGTCAGCGGCGCCTCACGCGACCTCGAATCCGTTTGAAGGCCCGGCCTCCGCCGCGCCGATGACTCAAATCGACGAACTGGTCTTTGCCCGATTAAAGGCGCTCGGCATCGCGCCCGCAGGTGTCTGCTCAGATGCAGTGTTCGTCCGGCGAGCTTACCTCGACGTGATCGGCACGCTGCCGACCGCCTACGAGGCGAAGGAGTTTCTGCTCGACCGCAGTCCAAACAAACGCCGCGCGCTGATCGACCGTCTGTTGGCGCGGGAGGAGTTCGCCGACTACTGGGCGATGAAGTGGAGTGACCTGCTCCGGGTCAAGGCGGAGTTTCCCATCAATCTCTGGCCGAACGCGGCGCAGGCCTACCATCGATGGATCCAGAGTTCGATCCGGCAGAACAAACGCTACGACCAGTTCGTCCGCGAGTTGCTGACGGCGAGCGGCAGCAATTTTCGCGAGCCGCCGGTCAACTTCTATCGCGCCTTGCAGAACAAGGAACCGCAGGGCGTCGCCCAGGCCGTGGCCCTGACCTTCATGGGCACGCGGACGGAGAAATGGCCGAAGGAGCAGTTGGCCGGCATGACGGCGTTCTTCAACCAGCTCGGCTTCAAGTCCACCGGCGAGTGGAAGGAGGAGATCGTGTATTTCGATCCCGCTTCGACCAACGCCGGGCCGATGGTGGGCGGGGCGCACACGGCGATCTTCCCGGACGGAACGAACGTCACGCTGATGCCGGATCGCGATCCGCGCGGCGTCTTCGCCGACTGGCTGATCGATCCGAAGAATCCGTGGTTCACGCGCAACATCGCCAACCGCGCGTGGTCCTGGCTGCTCGGTCGCGGCATCATCCACGAGCCGGACGACGTGCGCCCCGACAATCCGCCATCCAATCCCGAATTGCTGGCGTATCTGGAGAAGGAACTGGTCGCGGCAAATTACGATCTCAAGAAGCTGTTCCGGTGGATTCTCAACTCGCGGACCTACCAACTCTCCTCGATCGCGGGGTCAAACGACGCCAAAGCCGAGGCCAACTTTGCGGCGTATCCGCTGCGCCGGCTGGACGCGGAGGTGTTGATTGATGCGCTGAACCAGATCACCGGCACGACAGAAAGCTATTCCAGCCCAATCCCGGAGCCGTTCACCTTCCTCCCGGAGAATCAACGCTCGATCGCCCTCCCCGACGGCAGCATCACGAGTTCGTTTCTCGAATCGTTCGGCCGTCCGCCGCGTGACACGGGCATGGAAGCGGAGCGCAACAACCGCATCACCGCCTCGCAACGCCTGCATTTGCTGAACTCCAGCCACATCCAACGCAAGCTTGAGCAGAGCCGGATGACCCAGTACCTGACGCAGGGCAAGCTGACGCCGATCGAGGTGGTGTCGGGCGTTTACCTCGGAGTCGTTTCGCGTTTCCCGACTGCGGCGGAATTGCAGACCGTGGAAACGTATTCCCAGACCGGCGGATCGAAAGGTCGTGTGTTGGTGGTGGATCTCGCGTGGGCTTTGATCAACAGCCCGGAGTTTCTTTACCGACACTAAATGACACCGAGGCATCTCGAGAATCAGCCGACAGCCATTGAAGTCATGAACACCGCATCCTCTCCGCTGGACCAATCGCTCGAACGCGATTCCGCGCGAATCCTCTCCGCCATCGGCGCGCCGCTCTCCCGTCGCGATGCGCTGCGGCGCTGCCTCTTCGGCACAGCCGGACTGTTGCTGGCCGACGGTTGGGGGCTGCGCTCGTTCGCCGCGTCCAAGCCCGCCCGGGCCAAGTCGGTCATCCAGATCTGGATGTGGGGCGGCCCCTGTCACATCGACACTTTCGATCCCAAACCGGCGGCGGGCTACGATTTCTGCGGGCCGCTCGACAAGGCCATTTCCACCAATGTCACCGGCATTCAGCTTGGCGAACTGCTGCCCGAACTCGCCAAGCTCGCGGACAAGTATTCGCTCATCCGCAGCATGACTCACGGCAACAACGGCCACGAAACCGCGGCTTACATGGTCCAGACCGGACGCCCCTCCGGCGGGCGCGATGTCTATCCGGGCATGGGCGCGGTGACGTCGTTGTTCAAGGGCTACGAGGCCGGATACAAAGGATTGATTCCGCCCTACGTGGTGCTGACGGAATTGCAGGGGCGCTTCTCCGAGGCGGGATTTCTCGGCTCGAAATACAAACCATTCGCGACCGGCGGGGATCCCGGGCAGGTCAAATTCAACGTGGAAGGCGTCGTCGCGCAGGGTATTTCCGATCAACGCCAGAAGGCGCGGCGCGATCTATTGAACAAACTGAACACGCTCGGCCACGCGATGCCAGGCGATGCCTCGCTCAAGGCGCTCTATCAAACCGAAGATCAGGCCTACGAACTCATCCTTGGTGATGCCGGCAAGCTCTTCGATCTCTCTCAGGAGAAGGACGAGATCCGCGAGCGATACGGCCGCAACACCTTCGGTCAGTCCTGTCTGATGGCGCGCCGCCTCGTCGAGAAAGGCGTGCCCTACATCACGATCAACTACAAGGGTTGGGACACTCACAAACAGCATTTCCAAACCATGCGCCGGAAGCTGCCCGAACTCGACAAGGGCCTCGGCACTTTGTTGCGCGACTTGTCCGAGCGCGGACTGCTCGACAGCACCATCGTCTGGTGCTGCGGCGAATTTGGCCGCACGCCGCGCGTGCAATGGGAGGCTCCATGGAACGGCGGGCGCGGACATCACGGCAAGGTCTTCTCCGCACTGGTAGCCGGCGGTGGCTTCAAAGGCGGCCACGTCATCGGAGCGTCGGATGCCAAGGGCGATGAGGTCAAGGACCGGCCCGTGTATCCACCGGACCTGCTCGGCAGCATGTACGAGCTGATGGGCATCGCCACCGACGCCATTCTGCCACATCCGATGGGTCAGGTGGCGCGCGTCACACCGACTGAAGCCGAGGGCGTGAAAGTCGCGGGATGCCTGACGGAGATCATGTGAGCGGGAATCTGTTATGAATTTACCTCGATGGCGGTCGGCGTTTGCGATGGCGGGCATCGCCCTGTTCGGCGAGGGTTCCGCGCTGGCGCAGCAAATCACCCCGCACATCGGTTACGTCTATCCCGCCGGCGGACGGCAGGGCGCAACCGTTCAAATCGTCGTGGGTGGACAATTCCTCGAAGGCGCAACCAACCACGTCTATGTCTCCGGCGCAGGCGTGCAGGCCACGGCGGTGGATTTCAACAAGCCGATGCCGCAGGGACAGTTCAATCTGCTGCGCGACAAATTGAAGGAGTTGCAGGACAAACGCGCCGCCGCGCTCAAGAGCAACCGGAAGCTCCGCGCGGAGGCGTCCACGAATACCTGGACCGCGGCCGATGAGAAAATGGTTGAGGAGATTCGCGCGAAAATCCTCAAGAATCCGCCCAACCGGAATGCCACCGTCGCCATCGCGGAGACCGTCACCATCAAAGTCATGCTCGCGCCCGATGCTGAACCCGGCGATCGCGAGATTCGTCTTTGGGGTTCCGGCGGACTTTCGAATCCGATGGTCTTCCGCGTCGGACAACTGCCTGAGTTTTCCAAGCCGGCCGCGAAAGCGCCGAACCCGGAAGCCGATCGGTTTCGCGAGCGATTTGGCAAAGCGGCGAAGCCCGCCGCCGCCGCCGCTCCGATGGCGGTCACGCTCCCGGCCACGGTCAACGGCCAGATTTTGCCCGGCGGCGTGGACCGGTTTCGTTTCCCGGCACGCGCCGGACAGCAACTGGTCGTGATCGCCAGCGCGCGGGAATTGATTCCCTATCTCGCGGACGCCGTGCCCGGCTGGTTCCAGGCCACGCTGGCGCTCTTCGATGCGAAGGGCAAGGAACTGGCCTACGACGATGACTTCCGTTTCCACCCCGATCCCGTGCTGCATTACGAGATTCCGCGCGACGGCGAATACACCATCGAGATCAAGGACGCGATCTATCGTGGCCGCGAGGATTTCGTGTATCGCATCGCGCTCGGCGAACTGCCCTTCATCACCAGCATCTACCCGCTCGGCGGCAAGGCCGGTGAGAAGACCACCGTCGAGTTGAAAGGTTGGAACTTGCCTGTGACCAGCCTGACCAATGATGTGCGAGAGGAAGTGACCGGCCTCCAATACGTCTCGGTGCGAAAAGAGAATTGTCGCTCGAATCGCGCACCGTTCGCCGTGGACGATTTGCCTGAGTGTCCAGAAGCCGAGCCAAACGAACAGTCTTCGACCGCTCAGCCAATCCGCCTTCCAATCATCATCAACGGGCGAATCGGGAAGCCGGGTGACGCCGACACCTTCCACATCGAAGGCAAGGCCGGCGACGTGATCATCGCGGAAGTGGAAGCGCGGCGACTCGATTCATCGCTCGACTCCGTGCTCCGGTTGACTGACGCCGACGGCAAACAGATCGCGTTCAACGACGATCACGAGGACAAGGCGTCCGGGTTGCACACGCACCATGCCGATTCACTCCTGCGCGCCACGCTGCCCGCGAGCGGCTCGTACTTCCTGCAGGTCGGAGACACGCAGCGCAAGGGCGGCGCCGAGTTTGGTTACCGCCTGCGCGTCAGCGCGCCGCAGCCGGACTTCGTGCTGCGCGTCGTGCCGGCGAGCATCACCGTGCGTCCCGGCGCGAGCGTGCCCATCACCGTCTATGCGCTGCGCCGTGATGGATTCTCGAACGAGATTGCGCTGGCATTGCAGGGCAATTCCGCTGGTTTCAGCTTGAGCGGCGCTCGGGTGCCGGCGGGGCAGGATCAGATCCGCCTCACCTTGACCGCTCCGGCCACGGCGACGGCGGAGCCAGCCAACCTTTCGCTGGAAGGCCGGGCAAATCTGCAAGGTAAGTCAGTCACGCGGATCGCCACTCCCGCCGAAGACATGATGCAGGCCTTCGCCTACCGCCATCTCGTGCCAGCCGACGAACTGCGTGTGGCCGTGTCGGGCCGTTCGTTCAACAAAGCGCCGGTGAAAATCCTCAGCGCCACGCCGGTCAGGATTCCAGCGGGTGGAATAGCGCGGGTTCAACTGGGCGTGCCGGGAAAAGTTTTCCTGGCCAACTTCGATCTCGATTTGAGCGAACCGCCGGAGGGCATCAGCCTTCAGAGCGTGGCACCGTCTGGTTGGAATACTGAATTGGTGCTGCAAAGTGACGCTGCCAAAACGAAGCCCGGCCAGGCCGGTAATCTCATCGTCAACGTTCATGCTGCCGGCAAAGGCGCGACTGCCAGCGCCAGCAAGGGGAAGATGAAGAAACGCGGCGGCGCGGTGGCCACGTTGCCGGCCATCCCGTTTGCGATCGTGCGATAGATTTCGCGGGGCGGCGATCTCCGAATCACTTCGTTTCAAAGCTCAATCCATCCAGCCAGACCGTGAACGGATCGCCGCCCCACGAATCCAGAGCGACACCGAGACCCGTCACGTGCGCGGCATCGAAGCGTCCGCTCCCGGTGCGCGTCCATGCGGCATCTCCCGTCAGCGGCACTTCCACTGGCAGCCAGACCCAGCGCGCTTCGCTGAAGGGCAGATCGCCGAACAGATTGCGCCCCTTCGCCGGCTCCAGCTTCGCGCGGCCATCGCGACTGTAAAGCCATACCACCGGGCCGGCATTCTGGAAGCCGGGCAGGTTCGGATTGGTGGCCTTGATCCAAAAATGCAGCGTCGTACGGGTGCTGAGATTCCAATCGGCATCGCGTTTCGCCGGGAAGATCGCCGTCGCATACATTCCCGGATACGGATTCGGAGTGAAGCGCAGCGCGGTTCGCCCGACTATCGCGTCGGGGTCATCGCTGAACTGCATCCGGCCGCCGCTATTGTTGCCTTCAAGCTCGAAGCCCCAGCGCGCGGCTTCGCCTTCCGTTCCAATTTCCTGCGCGACCGGCGCTGCCACGATCACATCGCGCCACGCGAGATCAGCCAGAACGCCGTTGTCCACCGTCAGGCCGAGGCGATAGAAGCCGGGCTTCGTGAAGGTGACTTCGAAGACGCTGCTGGTCCCAGCCAACTCACCAGCCTGCCAGCGAAAGTGCAGCGGTCTCCCGGCGAAATCGCGACTCGTGTTCGCGTCGAAGCGGACCGGTTCGCCCACCAAAGCGCGCGACGGCCCCAGCAGCTCAGCACGCGGCGCACGCGTGACGGCAAAGTCCGCCTTCGCTTGAATCAGATGCGTCACGTTGGTCAGGAAATCCGGCTGGGCATTGTTGGTGACGAAATTGTTCGCGATCCAGATCCACTCGCCCCAGCGCCCCCAGATGGGCCAGCGGTTTCCTTCGAGCCGGTTCTCTTGAATGATCCAATGCTCCGTCCGCCACTTCGCGCCCTTCGATCCCACATCGCCGCGGAAGACGATGCCGGCGCCGTTGTTGTCATGGCACCAGTTGCCGCTGATGAGCGTGTGGCTGCTCGATCCACCCACGATGACGATGCCGCCGTGACCGAAGCCCGCCTCGGCCGCGTTGTGATTCCCGCTGGTCAGACCGTTCCAGCCCGCCTCGTTGCCGATGAGCACGGTCTGGTCGCTGCCGCCGAGCCAGAAGCCGTAGCTGCCGTGGTTGGCCTTGTTGCGAATCCACGTGTTGCCCGGACTCCAAGACTCGACACAATTGTTGTTCGCATAAGAGGTGTCGTTCTCGACGAAGATATTGCCGCGCGAAACCCAACCATTGAGCACCCGGATGAAGATGCCGTCGCCGCCCTGCGTGCAATCGTTGCGGAACCAGTAGTTGTCATCCGAACCGCTCTCCATCAACACACTGGTCGAGTCGCGCGCGTGGACCTCGCCCGCCGCGCGGTCGATGCGGATGCCGTAGGAAAAATTGTTCCGTAGAAACCGGTTTCGGGACGCGCGCCAGAGCTTGGCGCAGGTGTTCGAGCAATGGGAAAAATCGTTGTCCTCGATCAGGTTGTCGTCCGATTCCACGAGGTGCAGCGCGTCCCAGACGCGATGGGCGCGACACTGACGGACGACACTCGCGTTGACTCGCTCGAACAAGATGCCACCGCGTGGCGGCAATTCACCCCAGCCATGCTTCGGGTTGTGATAATTGTCCGAGAAATCGCAGTCCTCCACGAGCAAGGCCCGGCTGTCACGAACCAGCAAACCCGTGGCAAATCCCTTCGCCTTGAGTCCACGAATCGTGACGTTGACTCCGCCCTCGACGAGCACCGCCACGCCCGCGGTTTCGAGCGACTGCACGTCACCGATCATGCCCGGGCCGACAAGCGTCGCGCCGTGGCCATCGATGGTTACGTTGCTGGCGCGCACAACGAGGCGTGCGGCCCGAGTTCCGTTGGTCGGCAGCGAGAAATCGTTGGTGACGAGAATTTCCTCGAAGGGCGCGGCGATGATCGAGGTCGTTTGGATCAGCACCGCGGCAGCAAGAATAAAGTGGGTCGTGCTTTGCATATCAATCGTTGCGAAAGAATTCGCAGGGCAGGGTGCATCTGTCCCAGCGCGCCGCGACTGGTGACGGTCCAAACGGCGCTGGGGACAAACGCGCCCTGCGGAAACTTCCGCGACGATTGATGGTGGCCACCGCCAATCGCGCGCCTCGGCCGGTTCCGTTACGGCGCGGGCTTCTCGCTCTTCGCTGCGTCCTTGGGCTGTGAACTCATCACCAGCAACCAGTCGCCTTCGGCGGGGGTCGGAAACTGGCAGGTGTTGGCGGTCACCACGCCGACAGCGGGATTCTTCTCGCCGGTGCGCGGATTGTACCAGGTGATGTTCGGCGCGGTGGGCAGGGTGTCGAGTTTGACTTCGACGGTGCGTTCGCCCGGCACGTAGATCACCGCGAGATCCTTCTGATCGGAATTCGCCGCGGCGATGAACCGCGTCGGATCATCCTTGCCAGGATTGTTGACGATCATCATCGGCGCCGGCCGGAGCCGCCAGAAATCGATCGCGGTGAAGATGTCGGCGAGATGCTTCAGTTCGGCGGCGGCCGGGAGCTTGAGCGCTTCGCGCCACGGCTTGGGCGTGCCGCTGCCCGGATGATCGACGGGAGGCTTCGTGCCGTCGTCCCAGCCCCAGACTCCGTGTCCGCCGTAACTCACTCCGGCGGTCGGCGCGACGAGCAGCGACCAGATGAGCGCGCGGCGGGTGAATTCGGCGGAGATGGGCTTCTTCGACTGGTAAGCCACGTGAGCCTCGTAGGCGGGTTCGAGGTTGATGAACGGTTTGTGCGGCAGGCGCATCCAATCCTCGGTGACCGGTCCTTCGAGCAGCCACTTCAACGAATTGGTGCTGTCGCCGTGGCCGCTCTGATAGCCCACGAAGTCATACCACGGCTCCTCGCGGAATTCGCTCCAGACCCACTGCTGGCCGCCCGGGTGCATGGTCACCGGCGCGTGTTTGATTCCGCCGAAAATGCCGCGGCCGATGCGGTTCCAACGCGCGGCTTTGTCGCCGCGATAATCGGCGTCGCCGGCCAGCATCCACACCACGGCATTTCCCTGCCAGCGCGCGACCATGTAACGCCCGAGCAGGATGGCTTGATCCTCCGGCAGGCTGACGCCGGGATTGATGGATGGGTTCGCTCCGCCTTGGATGGCCCACAACATCACTGGCGCGGCGAGCAGTCCGCCTTTGTTCAACGCCTCAATCTTCGCATCCAGTTGCGCGAAGAATTTCGGGTCCACCGTGATCGCCGTGTTGCCGGTGAAAGCGGGTTGCTTGGCCAGGTTGCCATCCGGCGCCGCGCGCCATTGCGTGGTGACGAATTGCACGGCGGTGAACTTCTGTGCCGCGCGCTCCTGGATGTAAGTCGCCCAGTCGGCGTCGGTGGATTTCAGCGCACCATTCCAGGCCGTGTCCGCCAACCAGAAGAACGGAGCGCCATCGTCATGGATGAAGTAGCGCTGGTCGGGCGAAATCCGCACCGGCCCATGCTGGGCGAAACGCGTCGGGCCGGCGGGTGCCGTGCAGGTGAATTCGCCGGATTGCCGGTCAAGTCCCTTGTTGGCCGCATCGCTGCAAGCCGTGGCGTAGGTCCAGCGTCCAGTCTGATTCGGCGCGAAGCGGACGCGCCAGGTGCGGCCGCCGTCCCAGAAGCCCGGCACCTTGATCGCCTCGCCCTGTGGCGAAGTGAAAGTGGCGAAGAGGATGGCGCCTTGGAGCGGGTTTGGGTATTCGCTGGCGCTTTCGAGAGTGACTTCAAAGCGGTCCCACCGGGCGACGGTCGCCGGTTTGTCGGCGGCGGGCGCGACGGTCGCGGGCCAGGCCAGACAGGCAGCCGCGGCAAGCATTACGGAAAAAGAGTTTGGCAGAATAGCGCGACGGGCGGAGCTCATGGTTTTACGTGTCTCAGGTTCAGGTTTTCTTGTGCGGCGCATCACACAACAAATCCGCCGGGGTGTCAACGGGTCGCGGACCGCCCGGCGGGCGGAGGGCGCATCTCGACACTGCCCCCGAATGGAACCGGGGTGGAGCGCGACGTTTACGTCGCTTCATCGTTCGAGAGACCTTCCGCCAATGTTTCGCCAACACCCATCGAACGCTGAAGCGGCCTGAAGGCCGCGCGCCAGGCGCAGTGCGTGGATGCGCCCCAGGGCGGAACGAGATTCAATGCATCGGTCGTCGCTCCGTTCTTGCCTCTGGCGATGCATCGTCTATTCCTTCCGGCAGACAACACATGAAACTCATCTCTCGCCTCGCAGTTCTGTTCGCCTCCGTTCTCGTCACGTTCGCCGCGGTCGCTCAGCAGGGGCCGCCCGCCGTGGCAACTCCCGCCGCCGCGCCGCCGGAGGACGCGCGATTTCAAATCCCCAAAACCGATGACGGTCTGCCCGGCGCGGGGCCGCTCCGTCGCGCCGAGTGGTTTCGCAAGCTTTGGGCGCAGCGTCGCGCGGCGTGGTCTCAGCGCGTCCAGCAGGATCAGAATGCGGTGGTGTTCCTCGGCGATTCCATCACCCAAGGCTGGGGCGATGACATCGGCGGCACCCTTCCAGGCGTGAAGGTCGCCAACCGCGGCATCAGCGGGGACACGACCCGCGGCGTGTTGGTTCGCCTGAAGGACGATGTGCTCGCGCTGAATCCAAGCGTCGTGGTGATTTTGATTGGCACCAACGATCTCGAGGAGGATGCCGATCCGGAAACCATCGTCGGCAATCTGAAACTCATCCTCGCGGCCTTGAAGCAGCACAATCCGAAGATGCCGGTTGTTCTTTGTCAGGTCTTCCCCAGCTCCGCCACCAAGAAGCGTCCCGCCGCGCAGATTAAGAAGATCAACCAGCTCTACGCCGCCGCCGTCAAAGGCGACCCGCAGGTCACGCTCGTGGAAACCTGGCCGCTCTTCGCCGACGCGCAGGGCGATGCGAAGCAGGAAGAGTTTCCGGACCTGCTGCACCCGAACAAGGCCGGCTACACCAAGTGGGCCGCGGCGCTGCGCCCCATTCTTGCCACGCTCGGGTTCGTGGAAACCGAGGCGGACACCTTCACGCCGGAGGAAGGCTTCGTGAGCCTCTTCAATGGTCGCGACCTGACTGGCTGGGGTTATCGCACGAACAATTTTGATGGGAAGGTGACGAGCAGCGAGGGGCGTTACGTGGCTAAGAATGGACGGATCATCGTGACCACGCCTCCCGAGTATTCGAAGATCGCGCAGCTCTGGACGACCCGCGCGTTCCCGAAGGATTTCGTGCTCAAGCTGGAATTCCGCGCCACGCCAAACGCCGACAGCGGCGTGTTCATCCGTCAGCCGCAGCTCCAGTGCCGCGACTATCCGCTAGCGGGCCCCTACAAATCGCTCACGCAATACAAGCCGCAGGATTGGAATGAAATGGTCGTGACCGTGAAGGACGGCGTGGCTTACTGCACTTGCAACGGTGAAGTCCTCGAAGCCGCGCTGAAGGTTCCCGCCACCGGCCCCATCGGGCTGGAGGGTGATCGCGGCCAGATGGAATACCGCCGCATCCGGATTCAAGAAAAGCCCTGAGCGTCATCCGCGCGCCCGGTGCGCGGACGGTTCAACTGCCGCCGCAAATCCAGCGCAAACAACACCGCAACCAGAAACCAACCATGAACACCGTCAGCATCCATCCCTACTTCAAGGTTCACGCCGGCCAGCTCGCCGCCTTCAAGGCGCTGCTCCCTGAGTTCTCCAAAATGACCGCGACCGAAAAGAAGTGCCTGTATTACGATTTCACGATCAACGGCGACGAAGTCTTCTGCCGCGAGGCTTACGACGGGGCTGAGGGCTTGCTCGCGCATCTGGACAACGTCGGGACGCTGTTGGGCGAGGCACTGAAGCTCGCCAGCCTGACCCGCGTGGAGATCCACGGTCCGGCCTCCGAACTTGAGAAGCTCAAGGGACCGATGGCGGACCTGAAGCCGGCTTGGTTCATCCATCAGTGCGGGATCGGGCGTTGAACAGCGGCATGAACAAACGCGCCCTGATCGACGCCATCGTCGCCCGCCTCACCAGCGAACAGGCCGTGTATTTCAAGGCAGCCCAGGCCGCTCGCGCGGAAGCCACCCACGAGCAGAGCAAGCCCGAGAACAAATACGACACGCGCGGCCTCGAAGCCTCCTATCTGGCCCGCGGGCAATCGCGCCAGGCGGCCGAATTGGAGGCGTCCATCGCGGCGTTCGCCTCGCTGGAGGCGCGTGCATTCGGGGAAGGCGAGCCGATTGATGTCGGCGCCCTGGTGGAGTTGGAACACCGAGGTGAGCGGACGTTTTATTTCATCGGACCGCGCGCGGGCGGCACGGAAGTCGAGCATGAGACGCGCGAGGTGCTGGTGATCACGCCGCAGGCGCCGTTGGGCGCGCAACTGCAAGGCCGCAAACAAGGCGAGCGCCTGCAACTGAACCTGGGCGGCGCCCGCAATCACTACCGCATCGCGACCGTGGCGTGACGGAAAATTGGAGCCGGTCGTGCCGGCTACTTCGCCGCTCCGTCCAGCTTCTTGATCTGCACATTCCGGTAGCGGACGAATTGATTGGTGAGATTGCCGCCGCCGTGAACTTGCACCGCGATGCCGCCGGTGTCGGGATGTCGCTTCTGGGTTTCCGTCCACTCCATCATCTTCACTCCGTTGATCCAGGTGGTGATGGTGGGTGGATTGCCCACGATGCGCGCGCGCAGCTCGTTCCACTGGCCATGACGCCAGAAGAAAGGCCACGACTCGGGCCGCACCGGCAAGGGCGTCGGCGCGTTGGTGGACGGCACGATCTCCGTCACCTTGTCCGTGAAACGGAAATTCATCAGGCTCGGCTTGGCGCCCAATTTTCCCTCGCCGTAGAGGCCCATGAGGTTGCCGCCGGCATGGTAATCAATCATTGCCTGGTACGCCGTGCCATCCTCGGTGCTGCGCAGGAACAAGCCGCTGTCGGGGCCGAAATCGTTGTTCATCTCCAGCGAAACCTCGAAGTCGGCGAAGGCCTCGTCGGTGATGAGGATGCCGCCGTTGCCGGGAATGTCCTGGCTGCCGATGATGGCGCCGCTTTTTACAGTCCATCGGCCGCCCGACTGGTGTTTACTGGCGCCACTGTGACCGGTCTGCGCGCTGGCATGCCAGCCTTTGAGCGTCTTGCCGTCGAAGAGAGGAACGAAGCCGTCGTCGGCGGCGCGCAGAGGCAACGCCATCGCGATTCCGACCAGCGTGAGCGTGAATGTGTGGAGGAAGAGGCGAGGAGATTTCATGCGGCCGATGTTGGAGGAATTTCCGGCGCGCTCAAGCGGCATTTTCGTGTCGGCGGATTGGGGGGCGCATCTTCGACACTGCCCCCGAAGGCAACCGGGTTGGAGCGCGACGTTTACGTCGCTTCATCGTTCGAGTGACCGTCCGGCAATGTTTCGCCAATACTCATCGAACGCTGAAGCGGCCTCAAGGCCGCGCGCCGGGGGCAGTGCGCGGATGCGCCCCGGATTGGGTCCGCCGGAGGTCCGAGATCGGCGCGGCCGCACCCTGCCCGCATATTCATCACCCATTCGACTGGATCGGATTTGCGAAACTCAACCGGGCAGGACACATTCACGCCGTATGTTGTCCACGCCCGAGTTGATCGAAGAGTCCGCCCAGGAGGCGAGACTGAGCGCCGTGCTCCCGCGCTGGCTGAATGAGGTGCCGCTTTACCGGCAGCCGGGCTTCGGCGCACCGGGAGAAAACGCCCTGGACACCACGGAGTTTCCCGGCCATCTACCGTTCATCACCAAACGCGAAATCCGCCGCGGATTCCCGCAAAATTTCCTCCGCGACGGCATCGAACTCATTGACCTGCTCGACGACGAACTCGTGGAGCTTGAACACACTTCCGGCACGTCCGAGGTGCGCACGCCTCTCTTGCTGGGGCGGGGTTGGTGGGCCGAGCAGGAAGCGCGCGCGCTGCGGCGTAATCGATTTGTCGCCCGCGTGCTGGATGAAGTGCCCGAAGCGCGGCGCGTGACCATCAGTTCGCCGGTCTGCAACGGCGAGGTGTGTTTCACTGGTGTGCCCACGCACTCGGACCGCATCGTGGGCCGGACGCTTTTCGCGAGCCTCTCGCGGCAGCCGTTTCTGTGGAGCGACGACGACCTCGCACGCATCGTCCGCGAGACGCTGGACTGGCAGCCGCAGTTTCTGGATGTGGACCCGGTATATGGCGTCGTATTCGCGCGTTATTGCGAGCGGCACCAGATTCGCCTGCCATCGCTGCGGTTCATCCTGGCCAGTTACGAGTTCGTCAGCGTGGTGCATCGGCGGTTGCTGGAGCGAGTCTTCGGCGTGCCGGTGTTCAATCTCTACGGCTCGACCGAGACCGGGCACCTGTTGATGGAAACCTGTGATGGGTGCGAGCGTAGCGGCGTCTCGCCAGAGCGCTGCCATTTTTCGTCCGAGATATCAGCGGCGCTCTCCCGAGACGCCGCCACGAGCGCTCCCGGCGAAATGGCGCCGAGTTTGGAGACGGCGCTGCTCGAAGTCATCGACATCGATTCGCACGGCATCGGGGAACTAGTGGTGACCACGCTGACTAACAACTTCATGCCATTGGTGCGGTATCGCATCGGCGATCTCGTCGAGCGGCGCACGCAGCCGTATCAGACCCGCTATGTCGTCCACGGACGCGTGGCGGATGCGGTGCGGCGCTTGGACGGCACGCGCGCGACGGTGTGGCAGGTGGACCAGTGTTTCGCCGGCCTGGACGGCGTGGTGCACTATCAACTGCGGCAAAGCGCGGATGGCGCGTGGGGCTTGTGGATCGTGCCGGACGGGAATGGCCCGGCAACAGGAGCCCTGGAGGAATTGCAGACCAGGCTGGAACGTGTGCTAGATGCGCCGCGAAGATTGACGATTCGCACGACGGACGCGCTTTTGCCGGAGTCGTCGGGGAAGTTTCGGTTGGTCTATCCCGGTGTGACACCGACTGTGGCAGGCTAAAGACCAGATCCCAAAAGTTCCCTGGATTGTCTCACAGACCCCAAACGTACGTGGTGGGCGCTTGGGAGAATTGTTGAACCTCACTCACTAGCCTGGACCTGCTGCCAATAACCACAAAACACCGAGAAACCCCAGCGCAAGAATGTGGCCCAAGCAGAGGAACAAACCGATGTACTCGAAAATCGTTGTCCGCGGGGCGAGACGAAAACAGCGAAACGAGTAGAGCAGACCGACAATACAACACGCAATCCACACACCTTGCTCAACGGAAGATGGCGCCCGTACGCGACTGATTATCATCAAGGACTCGACGAGTGGAATCACTCCGAACAAAGCCGCTACTCCAGCGCATCGGCGAATTTCAGATTCAAGTTTGGCTGGCGCGTCCATCAGCGAACTAGCATTCGGTCATCCGCCGTTTGTCGAGCTGGTCTGCCGCGAGATTCGCGAAATCCTCACGATGCTGGCCTCACCCCCTCACTTCGCCGACTTCCGCGTCTCGCGCCGGGCCAGCACCGCTCCGCCCGTGATCCCGGCATCGTCACCCAACTTGGAGGCGATGATCTTCACGCCCTTGGAGGTGCCGGGCATGGCGTAGTCCATGGCGGTTTCGACGATGATGGCGAGCATCTGGTCTTCGAGCGCTTCCATCACGCCGCCGCCGAGCACCACGACCTCGGGATTGAGCACGTTCATCAGGTTGGCCACGGCGATGCCGGTGTATTCGGCGGCTTCCTCGATGATTTTCTCCGCGAACTTGTCGCCGCGCTTGAGTGCTTTGCGCAGGTCCCCGCTGCGCATGTCATCGAGATCCTTGCCCAGCATCTCGGTGAGGATGGTTTTTTCGCCACCCTTCACGCCTTCGCGCAGGCGGCGGAAGATGGCGGTGCGGCTGGCCAGCGCCTCGAAGCAACCGTTGTTGCCGCAGCCGCATTTGGGTCCGCCGGTTTCAAGCACCATGTGACCCACTTCGCCGGCGGTGCGGTTGAAGCCGGAGTAAAGCTCGCCATTGATGATGATGCCGCCGCCAATGCCGGTGCCGAGGAAGATGCCGAGGACGTTTTTCGGTTTGGCTTCCAGTTCGACTTCGTAAACGCCGAGCATGGCGATGTTGCAATCGTTTTCGAGGAACACGGGCACGCCAAGGGCCTTTTCCAGCTCCTTCTTCAGCGGCACGTCCTTCCACTCAAGATTTGGCGCGAAGAGGATGCGTCCATCCTCGGGATCCACCGCGCCGGGCGCGCCGATGCCCACACCGCGGACCTGTTTGAGATCGAGATCGCACTCGTCCACGGCATCCCGCACCGCGCGGGCGAGGCGCTCGACGACGGTATCAACGCCGCGCTGGGGCTTGGTGCTGATGCGCGCAGTGCCGATGAGTTGGAGCGAGGGCTTGAAGACACCGGCGTAAATCTTGGTGCCGCCGAAATCGACGCCGACGAGATATTGGGGATTGTCGTTACTGTCCGCCATGTTTCAAGGAGGAGTTGAGTTTTTGCCCGGCGAGCACGGCTTCGGTCTTGCGGCGCAATTCGGTGTTGATTTCGTCCACAGATTTGTGGCCATCCACCATGTCAAATCCGTAAAGGGCCTGCATGTGGCGGAATTCCTTGGCCATCAGCTCCTGGTATTTGAGGAAGCTGTCGAACATGTCCTTGGAAAGCCCGAGGTCCATGCCGCTTTCCCAGTAATCGAGCGCGGCGTATTTGGCGAGGCTGCGCTGAACCAGTTCTTCAGGCGATACATTCAGATAGAAGACCACGTCGGGCACGAGGGCGATGCCATAGACGTTGCGCAGCCAGTCGGCGTCGAGGCCGCGCACCAGGTCGCGGGCCATCAGCGTGTAGATGTAGCGATCTGCCAGCACCATAAAGCCCGCCTTGAGCGCGGGCAGGATGACGTTCTCCATCTGGTCGGCGAAATCCGTGGCGTAAAACAGGCTGAGCGTCGTGTGGCTGAGAATGTTGCCCTCCTGCGCCTGCTCGAGTTCCTCGCTCACGAGGGTTGAGCGCTTGAGGCCGACCCGCACCGTCGCGTGGCCCGAGGCTTCGAGCCAGTCCACCAGCTTCTCGATCTGGGTCGAACGGCCCGAACCATCGGCTCCCTCCACCACGATGAGCTTGCCGGTGAATTGCTCGATGCTGACACCCGGAATGCCGTGCCCAAGCCAGCGATGGTGGCTGAGCGTCGGGATGATGATGCGATCCTTTTTAATGGCGAACTTCGTCTTCATCGGGGGCTTGCTTGGGAAGGTTGCGCTTGATTCGTTCCTCCAGCCTGCGCGTCACGCGGCCCGGCAGCGTGGCGGTCTCCCGCTGGTAATGTGCGAGCTTGAGCTTGCTCGACACGAGATCGCGCACCAGTGTCTGCTGCGCTTCCACGGACTGGTTGGCGTCAAGCATCAGGAAGTTGAACTCCGTGCTCATCGCCAGGTATTGCTCCAGAATCCGGCCCTGAAAGATGCGGAAACTCTCGTAGGGATCAGGCGAGATATGCAGGTCCATCCCCGCCTCGAAGTATTTCAATTGCGGCCGGCCATCGAGGATGCGGTGCAGCGAGACTTCCAAGTCCGACTTGAAGAAGAACGTGAGGTCCGGCAACGCCGCGAAGCTGTAAATGCCCCGGACCCACTTCGGCGGGCAGCCGCGCACCGTGTCGCGGGCGAACGCGGTGAAGATGTAGCGGTCGCACAGCACCAGGTAGCCCGCGCGCAGCAACGGCAACAGGTGGCGCTCGTAGCGATCGGCGAAATCCGTGGCGTGGATCAGGCTGAACGTGGTGGGCGTCAGCAGGGTCATCTTCTTGCCCTTGCTGGTGGCGGCTTTGACCAGGGCGGAGGAGTTCCACTCGCTGAAGTACACTTTCAAGCCCTGCTGTTCGAGCCAGCGCTTGAGCAGGTAAATCTGGGTCGATTTGCCCGAGCCATCGAGGCCCTCGACCGCGATCAGCCGGCCCGGAAAATTCATCTCGGCAAAGGTCTTGGTCATTTGCACGGCCAGAGTAGGAACGGCGTTTTGGAAAACAACCTTTTTGTCAGCCGGACGCATCGAAACCCAGGGATATTTCATCTGAGAAAGCTGGAGGGGGCCAAGACCGTTCGCCGCGGCGTGGGGAGCGCGGCGGGAGGCGCGGCGTGCCGGCAACCGGCGCCGCAGGCTCCTGCCGGCCAGGCCAGACAGGATTCCTCCAGCCCCGGCGGGCCTCGGGCGCAAGTCTCCCGGTGTCGCCGCACGCGCCACCCCC
>JBBRWD010000122.1:0-19240 GCA_038249465.1 Limisphaerales bacterium | reverse complement strand
TGGCATTGGGCAGCAGAAGCCCGTGCCAATGAATCGAGGTTTCCACATCCATCTGATTGTGGACCCGAATCACGGCGCGGTCGCCCTCGGTGAATCGCAGGGTCGGCCCCGGCAGTTGGCCATTGATAACCATCGCCTGGACTGGATGGCCGGTGAAGTTCATCGCCTGCCGGGCAATGGTGAGATCGTATTCCACCGTCGCCGCCGACAGCATCGCCCCCGGCACAAACAACGCCAGACTGCCGAGCACTCCCGCGACCGGTTTCATCAGTTTTGCGACCGTCTGGCGAAAGGCGTTTTGAGAATGATCGGGAGTTTTCATTGCTTGATGGAATCAGCTCGCGCCGCCTCGGTCATGATTTTTACAATCGTGTCCTCCACTTCCTGCGCCACTGGTTCCAGTTGCGGCGTGTTGAACAGTGCCAGCAGAGTCGTGGGCTTCAAGGTCGCCAGAATGGTTTTGCCACCCTCCTCGTAAATGGAGATCCGGCAGGGCAGCGCGGTGGAGACGCTCATATTTTGTTCGAGCACCTTCTTCGCCTGTTGCGGCTGACAGACCTCGAAGATCAGACATTCACGGGAGAACTCCACGCCCTTCTTCGTCATGGTCTCTCTGAGGTTGTGAACCTGCATCACGCCAAAGTGGTTGGCCTGGACGGCGGTCTGCAAGGCAGCCGCAGCTTCCGTCACGGTTTTATCGGTGGGTAATTTGAACAGCATAGATTTCCTTTTGTGGTTAAGCGTTTTACTTCACCGGCGGGGCAGTGGTCTCCACTCCATGATGATGGGCTTCTTCGCCGGTTGCCGCCCCCAGAGAATCCCGTTCCTGCATGGTCAGCTCAGGCAGATGACGGATGAAGGCGACGGTTTTCCAAATTTCTTCATCGGTGTGCGTGGGGCCGAAGGCGGGCATGGCCGTCATCCGAATGCCATGTTTAATGACCCAGAAGAGTTCTCCGTCCGGCGTGTCACTCGCTTCCTTGCCGAGCGATGGCGCGGGCGGATTGATCCCCTTGGATAACTCGGCGCCTGCCACGCCGGGCGCTCCATGGCACATGACGCAATTCTCGCGATAATGATCCAAGCCCGTGGCGATGGCGGTCAGATCGCCGTCATACGAACCCTTCCCTTTCGGTGCGCGTTTCTCCACCGACCGGTCCCGCGCCCACGGCCCGATGGTTCGTTCAATCAGGCCGGGTTTTACGTCCGATCCTATGTTGATCGCGCCCGTAACCATGATGAGAATCGGCACGAGGAGGGTGACCAGAATGCCGGCCACAAAACTCAACAGTATCATCCATTTGTTTTTCATTTTGTTCCTTTCCACTTGCGGTCAAATGAACGGACGTATTCAAGGCAGCCGCAGTCTCCGTCACGATCTTCCGGTCCATGATTTGAACAGCATAGGTTTACTCTCTTGCTTAACAGTCCACTTCGTGGCGATGCCGAGCTCACGATTATTTCTTGGGCAGCTTGATGATCACAACGACCAGCAGAACCACCACGACTACGGCGATCACCGTCCAAAGCCACATCCCGCCACCACCCCATCCACCCATCCATCCGTCTGTATGATTCATCATATACTTCCTTTCGTTGTTTTCATTTTCGATTGTTTTCTCTTTCCCGCTTCTTCACTGGCCACGCCAAGGCCGAGAACGCGACAGACTGACCTTGCAATCATCAGCTCTTCGTCCGTTCGGATGACCCGACCCGTAACACGGCTGGCGTCCGTGGAAATCACCCCCGCAGTCTCCGCATTGCGTGGCTTATTCAGTTCGATACCGAGGAAGCCCAGCCCCTCGCAGATGCGCGCGCGGATCAGTGGCGCATTCTCGCCGATGCCGCCGGCGAAGACCAATGTGTCGAGGCCACCGAGCGCGGCGGCATACGCTCCGATCTGTTTCTTTGCCTGATAGCAAAACAGCGCCACCGCTTCCGCCGCCCGGACATCCTGTTTTTCGCGGTCGAGCAATTCGCGCATGTCGGAGCTGGTCTCCGATACTCCGAGCAGCCCCGACTCGTGGTTCACCATTCGGTCAAATTGCGCGGCAGTCATCTTTTCCCTTCGCGCCAGAAACGAAACCAACCCTGGATCCACGTCGCCGGAGCGGGTGCTCATCACCAGACCTGCAGCGGGGGTGAACGCCATCGTCGTGTCAATGCTTCGTCCCTCATGCACGGCGGCCATGCTTGCGCCGTTGCCCAGGTGCGCGAGAATGACGCGCCCGTTCGCCGCCTTCGCGCCCGCGACACGCCCAAGTTCCTGCATCAAATAGGCGTAAGACAAACCGTGAAAACCGTAACGGTGAAGGCCTTTCGCCTCGTAACGGCGGGGAATCGGCAACACCTTGGCCACGCGCGGCATGTCGTGATGATACGCCGTATCGAAGCATGCGATCTGCGTCAGGTCCGGGAACCGGCGATGAAAGGCCTCCGTCAACAGGATCTCTTCGGGCAAATGATCGGGATCAAACGGACTGAGCTGACGCAACTCCTCAATCATCTCCGGCGTGATTCGCTGCGGTTCCCAGTACTTCGGTCCGCCATGCACCACGCGATGCCCCACGGCGGCCAACGCACCGCGTCCGATTCGTTCCTGAATCCAATCCATCAGCACGGTAACCGCCACCTTGTGGTCCGCTGCCTTCACGAGCCGCGAGAAATTATCGGCCTTGTTCAAGCCTTTCATCGAAAAGCCACCCTTCGGAAGGCCCACCCCTTCAATCCTTCCTCCCAGTATTTGCACCAACGACTCGTCTGATTCAAACAGCGCGAACTTGATGCTCGACGAGCCACCATTGACGGTCAGGACACATGGTCTGTCTGACCTCACAAATGCTCCCTCCTACATTCAGCACACTCCAATCCAAACTCGGCCAGTTGGGCGTGAGTGGATTTGTAATCCGTGTGAAGAATGCTCCGAATCCCCAAACCTTCCGCGATCTGGACGAACATCGGGGTGTTTTCGATATAGACTACCTGCCGCGCAGGTGTCTGGGCAATGTCCAACGCCAGCCGAAAGATGTCCGCGTCGGGCTTGTGCAAATGGACTAAGCAGGAGGAAATAAAAAGGTCCACGAACCACGCCAGCTTGAACTTTTGAATCCGATACGCATTCAGTTCGCGCCCTTCGTTGCTGACTGCGGCGATCTTCAATCCGTGCCGCGCCTTGAGATGGCAGACCAACTCGATCATCTCGGGGTAAGCTTTCGATTGCTCGGTCATGAACTTCCAAAACTGTGGGTGGGTGAACGACCGCTTTTCATAGAAAACGACCCGGCTCAAATACTCCTTCAAAGTGAGTTTGCCCAACTCGTAAGTGTCGAAGACAAGGTGATGGCGCTCGTCCATTTCCGCGAAATCCAGATGAAACGCCTTCGCCGCCCGCTTGCGGGCATGATGATCCCACCCGTTGGTGAGCAGGACACCGCCGATGTCCACAAACAACGCCGTGATGGGTGCGCTTCTTTTCATGAGGTCGGGAGCGGGGAAGTCTCAAGAATTGGCTTCGTCGTGGCTTGATACAACATTTCCTCACCAACGAACGGTGAACCATAGAGTTCATACCCATTGCGCAGTCTTTCGTTAACTTTGCGCGCAAGGTCGTCATGGGTTGCGGCATCGGCGTGGAAAGGCACCGCGACGATTGTATGTTCGATGGAAGTCTTCATTGGTATGGTGGAGGCGGCAGGGTTATCTCCTCAGCTCGCGGGTTTTTCGGTGTGCCCGCCGAACTGGAAGCGCAGGGCCGACAGCAGCTTATCCTGGAAGTCGGCCTCGCCGCGCGAACTGAACCGTTCGTAGAGCGCGGTGGTCAGCACCGGCACCGGCACGCCCTCGTCGATGGCCGCCTTGATCGTCCACCGTCCTTCGCCCGAGTCCGACACCCGGCCCGCGAAGCGCGCGAGGTCGGCATCCTGGGTCAAAGCGCCCGCCGTCAGATCCAGCAGCCAGGAGGCGATCACGCTGCCGCGCCGCCAGACCTCGGCGATGTCGCCCAGCGGGAGGTCGTATCGATAGTTCTCGGGATGACGCAATGGCGTGGTCTCGGCATCGATCTGGCCGATCTGCCGACCGATGCCGGCGGCGTGCAGCACGGCAAAACCCTCAGCGTAGGCCGCCATCAGGCCGTATTCGATGCCGTTATGGACCATCTTGACGAAGTGGCCTGCGCCGTTCGGTCCACAGTGCAGGTAGCCCTGCTCCGAAGTGCCGCTGAGTTTCGCCCGGCCCGGAGTCCGCGGGATTTCACCCCGCCCCGGCGCCAGCGAGGCGAAAATCGGATCGAGCTGCTTTACTGCCGCCGTTTCCCCGCCGATCATCATGCAGTAGCCGCGTTCCAAACCCAAGACTCCGCCGCTGGTGCCCACGTCCACATAGTGAATTCCTTTCCGCGACAGTTCCTGCGCGCGTCGGAGGTCATCGACGTAATAGGAATTGCCCCCGTCAATCAGGATGTCTCCGCTCGCGAGCAGGGGCAGAAGGTCGGCGATGGTTTGGTCCACAGCGGCCGCAGGCACCATCAGCCAGATCGCGCGCGGTGGCGCCAGCCGCTGCACCAGTTCGGCGAGGGAGGATGTACCGACCGCCTTGGCCTTGACCAAATCCTTGACCGCTTTCGGCGACCGATCAAAGACCACGCACACATGGCCGGCCTTGAGGAGGCGGCGCACCAAACCGCTCCCCATTCGGCCCAAACCGATCATTCCGAGCTGACGGGTTGGCTTTTGTTTCGTAGATTTCTTCCCGGTTGTGCGCCGAGGCCGGATTACATGGGCGGGTGTTTTCATGGTGAAATGGGATTGGCAGATTTACCGCTGCCACAGAATTTGGGCGACTTCCAAAGGAACCGACACCCCGTCGTAACGCGGAATCAAGCGGGCGGTGTAGTCGGTAGCCGGGCGGGTCGCGGATATGGCCGCGCTGAAGTCGTCATCAGGGTTCAGTCGGTGATCGCCATCATCGACTACCTGATGGCCGACCGCGCGCAATTTTTTGAACGAGATGTTCCTTCAGTTCAAATCCGCCATGGTCGGCGGCGACGCCGACACGTTGTACCGTTGTCGTCATTCCCGTCCATAGCTTATCGCTGGCGCATTCACTGATGGTGCTCCAATGTCTCCGGGTTGGTGCGGTTAAGGAGTTCTCTGGCATGCGTTGTTTCATCCACGGAGCCGTGGGCAATCAGAACAAAATTGTCGGTCTTAAGCGCCGTCTCGTACCGCAGGATGCTATCCTTGGGAATGCTCAGGCTAAACAAACCTGCCCGAATGGCGCTCAAGCCACCCATCACGATGGCGCCTTCCAGCGCCCGATGATCCAACTGACCAACGCTCCCGCCACCAGCAGCGGCCCCAAACCGGGAATCCAAAGGAACGCAGAACCGAACAAAAGCCCCGACAGCCCGCCCCAGAAGGCGCCGGTTTTCCCTCACACTTTCATCCGCTCGCCGGCATTGTAGTAGCCAACCACATGTTCATCGGCATGATAGTCGCGTCCAACCCGACAGTTTCCGCATATCGAAACCGGATTGCTGCAGTTCCTTAACGGCAGCTTCGGCTTCGGTGTGCGATTTGTCCATCGCCACGACCGCGTTGCACTTGGCCGTCCTATTTATTGTTTCGATGTTGCGTGGTTTGTTCCCCACACGAGTCAAAGTAGGTCAATGGGGGGGTGTCGCTATGGGGTATAACCCTACCGTTCATTGCCGGAAGCGTCCCCCCGGGAATTGAGCCAAACGCGCGCTTCATCCTCTTTCAGACGCTCCCGACACCGCCCGCGCGAGCGGCACGCCGCCACTTTAACCGCTCCTTCGGTCATCCCCAATTCGATGGACCGGGCGGCGCAGGGTTGCATCTCGCGGCTCGGGTCGCGGAGCTGCTGTTAGCCGTCGCAGCAGAACACCCCACCCGCCTATCGAAGGCGGAGGAGGTCACAAACAACGCCTCGATGCATAATCGTCACCGGGCCGCATCTCAACGATATCAGTTGCCAGTCCTTCGATGAAGACCGAGCGCCTTGATGCGCGAGGCCAGCGTCGTAGGTTTCATGCCGAGCAACTCGGCGGCACCGTCCACGCCGAAGATTTTCCCGCCGCTCTGCTCCAGCGCAGCGGCGATGCTTTCGCGCTCGTGGCGTTTGAGTTCATCGCGAGTCAAAATAGGCGATGGGGTGATGGGCCGAGGCTTGGCGCGCGGTGGCTGATCAGGCGCTGTCGGGGCAAGTTCAAAACGCAGCGGCCCGCCTTGTGAGAGGATGACGGCCCGCTCGACCGCGTTCTGGAGTTCGCGGACATTGCCCGGCCAGTCGTGGGCGGCAAGCTGGCTCACCGTGGCCTGCGTGACGCGCGGAGCGGGACGATTCATGCGCCGGGCGGCCTGCTTCACGAAGTGCAAGGCCAGCGGGCCAATGTCGTCGCGGCGCTCGCTCAACGGCGGAATCTCGATGGGGAAGACACTGAGTCGATAAAACAAATCCTGACGGAAACGCCCAGCCGCGACCTCCTGCTTCAAGTCGCGATTGGTCGCGGCGATGATACGGACATTGATTTTGCGGGTGCGCGTATCACCGGCGCGTTCGATTTCCTGTTCCTGCAACACGCGCAGGAGCTTCGCCTGCATGGCGAGCGGCACCTCGCCGATTTCATCCAGGAACAGCGTGCCGCCGTCGGCAAGTTCGAAGCGACCGGGCTTGTCCTTGAGCGCCCCGGTGAACGAACCGCGGACATGGCCGAAGAATTCACTCTCGAAGAGCGTCTCGGGCACGGCGCTGCAATTCACCTTGATGAGGGCACGGTCTTTGCGCGGGCTATGGTCGTGAATAGCGCGCGCGACGAGTTCTTTGCCGGTGCCACTCTCGCCGGTAACGAGCACGGTCGCCTCCGTGGGCGCGACGAGCTGGATTTGCTGCATCACCTTGCGCAGGCCGGGGCTGCTGCCGATGATGTCGCCGACGCCCAACGCGGACGTGACTTCCTCCCGCAGGTAATTGTTCTCTTCTTCCAACCGCGCTTTCAGAAATTGGATTTCCTCGAAAGCCCGCGCATTGGCAATGCTGACTGCGGCGTGGTCGGCGAAGACCCGCAGCCAGTCGAAATCGGCTTGCCCCAATACCGTGGTGTCAAAGATGCCCAGCACGCCGAGGACTTCGCCCCGGAAGACGAGTGGTTGTGCGGCGAAGGTTTTCACGCGCTCGCGCTGCACCCACTTGGGTTCGGCTATCCACTGCTCGTCGCCGCGCACACCGGGCAGCAGGAGAGGTTCGCCAGACTGGCCCACGCGCCCGATTTTCCTCACGCCGAGCGGGAAGCGTCGGAACGCGCCATCGAGCCGCGTGTAATCCTGCGTCGCATCCCCCGGATTCCCCGCGCTGGCCGCGACCGCGAGGTGAAGACAACTCGTCTGATCGAGACACTCGGCGCGGAAGCGGCATGTTTCGCAGATGTCGCCCGGCGCGATGAGCCACAGCCGCGCGAGCACGACGTTCTTGCACTCGGCAATTCCCACGACCACCGCGCGCAGAACTTCCGTGAGCGAGCGATTCTGCGCCATCGAGACCATGACTCGGGGAAGGTTTGCGCAGTTCACGCCAGCAAACTACGAGATTTCGGATTACGCCGCAACGATAGTTCGTAATTTACGAATGCTCGTAGCGGGGCGACGCGGGGTGGATTTATGCAAACGCCAGTGTTTGCAGGCATTTTGGCTGAATCACGCCGGTGGCACGGCAAGTGATTAAGGAGGGGCGTAACCGCGAGTCGCGGACGAACAAACGAAACAAAACCAAAAACGAAAGAACCACCATGAACCGCATCACCCAACTCGACCCCGCCGCCGCCACCGGCAAGACCAGGCAACTCTTCGACGGCGTGCAGGCCAAACTCGGCGCCGTGCCCAACCTCTTCCGCGTGCTGGGCAATTCCCCCGCCGCGCTGGAAGGATACCTGAATTTCTCAACCGCGCTCGCCGGCGGGGCGTTGAACGCGAAGGTGCGCGAACAAATCGCGCTCGCCGTGGCCGAGGGAAATCTTTGCAGCTATTGTCTGAGCGCGCACACCTTCATCGGCGGCAAGGTCGGACTGACCGAGCAGGACATCGCCGACGCGCGGCAGACCAACGCCTCCTCCGACAGGACCGATGTCGTCCTGAAACTTGCGCTGAGCATCCTCGTGCAGCGCGGCGAAATCAGCGACACGGCCCTGAAGTCAGCCCGCTCTGCCGGCCTGACCGATGGAGAAATTATCGAGACCGTCGCCAACGTGGCGGTGAACATCTTCACCAACTACGTCAACCATGTCGCCCGCACCGTGGTGGATTTCCCGGAAGTGAAGCCCGGCGAAATCGCCGCACCGGCCGAAGCCTGCGCCGCTGGCTGCGGTTGCGGCCACTGAACTCACTCAACCGGCGGACGGCACGTCCCGTGTCGTCCGCTTCAACGCAAAACTCGAAACATGAAAGCACCATCCCTCAACCAGGAAACCTTCAACGCCGCCATCAGCGCCAGCACCCAGCCCGTCCTCGTGGACTTCTGGGCCGAGTGGTGCGGGCCGTGCAAGATGCTGACGCCGGTTCTCGATGAACTTGCCACCGAGCATTCGGGCAAGGCCGTCATCGCCAAGGTCAACATTGATGAAGCGCCGGAACTCGCCGCGCGCTTCGGCATCACGTCCATCCCGACGCTCATTGTTTTCAAGAACGGCCAGCCCGTGCGCACGCTGCGCGGAGTTCAGTCCAAGGCCGCGCTGGCGGCTTCGCTCGCGGCCGCGGCTTGAAAGTCATCCAACTCGCACCACCACTCACCCGCCGGTGGCATGTCTTTGACGGGCGCACTGGCGGCTGCGATTCTCCGTAATCAAATGAGCACCACCATGAACCCAGCACCCAACCTCGCTCAACGTCCGCCCCGCAGCCCGCGGGCGCGGCTCGGCGGCTACGTCATCCTCGCGCGCATTCTGGACAAGGGCCGCGCCGAGCTGGCTGGCATGGCGGGCGAATACAAATACAACAACCCGATCGATCGACACTGGTTTCGCTTCACGGGCATCACAGCCGCAGCGTTGAAGGCCGAACTCGCCACCGGCAAAGGCGACGGCGAAATCCTCACCTGGGTCGAGGCGCAAGCGCAGCCGAAACGCGCCCCGTGGGAAATCCAGCAGTGGAGTGCCTACCATAACGAGCGCGGCCCGGACGGCGACGTGGAGACCTTGGTATTCTTCACCGAACGCGTCGGTGCGGTGAGCAAGACCCGGGAGGATATACGGACGTGGTTCGATTGCCTCGATCTCGACGATCACGTCACTTTTGGCGGCAAGGCGTAAGCCTTCGCCGGGAGGGGCAACGCCACCAACCCACTCAACAATATGGCCGACCGATTCATGCAAACCGTCCTGACGCCGTCCGTGCTGGCGGCGCAGCAACATTACTACGGTCGCCGCGCGGTCGCCGGTGAAGCAGCCGAGCGGGATCCGCTCACGGAAGAGGAACGCCACTTCATTGAGGCGCGCGACTCATTCTACCTGGCCACCATCACGGAGAGTGGCTGGCCCTATTGGTGTGCCCAATGCGAAAAACGCTTCACGCAAAAGGTGTGCAGCACGGCCAAGCCGAACAACACCGTGGCGAGAAGCTCGGTGACAGTGGGCGTCACGGGACCACCTGTTTCGTTTTGCCGCCCTCGCACAACTTCGCGACGCGCAGTTCCATCCGTTTGATTTCGCGTTTGACGCTGTGCCGATGAACCATCTCCCAGGCAAACATCTTCACCAGGCCAGCCCAGTGCATTCCCAGGATGAAAAGGGTTGCATACATGATTTGCGCTTTTGTCTGCTCGGCTTGGAGAAACCTGACGGCACTAAACGCCGCCAGCGCAAGAGAGAGGGCGCCCAATCCCCACGTCAGAATGGCGGTGGGCATCGTCACATGTAAGCGGGCATCGTCTGCATGATAGGCGACCATGGGCATGACCATCGTGCCCTGCATGGGAACGGCAGTGAGGGTTGCAGCCTGCACGGAAGAAACTCCGCACATCACGATGACGGCGGCTACGGAACGTAATTTTTGGATAATATTTTTCATGGGATTGAATTTCGAAGTTGGTTTTGAAACGAGGTTTTCGGGCGCACCATCTTGAGGGATGATACGGTTAGCAGCCTTGGGTTGAATTACCTGTCGGATCTTGGCAACGAGCGATTGCGTCGCTTCGCGTTTGGTCACGTAGTCATGGGCGCCGGCAATGGCAGCACTTTCCCTGTGCCAACTGTCCTCGTGCAGGGTGAGCGCGAGGATCTTCAACGCTGGCGCCATCGCCCGCATCCGGGCGATCAATTCCAGGCCGCTTTCGCTCCCGAGGTTGAGGTCCACCGTCGCGACGTCCGGCCGCAGTTCAGCCACCTTTGCCAGCGCATCGGAGGCATTGGCGCTTTCGCCGCACACAACTACATCTTGCTGTCTGTCGATGAGGGAGCGGAGTCCCTCTCTCACCGTCGGGTGGTCATCCACGACCAGCACCCGAATCTTCTCTGCACAATTCCAAACTTTCATAACGGTTCATTCCAGTCAGTTTTCCAATGGGTTAAATCTTCCAGCCGCGAGGGTCTCCACCTGGAGGTTTCGGGCGCACATAAACGCTCCACACGGTGCGTCCAGCGTCGCGGGCTGCCGGGAGTTGGAGTCGGTTGGGAGCGACAATCCGCCGCGATGAAGTACTCAGCCAACTACGGCATGTCGCCGCATCAGCCAGCTTTCAGCACGTCACGCGCGAGCGTGATTGTCGCAGCCGCCGCGCGGATGCGGCTTGGGAGGGTCGTCGGCGCGAGAAGATCCGACAAGATTGTGAGAGGGAATGGGACGCGACCACAGGCAAAATCAAACTCGGTCGCCTGCCAGACTGGCGCCACATCCAGCTTGCAGCCAGGCTTCACCTGTTGTTGCTCCTGACGACCTTCCTCAGCGCGACCGCTCTTGATGACTTTGCAAAGCGCGCAGGGATGCTCGCCATCGAAAGTCTTGGAAACTGCATCTTGGAAGGAGGCATCGCGCGAGTAAGTGACGAGCATGCCCGTCCAGGCCACCGTCTGCAGCAATGCCCAATGCAAGCCCAGCGATAGGACCAGCATGAACGCCGTGACGCTTCGCAACGGGAAATGCATTAATCAAATGTTACGGCTCGCCTGAGCCCTCTGTCTATCGGAGAAATGCCTGCTTCTTGTGTCGGAAAGATTCTCTACGCTGGGACGATTCAGAATGCTACGACCTTTCGCCACCATTGCGACCAACGGTACCAGGAATCACCGAAAGCAGCGAAAAAACAGGATGAAATCAAAACCAGCACTGCGGCGAAGTCCGTGCCGAGGCAATGCCAGACTGCTCTAAAGACGTGCCACTTGTCACCGCATCTCATCGAGGGAAACTCATTCGGCCGCAGGATCGGGAGCTGGGTGCTTTGGCCAAAGCGGCAGCGTATTGACCACAAGGCATCTCGTCTGCAAGCATCCGATCGGTTGCGAGGACAAAGCGACGACATGACTAGCGACAAAACCGAAGAGGTCAGCGACGCCACGCTGGTGTGTCGTGCGAAGGCCGGTGAACTGGACGCCTTCGAGGAGCTGGTCCGTCGCCACGAGCGCCCGGTGTATTCGGTGGCATGGCGTATCCTGCAGAATCCCCACGATGCGGAGGACATCACGCAGCAGTCGTTTCTCAACGCGATCGAGCATCTGGGTGAATTTCGCGGCGAGGCTGCCTTCGGCACTTGGATTCAGCGCATCGCCATGTTCGCTGCGCTCAAAGTGCTCCGCAAACGCCGCGGGCTGGAGGTGACTTCGCTCGAACAGGCCACCGAATCATCAGAGGACTCCGAGGGCGTGGCGCACCCGGAATACATCGCCGACTGGCGCCAGTCGCCGGAGCAACTTGCCCAGCAGCACGAAACGCAACGGCTCATCGATGAGGCGCTGGCCCAGCTCGACGAGAAGCATCGGGTGATTTTTGTGCTGCGCGACGTGGAAGGCTTGTCGGTGAAGGAAACGGCCGAAGCACTCGGTCTCAGCGAATCCAACGTGAAGGTGCGGCTGCTGCGGGCGCGGCTTCAATTGCGCGAGCTGCTCACGCGCGCCTTTGGCGATCCGGACCGTCGGCTGGAACCCGCGCCGCACCACCACGAATGATATGTGTCCCCGCGCTCCTTACTCGCGAATTGACCTCACCTCGTGACGAACTCCTTCCTTGAACGCGGCGGATGGTGGGTGCTGGGCCAGAGCGTTCTCATGCTGGCCGTCATCGTGCTGGCCGTGTCCTTCCACGGCGATTGGACCAGGCTCGACCTGATTCTTCCCGGGTTCGTGCTCGTCACGCTCGGGGCGGTGTTTGGAATTGCCGGCGTGGTCGCCCTCAAAACCAATCGCACGCCGTTTCCCAAGCCATGCGAGGGTTCGAGCCTGGTCCAATCAGGGATCTACGCGTGGGTGCGTCATCCGCTCTACACGAGCGTCATCCTGGCGTCCCTCGGCTGGGCGCTGGTCTGGCAGAGCCTGCCCGCGCTGCTCGTGGCCGCCGCGCTGGTTCCGTTCTTCAACGCCAAAGCCCGGCGCGAAGAGCGCTGGCTGAGGGAAATGTTCCCGGGCTACGCCAGTTACGAAAAGCGGGTGAAACGCTTTCTGCCCTGGATCTACTGACGGATGCAACTGACGCGTAACCTTTTTTGGCCTCGCGGCTCAGTATGAACGAGATGGCGACTATGAAATGCCAGGACTTGCTGAAGATGCTCAACGAATACGTGGATGGTACGGTGGACCCGGCCATCTGCGAGGAGTTCGAAAAGCACATGGCCGGGTGTAATCCGTGCCAGGTGGTGGTGGACAACATTCATCAGACCATCACGCTGTACAGGCATGGCCAACCGTTTGAACTACCAGCACCCTTCCGCGACAAACTCCACGCGACGCTGCGCGCCCGATGGAAGGAAACTCACCCATCGGGAAAAGCATTATGAATGAATCCAAATGCACGTTCGGTAACTGCTGCTGCGGTCCGGACAATGAGAAGAAAGGCCGCTGGAATCCTTACCTGGTTGGCATCGGCCTCGGGATATTGAGCTGGCTGGCCTTTGCGGTGGTCAACCAGCCGCTTGGCATTTCCACAGCCTTGTCCTCGGCCTCCAGCGTCTGCGCCCTGCCGGTCATGGGTGGTGAAGCCGTCGCCAAGAACGCCTACTGGGCCAAGACACCGTTCAAATGGGACGGCGGCATGCTGTTCCTGATCAGCACCTTCGTCGGCAGCCTCCTGAGCGTGCTGGCTGCCCGGTCGTTCCGCGTGGAGAAAGTCCCCGCGACCTGGGCGGATCGTTTCGGAAACTCGGCTGGCAAACGCATGGCGGCCGCCTTCCTCGGTGGCGTCATCATCATGTATGGCGCGCGCATGGCGGGTGGTTGCACCAGCGGCCACGGCATCAGCGGATCGCTGCAACTGGCGGTGAGCAGCTGGGTGTTTTTTCTGACGATGTTCGCCTCGGGCGCAGCGACCGCCCTACTCCTGTTTCACAAATCGGCGAAGTAAGCCGGCCCACTCGAACTTCCAATTTTCCATACCATGAATCTTCCCGTCTCTCCTGAAACCGCCCGCTGGCTCGCCATCCCGCTGGGCATTCTCTTTGGCGTATTGCTGCATCGCGGCGGCGTGGCCAACTACAACGTGATCGTGAACCAGTTTCGCTTCAAGGATTTCACTGTCCTAAAAATCATGTTCACCGCGATCATTGTCGGTGGGATCGGCGTCCTGCTGCTGCACGGCGCGGGTCATGCCGCCTATCACATCAAGCCGGCCAACATGCTCGGTGTGGCGCTCGGCGCGGCGCTCTTCGGAGTGGGCATGGTTTTGTACGGCTACTGCCCCGGCACCGGCGTGGCCGCGATGGCGACCGGCAGTGTCCACGCCATTGTGGGCTTTGCGGGAATGCTCCTCGGCGGAGTGCTCTATGCCCTGAGCTTCACCTGGGTCGAGGCCAACATCCAGAAGGTGGCGGCGCTGGGCAAGGTGCGTCTGCCCGAAGTGACCAGCATTCCCGACTGGGGCTGGTTCGGGATTCTCATCGCCATCGCGTCGGTGGTGTTCTGGTTGCTCGAAACGAAGTTCAAGCCGGCTTCCGAAAAGTCGAACGGGTGAAGTGGCGGCGTCCAGCCTGAGACCGAACAAGCACTCAGCCCCTGCCGCAAGCCGACAACGCCTCAACGCAATGCGAGTTCAAACAAGATGAATTCAATGCATCTGACCACGGCCACCATCACCACCACGCGCCAAGGGATCAGGGCGCAGCAACCCCATGTTCAAGCCTTGCAACGCATCATGCTGCGGTAGAATCTATCCTCAGACCAACGAAGAAAACCATGACTACAATACCCGCTGCCACTGAAACCCTCCCTGCCGTCCGCATCCCGCTGATCGGCGATACCGCGCCCGCATTTCAGGCGCACACCACGCAAGGCCCGGTCAACTTCCCGAAAGATTACGAAGGAAAGTGGTGCATTCTGTTCAGCCATCCGGCGGATTTCACGCCGGTCTGCACCACCGAATTCATGACCTTCGCCACGATGATGCCCGAGTTCAAGGCGCTGAACTGCGAGTTGCTTGGTCTTTCCATCGACAGCCACTACGCCCACATCGCCTGGCTGCGGACCATCAAGGAGAAGATCCGCTACAAGGACATGGCCGACGTCGAGGTGACCTTCCCGCTTATTGCCGATGTGAAGATGGATGTCGCCAGGGCGTATGGCATGGTCCAACCCGGCGCGAGCGACACCCAGGCAGTGCGCGCGGTCTTCATCATTGATCCCAAGGCCAAGATTCGCGCAGTCCTGTATTACCCGCTGTCGAACGGGCGGAATTTCCCCGAAATCAAGCGCCTGCTGATCGCGCTGCAGACGAGCGACAAGCATGGCTGCGCCACGCCGGCCGACTGGCAGCCGGGGGATGACGTCATCGTGCCGCCGCCCGGCTCTTGCGGCACCGCCAAAGATCGCGTGGAAAAGCCAGACGCGGACGCCTATGCGCTGGACTGGTTTATGACATTCAAGAAGATGCCCAAGGAGAAACTGAACCTGCCCGCGGCGGCCACGGCGTTAACGAAATAAGGGCTTGTGCCACGCCCTTCGGCTTGCGCATTTTTCCGCACGGATGGCGGAGTTTTCGCCAGGCCTTTTGACAAGATCCGCTGACAGCATTCCCGTGACGCGCATGATTGCCGTTGAAAAATCTGTGAATCACTCCGGCCATTCAGCCGGATCGTGGGTCGGTTCGATTTCCGCGGCAGAGATTGAGGCCAACCACGCCCAGATTGGAAAACGTAACTCGGTTCATCGGCGCTTTGGTTTCGATGCACAAGCCAGCGTGCAGTTCGTGCTGGAGAAAACGCTTCAGTTGCGCGGACGCGTGTTGGACATCGGCACGGGCAAAGGCCGGTTCGTCATCCCACTGGCACGGCATGTTGCGAACGTAACCACGGTGGATGTCAGCGCCGAGGAGCAACGCCCAGCCCGGCTGGAGGCGATTTGCGCCGGCGTGGCCGACCGCATTCGCTTCCTGGTCCACGACGCGCGCCTCCTCCCTTGGCCGACAGCAACCTTCGACGGCGTGGTGTCCTAGAATGTCTTTCACCACCTTGACGATCCAGCACGCGTATTCGGCGAAATGCTTCGCGTCTTGAAACCGGGTGGCAAACTCGTCCTGGCCGATTTTTCGCCCAGCGGGTTCCGGTTGATGGACGCAATTCACGCTGCCGAGGGCCGGCGTCATCCGCATCCGCCCAGCCGTTTCGCCCATTGGCAAAGCTTGCTGCAACGCGCGGGTTATGTGGTGCGCGGATTTGCGGGATTCCACGAGCAAGTTCTCGTAGCACGACTCGTTCACCGGCAGTGCTCGGCGTTGCGGGGAGACCAGCATTGGGGCGGAGACCAGGCTACGCAGATTCAAGGCCGTGGAAAACGATCTGCACACTGGACGGGTTCACGCTGCGACGGTCGCCAACCTCAGTTTTGCCAGCCCAGCCAGTCGCAACTTTCTAAGCCCGGCAGCTTCGTGCGTCGGAATAACCAGGCGGGAAGTGCCTCTGAAAACCGTTCTTAGAATCCCGGGCGCCGAATTCGGGCGCCGAATTCGGGCGCGAGGATTGTTGGCGCGAGCGGTGTTGTTGGTCTTCTACACTTCCAGGTGCGGCCAATGCCGAATCCTTGATCCACCACTGGCCAGTCTCGACGAGGAACTTGAGGGCGAGCTGAAGGTTACCAAAGTCAACCTAGACCGCAGCCCGGACCTGGCGGGGCGTTATGATATTTTCACCGTGCCAACCCTGATTCTCTTCGACAGCGGCGTGTCGATTGACTGCTTCGAGAGACTGCCGCCAACTCACGAGCTGAAGGCGAGGGCTGCCGGGTGCGCTGGCCGACTACGTGACGAAACACGGAGCATGAGGCCAGACTTGGCAAGCCATCATGGAGACGCTTGCCAGCGACGTGATCCTGACTGAAGTGTATAGAGTATGAATGGTGCGTTCTTCGATCCCGACCGTGTTCCCCGATGTCCGGGCAGGGTCTTGTCGCGTCGCGACTTTCTCAAGTGCTCCGGGGCAGCATTGGCCTTGCCGGCGATGATTCATCCGAGTGTGGTCGGGGCAGCTGAATTGGCCGCACCGCCAACACCCCGGGCACTGACCAGCATTGGCCTATGCAAGCGGTATGAGTTCACGGAGGTGCGACGGGTGATGGCGCGACTGTTGCGCGATCTCGGCGATGTGCAGGCACTGGTGAAGAACAAGCATGTCACCGTCAAAATCAATCTCGTCAACACGTCGGAGGAAGATGTGGCGGGTGTGCCCCTCTGGCTGACGGTGACCGTGCATCCGGTGGTCGCGCGGGCACTGGGCAGCCTGCTGGTGGAGTATGGAGCGCGCCGTGTCGTGTTCTGCGACCAACTGCCCTTCCGAACGCCCGATGAGAACGCCTTCGCGGGCTACGGGTTCAAGCTCGCCGAGTTCAACCGCGTGATGCGAGGCCGCGCTCAATTCGCCAACACCCGGAACCTGGGGACTCACAAAACCTACGCCTCGGTCAAAGTCCCCAGCGGCGAACTGGCCACGGCTTGGGAGGTGAACCGGACCTACGTAGACACCGATGTCCTCGTGTCGCTCACCAAGCTCAAGAGCCATGTGTCTGGCGGCATTACCGGCGGCATGAAGAACCTGTTTGGGATTCCACCCAGCAGTCTCTACGGCGACGACCTCGCCAAGGAGCCCGACGAGCAGGCCTTGGGGTATCGCACCAATACGATGCACAACTGCACCCGCCAGCCGCTGACCTCTGCCGGTACGTTCACCGGCAAATCAGTCGAAGGCGACCACGGCTATAACGTGCCGCGGTTCACCGTTGATCTGGCAGCGGCGTTCCCCATCCACCTGGTTGTCATTGATGGTATCAGCACGATTCAGACGGCGGAAGGCTGGTGGCTCGGTTCCATGGTTTCGGTGACGCGGCCGGGCCTTCTGATTGCCGGACGCAACCCGGTCTGCACCGACGCGGTGGCGGCGGCGGTGATGGGTTTCAATTCGGATGCGCCCGACCGCACCTGGCCCTTCGTCAACGGCACCAATCATCTGGCACTCGCGCGCCGGCGGGGTCTCGGTGAAAACCGGATTGCGAACCTTGAAATCGTGGGGGCGGGCCTCGACGCGGCGCGTTTCGAATTTCAGCCCACCTTCCGGCGGATCGGAACTTGAAGCCTATGGCCGACGCCGCTCCATCTGTTTCTGCGATTTGGCGCACCGCTGGTGGGGCCAACTCGCGTCGAGGCTTATCCGACCGGACCGTGCATCTGGCGCGAAAACCCATGCGGCGGCTGCCGGCTCAAGGCGCGGTGCGAGCCGCCGTCGTTTTCAACCAGGCCGGGACGGCGTTCGTTGCAGACATGGCGGGCGGCGTGCAGGCTTTCGCGTCCAGCGGCGAGTTGTTGTGGCGGACCAAGCTCGATGGCGGCATTTCGGCCACGCCTGTGGTGCATAGGGATGGCAGGAGCCTGCTGGTCGGCACGCACACCGGTTCGGTGTTCCGGCTGGATGCCGCGAGTGGAGCCACGCAATGGCGTCGGGAGATTCCGAGCAAGAGTGATCCGCGGATTCTTTCCGACCTGCTGCATCTGGCGCGGGCGGACCTGGTCGTGTTCAGCAGTTGGGGCGAGCGGTTTCACGCGCTGGAAGCCCAGACAGGACAGGAGCGTTTCAGTTGGGATGCCGGCATCTCACCCTCGTCCGCGGCTGCGAGCGACGGGCAGGAAAACGTCTATTGCCTCCGGGCTCGCGCCGGACACGGCGTGGAATTCGTGAGCGTGGATGCGCGCGGCCAAGAGCGCTTGCTGTTACGCGAACCCGAGGATCAGCGCGGCGCACGGCGGGCGTTGGTGGCAGCGACGCCTGTGTTAGATGAGGATTTGGCCGTGGCGTATTGCATCTTCAACCAAGCCCATAGCGCCCAACTGGTGGCGTGGTCGCTGAAAACGGGGACCGAGCTTTGGCGCCAGAAATTGCCTGCCGCAGTTCAAGCCACGCCGGCGTTGCTCGAAGGCGGCGAGGTGGTGGTGGCGGACCTGGCAGGCTCGGTGCATGGCTTCTCCCCGGAAGGCATGCTCCGGTTCCGTTACACCACGGGCAGCGAGTATCTGCTGGCAGGCGGCGTGGGACAGGCAGACGGCACGATCTTGATCGGCGATCCCTTGGGCGTGGTCCACGCGGTGGACCGGCACGGGGCGGGCATCGCGTTCTTTGAAGCGCCGCGCAGTATCGAAGCGCGCCTGTCGTTTAATCCTCTGGGTCACCTGCATGTACCTTGCGGTGATCGCTTAGTCTACGTGTTTGCCGGGTGAACGCAATATTACGCAGGGCGCTTCTCCAGCATAATCCCGGCTGTGAGGCGATCCGGCCGCCAAGCGTTACAGTTTGCTAGAGGCTGCTCGCGTGCACTGTGGCAGCATGCTCCGGTTAGCGTTTGCGGTTCTGGCGATTGCTCCCTCCGGGACTCTGCTCGGTGTGCATCTGGGTGGTCTCTCCCCATGCCCGTTCCACACCGCAACCTCTCTATCCCTTCTTCCTCTTGCGCATCCAAGCAGGCTGGATTGGCTGGCCGTTGTTCGCGGCAATCCTGGTGGGGAGCGTCGCGGGCATGGGGCTGGGCGTCGTGGAATGGAACCGGCGTGTCCTGTCCTAC
>JBBRWD010000121.1:0-19325 GCA_038249465.1 Limisphaerales bacterium | reverse complement strand
TGTTGATTGGATTTTCCATAACTCCGGATCCGGACACGGATCGGGTGCGGGAAATACCACAGAGCGGCCCGCGTGGCAATGCGGGGATTTGCGAGACGCGGATTTCGGCGGGCGCATCCGCGCACTGCCCCCGGCGCGCGGCCTTAAGGCCGCTTCAGCGTGCGAGGGGTGTTGGCGAAACATTGCCGGACGGTCTCTCGAACGATGAAGCGACGTCAACGTCGCGCTCCAACCCGGTTGCCTTCGAGGGCAGTGTCGAGATGCGCCCGCAGTCCACCCACGCGTCTCTTCCCTCTTTCGCCGGCCGCAGCATTCCACTAGTCTGCGCGCATGAGTTCGACGATGACGTCCAGTCTGCCTGACGCCCAAGGCCATTTCGGTCCGTTCGGCGGACGCTTTGTGCCCGAGACGCTCATGCACCCGCTACAGGAGCTGGAGGCGGAGTATTTTCGCGCGCAGCACGACCCCGAGTTTCAGCGCGAACTGCATTACTACCTGCGCGAGTTCTGCGGACGCCCCACTCCTCTGTATTTCGCGGAACGCCTGACGCGCGAACTGGGCGGAGCGAAGATCTATCTCAAGCGCGAAGACCTGCTCCACACCGGCGCGCACAAGATCAACAACGCGATGGGCCAGATCCTCCTCGCGCGCCGCATGGGCAAAACGCGCATCATCGCCGAAACCGGCGCCGGTCAGCACGGCGTCGCCACGGCCACCGTCGCGGCGATGTTCGGGCTGAAATGCGTCATCTACATGGGCGAGGTGGATTGCGCGCGGCAGAGGCTCAATGTCTATCGCATGAGGATGCTCGGCGCCGAAGTCGTGTCGGTCACCGCCGGGCAGAAGACGCTCAAGGAAGCCGTCAACGAGGCAATGCGCGATTGGGTGACCAACGTGCGCTCGACGCATTACATCCTCGGCACGGCTTACGGGGCGCATCCGTATCCGGTGATGGTCCGCAATTTCCAGCGCATCATCGGCGACGAGGCGCGCCGGCAGATTCTTGAAAAGGAGCAGCGCCTGCCTGAACTGCTCGTGGCCTGCGTGGGCGGCGGCTCCAATGCCATCGGACTTTTTTATCCCTTCCTCGAAGACACTTCGGTGAAGATGCTCGGCGTCGAAGCGGGCGGCGAGGGCATCGTGCCCAACCGCCACGCGGCGCGATTCCAAGGCGGTTCCCTCGGCGTGCTGCAAGGCACGCAGTCCTACATCTTGCAGGATGAATGCGGGCAGATTCAGCTCACCCACAGCGTCAGCGCGGGGTTGGATTATGCGGCGGTCGGACCCGAGCACGCATGGCTGCGCGACGAGGGCCGCGCGGAATATGGTTACGCCACCGACGAGCAGGCGCTGGCGGCGTTCATGCGTCTGGCGAGGATCGAGGGTATCATCCCCGCGCTCGAATCCGCGCACGCCATCGCGGCGGTGATCGAGCGCGCCCCGAAGATGTCCCAAGACCAGTTGATCATCGCGAACCTCTCCGGCCGCGGCGACAAGGACGTGAGTCAGGTCGCGGAGATGATGAAGCTCTGAGGTCCGCGAGAATGGTGTGACGGAGTTGTGGGCGGAGCCGGCGGAAGCCTTTTCCCACGACTCCAACGCTCCGCTACTCCAACTGCTTCCAGCGCCCTCCGATTTTTCCTTCGCCTGTCCGCCCCGCTCTGCTTTCATGGCGCCGCGCATGAAATCCATGACCGGCTATGGCTGGGGCGAGTGTTCCCAGGATGGCTACAAAATCACCGTTGAACTCAGCTCGGTGAACCGCAAGCAGAGCGAAGTCGCCATCAATCTTCCACGCGAACTCGAAGTGCTCGAGGCGCAGATGCGTGATGAGATCAATCGCTGCGTGGCGCGCGGCCGCGTCACCGTGCGCGTGACCTTGCACGCCGCGAAGGATCAGGCACCGCGCACGCTGATCAACGAGCCGCTGGCCCGCGCTTACACCCGCGAACTGCGCCGGGTCGCCAAGGAGTTGAACCTCGCCGGTGATCTGTCACTGGATGTCCTCCTGCGCGCTCCCGGCGTGCTGCAGGGCGGTGCCGAGGAGGCTGACGCGGAGGAATTCTGGCCGGCGGTGCAGAAGGCGCTCAAGGAGGGCCTGACCATGCTCGTCAAGATGCGCACGCGCGAGGGCGCCGCACTGGAGAAGGATCTGCGCGGGCGCGTGGGCGTGATGCGCAAGGCCGTGGCACGCGTGCAAAAGCAGGCGCCCCAGGTGCAGGAGCGCTATCGCACCCAGTTGCTGGAGCGTATTCAGGCGGCAGGCATTCCCGCCGCGCAGATTGATGAGAACCGTGTGCTCAAGGAGATCGTTTTCTATGCGGATCGATCGGACATCTCCGAGGAACTCACGCGCTTGCAGAGCCATTTCCAGCAGTTCGACGATTGTGTCAAATCCACCGAACCGGTCGGCCGGACGCTGGATTTTCTCGCGCAGGAAATGAACCGTGAGATCAACACGATCGGCTCAAAAGCCAACGACAGCCTGATCTCGCGCGAGGTCGTGACGCTCAAGACCGAACTGGAAAAATTCCGCGAACAGGCCATGAACGTCGAATAAACCCCTGCCAGCTTCCATGCCCGCCTCCGCTTTCAGCGTTCGCACCTCTCCGCTGCTCATCGTCATCTCCGCGCCCTCGGGCGGCGGCAAGACGACGCTTTGCCAGGGACTGCTGGCCGCGCGTCCTGGCGTCACGCGTGCCATCACCTGCACCACCCGCGCGCCGCGCGGCGGCGAACGCGATGGCTTGGATTACCACTTTCTCCAGGTCGGAGATTTCGAGCGCCGGGTGGAAGCGGGCGAATTCCTTGAGCATGCCTCGGTGCATGGCAATCTTTACGGGACACTGAAAAGGGAGGTGCTCGGTCGCCTCGCCGCAGATCAGGACGTGCTGCTGAACATTGACGTGCAAGGCGCGGAAAGCGTGCGCGTCCAGGCCGGCACCGACCCGGTTTTGCGCGCCGCGCTGGTGAATGTGTTTCTCACGCCAGCGTCGATGGGCGAATTGGAACGTCGGCTGCGCAAACGCGCCACCGATTCGGAGGAAGTCATCCAGCAACGTCTCGCGGCGGCGCGTGCGGAACTCGCCCAGTGGGATCGTTTCGATTATCTCATTCTCAGCCACACTCCCGAGGAGGACTTGCGCCGGTTGCAGGTCATCGTGGATGCGGAAAAGATGCACGTCGGCCGGACCCAGGCGCCGAAATTGTGAGCGCCACCTCGAAAGAAGAACCGCCGTCCTGGCCGCATCAACCGGCTGGTCACATTGAACGATTCTGTACGGAAAGCCAATGCTGGCGCGGCGGGTGATGCTGGCGGGAGGAAACGGCTCGCGCAGCCCCCGCGGTCGCCCAATTCCCTGTTGCGCGGCGGGGGGCGGTTGAGGATGGTTGCCCCGGTTCAACAACGACGATTTTTCAAGCACCAGAAACATGAGCACCGGTCGGCAGGTCATTCTCGGGGTCACGGGATCCATTGCGGCGCACAAGGCGGTGGATATCTGCAGCCAACTAACGAAACAGGATTGCAACGTGCATGTGGTGATGACGGCGGACGCGCAGCGATTTGTCACCGCGCTGCCGTTCAAAACGCTGGCGCGGCATCCGGTGGTGACGGACCTCTACGATGAGGAGGAAGGATGGAAGCCCACACACATCCACCTGGCCGACGAGGCCAACCTCCTGCTGGTGGCACCGGCGACAGCCAACACGCTCGCGAAGTTCGCCCAGGGTCTGGCCGACGACGCGCTCTCCTGCCTGGCGCTGGCGCTGAATCCGCAGGCGAAAATGCTGGTGGCGCCGGCGATGAACGGCCGCATGTGGATGCACCCGGCCACGCAACAGAACGTGGCCGTCCTCAAATCGCGCGGCGCCGAATGCATCGGACCCTCCGAAGGCATGTTGTCGTGCGGCTACGAAGGCATCGGGCGGATGGTCGAAGTGGAGGCCATCGTCCGGCGCGCGCTGGAATTGCTGGGGTGAAGCGCCCCGGACGCGGCCTGTGCTTGTGAAAGCATTCAACTGGCAGAGTTTCCGCACGCTGCGGGAGACGCTCAAGGAGACGGCGCCGCCTCCCGAGGAGATGGCGATCCGCCTGAAGAAGGTGGAGCGCGACGTGGTGCTCCCGGTCAAGGCGGTGTTTCTGGGGATCCTTTCCTACGATTTCTATTTCTCCCGCTGGGGATCGGATTTGGCGCTGCCCCGCACCGTGGCTTTGGAGGGGGTGGAGCGGTTCTTCCTCATCTATCTCGTGTTTTCCCTCGCCGTGGCGGCGCTGCTGCTGTTCGGACGCCGGCCCTCCTCGCTGCTGGTGCAACGGGTCATTTTCTCGGCGAGCTTCCTCGATGGTCTGTTCCTGTCCGCGCTGGTGTTTGCGACGGGGGGATTCGACAGCATTCTCTACTGGATGTTTCTGGCGCTGGTGGTGCGCAATGCCATCAGTTGCCCGCGCGCCGAGCCGCAGATCATCCTGAATTTTTCCCTGAGCATCTGCTACCTCCTCGCGGGCGGCCTGGACGTGGTGCTGACCGAGCAGATGACGGATTGGGAGCCGCCGCCGCAAGGGTTGATTGACAACCAGACGGAGCCGTTTTTGATCCGCCTGTTTCTGCTCTGGCTGCTGTCCACCTGCGTGTATGGGGTGCAGGTGCTGTTCGAGAAGCAGCGCCGCGCGGAGGAGGAGGCGCGGGAGTTCGCCGCGCGGCAGGCGCAGTTGCAGGCCGCGGGGCGCGTGGCCGCCGAGGTGGCCCACCAGTTGAAGAATCCGCTCGGCATCATCAACACCGCCGCGTGGTCGCTGCAAAAGGCGCTCAACGAACACCGCACGCCCAATGGCCAGCAAATCACCATGATTCGCGAGGAGATCGATCGCTGCGACGGCATCATCACCCAGCTCATGGGCTACGCGCGCCTGGCCGAGGGGCGCGTCGAGAAGCTCGACGTGGCGGAGGCGATTGATCGCGCGCTCGCCGAGGTGTTCCCGCCGGGGGCGGACCTCGACCTCGAGGTGCGGCGCGAGGTGGCGCCCGATCTGCCGGCGTTGATGATGCAGCGCGTCCATCTTTCCGAGGCGCTCAACAACCTGTTGCAGAACGCGAGCGAGGCGGTCGGGCGCCGCGGCCGGATCGAGATCACCGCCCAGGCCGGGGCGGACGAGACCGTGCTGATCACGGTGCGCGACAACGGGCCGGGGATTCCGCCCAGCCAGGTGGAGCGCATCTTCGAGCCTTACTTCACCACCAAGGCGCGCGGCAGCGGACTGGGCCTGCCGCTGGTCAAACGCAACACCGAAATGTATGGCGGCACAATCCAACTGGAATCTGATCTTGGAAAGGGCGCGGCGTTTACCCTAAAATTTCCCACGAAAACATTCATGCGAACGCCATCGTGATCGCCCACCTGCCTCCCGTCCTCGTCGTGGACGACGAGAAGAACATGCGCCTGAGCCTGTCCACGGCGCTGGAGGATGAGCGTTACCCGGTCAAGTCGGTGGAGAGCGCGGAGGAAGCCTTGGAACTGCTGGGGCGCGAGAAGTTCTTCATGGTCATCACCGACGGGCGGCTCGGGGGGATGAGCGGCTACGAATTGCTCGAGCGCATCAAAAAATCCTGGCCCGATACGCCGGTGCTGATGCTCACCGCCTACGCCACGCCGCAACTGGCCAAGCAGGCCATCCTCGCCGGCGCCATCGATTATCTATCCAAACCGTTCGAGCCCGAGGAACTGCTCCATGCCGTGGCGCGCTGCGCCGAGCGTCACCAGCTTCTCCAGGAAAACTCGCGCCTGCGCAAGCGCACCCAGGAGGCCAACGAAGTCAGCCAGATCATCGGCGAATCGCCGCGCATCATCGAGATGCGCCGGTTCATCACCACGGTTGGCCAGTCCCACGCCACGGTCCTCATCCTTGGCGAAAGCGGCACCGGCAAGGAACTGGTGGCGGGCGCGCTGCACAGTTGCAGCGCCCGCCGCGAGAAGCCTTACGTGCGCATCAATTGCGCGGCCATTCCCGAGGCGTTGCTGGAAAGCGAACTGTTCGGCCACGAGAAGGGCGCGTTCACCGGCGCCATGCGCCAGAAGCTGGGGCGCGTCGAGGAGGCCGATGCCGGCACCATCTTTCTCGACGAGATCGGCGACATGAGCCGGCCGCTTCAGGCCAAGCTGCTGCGCTTCCTCGAAGACGGCTCCTTCACCCGCGTGGGGGGCAACGAGGAGTTGCGCGTCGATGTCCGCCTCATCGCCGCGACCAATCGCGACATCGTGCAGGCGATCCGCGAGCACCAGTTTCGCGAGGATCTTTTTCACCGCCTCAACGTGGTGCAGTTTAATCCGCCCCCGCTGCGCGAGCGCGGCCAGGACATCATCCTGCTGGCCGAGTATTTTCTGCGGCAGTTCAGTGCCGCGATGAGCAAAGGGGTGAGGAAGATTTCCATGGCGGCGCGGCAGAAGCTGCTGTCGCATAACTGGCCCGGCAACGTGCGCGAGTTGCGCAACGTCATCGAGCGCGCCGTCATCCTGGAAAACTCCGGCGAAATCCAGGCGCGCAGCCTCCCCGAGTTTGGGGTCGATGCCCGTCTGCGCAAGGGCGAACTGCCCACCATCGCCGGCGGCCAGTCGCTGGACGAGCTGGTGGGTGATTTCGAGCGCAACCTGATTCTCCAGACGCTCGAGCAGAACCTCCACAACCTGACCAAGACCGCCGAGCAACTCAAACTCAGCCGTCACGCGCTGCGCTACCGCATGCAGCGCCTCAACATGCAGACCGTCGTCGAAAGCGACGATGAAGCACCCCACGCCGCCGGAAAGGAAACCCACCCATGCTGAAATTCTTGTTCGCTCAGATGACGATCGATGACAAGGAGCAGATGATCAAAGCCGCCGTTCAACCCGGCCAACCGATCATGAGCCGTGAGACCATTCTCATCCTGGTCGCCGCCGGCGTCATCTGCGCCGCCCTCCTCGTCTGGGCCATGTACCTGCGCAAACGGCCGAAGGAACTGCACGGCTCGCGCGTGCTCGCCGAGCCCGATCAAAAGTCGAAACGCACCGGCTCCTCCGGCCGCCGCCGCCACCGCAAACGCCGGCCCACGCACCCCGATAACTTCGGCCGCAACCCGACGCTCGCCGAGACTGGCGGACTGCCTCCACCGCGCTCCGACGAGGCTCCTTCTCCCACCACTGCCAGCCAGCCGCCGGAAGGCTTCAGCCCGCCGGTTTGACCTGCATGGAGGCCAGCCAAGCCATCACGCGCAAGAGCGCCTCGAATCTCGCCTTGGCCTTTGTGCTTCTTCCTCGCGAGAAGCGCGATGGCATGTCCGCCCTCTACGCCTTCTGCCGGGAGGTGGATGACGTGGCCGACGAGGATGCCGTCCCCATCGAGCAACGTCGCGCCCGGCTCGCGGCATGGCGCGCGGACATCCGCCGCGCCTGTGAGGGCGCTGCGCCGCTCTTTCCCGTCAACCGCGAACTGCAGCCGGTCATCGCGCGCCACCGGCTGCCCTTCGAGTTGTTCGACGATCTGATCCGCGGCTGCGAGACAGACCTGGACACGTTGCGCTACCCTGATTTTGCCGCGCTCGAACAGTATTGCTACCGCGTCGCCTCGGTGGTCGGCCTCCTGAGCATCGAGATCTTCGGCTACACCAATCCGCGCTGCCGCGAATACGCCGACGCTCTCGGCAAGGCGCTGCAATTGACGAACATTCTCCGCGACGTGCGCTCCGACGCCGAGCGCGGCCGGATCTACCTGCCCCAGGCGGAACTGGCGCGGCACGGCGTGCGCGAGGAGGAAATCCTGCGGCACGAATACTCGGATCGCTTCCGCGCGCTGGCCGGGAGCACCGCCGCGCGCGCACGCGAATTCTACCGGCAGGCTCGTGTGGCGCTGCCACCGGAGGATCGGAGGTCGATGATCGCGGCGGAACTGATGGCCTCGGTCTATTGGCGGCTGCTGCGCAAACTGGAGGGACGGCGCTTTCAGGTGCTCGGACCCCGCCCGACACGCCTGTGCAAATTGCACAAGCTGGCGCTCATCGCGGGCACCTGGTGCCGCACCGTGTCGGGCGTGCTGGCGTCGGGATACGGGACGCCTTAGTGGTTGCCGGGGGAATTGAAAATTGAATTTTGAGAATTTCAAATTCGAGACGGCGGATGCAGCCGGTGGCGTGGCAATTTTCAATTTCCAATTTTCAATCATCAATTCCCAGGCTCCATCACCTCCCTTCTCCGCCTGATCTGTCATGGCCGCTTTCCCCACAGCGCGCCGCCTCATCGTCAACGCCGATGATTTCGGTCGTTCACCCGCCATCAACGCCGCCGTGGCGCGAGCCCATCGCGAGGGTATTCTCACCAGCGCCAGCCTGATGGTGAACGAACCCGCGTGCGCCGAGGCCGTGGCGCTGGCCCGCGAAAATCCGCGCCTCGGCGTTGGGCTACACCTCACGCTGGTTGGCGGACACAGCGCGTTGCCGCCGGAGCGGATTCCTGGGCTGACGGATGCGCGCGGGCGCTTCAGCGATTCGCCGGTGGCCACCGGCTGGCGCTATTTTTTCCGTCGGGAATTGCGCGAACCGTTGCGCGCCGAGATCGCGGCGCAGTTCGAGCGATTTGCCGCCACCGGCCTGTCGTGCGATCACGTCAACGGCCATCTGCACCTGCATCTCCATCCCGTGATTCTGCCGATGGTGTTGGAGAACGCCGCGCGCCGGGGCATTACGCGGCTGCGGTTGACGCGCGATCCGTTTTTCCTCAACGCGAGGATGGCGGGCGGACAATGGCTTTACCGGATGAGCCACGCGGCGGTCTTCGGCGCTCTCGCGCGCCGGGCGCGCCCGTTGTTCGCACAACGCGGTTTCCGCTGCACGGATGCGGTTTTCGGGCTTCTGCAAAACGGACGCGTGGACGAGACCTTCCTCTGCCGATTGCTGCCGCGCTTGCCAGCGGGCGATTCCGAACTGTTTTCCCATCCGGCGCTGGTGGGATCCCAGTGCGAGTTCGAGGCGCTCGTCAGCCCGCGGGTGAGGGAAAGGGTCGGCCAGCAGGCGGTTCAGCTCATTCGCTACCGGGATTTGTGACGCGATCGGATTGTTCCGCGTTCCGTCCGGCGCAACCAAACGGGGAGAGCACGCCGCCGGCATACTGTTTTCGGCGGTTCGCCGAAAACCTCGTCCCACAAACTTTCTTTCTCGCTCAAAGGGGACAGAGAATGTGCGACGAGGGTTTGGGCGAGCCGCCCAAACCGGCACGCGGGCCGCGCGCGCTCCCCGTTGCTATTTCCGAATCACGTTTCAGTCCGGGTCAGGAACGACGCGCAGCAACACCGCGGCGAGATTCCTGGCGGCCGACTGGCACTGCCGTTGCAGCCGGATCAGACCGCCGATCCGCCCCGGCGACACCAACAGCGATCGGATGACTTTTACATAATCAATCCGCGCGTCAGGCGTCATCATGGCGTTGAAATCCAGCGGCAGGTTTTCATCCGCGCCGTCGGAGATGACGCGCACGGTGGCGCTGGGGATTTCATGCGCGCGGCAGATGGCGCGGATGATGCCGGATTCCATCTCGACCGCATCCGCACCCGTTTGCGTCCAGAGCTGGCGCTTCTCCGCGACGGTGACGGCGACGCGGTGGGCGCAGTGGAATTTCACCGGGCAGGCGCCGGCATCGAGCAGCAGCGCGGCCAGCCCGGAATCGTCGTCCGCGGAAAATATCACCGTGCCGGATTTCAGGTAGGGATTGAGGCCGCCGGCAAAGCCGCAGGTGAGGACCAGCTGCGGCGGCTCACGCTTCAGCGCGGCGTGCACGGCGCTCTCGGCATTCTCGCGGCCGATGCCGGTGACCAAAATCTCCATGCCGGGCCGGGTGACGTAGCGCGCCTCCTGATCCACGGCGAAACAGAAGAGGACGCGTTCGAGCCCGCGCAAGCCGCGTTCCTGTTCGTCTGCGTCGAAGTCGGGACTCATGCCCTTACTTGATGCCGGCGAGGCGTTCTTTCCACAGGCGGTACAGCAGCACCGTGGCATGGACGTCGCGCAGGCAATAGTCGGCCACGTCACGATGACGCCCCTCGGCGATCATCTGATTCACATCGAGGCCTGTCACGCCGTGCGCCTTCGGCGACTCGATGCCAAAGGCCTTGCAGTAGAAATCGAGGTTGAAGCGCCGCGCCGCGCCGTCGCGTCCGCTCACGCCGTAGAACGTGAGTTGTTCCGCCAGATCGCAATGCGGCTCGGTGGAGAAGCGGTAGCCGAGCCAGTTCTTGCGCGTGATGGGCACGCCGAGGATGGCCGAACGCAGGTAGATGAAGGGCACATCAAAGCCGCGGCCGTTGAAGGTCACCACGCTGTCGTAATGCTTCGCCACGTCCCAGAAGGCGGTGAGCAGTTCGCTTTCATCGACGCACGGCACGAACTCGACCGGCCCGGCTGCGGCGTTCTCCTCATAATCCTCGGCGATGAAGAGCACCTGGCCGCGGAGCGACTCGGCGTTGAGCATGGCGATGCAGACGGCGCGGGCGGTGAACGGCCAGAGGTTGAAGAGTTGCTGGATCTCGGCGCGCTTCGTTTCGCGCGCGTTCTCCTCGGGCAGCCTGCTGGCATCGCGGAAGAGATAGTCGCACTGCGCTTCGTCAAAGGTTTCGATCGGCAGCGCGTTGGTTTCAATGTCGAAGACGAGCGTGGCCATGCGGGAAGAGTGCGAGGGGCGGTGGCGGAAAGTCAAACCAGGATGGGAACCCGATCCTTGCGGAGCAGGTTCGCCATCCTGGTTTCAGGTTGGGCAAACTATTTCTTCTTTGCCGCTTTCTTCTTGGCCGGGGCTTTCTTAGGAGCTGCTTTTTTCTTGGCTGCCATCTGATCTCACCTCCCTTCAGTTCGTTTCAGGGTTAGACAGGGGGAAACGAAAACGGGGTCGCAATCTCGCGGCCAAATTCGGGAGGAGCATTTCTCCCCCGGTTGACCCACTCCGCCAGCGGGCGGATTTCTTTGCAAAGCATCTTCGATGCGGTTCACAGTGGATGTGCGTTGCGCTTTCGTAAGAAAAATCAGTGGGGTGAGGCAAGCACGAAGTTGATCTTTCGGTGAAATTCTCGCGGAGGGTTTCGGGACGGATCACGGACTTCACGTTCGAAAAATGATTCCCAAAAAAAAGAAAGAGGCGCGCTTTGCCCGCGCCTCTTCACCACAATCGTGGCGCGGCTGGTGTCAGATCACGCGCCGAACTTGTCGAACATCTTTGCGTTCGCCTGCATCAGGCGGATGAGGAATTTCGCGTCGAACACGCCGAGCGATCCGAGGTTCGCGCCGGTCTCGGTGAAGCGGTCGAGCTTGTCCGATCCGCTCACCGCGGATTGCAGCAGGACCGGCTGCGGATGCCAGGAGTGCCCTTTCATCGCGCACGGCGTCGAGTGATCGCCGGTGATGGCCAGCACGTCGGGCCGCTTCTTGAGCAGGATTGGCAAAGCGGCGTCGAAATCTTCAATCGCCTTCGTCTTGGCCTCGAAGTTGCCGTCCTCGCCGGCCTTGTCCGTGTACTTGTAGTGGATGAAGAAATAATCGTAGTTGTCGTATTCCTTCAGATACCGCTCGAATTGTTCGCTGATGGTCTGCGGCCCTTCGATCTTCGCCATGCCCACGAGCTGCGCCAGGCCTTTGTACATTGGATACACCGCGAGGCACGCGGGCTTGAGCAGATAGCGATCCTCGAAAAGCGGGATGTCCGGCTGATGCGCGATGCCGCGCATGAGGAAGCCGTTCGCCGGTTTCTCCTTGGCGATGATCGGGAGCGCGGCCTGGTAGAAGTCAGCGATGAGTTTCGCCATCTTCTTCTGCTTCGCATTCTCCGGATCACGCGGCTTGACCGTCGGGATGGCGAAACCTTCGCGGTTCGGATCGGCGTCGGTCAGCGGGCCTTCCAGATCCTTGCCGCGGAATACAACCACGAAGCGATGCTCCTTGCCGGCCTTGATGAGGACCTGAGTATCGCCGATCTTTTTGATCTTTGCCGAGAGCATGGCCACGAGTCTCTCGCAGGTCTCGGTGGGAATGCGGCCGGCGCGGCGGTCGGTCACGATGCCCCTGGCATCGAGCGTGGCGAAATTGGCGCGGGCGCAAACGTCGCCAGGCTTGAGTTCCACGCCAAGTCCGAGGGCTTCGATGACACCGCGGCCCACCTGGAATTCCAGCGGGTCGTAGCCGAACAGCCCGAGATGACCCGGTCCGCTGCCGGGCGTGATGCCGGGCGCGACGGGAATCATGCGGCCCTGCGCGCAGCCGTCGGCCACGAGCCGGTCAAGATTGGGGGTCTTCGCCGCTTCCAGCGGGGTGAGTTCGTTCTGCGCCCTGGTGGCAAGGTCGCCGAGTCCGTCGAGGACGACGAGCACGAGCTTCGCCTTGGTTTTGAGCGTCAGTTCCGAATAGAGCGAGTCGAGATGGATGGCCATGGTGGTTTCCTAGTTCAATTTCAGATGTCCAAGTTTCACAAGTCCGGGGCCGGCCGCCGCAGGAGCGGCGTCAAGCGGGCTGATAATGTTGGCAACGCATTTCGAGCGTCAACGCGATTGTGAGTTCGTGCGGAGGCCGGTGCGACCGTCGTTCCGCGGCGGCTCAGGTGTCACCCTTGCTTCCCTCCGCCGCCCTTATTCGCGTTCCGAGGGAGGGACCGGGATGGCGGGGAACTGCGCAAACAGCTCGGTTTCCGCAGGCGTCTTTGGCAGGGAGAAATAAAAGGTTGCCCCCTGGTCAGTGGCGCCGATGGCCCAGGTGTGACCGCCATGCCGGTGAACGATGCGCCGCACGTTGGCCAGACCGATGCCCGTCCCCTCGAATTCCTCGTCGCGATGCAATCGCTGAAAGACGCCGAACAGCTTCTCGGAGTACTTCATGTCAAAGCCCGCTCCGTTGTCCTTCACGGCGAAGACAAACTGGTCGCCGATTTCCTGGCCGCCAATCTCGATGATGGCCGGATCGCACCGGCGGCTGTACTTGATGGCGTTGCTGAGGAGGTTCAGCCAGACTTGGCGCATCATCGCCGCGTCAGCCATCACGGCGGGCAACGCACCGCGCTTCCACTCGATCCGGCGTCCCTGCATCTCGGGCTGCAAATCGCGCAGGCATTCGTCCACCAGCAGGCTCGTGTCGATCGATTTGCGTTTCATCTCCTGCCGGCCCATGCGGGAGAAGACGAGCAGGTCGTCGATGAGCTGGCCCATCTTGCGGGCGGCCTCATTGACGACGGAAGCGTGCCGCTGCGCCTCGGGGTTGGCGATGACGGCGGGGTTGCGCTCGAGCAGGTTGGTGAACCCGGCGAGGTGCCGGAGCGGGGCGCGCAAGTCGTGCGACACCGAATAGGAAAAGGCCTGCATCTCCTGGTTGGCGGCCAGCAACTGGGCGGTGCGTTCGCGCACCCGCTGCTCCAGTTCGGCGTTCAGTTGCAGAACCCGCTGCTCGGCGTGAATGCGCTCCAGCTCCGCCCCCGCGCGGGCCGCGAAGATGGCCACGATGGATTTGCTCTCGTCGCCCTCGGAAATTGGCCGGTCATGCACCACTGCCAGCAGGCCGATGAGTTTTTTCTGCGTGTTGAAGATGGGCGCTCCGATGTAACTTTCGGCCCGCAGATGCCGCAGCATTGGATCGGCGGGAAACGACTCGGTCACCGAGTGCGGGTAAAAGCATATTGATGGGCCGACGGCCTCCGAGCAAGGCGTGCCTGCCAGGTCATACTCAAACGGCTCCCCCAGCTTGTCACCGGACCAGATACAGAGGGCGCGAACCCGCTTTGCCTCCGGACCGATCATCTGGGCGACGAAGGCGTGCCGGACTCCCAGAGCCAGCGCGAGATGCCGCACCAGGGAGCGAAAGAAATCCTCGCCGGAGACGCCGGCGGTGCCGGCGGCCACGGCGCTCAGGGCTTCCTCGGCGCGTTTGCGGCGGGTGATGTCTTGCAACGCGCCCACGATGCGCCGCACCTTGCCTTGATCATACTGCGCCTCGCCCTGGGTGTGAATCCAGAGGCGGCGTCCGGCCGCGGTGGTGAATTCCCCCTCGATATCCCACGGTTTGCCGTCGCGCAGGCATTGCTCGAATGCCTGCCGCACCGCATCGCGGCAGGCGGGCGCGAAGAAATCGAAACTCTCCTCGATGGTGGGGGTGAAGCCCGCCACCACCTCGTGCAGGTGATACAACTCGGGCGTCCAGGTGAACTGGTGGGTGGCCACGTCCAGCTCCCAGCCGCCGACCTGCGCAATGCGATTGGTCTGGGTGAGCAACGCCTCGCCCTGGCGCAACGCCTCCTCGGCCAGTTTGCTGCTGGTGATGTCGGTGTGTGCGCCCGCCATGCGGATGGCCCGGCCGGAAGTGTCCCAGATGGCCTGCGCGCGAGAGCGGAACCAGCGATAGGTGCCGAACTTGGTCCGCAGCCGCAACTCGATGTCATAAGGGCTGCGCTCCTCGAAATGCGCCCGCTGGGCCGCCTCGACGTGCGGGCGGTCGTCGGGATGCAGATGCGACCAAAACGACTCGTAAGTGCTGGCAAACTCCTCCGGGGCGTAGCCCAGTTGTTCCTTGTAGCGCTCGGAGTAAAAGACCTCCTCCGTGAGGAGGTTTCGATCCCACAGGCCGTCGGAAGAGCCTCGCACCGCCAGTTCGAAACGCTGCTCGCTCTCAAGCAGGGCCCGCTCCGCCGTCAGCCGATCCGTGATGTCCATGCCCGTGGCGATGACGAATTGCACCTTGCCGTCCTTGTCCGGCAGCACGGTGTTATCCCAGGCGATCAGCCGCCGTGAGCCGTCGCGCGTGATCCAACTGTTTTCACCGCGCAGGGAATGCTCGCCGCCGACCAGGCGGACAAATCCTTTGCGGACGCGATCCCGATCCTCCGGCGCCACGAGCAATCCCCACGGCTCCTGACCCAGCACCTCAGCCGCGTGGTAGCCGGTGGCTTTGACGCAAGCCTCATTGAACCGGACGATGCGCCCCGCCGTGTCCAGTACGACGACCAGCGAGCCGACGGTGTCGAGCAGCGCGGCGATAAAGTTGCGTTCGTTCCTCAACGCCGCATCGGCTTCCGTCCGGGCCACAGCGGCTCCGCAGTGGTCGGCGAGCGATTGCAGCAACTCCAAATCGCGCTGCCCGTAACGGCCCGGCGTGTAACTCTGCACCGAGAGCACGCCGATGCAGCGCCCCTCCCAGCGAATCGGCGCCAACATGAGCGACCGAGAAAGACGATCCTTGAAGCCCCAGGCTGTAAACTCGCTGCCGGCAGGTTCCTCAAGGCGATTCAACAGGACCGGATCGCCGTGGAAGGCCGTCCGGAAGTTCTCCGGCGGGACGGGATCGATGGACGACGGGACCTCGCGGGGCGCATCTTCCCCTGGCGGCGTGTCCTCGCAATACACCGAGGAGCGGCGGTTCGTCTTCTCGTCGTTGAGATCCAGGAAAAAGGCCTCGTGCAGGAAGAGGCCGCGGCATTCCTCCGCCAGCAGCAGAGCGATCTGGCGCGTCGTCAGCGGCCCGGTCAGGGACTGCGCCATGCGCCGGAGCATCTCTCTCGCGTCGTCGGCCTTGCGAAACAGCGTGATATCCTGCATGGCGCCCAGCATGCGGACGATCCGCCCCGACGCGTCGCGCTGGAACACGCCCTTGTCCTGCGCAAAGAAATACGTCCCGTCCTCGCGCCGGAAGCGGTACTGCAGCTCGTAAGGCGTGCCGTCGCGCAAGGCGATGTCCAGCCGGGCCAGCGCTGCCCGACGATCGTCCGGGTGAATCTGCTCCGCCCAGCCGTGGAGATCCATCGAGGCGTTGAACGCCTCGGGCGTGTAACCCGTGACGGCCTGGATGGCGCCCAGCCAGCGGATCAGACCGGTGGGGATGTTGTAGTCATAGACCAGCTGGCCGGTCTGTTCCGCGGCCATCCGGAAGCGTTCCTCGCGATCCCGCAGGCCCTGCTCGGATTTTTTGGCCTCGCCAATGTCGCGGACGATGGACGAGAAGAAGCTCAGCGAGCCATCCGGATTGCGATGGGCGACGATGACCTGGGAAACCGGGATTTCGTAGCCGCCCGGATGCCACAGGGCCGTCTCCCCGTGCCAGACACCACGCTGCCCGGCGGCGGGCAGTCCCTCCTCGAGGATCCGGTTCGCCGCCCACGCCGGGTGCAGTTCGCGCACGGTTCGCTCAATCACATCGGTATCGGGCGAGAGGCCGACCATTTTCCGGCCGGCCTGGTTGACATAGATCAACCGGCCCTGCGGATCGGTGAAGCTCACGAAATCGCTGGTGTTCTCCAGCACCGAGGCCAGGCGCGCCTCGGTGAGGGCGAGTTGTTTCTCCCGCTCGAGCATGTCCATCCGTCCCTGCAGGCTGCGGCGCGAGGCCACCCAACCAGCCAGTGCCACCAGCGCGACAAACCCGAGGACGGCCGCGAGTCGGAACCACCAGGTCTGCCAGACAAAGGGCAGCACCACGAAGTCGAGCGAGGCCGGCGTGTCGTTCCAGACGCCGTCGTTGTTGGCGGCGCGCACCTGAAAGCGGTATTGGCCGGGATCGAGAAATGGCAGGTAGGCGGTGCGGCGGTTGCCCACCTCGATCCAATGCTGATCCTGGCCCTCGACGCGCGTGGCATAACGGTTCTTCTCCGGCGCCGTCAGGCTGAGCCCGGCGTAACGCACCTCGATCCGCCGTGTGCCCGCAGGCACGAGAAGCGGTGGAGCGCCGGGCCGCCACCCCGCTCCCGAAACTCCCGCCGCGTTACCGCCCAGCATTTCTTTGTCGTCCGCCTTCATCTCAACGATGACCACGTCGGGTGCGCGAGTGTTGATGGGCAGCATGGACGGATCGATCATGGACAAGCCCTTGAGCGTGGCATACCACAGCCGGCCTTGGTGGTCGCGCGCGGCGGCAGGCTGGTAACCCAGTGCGCACTCGGCGCTTTCCATGCCATCGCTCTTGTTGAAGAGCAACGGTCGCAGGGGCCCCGGGCGCCCTGCGGCCACCGCTTCGAGATCACCCCGCGCGACGCGGAGGATGCCGTCTTTGCTTCCCAGCCACAGATGGCCCGCGCTGTCGTCGAGGATGCTGCCGATGGAGTCGGACGGCAGACCTTCCTTGGTGGAGAAGCGGGCAAACTGACCGTTGCGATACCGGCTCAATCCGCCTTTGCCGGTGCCCAGCCACAGGGTGCCATCGGCCTCGGCCCGCAGCGCCCAAATCTCCTCCGAGCCGACGTGAGCAACGGTCGTGAATCGCTGGAAGTTTGTGCCATCGAAGAAATACGCCCCGGCGTCTTCCGTTCCGAGCACCAGCCGCCCGTCCGGCATCTGCGCGAGGCTGCGGATGCTCGCCGCCGGCAGACCGTTGCTCTTGCCGAACTTCTCGATCTGGCCCTCGCTCCATTGAACCAGACCACGATCGGTGCCCATCCAGATGGCCCCGTCGCGATCCTCAAAAAGGGCAAAGATGCTCACCACGTTGCGTGGCGCGAGGCCCGCCACCGCCGTCAGTTGACCATCCTCCACGCGAAAGAGACCCGTTTCCAATGTACCCACCCAGATGCGCTCGGCGCGGTCCACGAGAATGGACCAGACGTTGCCGGGCGGCCTGCCCCGCCGGGTGGGCACCCTGCCGAAATGGTCGTTGGTCAGGCACGACAAGCCGCCGCCGAGCGCCCCCACCCAAAGGCCGCCCGCGGCATTGGTCGCAACGGACTTGAGGATGTTTTGCGGCTGCCAGTGGTCGTCGCTCCAGGTGGTCACGGCGCGTTGCTTGAACCTCGCCAGGCCACCGCCGCCCGTGCCGATCCACAGGTTCTTCTCCCGATCCTGAAACACGGTCCGCACCAAACTGCTCCCCAGGCCGTTTCTCCGGCTGTAATAATTCGTCGTGCCGTCCGGCCGGTGCTTCCACAAGCCGCGGTTGATGGCGGTTTCCCAGACATTGCCCAGGTGATCTTCGAGCAACTGACTCAGGTCGTTTTGGGAGATGTTGGTGTCGCCCTGCGGGCGGCTCGCCAGCCAGGCGCCGTCCTTGAACCAGCGCAACTCTTTCCGGTCGGCCACCCACAAGCCTCCCGCGCGCGCGGCTCCGACGCCAATGATGCCGCCGGCGGGAATTTCGGCCGGCGCCAGCGCGCTCACCCAGTCGTTGCTGGCGAAGCGCCCGAGGTAGTTGCTCGAGTTGACCCAGAGCGTGCCGGTGGTGTCGCGCAACAGGCTCAGTCTGGCGTCCGCCGCGCTGTTCGTTGGCGCGCGCACGGGTGCAAAGCGCGCTCCGTCGAAGCGGAACAGCCGCCGTTTCGACGCGCTTGCCACCAGGTGGCCGTCGGCGTCCTCCGCCAGCGAGTCCGGCGCCGTTTCCGGCCAACCTTCGTTCGTGCCGAAGGAACGCCAGCCGTTGGTGTCCAGCACGCTGATGTTCCGTGGCGTTCCCACCCACAAACGTCCGCGGCCATCCACCAGCAGGTTGCGGATCGCTTTTGAAGGCGGGCCAGGCTTGTTGCCGGGACCAAACACCTCGAATTCCACCCCGTCGTAACGAGCCAGGCCCTCGAAAGTTCCCAACCAGAGAAATCCATCCGGCGTCTGCGCGATCGAAACGACCGAGGGATGCGGCAGGCCGTCGTCCGTTTCCCACACATCGATCAGCCACGGCGAGTCGAGCTTGACCGGAACCGGACGCGCCGGCGCGTCCACCGCCAGAGCGAACAAAACAGTCCCCGCAAGGCTCGCGCGGAGCAACCGGATCACTTTGTCAGGGATTTTCACACCAGCCATTGGTTTTCTGTATTTATCTCGAAAACCAGACGGTTGGCAAAGGAAACTGCGCAACCGCGGGCCGGCCATCGCGGCGTCGCCGGCCGATTTTTTCTGTCGCGTCACCCGGTGCCCTGTGGCCAGAGTCGGCGCATGATCGAACTTTCCAAGCCCGAAGTCAGGCGGCTCAAGTCCGAGGCGCAGCGCCTCAAGGCCATCCTCAAAGTGGGCAAGCACGGCCTGAGCGCGGAGTTTCTCCAGGCGCTTGATGACGCCCTGACGCATCACGGCCTGGTGAAGGTGAAGTTTGATGAGTTCAAGGAACAGCGGCACGAACTGGCACCCCAGCTCGCCGAAAAATCCGGCAGCCTTCTGATCACGATGGTCGGCCATGTCGTCGTCCTCTATCGGCCAAAACCGGAGAAGCCACCTGCTTCGTAGCGGCGTCTCGGCAGAGCGCCGCTGGCCGCCTCGACCGCGACTTGCCAGGCATCGGCGCTCGTGACATCACCGCTCTGGACGCCATCGAGCACCTGCTCCATCGCGGCCTCCACCGTGCCGTTCCTGGGGTCGTGGGACGCGGTCACGG
>JBBRWD010000120.1:0-19413 GCA_038249465.1 Limisphaerales bacterium | reverse complement strand
GGCTGGGTAGGGCGCGTCTGTCCCAGCGCGCCGCGAACCACTCCCGGCCAACCCGACGGCGCGCTGGGGACAGACGCGCCCTACCCGTGCGGGTTGGGACCAAGCGTCTTCGGGTAGCCCATCCCAAGGTCTTGTCAGTAGCGTTGGAAACGGACTGACTCCGGCAAACAAAAAGACCGGGCGTTGCCACCCGGTCTTGATGAAATGGATCTGGCTGAACCGAAGGTTCTATTGTGCCCGCACGCGATAGAACCGCGTCGGCGAAACCGGACTCGGAATCGGCGGGATTGCGGTGATGATGCTGCCCGTGCCGTTTGTCGTCAGGACCGTTGTCCATGTGAGCGTCGTGAGCAGTGGTTTGTACTCCATCACGTAAGTCACTCCGAATTGCGACTGCCAGCTCATGGAGAGGTTGCTCGTGCCAATAGGCGTGACGCCGACCAATTGAGGCTTCGGCGCGACAATCGCGGTCGATTGCATCTGGTTGTTGGCGGTGTTCGCGTCGGCCGGGGTGGAACTGATGACGACCTTGTTGGTGAGGGTTCTTGTCACAGCCGAGGAGACGACCATCGTCTTCGTCTGCACCGTGCCAGCGTTCATGGAGCCAATGGTGCAAGTCACGATGCCGGAGCCGCTCACGCAACCTCCTGGCAGCGTCACCACAGTCATACCGGTCAGGGGCAGATTGGTGTAAACCGCCACCACGCTCGAAGCGGCGGTGGCCCCGAGATTGGTCACCGAGAAGGTGAAGTTGATGTTCGCATTGGTGCCCACCACGGCCGGCGAGGTTGACACGCCGACGGCGATATCGGGAACTGCGGCGATGGTATTGGTGATGAACAGCGACGCCGTGTTCGTGTTGTTCCAATAAACCATGTCCGCAGGCGTTTGCTGGATGGTCATGCGAACCAGCGAAAAGCCGAGGTTGGCGCCTGTCACTTTGGCTTGAATCGCCTTCACCGCCGCCTGATTCGTGTTAAGATTGACGTTGGTGCAGGTGACTGTGCCGGAGGCATTAGCACAACCGGCCGGAAGTGTCACAATGCTGATGTTGGTGGGGAAGATGGCCGTGAATTGCACGTTGGTGGCCAGAGCCTGACCGATGTTGGTGGCGGTCAAGGTGTAGGTGACGTTGGCGTTGGTGACAACCGAGGCGGGTGACGCACTGGCCAGGGCGAACAAGTCCGGCCGAGGGCCGTTGGTTGGCGAAGCCACGCTGGGCGCAATCGCCGCTGCCAGGGAGATTCCAAAGGCGCCGCCGTAGATGTCCGCAGGAACAAGGGTGAAAGGATGCAGCTCAGCGGCAATGATATTCGTTCCGGACCGGAGCCAGCTTACCGGAGTGTCGAGCGATTTCGTCGAAGGGATCGTACCTGTGCCGCGCTCCGACAAGGCGCGCATGCCCCAAGTCGTCGGTCGCGTCGAGGGCATGTTGTTGGCGTAAACCTCGCGTCCGTTGAGATAAACGACGCCGCCATCGTCGAACATCGCGTTGATGGAGATGGTTCCGATGCCGTTATTGGTCGGTAACACAAAGGACGTGCGGAAATAATAGCAGGAAGGACCGAGGGAGAGATCCGTGTTTTCCGGTAGCGGAGCATATGAGGTCAGGCCGTACGGACTGAAGAACAGCGCCGGCTTCGGTGCCTGCCAGCCTGCATTGGTGACGCTGTAGGTGTTGGTCTGCCAATTGATGCCATCAAGGCTGTCCACTTGGTAATCCGAGTAATTGTAATTCCAGCTTTGGTCCATCGGAATGTAATCCTTCCAGAAGGACACGCCTATGCTGGTGCCGGGAGTGATGACATTGCCCAGAGTGTCGAAAATATTGAAAATCGTGACCGTGTAGTTGTTGGTCCCCCCCAGCCAGAGCGGATTAACCTTGAGGCGGATCGTCTTGCCACTGGCTGCCGCGTTGGTGACGATCAGCAGGTTGGTGCTCCCGACATGTCTGACGATGTAGTTGTTAACATTGGTCGCGCTCTGGGGGTAGATGGCCTCGTCAGTCGTCAGGTAAATCTCATTCTTGTCCGTCGCAGCGACCGCACTAATTATTTCCGGTGGAGATACATCGGACGAAACGGTCAACGAGGCCACCAGACTCGTGACCGTGTTTTGCGGATTGGAGACGATCACCCTGTAGAAGCCCGCACTGCCAAAGCTAGCGGAAGCAATGGTGAAGGTGGCGTTGGTGGCGATGTTGGGGGTGTTGAGGATGTTGGCGAAGGCGACATTGGTGTTGGCCCGGTACTGCCACTGGTAGGTCGGCGACCAACCGGAAGCCCCGACGACGAAGGAAACCGAGTCGTTTACCTGCGCCGCGGTACTGTCGGGCTGATCGGTGATGGCGACTTGCACGATGTTCTCGGACCAAATGGTCGTGCCATAAACGGTGTCGGAACTGTTGGTGTCACTCTGCAATACAATGACCGCCAACACATTGTCGCTGGGGACCAGATTGGTGGCCACGAAAGTGAAGTTGTCATACGTTCCTTCGGTCGCGATGGTTCCGGTTGCTAGCGAAGCGAAAAGTGGGGCAGCGGTGCAGCGGATTCGCTGGATTTCAACCCCGTTCAGGAAGAATACTGCGCCATCATCGACTTGGTTGCTAAAGGTCAAGAATGACTTGGCGCCGTATGGGTTGTTGAAATGTGCCCGGTAATAGGTCGCATGCCCGGGTGGAGTGTAGGCACGCGGATTTCCTAGAGTCGTGCGAACCATTGGCGTAATGGCCGCGTTGTCCTCAAAGGCCAATAAACCCTGTCCGCCAAGCCAGTTGCCGGTGGTGTCGGTGTACAGCCTGTTGGTCCAGCCAACGCCGTTGAGATTATCCACCTGATTGTAGCGGAAGGTGTTGGTGAAATCCAAAACCTTCACCCTCTGCGCCTGCAGGGAGGTGGCGGAAACCGCCAAAACCAGCAGTGCCACGAGCGCCGTCCACCGTTTCATGGTTGTAATGCCCATAACTATGTTCCTCATGAGGTTTTTCTGTTGTTCGATCTGTCTAAAACTGGCGTTGAATGATTATCAGTCTGAAACTGGATGCGTCAACTTTAGCTACATCTGTGCCATCCCCGGGCAAACTTCCGGCCACTCTGCGCTGCCCGAACGCCCCATCGGGATCCTTGTGTCAGCCCACAATGCGTCACCCAGTGTTTCTCAGCGGGCATTTCATGGTTTGCGGCCCAATTGACAGGCATCCGACCAATGCCGGCGTGGTCTGACGGAGCCAGGCGGGCGTTGGCGAATGGCGGGCAGTAAACCGGCGGGCCCGGCCGATTTCAAGTGCAGAATCATGCATCAATTCGTCTTCTCTGTTTGAGAAGCCCGGTGAGGATGCGTGAGTTTCACGCATTGGGTTGAAGCCCGACTCCCAAAGCCAGACTTTTCGGCGTCCGGCACCGCAAACCCTCGGTGAGGGGTTCTCCTCCGAAACATGCACGCACCTGCCAACCTCCCGCTGTCCCGGTGGCGAATCCTGACTCGGGCACCCGATTTGCCGAGCTTCGGATGGTCAGCCGGCGAGTGCAGAGGTGTCCTCCAGGGCGACAAACGGGCATCCTGCCCCAGGAAACCAGCCGTCCGCCACTTCGCTTTCGGCTTCAACCGTCCATGCCGTATCCTGTCCAAAACCAGATTGACTTAAGCACGCGATTAGTCATTTCGTAACCCATGGACACGCCCACGCCGCCCGCCAGTCCGGCGCCACGCCGGAAATACGTCCGCACGGTCGGACCGCGCCTGCGCCTCCTCCTCCTGGCGGTCTTCGGCCTGGTGGCCTTGCTCGGCGCCAACTCGCTTTACCTGTCGAGCATCAGCTTCCTCGAATGGGCCCGGGGCGTCACCATCCAGAACTATTTCTACCAGGTGATGTTCCTCGCGCACCTCGTGCTCGGGCTGGTGTTGGTGGTGCCGTTCGTGGTTTTTGGCTTCGCCCACATCCGCAAGGCCCACGATCGCCCCAACCGCCGGGCGGTGCGGGTGGGTTACGCGCTGTTCCTGGCCAGCCTCGTCGTCTTGTTGAGCGGTGTGGCCCTGATGCGCATCGGCAATTTTGATTTGAAGGAACCGACGGTGCGCGCGCTGACCTACTGGGCGCACGCGCTGGTGCCGCTGCTGGCCATCTGGCTTTACGTCCTGCACCGGCTGGCCGGGCCAAGAATTCAATGGAAGGTCGGATTGCGCTGGGCGGCGGCGGTGGGCGTGCTGGTGATGGTGAGCGTGGCGATGCACTCGCAGCATCCGCGCGTGGGCCAGGTCGGTTCGGCGGAGGGCACGAATTACTTTGCGCCGTCGCAGGCGCGCACCGCCACGGGGAAGTTCATCCCGGCCCGGACCCTGATGATGGACGACTACTGCCTCAAGTGCCACGAGGACGCCTACAAGGGCTGGTTTCACAGCGCGCATCACTTCAGCTCGTTCAACAACCAGCCCTACCTTTTCAGCGTGAAGGAAACCCGGCAGGTGGCGTTGAAGCGCGATGGCAACGTCAAGGCCTCGCGCTGGTGCGCCGGATGCCACGACGTGGTGCCTTTCTTCAGCGGCGCATTTGATGATCCCAACTTCGACATGGAGAAGCATCCCACGTCGCAGGCCGGCATCACCTGCACCGCGTGCCACGCCATCACGCATGTCAACAGCACCATTGGCAACGCCGACTACACCATCGACGAGCCGATTCATTATCCGTTTGCCTACAGCTCGAACGCCGCGCTCCAATGGATCAACAACACGCTGGTCAAGGCGAAGCCGGACTTCCACAAGCAGGTGTTTCTGAAACCGTTCATGCGTACGGCGGAGTACTGCTCGGCCTGCCACAAGGTCAGCATCCCGGGCGAGTTGAACGACTACAAGGAATGGCTCCGCGGCCAGAATCACTACGACAGCTACCTGCTCAGCGGCGTATCCGGCCACGGCGCGCGCAGCTTCTATTATCCGGAGAAGGCGGTGCAGAATTGCGCGGGCTGCCACATGCCGCTGCAAGGCTCGAAGGATTTCGGGGCGAAGTATTTCAATGGAACAAACGTGCTCAGCATTCACGACCACCTGTTCCCCGCCGCCAACACCGGCGTCGCGCACTTGCGCGGCGAGAGCAACGTCGTCGCGCGGCACACGGAATATCTCAAAGGCTCCGTGCGCATCGACCTCTTTGGCGTGAAGGAAGGCGGCGCGATTGACAGTCCGCTGACCGCGCCATTGCGCCCGCAGGTGCCGGCGCTCAAGCCGGGGAAGAAATACCTGCTCGAAGTCGTCCTCCGCACGCTGCGCCTCGGGCATCCGCTCACGCAGGGCACGGTCGATTCCAACGAGATCTGGGTGGATGCCCGGGTCTCCAGCGGCGACCGAGTGTTGGCGCGCAACGGCGGACTCGGACCGCATCAGGAGGTCGATCCGTGGGCGCATTTCCTGAACGTGTACATGCTCGACCGCAACGGCAACCGCATCGACCGCCGCAATCCGCAGGACATCTTCACGCCTCTCTACAATCACCAGATCCCGCCCGGCGCCGGGCAGGTCGCGCACTACGAATTTACCGTGCCGGAAAACCAGCGTGAGCCGTTGACCGTCGAGGTGAAACTCAACTACCGCAAGTTCGACACGATCTACCTGAACTACGTCTTCGGCAAAGGCTACTCCAACGGCCAGCCCTTCCAGGTGACGAACGATCTCCCCATCGTGACCATCGCCACGGACAAGCTGGTGTTTCCTGTCGAGGGCGCTCCCGATTCACGTTTCACGAATCACGTTTCAACCATCCCCGATTGGCAGCGCTGGAACGACTACGGCATCGGCCTGCTGCTCGAAGGCGACAAGGGCAGCGAGAAAGGCGAACTCGTACAGGCCGCGCACGCCTTCACTCAGGTCGAGAAACTCGGCCGCGCCGATGGCCCGCTGAACCTCGCCCGCGTCTATTTCAAGGAAGGCCGGCTGGATGACGCCGTCGCCGCGCTGCAACGGGCGAACAACACCAACCTCTTCAATCCGCCCGGCAACCGCTGGACCATCGCCTGGCTCAACGGCCTGGTGAACAAGCAAAATGGCTACCTCGACGAAGCGATCAAGGAATTCCGCAGCATCCTCAACGACCGCTATCCCGAACTGGATCGGCGCGGGTTCGACTTCAGCAAGGACTACGAGGTGATCAATGAGCTGGGCACGACACTGTTCGAGCGCGCCAAGTTGGAACGTGGAGACGCCGCCAAACGCCGCGCTTGGTTGCAGGAGTCCATCGACCAGTTCGAGAAGACTCTCGCGATTGATTCCGAAAACCTCGTGGCTCACTACAACCTGGCCCTGCTGCATCGCCAGCTCGGTGACGAAAAGCGCGCGGAGGAACACCGTCGTCTGCACGAGAAATATCGTCCCGACGACAACGCCCGCGACCGCGCCATCACCATTGCGCGCCGCGCGGATCCCGCCGCCGACCACGCCGCGCAGGCGCTGGTGATTTATCCGCTGCAACGCCCCGGAGCGTTCGGCCTCACGGGCGAAGCAGGCAAGTTCCAGACCGTCAACGTAGCCACGGAATGACGAGCCGCCCGTTTAGTGGCGCAAGCTTCCAGCTTGCGACGGGCCCGCCAATCCTCTGGATTGGCGTTCGTGAAAGGCAGGCACGCCAAGCTGGAAGCTTGGCGACACGCACGCAAGCCGGAGGCTTGCGCCACTACGGCCACGACACGTCTCGAATCGCATGACTCAACACAACTCCCGCCCGCCCACGCCGCCACCCGACGACCAGGACGAAGTCGCGCACCTTGACGATGCCGTGATCGGCCGCGCGTTCCGCTGGTCGTTCGTCGTGATGGGGGCCATCGCCGTCGTCGGTATCGGCGCCTTCTTCGCGCTCAAGCGCAAACCGGCCCCGCCGCCGCCGAAGGTCACGCAACTCGAGGCTCCCGCCGCCGCCGTGCGTCCGACGGCGGAGATTCCCACGGTGAAATTCACCGACATCACCGCGCCAGCCGGCATCACCTACCGCCACATCAACGGTGCGACCGGAGAAAAGCTGCTGCCCGAGACGATGGGCGGCGGCGTGGCGTTCTTCGATTACAACAACGATGACCGGCCCGATCTTCTTTTCGTCAATTCGTGCTACTGGCCGTGGGACAAAGACGCGGCAACGAAGCCCAAAGCCACGCTCGCGCTCCACCGCAATGATGGCGCTGGAAAATTCAGCGACGTCACCGCGGGCTCCGGGCTTGAGGTGAGCCTTTACGGCATGGGCGCGGCGTGCGGCGACTTCGACAACGACGGCAACGTGGACGTGTTCATCAGCGGCGTAGGCGGTGGACGGCTCTTCCGCAATCTCGGCAACGGCAAGTTCGCCGACGTATCCGCGCCAGCCGGCGTGGGCGGCGCGACGAACGACTGGAGCACGGCCTGCGCGTGGTTCGACTACGACAACGACGGCAAGCTCGATCTCCTCGTCGCAAACTACGTCCGCTGGTCGCGCGAAATCGATTTCGAGGTCGGCTACAAGATCGACGGCGTGCATCGCGCCTACGGCCAGCCAAACAATTTTCAGGGCGCGTTCCCGCATCTCTACCACAACGACGGCAATGGCCAATTCACCGAGGTCGCGGACAAAACGGGACTGCACATCAAGAATCCCGCGACCGGCGTGCCGGTGGCCAAGACGCTGGGGATCGCCCCAATCGATTTCGACAACGATGGCTGGATGGACCTCGTGATTGCCAATGACACGGTGCAAAATTTTCTGTTCCACAATCAGCGCAACGGCACCTTCAAGGAGATTGGCGCGCTGGCCGGCGTGGCGTTCGACGTGAACGGCGCGGCGCGCGGCGCGATGGGCATTGATGCCGCGCGTTATCGCGACGACGGCGCGCTCGGCATCGCCATCGCGAATTTCGCCAACGAGATGACCGGGCTGTATGTCTGCAACAAGGACCCGATGCTCTTCACCGATGAGGCAATCGCGGAAGGCATCGGTCCGGCTGGACGTCTCGCGTTGAAGTTCGGCGTGTTCTTCTTCGACTACGATCTCGATGGCCGCCTCGATCTGCTCACGGCGAACGGACATCTCGAAGAGGACATCCACAAAATCCAGGCGAGCCAGAAGTACGCGCAGCCGGCGCAGCTCTTCTGGAATTGCGGCGCGAGCAACGCGGCGACCTTCTGCTCTGTGCCCGAAGCGAAGGCGGGTGCGGATTTGTTTAAACCGGTCGTCGGCCGCGGCTGCGCGTATGCGGACATAGATGGCGACGGCGATCTCGACTGTGTGCTGGCGCAAATCAACGGTCCGCCGCTGTTGCTGCGTAACGACCAGCAGCTCGGCCATCACTTCCTGCGCCTGAAGCTGGTCGGCAAAGCCGCGAACCGCGACGCCATCGGCGCCTGGGTTCAGGTGAAGGCCGGCGGGCGGACAATCTCCCGGCAGGTGATGCCGACGCGCAGCTACCTTTCGCAGTCCGAATTGCCGCTGACCATCGGCCTGGGAACCAATGCGTCGGTGGAGGAAGTGACGGTGACGTGGCCGGATGGAGCCAAGCAGTCGGTGGCGGATGCCAGGCTGGATGGGGCGACGTTGGTGACGCAGCCGCAGTGAGGACTGCGCCGATGTGCGGGCGCGCGGAACCTCGCCTCTCTCGCCGCCTTTCGCATTGAACTGGGTGACGGTCCGAGTTCACACTCACTCCGGCAATCCCTGCATGAAATCCAGCAAGCCATCTCAGCCTCACCGGAAACCCACCCAACGCGGGGATCGCTCCCGTCAACGGCTCGGATTAGTCCTCGCCGCCGGTGTCGTCGGGATGTCCGCGATCATCTGGGCAACGATGTCCAACCGCCCGCCGGTGTGGCCGGTTCCGCAGGCTCCATCGCCTTCACGCGTTTCGAATGCCGCCCTCCATCAGCCGTTGACCAATCAACTCGCCCCGAGGGAGGCTCAGAACGGAGCCGTCATGGACCATGAGGCTCCGATTGAGGATCCCAGCGAGACGGGAAAGCTCCAGAATACCGCGAACGAATTGCTCGCCGCCGGCAAACTGAAGGAGGCGATTCAATATTATGAGAAGGCCGCCCGGGAGAGCCCGGACGACGAGGAGGCGCACTTCAGCCTCGGATTTGCCAACGCGCGGGCCGGGCGGATCCCGGAGGCCATCACGGCCTACGAGCGCGCGCTGGAGATCTTTCCTGATCACGCTGAAGCCCACAACAACCTGGGCAATCTGCTCGTTCGACAGCGGAAGTTCGACGAGGCAATGGGGCACTTCTCGGCGATCCTGCAACTGAATCCTGAGAATGCGAGCGCGATCAACAACGTGGGCCGCTGTCTGGCCGACCAAGGCAAGCTCAAGGAAGCGATCACCCAGTTCAGCGAAGCGGTCCGCCTCAAGCCGGATTATGCCGAGGCGCGCTGCAACCTGGGTATGGCACTGCTGCATTTTGGGCGGACGATGGAAGCCTCGGTCCAGTTCAACGAAGCGCTGCGCGTGGCTCCAGGCTTCCCGCCGGCGCTCGCCGGATTGAAGCGCCTCCAAGGTGTGAAGCCGTAGGCTGGAAGGCGCCGCGCCTTGCACGAGATCACCCACCAGCAGGCCGGTTCGCGACCGCCGTGGAGAACGCCACCTGCAAACCGGTGGGAGAATCTTCCGTGACATTCCGAGGCGGAGGTTGGAACGATTCAGTTGCGTGTTTTCAATGAAGAGATTCGCGCCCGCTTCGGTCAGACATTCTGATTTATGATGCAACGTCGCCAATTCCTCCAGGTGGCCGCCACGGCGGCCGTCGGTTTCCAAATCGTCCCACGCCACGTCCTGGGCCAGGGCCAGACGCCGCCCAGCGAAAAACTCCACATCGCGGGCATCGGTGTCGGAGGGCAGGGCGGGGGCGTGCTCAATGACCTCAAGAGCGAGAACATCGTCGCGCTCTGCGATGTGGATTGGAGCAAGGCCGGCGGAACCTTTAACACCTTCCCCAAGGCCGAGCGGTTCAAGGATTATCGAGTGATGCTGGAGAGGCGGAAAGACATCGAGGCGGTGATGATCGCCACGCCTGACCACATGCATGCGCCCATCGCACTGGCGGCGTTGCGCGCCGGCAAACACGTCTATGTCGAGAAGCCCATGGCGCACACCATCGAAGAGGCGCGCATCATGGCGCGCGTCGCCAGGGAAACCGGCCTGGTCACGCAAATGGGCAACAACGGCCACGCCGGCGAGGGGCTGCGTCAGACGCGGGAGTGGATTCAGGCGGGTGCCATCGGCACGGTGCGCGACGTTCGCGCGTGGTCCGACCGCGCGGGCAAGTGGTGGAAGCAACCGGCCGGGCGCCCCGCCGAAACGCTGCCCGCGCCGGGGGATCTTGATTGGGATCTCTGGCTCGGCGCCGCGCCGGAGCGCCCGTATCACAAGGCGTATCATCCTTTCCTCTGGCGCGGCTGGTTCGACTTCGGCACCGGCGCGCTCGGCGACATGGCGGTTCACAACATGGACCCGGCGTTCTACGCACTCGACCTCGACGCGCCCATCGCCGCGGAATGCCAGAGCAGTCCGCTGGGCAGCGAAACGTATCCGGCCTGGCAGATTCTCACGCTGGAATTCGCCGCAAAGGGCGACCATCCCGCGCTGAAGGTGCTGTGGTATGACGGCGGCAAGCTGCCACCCAAACCGGAGCATGTGGGCGAGGAGATGGACCTGGCCGACAACGGCATCTACTTCGTGGGCGACAAGGGCACGATGGTTTGCGGCGGATGGAGCGGTGGGCCGCGACTCTTTCCTGAGAAACGCCGGAACGAGTTCCAGCTTCCGCCCAAGACCATCCCCCGCTCGCCCGGGCATCGGATCGAGTGGGTGCAAGCGTGCAAGGCGAAGAAGCCGGAAGACGCGAAAGCGGGCTTCGCTTATTCCGGGCCGTTCACGGAGGCTCTGTTGGTGGGCAATCTCGCCACGCGCCTGCAAAAGCGCATCGAGTGGGACACCGCCGCGATGCGCGCGAAGAACGCGCCCGAGGCGGACGTCCTCATCCGGAAGCAGTATCGGAAAGGGTTCGGGCTGGCCTGAGGGGGATCCCGGACGCATCGAAAGCGACGGCGGTGAGTTGCGCTGGCTGCACGCCGGCCAGAATTGAGCCGGTCATGGATTGCCGGCTGTCCGCCGCATCCACTCACGATGCTGGACAGACCGGCGAGGCTGCCGTCGGGGCGGCTCAAGAATGGATGGCGGCAGTCGGCACGGGCGGCATTTGTCACCCGGAAACCGCCGTCGGAAACAACCCCCTTTGGCGGAGAAATGGTGGCGGATTCCGGTGGCACGGGGTCCACTCAAAAAAACCTTGTCGAAAGATGATCTTTCGAACAACTTTTCGCCCGCTTCCGGCAGGACGACGGTTTATCACGCGGGACGAGTCCTCCCCGTGGGTGATTTTTAGCGAGAATTCATGCGACAATTCGCAGCCATCATTTTCATTTTACTGTTCACGGCGGCCCCGCTTTGTCTGCGCGCCGCCGAACCGGCGGAGCAGACTCCCGGACACGCGCCGGACGCGGCCGCGGCGGTGCAGGGCGCCGTCGAGCACGGTCTGCCTGCGGCGGCAACGGGGTTGCAGGGCGCCGAATTCATCAGCAATTCCATGGTGGTGACGTGGGTGGTGGCGGTCTTCCTGATTCTCTTCGCCCGGTTCGCCACCCGGAAAATCCGGGCGGTGCCTGAAGGGGCGCAGAACTTTTGGGAATGGATGGTCGAGAGCCTGCAGGATTTCCTCGAGGGGATCATCGGGCCGGACCTGGTCAAAATGACCTTCTGGTTCTTCGCGACGATTTTCATCTTCATTCTCGCGGCCAACTGGCTGAGCCTTGTTCCCGGTGTCGGCACGATCGGCTGGGGCGCGAAGACGGCGCACGGCTTCCGCGTTTCGCAACCGCTGTTGCGCGGCGCCAACGCCGACCTGAACATGACGCTGGCGATGTCGATGGTGTTCTTCGTCTGCTGGACGGTTTGGGCGTTGAAATTCAACGGGGTGGGCGGTTTTCTCAAGCACATCTTCGGAGCCAAGGGCGACACCACCGGCCTCTTGAAGCTCCTGATGATGTTCGTGTTCATGGCGGTGGGAGTGATCGAGGTCGTGTCCATCCTGTTCCGCCCGGTGTCGCTCAGCTTCCGTCTCTACGGCAATATTTTCGCGGGTGAAAACATGCTCGAAGCGATGTCCTCGCTGGTTCAGGAGCCGGCATGGCTGAGCGCCGTGGCGAGCGTGGTGATCCCGATCCCGTTCTATTTCCTCGAAGTGCTCGTCGGCCTGGTGCAGGCGCTGGTGTTCATGTTGCTGACGGCCGTCTTCACCCTCCTGATTTGCTCGCACGACGAGGAGGAGCACGCGAAGGAACAGCAACACTGAACAAAGATTTCGGCCGCCGGACCGTACAAGATCGCGGGGGCGGCTGGAGCAACGAAAGGCAAACAAACTATGGATCCATTACTGGCGGTGGTGACCGGCAATCTTCACGTCGGTCTGGCCGCGTTCGGCGCAGCCATCAGCGTGGGCATGATCGGCGCCAAGGCTTCGGAAGCGGTGGGACGCAATCCCGGCGCGGCCACCAAAGTCCTGGTGCAATCGATTCTGGCCATCGCATTCGCCGAAGGCATCGTGTTCTTCGCGATCTTCCTCGCGACGAAGGCGTGGCCGGCTTGAACCGCGTTTGAAATGCCGGACGCGGCGGACCACCCTCCGCCGCGTCCGGCTCATCGCCCTTTCCCATGACTCCTGTATTTTTTGCCGACATGATTGCGGACACCGCGAAGCAATTCGGTGTCGATTGGCCGCACTTCCTCGCGCAGGTCTTCAGCTTTTCGATTGTGGCGTTCCTGCTGCATCGTCTGGCCTACAAGCCCATTCTTCATGTGCTGGCCGAGCGCAAGCAGCGCATCGCCGAGAGTTTGGCCAACAGCGACAAGATCAAGACTGAACTCGCCAGGACCGAGGCCGCGCGCCACGAAGTGCTGCGCAAGGCCAACGAGCAGGCCACCAAGTTGATTGAGGAAGCCCGCGCCATCGCCGCGCGGGTTCAGGATCAGGAAAGCCAGAAAGCAGTCGCCGCGGCACAGAGCATCATCGCCAAGGCAAAAGAAGAAGCGGCGCAGATTTACACTCGGTCACTCGCCGATCTCAAACGCGAGATTGGCCATCTGGTCATCGACACCACCGGCAAGGTCGCCGGCAAGATTCTCACTCCGGCCGACCAGCAGAAACTCGCCGAGGAGACGGCCAGGCAGATCGCTGCCTGAGCGCAGGCGTGACCCTGAAATTTCCTCCGCAATGAAGGTTTCCAAACAATGCCGGCGGGATGCAAAGACGCTGTTCCGTGGTTGCCTCGTCAACGGTTTGCTCGACGACAACCGCGTCCGCCGCACGGTGGATGAGGTTCTGGCGTCCCAGCCCCGCGGCTATCTCGCTACGCTGGCCCATTTTCAGAGGTTGCTGAAGATCGAGGTGGACCGGCGGGCGGTGCGCGTGGAGAGCGCCACGCCGCTGGACCCGGTTCTGGAGGCCGAAATCCGTAACAGTCTCCAACGGCAATACGGCGCCGGCTTGAACTTCTCCTTTGCGGTGGTTCCGGAGTTGATCGGCGGCTTGCGCATCAAGGTGGCCAGCGATGTTTTCGATGGCACCGTGCGGGGGCGCCTGAACCGGTTGCGGGAAGATTTTGAGACTGCCTAGAGCGACGACGACTTTTCTATGAGCACAATATTGCAAGACATCGAAGCGAAGATTTCCGGAGCCAAGACCGCGGTGAACCGGCAGAACGTGGGCACCGTCCGTGAAATCGGCGACGGTGTGGCCAAGATCGACGGACTCGCCGACGCGATGCTCAACGAGATGCTCGACTTCGGGAACGGGGTCATCGGCCTTGCGTTGAACCTTGAGGAAACCGAGGTCGGCGCGGTTATCCTCGGCGATTATCTCGGCATCGCCGAAGGCTCGGAGGTCAGGACGACGGGCAAGCTGCTCTCCGTGCCGGTGGGCAAGGGACTGCTGGGGCGGGTCGTGGACTGTCTCGGTCGGCCCGTGGACGGCAGAGGGCCGATCAAGGAAAGCGCGTTCTACCCCGTCGAAAAAATCGCGCCCGGCATCATCCGGCGCAAATCCGTGAGCCAGCCGGTGCAGACCGGCATCATGGCGATTGATGCGATGATTCCCATCGGTCGCGGCCAGCGCGAATTGATCATGGGCGACCGCTCGACGGGCAAGACCACCATCGGCGTGGACACGATGATCAACCAGGCGCGCATGAACAAGGCGGCGGAAGAGGCTGGCGACAAGGATTACCGCCCGCTCTACAACATCTACGTCGCCATCGGCCAGAAGCAGTCGAACATTGCCCGCGTCATCGCCGAGCTGGAGAAGGCGGGAGCGATGCCCTACACCATCGTCGTCGTGGCCTCGGCCTCCGATTCCGCCGCGAATCAATACCTCTCTCCCTTCGCCGGCGCGGCGATGGGCGAATGGTTCATGGATAACGGCATGGACGCCCTGATCATCTACGACGATCTCTCGAAGCAGGCGGTCGCCTACCGGCAGGTGTCGCTGGTGCTGAAGCGTCCGTCAGGCCGGGAGGCCTATCCCGGCGACGTGTTTTACCTGCACAGCCGCCTCCTCGAACGGAGCGCGCGCGTCGGGGAAAAATTCGGCAACGGCTCGTTGACGGCGCTGCCGATCATCGAGACGCAGGCCGGTGACGTTTCCGCCTACATTCCCACGAACGTGATTTCCATCACGGACGGCCAGCTTTATCTCGAAACCGATTTGTTCTATCAGGGCGTGCGACCGGCGATTTCCGTCGGTCTGTCCGTTTCGCGGGTCGGTTCCGCCGCGCAGATCAAGGCGATGAAACAGGTGGCCGGCCGCATCAAGGGCGACCTCGCGCAGTACCGTGAACTGGCGGCGTTCGCCCAATTCGGATCGGATCTTGATGCCAAAACCCAGGGGGTGCTGGAGCGTGGCAAGCGCATCGTCGAGATTTTCAAGCAGCCGCAATATGATCCCATCCCCGTGGAGATCCAGGTGGCGGTGTTGTGGGCTGTGCAGAATAATTTCATGGACGACGTGCCCGTGGAGAAGGTCAAAGATTTTCAAGTCAAGCTCTCGGATTTCCTGGCGACGCGCAGAACCGAATTGCTCGCAAAAATCCGGGCAGAGAAGGCCATCAGCGACGGGCTGGCGGGCGAGTTGAAGGCGGCGCTCACGGAGTTCAAGCAGACGTATCATTCCGAATGAGCTGATGAGCAAACTTGAAGTCGCAAATTGCGACTTCAAGATCTGAAGCTGCTAAAATCAAATGTTCATGGCCAACGAAACAACATCCGCACCGGTTCGCAGAATCGAGGACTTGATCTTCCTCGTTCGCGGTCAGCGCGTGATGCTTGATTCGGATCTGGCGAAGGTCTATGGCGTCAGCACGATGCGGCTGAACGAGCAATTTCAACGGAATCGGGATCGGTTCCCGGCGAGTTTTGCCTTTCAGCTTACCAGGCAGGAGCTTGCATTTTTGATATCGCAAATTGCGATATCAAAGAACGGCCGCGGCGGGCGGCGGAGTTTGCCTTGGGTTTTCACCGAACACGGCGCGCTCCAGTTGGCCGGTGTTTTGAACAGCAAGACTGCGGTCGAAGCCAGCATCCGGATCGTTCAAGTCTTCATTTCGATGCGCGAACAGCTCGCCACTCACAAGGAACTCGCGGGCAAGCTCGCCGAGTTGGAGGGCCGCATCGCCGGGCACGACGAGGCGATGCAGAATCTGTTCGAGGCCATCCGCCAGTTGGTGGAGCCACCGCTGCCGGAGAACCGGCGCCAGATCGGGTTCCACTTGCGTGAAGCCCCGGTGCGTTACCGGACGAAAACCACTTTAAAGAAATAGTCCATGCCCAGCACACGCGACATTCGCCGGCGCATCCGGTCGGTCAGAAACACGGCGCAAATCACGAAGGCCATGCAGATGGTGGCCTCGTCGAAGATGCGCAAGGCCCAGCTGGCGGCGCTGGCCGGCCGGCCGTATGCCCGCCTGATGAACCAGGTGATTCTCAGCGCCGGCGATGACGCCGTGGACTACGTGCATCCGTTGATGGAGAAACGGGAGATCCAGAAGCGCGGCGTGCTCGCGGTCAGCACGGACAAGGGATTGTGCGGCGCGCTGAATTCCAACATGGGCCGAGAGCTGGTCAAGTTTGACACGGGAACCACGGTGTTCGTCACCGCCGGCAGGAAAGCCGCGCAGTTCATCGCGCGCACCCGGCGCAACCTGGCCGCTGAATTCACCTACAAGGACACGCCGCTTTTCTCCGAGGCGCGCGCCATTTCCAGGAAGCTCCAGGAAATGTTCCTGAGCCGCGAGGTGGATTGCGTGGACGTCGTCTTCACCCGGTTCGTGAACACGCTGACCCAGAAGGTGGATGTGCGGCGGCTGCTGCCCATCGGGGAATTGCAGATTCTGCTGCCCGGTTCGACGGAGGCAACGCCGGAGGCGAAGGCGGGGGCGCCCGAGGGTGAGAACGTGCAGCACCTGTTTGAGCCCGGGGCGGAACAGGTGTTGAGCGCCATCCTGCCGCACTTCGTGAATTTTATTGTCTATCAAGTGCTGCTGGAAGCCAAGGCGTCCGAGCAAAGCGCGCGCATGGTCGCGATGAAAAACGCCAGCGACAACGCCAAGCAACTGATCAAGGAACTCACGCTCGAATACAACAAGCTGCGGCAGGCCAACATCACCAAGGAACTTTTGGAAATCACCACCGCACAGATGGCGTTGGGCTGACGAATATCAACTTCCATGAACAAAGGTAAAATCGTTCAAATCATCGGCCCGGTCCTGGACATCGAGTTCAGCGACAAGCTGCCGGCCATTTACAACGCGCTCTTCGTCGAGTTTACTCCGCCGGGCGCGACCGCCGTCGTCAAGCTGACGCTCGAAGTGCAGCAGCATCTCGGCGACAACTGGGTGCGCGCCGTCGCCATGAGCACCACCGAGGGACTCAAGCGCGGCATGGAAATCACCGACACGGGCGCTCCCATCTCGATGCCCGTCGGCGAAGCCGTGATGGGCCGCGTGTTCGACGTCACCGGCCTGGCGGTCGATGAACAAGGTCCGGTCAAGGCGGACAAATTTCTTCCCATTCACCGCGCCGCGCCGCCGCTCGTGGATCAGTCCACCAGCCCGCAGGTGCTCGTCACCGGCATCAAGGTCATTGACCTCATCTGCCCGTTCCTCAAGGGCGGCAAGGTCGGCGCCTTCGGCGGCGCCGGCGTCGGCAAGACCGTCGTGATCATGGAACTCATCAACAACATCGCGAAGCTGCACGGCGGCATTTCGATGTTCGCGGGCGTCGGTGAACGCACGCGCGAAGGCAACGATCTCTACAACGAAATGATCGAAGCCGGCGTGATCAAGGTCAAGAAGGACGCCAAAGGCCATCCAGTGCTGGGTGAAAAAGGGCTGCCGGTCATCGAGCCTGGCTCCCGCATCGGCCTCGTCTATGGACAGATGAACGAGCCGCCCGGCGCGCGTCTCCGCGTGGCGTTGTCAGCGCTGGCCGTGACGGAGTATTTCCGCGACGAGAAGAACCAGGACGTGCTCCTCTTCGTGGACAACATTTTCCGTTTCTCACAGGCCGGCTCGGAAGTGTCGGCGCTGCTCGGCCGCACGCCGTCGGCGGTGGGATATCAGCCCACGCTGGCCGCCGAGATGGGCGACCTCCAGGAACGCATCACTTCGACCAAGAAGGGTTCCATCACCAGCTTCCAGGCCGTCTATGTGCCTGCCGACGACCTGACGGATCCCGCGCCGGCCACGACCTTCGCGCACCTTGATGCGACCATCGTGCTGGAACGTTCCATCGCGGAACTCGGCATCTATCCCGCCGTGGATCCGCTGGCGTCGAATTCGCGGGCGTTGTCCGCCGATGTCGTCGGTCAGGAGCACTACGACGTGGCGCGCGGCGTGCAGAAGGTGTTGCAACGCTACAAGGATTTGCAGGACATCATCGCGATTCTGGGCATGGACGAGCTTTCCCCCGAGGACAGACTCACGGTGTTCCGGGCCCGCAAGATTCAGCGTTTCCTCAGCCAGCCGTTCTCGGTGGCGCAGGTCTTCACCGGCCGCGAAGGCAAGCAGGTGCCCGTGGCCGATACCGTGCGCGGCTTCAAGGAAATCCTCGAAGGCAAGCACGACGACGTGAACGAAATGAACTTCTACATGAAGGGCGGGATTGAGGAAATTCATGAAACCGAAGGGGCGGCGCAGGGCGAAGAAGGGAAGAAGGGTTCGGACGCGAAGAAGCCCGCGGAAGGAAAGAAAGCCTGACGAAGTCTCTGCAGATTAAGAACGGAAACAGATGGCTACACTAAAGCTCGAAATCGTGACGCCCGAGGCGGTGACCTTCTCGGAGGATGTCGAGATGGTGACGCTCCCGGGCATCGAGGGCGAGATGGGCATCTACCCCGAGCACGTGCCGCTCATGACGCAGGTCGTGCCTGGGGAAATCACCGTGCGGAAGGACGGGCACGACTCTTATCTCGCCATCGGCGAAGGCTTCGTCGAAATAACCGCCAAGCGGGTTTCGGTTCTCACCGACATGGCCGTCAAGGCGGACAGCATCGATGAAGCGAAGGCGGAGGAAGCCCGTATCCGTGCCGAAGCGCGTCTCAAGGAAAAACTTTCCTCCGAGGAAACCGCCGCCGCCGAGGCGTCCATCGCGCGGTCGGCTGCACTGCTGAGTGTCAAACGACGCCAGCGCCGCTGACGGAATCCGTCCGTCATCATTTCCCGGAAACGCCGGCCGCGCCGGCGTTTTGCTTTTCCCATGCACTGTTTCGGCCGCCTTGCGCCCGCGTTCTGGGAAGGAGTTAAACCTGAAAACCGCAGTTCAACCACGGATGGACACTGATGGACACGGATACCTGGCACTTGCAGAAAACCAGCGGATCACCCGGAGGGTGAGGAAGACCTGCCGCAGGAAATCCGTGTTTATCCGTGTGCATCCGTGGTTTAACAGTTCTTCGCCCGATTCCAATTGCTCCGTTTAGGTTTACTGACAAGACCTTGGGATGGGCTACCAGAAGACGCTTGGTCCCTACCCGCAGGCGATCCATCCGGGATACGGCTTCCTGTCCGAGAACGAGTCGTTCGCCGAGGCCTGCGCGGCCGCGGGCGTCGTGTTCATCGGCCCGCCCGCCGACGCGATCCGGGCCATGGGTTCCAAGAGCAATTCGAAGGCACTGATGGAAGCTGCGGGCGTGCCGCTCGTTCCCGGCTATCACGGCGAGGACCAGGATCCCGCGCTGCTCGCCCGCGAGGCGGTACGCATTGGCTTCCCGGTGCTGATCAAGGCCTCCGCTGGCGGCGGCGGCAAGGGCATGCGCATCGTGCGTGATTCCGCGGGCTTCGCGGAGGCCCTCGCTTCGGCGAAG
>JBBRWD010000119.1:0-19691 GCA_038249465.1 Limisphaerales bacterium | reverse complement strand
CGCGACGGAAAACCGCGTCTGGCAAAAATCCTTCGCTGTCCTCGAATCGCGCCAGGCTGAACCGCTTCAAACCCCCGGCCTGCATCAGGAAAATGAGAGTTGCGGCTACGAACTCGCGCCGGAATCCCTCCTTGCCGCAAATAAGATAGCCGTTCCCGGCCACTTTGGGCCGCATCCTGAAGCTTACCACCAAGCCGTGTTCGACAGACTTGTAAATGCCACTCGTGGACTCTCTGGAGACGCATATTCAACCGCCCTTCAGGGAGAACTAGGCGTTCTCCGAACCGAAGCATCAACACAAGGAACCCTCCTGAACGATTTACTGACAGGCAAAAAATGAAATACTTTCGACTGTTTGACGACGTTCACGTCCCAGCCCGATGGCACTTGGGAGAGGTGCTTGACGCCACGGGATCGGCGTTAAACCTCTTGGACGGAACGCTACTGCCTAGTGACGTAGGTGCGCAGGTAGAAGTGCATCATACTGGAATTGAATTAAACTTTTGCCTCACGAGCTTTGCTGTTCCCGTCGCCAGAACAGAATTGGCCCGAGTTATAGAGCAAGTTGCCAATGGTGACGTCCAACGTCTGTCGCTCGATATTCCCACACATGAAGGATTTGATGTTCTGAACTCAACTAGAATCATCGAGTGCTTGGATGAAGCCCGGTCCGAGTTTACAAAGTGGACGGATAAAGACCATAGGGCTGATTTAGCAGGCCAGTATCGCATGGTTACAAAACTGAAAATTCACACTGCCCAAGTTCCACCCGCATGTCATTTCTTTCGCATCAAGGGATGGCCGATTGCCCTTATCGTCTCCGAGAATGTTAAAACGGCGATGGAGCGTTCGGACTGTTTAGGCGCAAAATTCGAGGACGTGACGTGAAGAAGATTTCTGAGTTTTGAAAAGCAAAATGAGCGGGTCATTCAAACAGTATCATGCACGATCAGTGATCCTCCGTAACGGTTCATCATGGTTATGTCTGCCAGTCCTGCTCACCTTTATCATTGCGCCGACCTCGCTAGTTTTCGCGAACATTCCAAAAGAAGAAAAGATAACGCCCCGCGAGGTCATCTCGATTACCGAACAGTGGCGGTGGCAGCTAACACCCGCCGCTCCAGCAGACGACATTGTCGCTTGTCGAGAAGCCGCTACGGCTGGTGATCCTGCCGCTCAATACAATATGGGACTTCTGTATGAAGAAGGAATCCAGGTCCCCAAAAACAAGAACGAAGCCCTTAATTGGTATCGGAAATCGGCTGATCAGGGATTGCCTGTGGCCGAGTATGCCGTTGGCTTGCTAACTGTGCTTTCTAGCACGAACGCGAATTTGCCTGCCGCAACCGAATATTTTCGGAAAGCAGCAGAAAAGGATTTCGCTCCCGCGCAATTTCTGTGGGGCTACTGTCTGCAATTGGGTTATGGGGTTTCAACAAATCTTCTCGAAGCGATTGTATGGTATCAAAAAGCTGCTTCTAACAATTATGCGCCAGCCCAGTACAGTCTCGGTGTGATGTCAAACGACGGCTTGGGGATGCCCAACAATCCGAGGGATGCCGTCCATTTTTATCGTCTGGCTGCGGGGGAAAAATACCCATTGGCACAATACGCACTCGGTTTTTGCTATATGCAGGGAACCGGGGTCGAGCAAGATTTCAAAGAAGCAGCGAATTTGTTCCGCCCTGCGGCAGAACAAGGACTCGCTGAAGCTCAACACGCTTACGGCATCTGTCTGTATTTTGGCTATGGCGCGGCCCAAGATTACGCCGCGTCCGCAATGTGGTTCAAAAGGGCCGTTGAGCAAAACTATCCATCCGCACAAGCCGCACTTGGCAGATGCTATTTGGAGGGAACCGGCGTTGAAACCAATTTGAGTTACGGCGCTAACCTCATCCGTGCCTCGGCGGAATGCGGACTCGCCTTGGGGATGCGCTACTATGGCGGAATGTTCGCCGGAGGAACGGGTGTTCCCCAAAATAATGTCGAGGCATACAAATGGTTCACGTTGGCCATCCTGAACGGAGACGCAGAAGCAGAGGATTTACGAAAACGATTGATTGCGGAGATGACAACGAACCAAATTCTTGAGGCGAGTATGCGTGCTTCAGCGTTTGTTCCGAATCATCCAGTGGAGAGAGAATATGAACTAAAATTCTACTCAGTGAACTCGAAATTGCCCCCCACGTCCCCGGCGAAGCCAGTCGCCTGCATTTTGAGCCGAGGAATCTTTGCAAAACCGACAGATAAGCTGACGATAAATGCTGAAACTGATCCGACCGGCCAGCACCAATTCATTACGTCGCGCCCGACGCTCAAGACCGAGACGAACCGAATTCCCGCAAAACTCGGTATTTTATTCGGTATAGCCTGCGAAATTTCAGGATTGGAACAGATAGCTGGGGACCTCATTGACGTTCAGACAGTATGGGAATATCCCGTAATGGCGAAGCCGAACAAATCCCCAAGCAAAGGCTTCACTTCCAATGAGCCACAAAAAGTTGACTCGGAGGGCCGCGCTTTTTGCTTCGCGGGCTACGCCTTCGAGAACGATTTTGAATTAGTTCCCGGCGCATGGAGTGTCGAAGTGCGATGTAAGGGGAAAATCTTAGCGTCACAAGCTTTCACGGTGTTCCGAGAATGACTTCAATCACATTCACATGAACCCACTTGCCAAATTCACCATGAAAATGTTTCGTTTCATATTCCTTCTTGCCCTGCCAATGACGATCCTCTGCGGGTGCGCAACCACCGACTCGCCTACCAAAGCAACCTCCTCAAGCGCGCCCACGGTAAGTGGATACATTAGCGTCGGGGCAGCCAAAAAATTCTGAACAAACAAACTGAAAACTCCAAAAAATCAAACTATGAAAACGACAAAAAAACTATTGCAAACAAACCGCCTGCCTCTCATAATTAGTGTCATGCGGGCAAAATTCTTTCAGGCGTTGTGCGGAGTCGCCGTCATCATGGCGATCAACGCGGCTGGATTCGTCTCGACGGCCCGCGCCGATGAAAGTTTTCAACCTGTTCAAACCGTATTGGATTCAACTACTTTGGGGCCAGGCAACATCATTGTGGACAGTTCACCTGTTGATCCAATAATTACATTGCCAGATTTCGGCAACAATTCGTTCGCTCGAAGCTTTTCACCTGACATCAGCGCAGTACCAGAGCCGACTTCAATCAGTCTTGCCATAATTGGCGCTGGTGTGTGGGCACTTTCCTCGAAGCTCCGCCGCCGTCGCTCATCGTAAGAAGGCGCTCAATCCTTCGCGGTGTCACGATCAATTCAACCGGATCATCGCAGCCCGTGGCTTGTTGCTATAACCAAGTTTTCACTAAGATCGCAGTGCTATTTGTTCCGCTTTACAATAGTAGGACTACTTGGACGAGCTTGATGGCGGGTTAGACGACGCTTTAACCGCGCTGGCACAAAATCATGCCGCAAATTCGCACACAACGGTTTTACTACCGCAGCGGACAGACTCACACGGAAAATGAGGAAGTGGACGGTCGGTTTCATGGTTCATGTCGTGTCTGGCATCGGAATGGGCAACTTGTGGAGGAACTTCGTTATCGGCATGGCCTGTTGCATGGTCTCTGTCGGCAATGGAATGAAAATGGGCGGTTGCTTGGATCGTTCAAAATGGTTCACGGCACTGGCGTCCAGCGGTATTGGCACGACAACGGCCAATTACAATCCGAGATCACGTCTCTCAACGGCCAATTTCATGGACGGAACCGGGGTTGGTTGCGTGATGGAACTTTAATCAAGGAAAACTATCTCATTGAAAATCGGGACACGACGCGCGCCGCATATTTGAGAGCCGCCCGAACAAATCCTGATTGGCCGCAATACGCCGGAGAACCGGCAGGCCGAGTGACCCTCAAGGGGGATGCTTTGGAGCGGAAAATAATCAATTTATTTGCGCAATCCGTTTTGGAAAAGCCCGACCTCGCCGAAGCCCGGACGTGGCTGAAGGCGGAAACGCAACCGCAATCCCGGTCGCTGGCAAAATTCCGTTCCGTAAAAACGGCGTTGAAATTCGTGGAGGAACTTTACACGACAGGCGCGGAATCTGTCATTGTCTTTGCCATTTCCACCGGCCAAAGGAAAAAATTGTTTGCCGACGCCCTCCTGATTCAACAGCCCAGGACGAAATCAAAACGGATGGCGTTAAGAAAAACTTGCCGGAACTATTGCGCCCGGCTTGGCGGCGCGGCCCTGCCGGAAAAAGAGATTGGTGAAACGCATTTGTATCTAATGCTGGCCTGATGGAAGCGTGGTTTCATGCCGCCGTGACCAACGTGTGCTCCGGTCGGCGACGGGACTGCGCTCATGCCGCTCCGCCCCGCGCTGCCTCCCTGCACACACGCTCGTCACGGCTTCCATTTATGGCGCGATTTGCGCCCGCTTCCGTCAGTCACAAACTACGTCGTTCCGCGCGGGACTAATGGCGCCCGCACTCCACGCCACCGAGTTTGTGCCAGACCGAAGCGCAGTGATGACATTGAAAATTGAGGCAAGCGTTTCACTTGGTGAATTCATCCGAGAGCATCCACTGAAAAACGACACTGGCGCGAATCGCCGTTCCGATGGTATGGCTCAACTGCGCTTGTCAAGGATGCTACGGGTCGGCTCGAACAACATCACTCGCCGCTTCCGTTCCTCCTTGCACAATGCTCGTTGAGCCGGGAAGGGGACGGCATTTAGGAATTCGCGCCGGGATTTCTGACCAGTTGGGGGGGGAAGTAGTCATTCAATCTTGAGGCAGTCATTGGCGGTGTCAGACATCAGGCAACCGTCTGCGCGCCCTTGCAGTAACAATGCCCCAGCCACGGCATCACCCACAAGTTTTTCCGCTGCATCACGCATGGGACGCGCTCCGAGCTTGGGATGAAAACCTTTGCGGACTAGAAATGGCAGGACGGATTCAGCCACCCGCACATTGCATCCCCGCTCGCTCAAAAATCTGATTTCCTTGTCCAAGAACTTCGCGGCGATTTCAAGCTGGTGTTCGTAGCTCAAACGATGGAATACCAATTTCTCGGTGATTCGCGCGAAGATTTCGGGGCGCAGTGATTGTTGTGCGCGGGAAAGGACATGGCGCTCCAATGTGGCTTCCGCCGAATGTTGCAGGCTCATCAATTCGGCGGAGGCGATGTTGGAAGTCATCACGATATAGAACCCGCTCAAGTCGAGCGTTTCGCCCGTCGCAATGGTGACGCGCGCGGCATCCAGCATTTGCAGGAAGACATCCATGATGCGGGGATGGGCTTTTTCCACTTCGTCAAACAGCAGCGTCCCTGTTTTGGTGCGATCATAGGCCGCGCCGATAAATCCGCTTTCACCTAGACGCGAACCGAGCAGCAGGCCGAGGGACTCCTGCGTTTGAAATTCCGACATATCGTAGCGAACAAGTTTGTCCATACCAAAAAGTTTGCCGGTAAAAACCTGCGTTAGTTCCGTTTTGCCGACACCAGTTGGGCCGAGAAAAAGGAAGCTGCCGCGCGGTCTGCCCGCCTTGCTCAAACCTAATTCACCACGCTGCAATACCGACACCACGCGCGGGATAATGTGATCCTGTCCGCGAATTTCCGCGTGCAATGTTTGGGCAAGGTTACGGAGGCGTTCAGCTTTTTCGGGTTCAAAGGTTGTCTTGTTCATGCTTCCAGACTGCCGGAAACACGTTTTCATTTTGTGTAATGATTACACAAAAAGGGTTTTGGGAGGTGCTAGAACTTTGCGCGTGATAGGTGGCTTATGCCGCCAGCAAAAAAATAAATGAAAACACGCACGAACAACATTATGAAAAAAAACATCCGATTCCTGAACCGTTACCGTCCGCTCCTCACCGTGGCGGCGCTACTCGCCTTCAACACCGTGTCCGCCTTTGCCCAAGGCACGGGTTTTAGTTCCACCGATCTCAAGACCGGCATCAGTAACAGTCTCGCCGTAATCATGATGTTCGGTTTCGTCCTCGGCATCTCATGCGTCATCTATGGCGGGTTCGCCATCCGGCGCGGCGACGTTGACCAGGGCAAGATGTCCATCATCGGGGGCGCGATCATCGCGGCAGCGCCGGCGGTCATCTTTGCTTTCTACAAAATCTTCGGCCTCGATGCCAACAGCGCCGTTGGTGTCGGCAACTTCTGATGCACAACGAACGCACCAGCACAAATGAGAGGAAGCGGCTTATGATTTGGATAATCGTCACCACCGGTCTGGCCGCACTTCTCGCTTGGTTGCTTCACACGTTCGGAATCCCATTCACGCCTTTTTTTGTCCAGACATTCATCGCGCCAATGTTATGAAAAGCGAGCTTCGTCTCACCGATACCAACGCCGCGTCCGACTCCAAAGGCCGGACGTGGGGTTTGGAAGGCGCTCTCTTTTGGTGGCTCATCGGTGGCATCGGCGCAGGCATCATTGTCTTTTTTGTCCTGCTCGTCGTCCTCGGCTCGTCACTCACGATGTCATTCATCGCTGCGCTCGTGCCGGTATTGATCTGCCTCGCCTACATCTTCGGATTACGGCAGGGCAAACCACCCGGCTACGACCGCGACTGTTTTGAATACCTGTTGACGGGACGCGGCTTTAGCCCGCAGGCCGGACAGAACTTCAATCACCCTCTGCATCAGCCATAAGAAGAAATATGAACCCCGGAGAACTCCAAACGATTGAGAGCCAGCGACAGGCGTTGCTTGGCCAGCTCGCCACTGCCGAAACTGCCTTGCGTAGCGGCCTGCACATTCAACAGGGCTTTGGCAGCACCGCCCGCGCGCACATGGATCGGGCAATGGCGCACATCTGCGAAGCCTACATCGCCATTAACGAGGGCAAATCCGTTCGCAGTGTTCATCAACTGGTGGATGACCTGACGCGCATCCAACAGGTGATGGATGACGTGCAGCGACGAAAATCACAACGCATCTGATTATGTTTGAACGCCCACCCAACGGCTTTTTCGTGCGCGATTTGATGTTGTTCAATCATCTGCGGCGCGGCGGTTACGTCTCCAAAGGATTCATCTTTGAAGCACCCGACTTGACCAACAGCCCGATTGCGGATCTGAACGACTTTCAGGAACAACTCTGTTTGTTGCTGGCTTCGCTCCAGGAAAATCAACGGCTGCAAGTTCAATACTTCTCCGACTCGGATTACAAAACTGAATTGCTCCGCTATCAGCAAGAGACCGAACGGTTTGAAAACACTTGGACGAAGCGTTCGCGCAACGAACGGTTCGCCCGTTATTGGCAGTTAATGGTTGAGAGAAAACTCCGGCGGCAGCGCGTGGTTTTCTATGTATCGCGCTCGCTGGAAAACGTTCCCAAGACCCTCACCACTAATTCAGCCTTGCGCGAGTATTACCTGACGTTGCTCGACCAGTTGGAAACCGAATTTGCGCACGTTCACCATCTGCTGGTCGAAATTTTTGCCAGTGCCGGAACGCGCGTGCTGCCGATGACCGACCTCGACCACTTCAAGCACTGCAAAACGTTTCTTAATCCGTCATTGGCTGACCGTTTTGACTTTGATGCCGCCAAGGATTTCCTGCCCGAACTTTCGATTCAGGAAAATTGCTGGCACAGCGAGGGCAACGGCCAGAGCGATTTCGGTTTTTACATGGACGGGCATTATCATTCTGTCATCGCTCTGACCCGCTGGCCGCGCACGACCTATCCCGGCATCATCCAACGCCTCACTAATCTGCGGCTGCTCGACTACGCCATTACTGTCAATGTTGATCCGCTGCCCATTACCCAGGAAATCAACAAGGAGGAAAAAGAACATGACCGCGTGGCTGGCGACTATGCCAGCGAAAAGAAAATCTCGCTGCTCACCGTTATGGAAAAGAAGCAGAAGAAGATTCATGCGCTGATGCAAGGACAGACCATTCCGTTCAACGCACTCTTTGTCATCCGCGTTTGGGACAAATCAAAGGACGGTTTGAATGCGAAGGCCAGCGCCATTAAAAACGCGATCAACTCGATGAACTCGGCACAGTATTTTGAAAGCAATCTGCCGAGCACCTCAAAGAATTTGTTTTTTCAGACATGGCCGGGCTGGACATGGGGACGCTACGGACATCGCAAACTCTACGCCGAACACCGATACCTGGCCGATATGCTGCCCATCACCAGCACGTTCACCGGCCATCTCAAAACCGCCGAAGCCATCTACGACGGGCCGAACAACAATTTAGTCGGAGTGGAAACATTCTCCGGCTCGAAGGATAATCTGTCACCGCAACACGCAGTGCTTTTAGGAATGTCGGGGGCAGGCAAATCAGTGACAGTTTGTGATTTGCTTTCGCAGACCGAAGGCTATTTCGCTTACACCGTCATCATTGAGGAAGGATTGTCCTACGGCATCTACACGCAGACTGTTGAGGAAGGTGCGCGTCCCATCATCATTCATCCTGACGGCGACCTCACCATAAATTATCTCGATACCAAAGGACTACCGCTCACCCCCGACCACCTTTCTGCCGCGACTGCGCTTGTCGCTCGCATGATTGGCACATCAAGTCAGGAGGACAAACAGATGCTCCGACAGGCGCAGATCGCCAAGTATCTAAATCTGCTTTACGAGGATTCGTATCAAGACTGGCAGAAAAGGCGGCATGACCAGTTGCTCGCCATCGCGCGGCACGCGCTGGCGTTGCAGAAATTCCGCACCGAAAAAATGCCGCCCGGCGCGACCAGTCTCGAAACTTTTGCGGACTTCCGCGACCAAGCGGGGTCAGGACTCATATCGTCCAATACAGAACGACGCTTCAATGAATGGGGACAGGATTATCTTGCCCAATTCGACGAAGGCACGGCTCTGAAATTCTTGAAAGACCCCAAGACGAGTCGCGAGGTCCGCAATCTCGCTTTCGCCTACTTCACGCCGGAGGAATTCCCCACGCACCGGATGTTGCAGGAATTGATGATGCTCGATCCTGTCGGTTCAGAGCGCGACCAAATCATCGAAATCGCCACGCTCATTCTGCCGTGGTGTCGGGACGGCAACTACGGTTGCCTGTTCGACGGGGTGACGAACATTTCGCTTACGGGAAAAATCGCCCACTTCGAGTTGGGCTACATCCCCGAATCTGCCAAGGAGTTGAAGGCCGCAGCGGGCTTCCTCATCACCAATCACGCGCGCAAACACATCATCACGCTGCCGCGCGCGTTGCGGAAACGGAACGTGTATGAGGAAGTCGCCCGCTTCTTGGACATCCCTGGCGGACAGGACATCGTTCAGGAGAGCTACGCCCAACTTCGCAAGTTTAATTGCTGGAACATTTCCATCGTGCAGCAATACGCACGGTTCAAACAGTCGCGCATCCGCTCCGCCGTGTTCGGCAACTCGCGCCAATTTTTCATCATGCGCCAGAACGACCGCGCCGACTTGGAGGACATGGGCAAGGACATCGCGCTGCCAGAAGTCACGCAGCACGCGATTATGAATTACCCGCTGCCCGACCACCAATCGGGGCAGAAGTATTCACCGTTCACTTATTTTCACACCGACTCCGGTAGAAATCTTTGCGGCACGGTTCACAACATTTCTTCGCCGGAGATGCTCTATTGCAGTTCATCCAGCGGCGAACATTTCGACAAACGCGCCCGCGAACTTCGCCAGAGCGCCAACATCGTCGAGGGCATCATCGCCCACGCCAATTCACCCACTTAAATCAAAATAAAAACACTTATGAAAAAATCATCATTCATTCGATTCGTTCTCTTTGCCTGTGTTGTTTGTCTGTTCACCGGCTGCGCCGCCACGCGCCCCATCAGCGATACCGCGCTCGGTGCGGGCGGCGCGTATCTCGGTCACGAACTTTCCAACGGCGATCCGCTCGCCACCGCCGTTGGCGCAGCGGGTGGAGTCATCTTGAGCGAGGGCCTCCATTTCGCCGCGAAGAAGCAATCCGACAAGGCTTGGCAAGGCGGCTACAACAGAGGCCGTAGCGACGCGGTTAAGCAGCAATACTGGCTTTACGTTGCCATGCAGCAACAGGCAAACAGCCGTAACAGCCATGTTCGGCTCTACGAGGTGCATCTGCCGGAACAGGTCATTGACGGCGTGATTTTCCAACCGACGACCCAATTTCTCCGCATCGAGCAGTAAAACAAAACAACACCCAAAAAAGGACAGCAAACATGAAAAAACTAATCGCAGTAGCTCTCGTCGCCCTGCCGCTGGCGTTCTCCGCCCGCGCGCAATGGATCGTATATGACCCGACCAGCAACATTCAGCAGATTCTCGATCAAGCGCAGAACATCGCCAAATACATCGAGATGATCAACAACCAGGTGCAGCAGATTCAAACGCTCACCGACCAGCTCAACGAGTTCAAACACTACGAAGACCTTTTCGGCGACCCCAAGAGCGTCCTGCTCTCTACCGTCAAACCGTTGACCGATGACCTTCGGAAAACCGAACTCGGTCAAACACTCACCACGCTTGAAGGCACAGTTAACGCGAGCGAAGCCATGCTCTACAACGCTGGTGGTTTGTTCCAAAGCATTGGCACGACGTTCACCACACCGGACGGCCAAACAATCACACGGCAACAGACTCCGTTTAAGCCGGTCGCCGCTGTGCAGAAGACGACGGACAATTATTTGTCCGTATCCACCGATGCGACCGCACGCCGCGTCGCGTTGAAAGCACAAATCGCCGCGACCACCGACGCACTCAAGGCGGCGACGACGGACGCGGAAGTTCAAAAGCTGACGGGCGTTCTCATCGGCCTTTCGTCTGCGCTGAACAATACCGACTACGAAATCAATCAAGCCACGACCGCTGCCGTTGTGCAGGACATCGCCAACCGCAACGACGCGCAACGCCAGGTTGAAGCGAAGAAGGAGCAGCAGCACGCCGAGTTCACCGAGGCCGTGCAGAAGTATGGGCAGAAGTTTCGCCTGATGAACGCGCCCACCGCGTTCCCGACTCCCTAATCGCAACCTCAAATCGTCCCGACGTATGGCCACATTTGAAAGTCTCTTTCCGACGTTCCTGCAAAAGTGCGCGGAGCTGCACGAGTTGCTGCGCATCGTCGCTTTCATGTTGTTCATCGTCGGGACGATCATGCTCGTCGTCCACGGATTCAGCAGCAAGACGCTCATGCTCCACATGGTCCGGCTGTTCATTCTGACCGCGTTGCTCGTGATGCTTCCGCAATGGGGCAACCAGGTTCAATCGCTCGTGCAGACTTCCATTCTGAACGGCTTGGGCGTTGACCCGTCCAACGTGCAAGACCAATACAACCAACTCCTCGTCGTCAAACGCGACACGGGCAGCGACCATTCATGGTGGGACATCCTCGGCGACTTGAGCGGCTTCACGGTTGAAATTCTCATCTCCGGTGTCCTTTGGTTGGTGGGAGAGTTCGCATCCTTGCTGATTTTTTGGGCCTACATCATTCAGAAGTTCATTCTGTTCTCCAGCTACGCCTTGTCGCCGTTGCTCATCGGCTTCATGGCGATTCGGCCACTGCGCTCCGTCGGTGGTCGTTACTTGATGAACATCGTCGGCGTTCTTCTCTGGCCGCTCGGCTGGGCCGTCGCCGCGCTCATCACCCAGGGGATTCTGGATTTCATGACCGATCCCACTTTCAAATACATTGACCCCACCGCGACACTTTACTCCCTGCAAGCCACGGTTGGTGTCGTCGTGGTCGCCTTCTGGATTGTGTTTAGCACCATTGCCGCACCAGTTGTCATCCAAAAAGTCTTGGCTGCTGGCGAACTTGCGGGCGGCCAGCTTTTAGGCGGGGCAGTCAGCAGCTTTTTCCAAACGGCGGCCACAACAGCGGGTGCTGCCGCCGTTGCCGCGCCCATCGGCAGCCGCGCCGTCACTGCGGGCGCGGCGGGGATGGCGGCGTTGTTAAGCACCATGTCGTCTGCCGCCAATATGGGCAGCGCGGGCGCAATTATTATTGCTGGCTCTGGCCTGCCGCCGCGCGCCGCGCGCGGTCGTCCCGGTGACGACATCACCGGCGACAAGGCCGTCCGTGAACTCATCTCCAAATCCAAACCAAATTATTACTGACCTATGGATAAATCTACTTTGCAACTGACTCCAACCAAACACGGCATCGGTGTGCCGAAACTCGCGTCCCGGCGCTTTGACCTCACCCGCCTGCTGGTGCAACGTGATCGGCTGCCGTGGTTCTGGTTTTTCTTCACCGTCGCGGTGCTGGCTGTTTCCGCCCTTGACCGCTACCACTTGGTTTCAAAGTTCAAGCAGCGCGAGCGCGTCGTTATCATTGATCCGGCTGGCACTTATTATTTAAGTCCGTTGCTACAATTTTCAGAAGCCAAGGAGTTACATATCCAGCAGGCGGAACTGGCGACCTTGGCTTTTCTCGAACGCAATCCGAAGGAATTTGATAATCCCGATTTGCTTAAATTGCTGTTTCTCAAACCCGCGTTCGCCAAAGCGCAGGACGAGCGCATCAGCGAGTCCGTTGAATTTCGTTCCAAGCAACTTCACCAAAAGGTTGAGATTGGCCGCATAGACATTCTGGCGACGCGCGAAAACGAAGTGCTCACCGTCGTCACCGGCCAGATCATCCGCAGCGGTATCTTTCAAGACAAGGCGTTCACCGAGGCGTTTCCGTTCACGCTCCGGTTGCGTTTGGTTCGCAACCCCAACATGGCCTTGAACGGACGTTTCCCCACCGCCGTGGGCGACTTCAAATATGAAATCAATCGTTAGCCTATTGTCGTTTGCCGTCACGGTGCTTATTGCAACGGTCGCGCTCGCTGATTCACCGGCCATCCAACGTGTCTTGCTCGACGACCACACGGTTGTGTCTGTGCCAGTGGCGACCAACCGCGTTACCACCATCAGTTTCCCCGGCCCGATTGAAGCCATTGACGGCGCAGGGTTCACGGTGGACGGCAAAACCCCAGGACAATTCCAACTGGCCCATGCTAAAGCCTCGACGTTTCTTTCGGTGCGCGCCCTCACTGTCAAAGCATCTGGCAACCTGAATGTCCGTTGGAACAATCATACTTACGTTTTCGAGTTGTCTGCCAATGACACGCCGGTGCTATCGCTCAACATGGAAGCACCGCACACGCCGGAGGAGCTGGGTGCAGGTCGCGCGCCCGAAGTCAGCCCGCTAAAACTTCTGGCCTTGCTCGACAAGGCGAAGGCGTTTCCTTTGTTGAAATCACAACAGCCGGAGAGTGTCGCCGATGTCGGGTTCACGACTTACGACGGCAAACCGTTGGTGAGCGACTTCAACGACTACGAAATCCAGATTGAACAGGCGTTTCGTTTCAACGCCGAGGACACACTTGTTTTCCGCGTTACCATCACAAACAAGAACGATGCGCCCTTGATTTATCGGCCCGACAGTTTTGCGCTTCGCGCAGGCAACCGGCTTTATACCCAATCCATCAGTGACAGTGACGGTCGTGTCGCTTCCAAAAGCCGTAACATCGTCTATTTCGCCATCACCGGCACGCCGGACGGCGGGCGCAATGAATTGTCTTTGAAAAATAATTTTACCGTGTTGGTGAACCGGCTTTCGCCACCCCCGCCGATAACCACCACCAACATTCCGACGTTGCATCCAATTCGTCCACCGAAAGGCCAGCCATGAAACCGCGCGACTTTCTTAATTTTCTCAAGACCGGAAGCGGCAAGATCATTACGTTCGGTGCGTTGTTCGCCGGAGGGTTGGTTATCTTTGGCGTCATCCGAAAACATCATACGCCTGCCGAAGATGCAGTTGCTCCACTCGCCACCAATAACGTCTCTGGCAAACCCCAGGTAGTGCAGTCCGTCACGCGGCCAATGCAGGTTTTTAATCCGCCGCCACCCAAGTCGCAGCCGACCAATTTACCGTCATCATCGCAGCCAGCCTTTCCGAATCCGTCGCCGTTGCCAGTTGTTCCCGCGAACCAATTGCCAACGCTCTCGCCCATCAGTTTATTTGCCGATAGTTCGGCGGGAATTGCTGCCCAAAAAAAATTGAGCGCGGTGTATGCGCCGTTTGGCCGTTTGATGCCATGCGAGACCATAATCACGGTGGATTCGTCCTCCATACAGACACCCATCATCGGCCTCATCACCGAGAACATTTATCACGCGGGCAAACTTGTCATCCCCGCTGGCACGGAAGTTCATGGCACGGCAAAAACCGATCATCACCGCGAACGCATTTCCAGCGGCAGCAGTTGGACGTTGGTTTGGCAGCACGGTGAAGAAATGCAAATCAAGGCCATCGCGCTTGACCGTGAATTTGAAAACAACACCAATCAAACCGGCTGGAGCATCACCGACGGCAGCGCGGGTCTGCGGGGTGAACTCATCAAGTCCGACAATCTGGCGGAGATAAAACTTTTCGCCGCCACGTTTCTCTCCGGCGCGGCGGGTGCGTTGACAGAAAAGAAGGAGACACTCTTTGGCCCGATCAACAGCCCGTCGCTCAACAATGCGCCGCTGGCGGGCGCGCAGGATATTCTTAAAATCTACGCGCAGCAAATTTCCGATTCGATTCAGAAGGATGGGTTTTACATCCGCGTGCCGAGCGGAAAGCAGTTTTATCTTTACGTCCTGCAAACCCTCGACCGCGCCGACGCCTCGCTCGGCGGCACGGCTTTGTCCGTCGCCGAAGAAAAAAACGAATCAATCGCAATCACCCCAAGACCATGAAAACTATTTATCTCATTCCACTGTTGTTCCTCTCCGCGTGTTCGACCGCTCCGAAGCTGGCGTTGCGACCACAACAACCGCCACCAACAACCGACAATTCCGCTGTCCGTTATTCCGAAGTCATCCGCGCGTATCACGTCGGGCGCTACTCCGATCCGAGCGATGATTTGGTGATGCACGAACACCACACCGTTTTTCGCGTCGAAGAAAACACTCGTTGGAATTTTCATCCCGGCCCGGCGGACGCTGGCCTTGCCCGTTTGTCACCGATGCCATCCGATGCGGCGTTCAGTCCTGCGCCCGTCAACGAAGCAATCCTGGCTGAAGTTAATTCGCAGCGGCTCGCCACCGCTCAAATCATGGTGCAAGCCCGAACCTTGTCCTCGGCACTGATGCAGTTTCAAACCGCATTGCAGCAAACCAGAACCAATTTGCAGCAGACAACAGCACTGCGCCTAACGGTGGGTGACATGAAACAGCGGCTTGATGCAGTCGAAGCTGCACAGGCACAACCGCCATCCATTTCCAAAACCAACGCAACTGTTGATCCGTTGAGTCCGTGAAACACTTTGTCAGCAAACACGCTGACAATAATAACAACAAACAACCAAACTCATTATGAGCACAAAAAAAGCACCGCCAAATGGCGCAGCGAGTCCAAATGCGTCTCCCGACCAAGCCACTTACCGGATCAATCCCGAAGTGGAGGCCAAGATTGACGCCCACATCAAAGAAAATCCAAAACATTGGGTTTACCTTCAAAGTATGCCCCGTGATCGGCTTGAGCGCACCGTTGTCCTGAATGAAGTGCGTCAGCTCGAACGTCAGGAACGGATGCGCGAAGGGATGATGAAAAAAATCAACGCCAGCCCCGAACTGAAACAGGCTTACGAGACGCTGGTGAAAAGTGTTCCGGAGGACCAGCGCGAAGAAGTCATGAGCCAGATTGCACGCCAGACACAACGCGTCGTTTCCCGCTCACAAACCCAACAGCAAACGAAAGGACAGGCTGTTGGTGTTTAAGGATGCTGATGCCGGTCTGACTCTGGCAACAGAGGTCAGACCGCATCCCCATCAAGGGCATTGATAAGGTCGGCCATACGAGGCGGTTAATTCGTGGCAATGAATATGCTTCTAAAAATTGTCGGGGAATGTTGGCTTTTACCTGCCCCAATTATGTGCATAGAGTGACGATTTTATAGACGCTTCGTTTGAAGGCGGCGCAACTTCGATCTGCTCTTGTGCTTACTCCAATCCCAAAACCCTCTCAAAAGTTGAAAAGGAAACAAGTGTCGCCAAATTCTCGTTCTAATTGTTTTAGTAAAACCTTTACTGCGATGTTGTCGAACCCCGGGGTGCATTATGCGCCGCCTGAATATCATCGGTCCAGCGGTGGCCAAATTGCGCTTTGAGCGGAAGTGGACACAGGAAATTCTGGCGGCGCGTTTGCAATGCCAGGGAGTGAATGTTTCTCGTGAAGTGCTGGCTAACATCGAGTCCGGGCGCACCCAAATTACGGACGAGCATATCATGGCATTTCAAAAGGTATTCGGAGTGCGAATCATCCTGCTTTTTCCCAAGGCGGCTCAGGAATTGGACGAAAAATACGCAAGCCAACACAGGCGTTAGGTCTGACATCAAACCACCTCTGCTTGCTCATTCGGGCAGGCGATGGCAAAATTCCAATGGCGTTCAAGCGAACAGCGGCAAATGTTGACGACCAGCTTGACCTTTTTTCAAATCAAAGGCCGACTTATGAAAGCATTGACTCAATACGGCAGGCAGGCAGAGAAACACTGGCGCGAACATTGCCCGAATCTGGTGCGCGAACTGGAAGCGAGGGGGGAATTGCACGCAATATTGCTGGAGGCCGAGGAGAAGACGAAGGACGAAATGATCGAACTGACTCAACAGTTCAGAAAGCAGGGGCTGACGGCGCAACAGGCGCACGACCAGGCGTGGGAAATGGTGCGGGAGAGCTACATCCTGCTCCCAGCCGAAGAAACCTGACCGGCGATTCGCCCAGAAATCTTAACAGCTATCGCATCACCGACGCTGACCGACTGGGTGAAGGCTCACTCAAGCAGAAGTTCAACCAGAATCTCGACGCGATCCGCACACTCCGGCAAATTGAAACCGAACAGCGTCCAGCCACGCCCGAAGAAAGGGCGATTCTCGTAAAATACGTCGGCTGGGGTGGACTTTCAGCCGCCTTTGCAAAGCTTCCCGAAGGTGCAGGCAGGCCGAGCAGCCAGCTCGCCGAACTGCTGACAGAAGATGAACTGAAATCCGCGCGTGCAACCACGCTCAACGCTCATTACACCGCCCCGGTAGTCATCCGTTCCATGTATGAAGCTGCCCAGCGGTTTGGTTTCCAAGGTGGTCAAATTCTCGAACCGGCCAGCGGCATCGGCCATTTCATTGGCCTCATGCCGGAGGAGATGTTGCACCGTTCGGACATCACCGGCATTGAGATTGATCCACTGACCGCGCGCATTGCCAAGGCTCTTTATCCTGATGCCAACATTCGCGAACAGCCATTTGAAAAATCAAAACTTGCGGACGGTGCTTATGACCTGACCATCTCGAATGTTCCTTTTGGCGATTACACCGTCCATGACCCGCGTTGGAACGAGTACAAATTTTCCATCCACGATTATTTCTTTGCCGCTGCGTTGGAAAAAGTGCGTCCCGGCGGTCTATTGATGTTCGTCACATCACGGCACACGCTGGACAAACTGGATTCGACCTTGCGCGATACACTTTCCAGCAAAGCTGAATTGTTGGGCGCAATCCGTCTGCCAAACACGGCTTTCAAGAAGAACGCCGGCACGGAGGTGACCACTGACATTGTGATGCTCCGTAAGTTGCGCGCTGGCGAATCCCCGCAAGGCCCGGCATGGAAAGCATCGGTGAATTTTATCAATGACCAGCGGGAGGAGTTTTCCATCAACGAATACTTTGCCGCCCAACCCGAAATGATGCTGGGCAAAATGCGGCTCGCTAGGGGAATGTATCGGGACGGTGAACCCGTCTTGTTGCCGGACGACCGTGACTTGGGCGAAGCCCTGGCACAGGGAGTTGCGCGGCTTCCGCAAAACATTTACGAAGCCCAAGCCGAATCTGTCGCCGAAAAAACTTTCGACCCAACAATTCCCGCGCCGGATTACATCAAACCCAATGCCTATTGTATTCACGAGGATGGCCGGTTGTGCCTCCATGAAAATGGCGTGTTGCAGCCGTTGGATGACCTGCCGGTTGAGACCCGCTCACGGATTCGGCGGTTGATTGACGTGCGGGACGCGGTGCGGGATTGTCTGCGCTCGCAACTCGACGGCAGCAGTGAGGAGCGGGTGATTGAGACCCGTGGGCAACTTAACTTTGCCTACGACCGTTTCGTTGGCCGTTTTGGTTTCATCAGTGTTTCGGCCAATCAACGGGCGTTTCACGGCGACCCGGATTTGCCGTTGCTGCTCTCGCTGGAAAACTACGATGAGGAAACCAAGAGGGCGGTCAAAGCCTCCATTTTTCGAGAACGGACAATTCATCACAAGCAGCCGGTTGAGTCGGTTGGTTCGCCAAAAGAAGCCTTGCTCGTTTCGTTGAACGAAAGAGGCTGTGTTGATCTCAACCACATGGCGACCCTGCTGGCCCGTCCCGTGGATGACTTTTTACCCGATTTGAAAGGGCTGGTTTTTCTCCATCCGCAGACCAAGCAATGGGAAACCGAAGACCAATACCTTTCCGGCAATGTCCGTGAGAAACTTGTCACCGCCGATTCTGCCAGTATAGCCGATGTTCGTTTTCGTGAAAATGTTGAGGCGTTGAAATCTGTGCAACCGCCGGATTTGCTCGCCACCGAGATAGACGTGCGCCTTGGCGCATCCTGGTTGCCGCCGTCGGACGTGCAACACTTCGTCCACGGATTGCTCGGCATTCCGGCGGGGGTTGAGGTTGGCCACATCCACGCGCTTGGCTCGTGGCATATCACCGGCAATTGGGAGGCGAAAGGGGCGACCGCGAACACGACCGATTGGGGAACGAATCGTTATACTGCTCTCGAACTCATCGAGGAAACGCTGAATCTCAAAACGCCCACCGTTTATGATTATGTGGACAAGAAACCCGTCGTCAACGCGCAGTCCACCGAGGCCGCGCGTGAAAAACAGGAGCGCATAAAGGAACAGTTTTCAAAATGGGTTTGGTCGGATGATGACCGGCGGGAACGGCTCGTGCGCCTTTACAATGACACGTTCAATCACAGCCGGGTCCGTACCTTCAATGGCGAGCACTTGACGTTGCCGGGCGCGAGTGCGGCCGTTCAACTTCACATTCACCAAAAGTCGGGCGTGTGGCGCATTTTGCAAACGCCCAACACGTTGCTCGGCCATGTCGTCGGCGCGGGCAAGACCTATACGATGGTTGCCGCTGCGATGGAATTGAAACGGCTGGGACTGGCACGCAAGCCCATGTTCGCCGTTCCAAATCACATGCTCGGCCAGTTCTCGACCGAACTACTCATGCTTTATCCGGGCGCAAACATCCTTGTGGCGGGCAAGGAAGATTTCGAGGGGCAGAACCGTAAAAAGCTTTTCAGCCGCATCGCCACGGGCAATTGGGATGCCGTCATTGTCACGCACTCCGGTTTTGAGCGCATCCCGTTGTCGCAGGAAACCCAGGTGCGCTTCTTTGAAGAGCAGTTGCAGGAATTGGAAAAAATCAAACGGGAACACGTCAGCCCCGACAACCGGCGATTGGTAAAGGAACTTGAAAAGGCCAAAAAGCGGTTGGAAGCAAAGCTTGAATCACTCGCCGCCAGCCATAAAAAAGACAACACGTTGACCTTTGAAGAACTCGGCATTGACCGGCTCTTTGTGGACTAATGTTAAGTGCTCAGTAATGTTGAGTTGCGCGCCGTTTTGCCGTGCCAGCGGCCTCGGTGAGGGGATTCAACTCAACATTATTGACGACGGTTGCGAGGCTCTGCTGGCCTCCCGGGATGAAAAATACATCCCTGCTTG
>JBBRWD010000118.1:0-19847 GCA_038249465.1 Limisphaerales bacterium | reverse complement strand
GATTTCGCCAAGCCCCGATGCTGCCACAAGCGCGATTGCCGAGACAAGTCTGTTCGGGGTCTGCTCGGGGGATGGGGCGCATCTCGACATTGCCCCCGAAGGCAACCGGGTTGGAGCGCGACGTTTACTTCGTTTCATCGTTCGAGAGACCGTCCGGCAATGTTTCGCCAACACCCATCGGACGCGGAAGCGGCCTCAAGGCCGCGCGCCGGGGCCAGTGCGCGGATGCGCCCTGGAGGATGCCCGGTCGCGCCTGTCCCGGCGCATCCCGCCTGTCGGAGATTTTCGCAACGATGGAACCTGCCTCCGATGCTCCTGAGATGAAGAGCAGGAGCAGGAGTAAGAACATTCCCGGGCGGGAGGACTGATTTACCGGCCCTCGCGCGCGGCTTTGATCGCCTCCTCGATTTTGTATTTGGCATCGAGGATTTCCACCTGCGCCTCTTTCTTCAGCTTGTCGAAATACTCGGGCATGAGCCGCTGGAACTCCTGCTGGGTGAGGAATTCCTTCAGATCCTTCTTCACCTCGTCGTAGGTGGATTTCCGGGCGGGCAGGCGTTCGAGCTGTTTGATGACGTGGAAACCGACGACCGTCTGGACCACGTCACTGATCTGGTTCGTTGTGAGCGAGAAGGCCGCCGCCTTGAATTCCGGCGCGAACGGTTCGGCCTGGCTCAGGGTGTAGATGCCGCCGGTTTCCTTGACGCCGCGATCCTCGGAATACTTTTTGATGAGCTCGGAAAAATCCTCACCCTTCTGCGCGCGGTCGCGGAGTTGCTCGATCAGTTTGCGCTTCTCCTTGACCACCTCCTCGGGCAACGGCTGGTCGGTCTCGCGGTCCCGCGTGATAAGCAGGATGTGGGCGACCTTGACGCGCTCCGGCCGTTGCAGCCGTTCCAGGTTGGCCTTCTTCATGTCTTCGATGCGGCTCCTTCCGTCGGCCAGATCCTTCGCGGTCAAGGCCGCGTTGGTGGTCAGCTTTGCCACGTCGGCCTCCGCCAGCTTGATGATGATATCGCTGCCGGTGTCGTAGAAGTCCCGCGTCTGCGCGTCGGTGATGCTGATGGTCGATTTCAACTCGCGTTCCAGCACGGATTCGGACAGCGCCTGATCCATGACACGCTTGTTGAAGGCGTCCATCGACATGCCCATTGCCTTGAGCTGGATCTGGAAGGCGTCTTCGGAAAGGGCAGCCTTCTTCGCCTCGGCCATGAATTTCTCGGCCAGCACGGCGGCGGCGGCGCGGTCGCCCGCGGTGGCGCGGTTGATCATCAACTGCGTCACGATCAGGCGGTCGAGCAACTGGGCCTCCTGCAACCGGCGGTCGCGTTCCAGCAGGCGCTCATTGCGGGCGGCGCGGTTGGCCTTGAGCGCGATGTAGGCGTCGTCGAGCGCGCTGCGCTTGATCTCGACGCCCTTGCCACGCGCCAGCACCGGATCGCTGAACAGGTCGCTGAAATCCGAGGTGGCGGCGTTCGCTTGCGGCGCGCCCGCCAGGAACGCCAAAGCCGCCAGGGCAAGAAAGAATCCATTCCGCGGGTTGGCCCGTATCAATCGTTGCGATAGAAATCGCAGGCAGGGCGCGTCTGTCTCAGCGCGCCGCGACTTTCGATGGCTCTCAACCGGCGCGCTGGGACAGACGCGCCCTACCTCTCTTGGTTGCGACGGTGGTGCGGAAAATTCTGCAGAGACTGGTGTGTTTCGCATGTTCATCTTTGAAATTATCTGGAAGTGGATCGATACAACCACTCCCCGCCCATGCTTCGGGCCGGCGGGAAGCGCCTGAATGTCTGACCGCTTACAACTTCACCACCCGGACATTGCTGATGTCGGAATCCTTCTGCAACTCCTCCATCGCCGCCTGGGGCGGCACGCTGTCGAGGTTGAGCACGGTGAACGCCTGCCCGCCCGCCTCGTCGCGGCTCAGGCTCATGCTGGCGATGTTGACGTGGTGTTTGGCCAGCAACGTGCCGAGGTAACCCACCATTCCGGGTCGGTCCTTGTTGTTCATCATGAACACCACGCCCGACGGGATGATTTCCGTCGGCAGGCTGAAGACGCGCACGATGCGCGGATTCTCCGGCGAGCCGAAGAACGTGCCGCCGGCCGAAACGACCTTCTGCCCCTCGTTGAACACCTGCACATGCAGCCATTCGTTGAACGTGACCGGCTCTTCCGAACGCTTTTCCTCGACGCTGATGCCGAGAGTCGAGGCCACGCTGCGGACGTTGATGTTGTTGAGATTCTCCACCGAGGCGCGGCTCAGGAAACCCTGCAGGATGGCCCGCGTGACCGGATCGGTGTTGGGCAGTTCCTTCGCCTTGCCGCCGTAGGTGATGTAGAGCCGGTCCACCTGCGCGGGCGCAAGCTGGCCGAGGAACCGTCCGAGCTTTTCGCCGAGCGTGAGGTAGGGCTTGACCTGCTCGTAGGTCTTGGCGTCGAGATGCGGCAGGTTGACCGCGTTGCGCACCTCGCCGGTGAGCAGGTAATTGGTGATGACCTCGGCGACCTCGATGCCGCACTTCTCCTGCGCCTCGGCGGTGCTCGCGCCGAGGTGCGGCGTGAGGATGATCGCCGGATGTTTGCGGAACGGATGATCCGCCGGCAGCGGTTCGGTGACGAACACATCCAGCCCCGCGGCCGAGACCTTGCCCGAGTCGAGCGCAGCAATCAGATCGGCGTCGTTGATGATTTCGCCGCGCGCGCAATTGGCAATGCGCACCCCGGGTTTCATCTTGGCGAACGCCGCCGCGTTCAGCATGCCACGGGTCTGTTCGGTGGCGGGCATGTGGACGGTGATGAAGTCCGCCTCGCGATACAGCACGTCCACGTCGCTGACCACCTCGACGCCCATCGCGCGCGCGCGCGCATCGTTGAGAAACGGATCGTAGGCCACCACTCGCATGCCGAACGCGACGGCGCGCTTGGCCACCTCGCCGCCGATGCGGCCCATGCCGAGCACGCCGAGCGTCTTGCCGGACAGTTCGACGCCCTGGAACGCTTTGCGGTCCCACTTGCCGGCGACCATCGTGGCGTAAGCCTGCGGCACCTTGCGGGCGAGACTCAGCAGCATGGTGAAGGTCAACTCGGCGGTCGTGATGGTGTTGCCGCCGGGCGTGTTCATCACCACCACGCCATTGGTCGTGGCGGCCTCGACATCGACGTTGTCCACGCCGACGCCGGCGCGCCCGACCACGCGGAGCTTGGGCGCGGCCTCGAAGACCTTCTGGGTGATCTTGGTTTCCGAACGCACCACCATCGCCTCGACATCGCCGACCAGCGGGAGGAGTTCGGCCTCGGAGAGGCGCTTGTCGAGCACCGTGACTTGAAACTCGGGGCGGCCCTTGAACAGGGCGATGCCCTTGAGTGAGATGGGGTCACAAATCAGAATCTTCATAAAATGGGGGCGCAGTGTAGAAAGGGGGTGGCGGGTGGTCAAACCCTCAAAACGGCAGGTCAAAGATGCGAAAGAGGGGAGTCGCAAAATGGATTCGTGCCAGGATGAGCACGACTCCAGACGGGAAGAGCGTTCCCTTCCAACTCCGAGGTTGGCGGATCGCCGACCTGCGAGACTCCGAAAACCGCCGTGCCCCTCGCGCGACGGAAGTCGTCGTGGGCCTGCGAATCCGGTTGAATCAAACCCTGCCCGGGCCAATCCAACCCAAGTTCCCGCACGCGCGCTCCGGTCGGTTGCCTGAATCAATTTGCAGATCGTCCGGGAAGATTGTCATTCGCAGCGTCGCGGATTAAAAACCACGTCATCCATGAACACCAAGTCTGCCCACGCTCTCGCCCTCACCGCCTTCTTTTCCGCACTGGCGCCGTTGCTGGCCGCTGGGCCGGTCCGCCTCTGGGAAACCAACCTCGTCATCCCGACCTACCTTGCCGCGCCGCCGTCGCCGGTGCCACGGTTTTACGAGGGACGCACCTACCAGGGCGCGCAGGCCACGTTCTATCCGTATCCCGTGCAGGACGTGCTCACCGACATCAAGACGAACAAATCCTACAAGGCCATCTTTCTCGAAAACGACTTCATCCAAATCTCCGTCATCCCCGAGCTCGGCGGGCGCATCTGGTCGGCGATGGACAAGGCCAACGGTTACGACTTTTTCTACCGCCAGCATGTCGTGAAGCCGGCGCTCATCGGGATGCTCGGGGCGTGGATCAGCGGCGGCGTCGAGTGGAACGTGCCGCATCATCACCGCGCCTCGAGTTTCTCGCCCGTGGATTACACCACCACGATCAACGCCGACGGCAGCGCGACCATCTGGGTGGGCGAGATCGAATTGCGCCACCGGATGAAATGGCTCGTGGGCATGACGCTTTACCCGGATCGCAGCTACCTGGAGCTGACCTGCAAGATGTTCAATCGGACTCCGTTCGCGCACCCGATGCTCTTCTGGATCAACACCGCCGTCCACGCGAACACGAATTACCAGGTCATCTTCCCGCCCTCGACCGAATGGGCCGCGCAGCACAGCAAGCCCGAATTCGCGAGCTGGCCCATTGCGCGCCAGACCTACGGCGGCACCGACTACACGCGGGGCGTCGATATCAGTTGGTGGAAGAACCATCCCAATCCGGTGTCGTTCTTTTGCTGGAACTACGAGGACGACTGGTTCGGCGGCTACGACCACGGCAAACAGGCCGGCGTGATCCACGTCGCGGATCATCACGTCGCTCCGGGCAAGAAGTTCTTCGAGTGGGGCAACGGTCCGGAGGGCGAGATGTGGTCGAAGATTCTGACCGACGACGACGGGCCGTATCTCGAACTGATGGCCGGCGCGTGGTCGGACAACCAGCCCGACTACAGTTGGATTCAGCCCGGCGAGACGCGCGAGTGGAAGCACTGGTGGTATCCGATTCAGAAGTTGGGCGGAGCAAAGATGGCGAACCTCGACGCGGCGGTGAATCTGGAAGTAACGAACCGTGTGGCGAAGCTCGCTGTGAATTCCACAAAGGAGGTCAAGGGCGCGAAGGTGCGCCTTGAGCTTCGTAGCAGCGGACGTGACTCCGCTCCATCTTCAGCAAACGCACCGAGAGATCAGAGCCGGCTCACGCCGGCTGCTTCGGGTGGTGGGAAGGTGCTCCTCGATCAAACCGTGGACATCAGCCCGGCGAAACCGTTCTCGACCACTGTGATGATTGAGAACGAAGTCGCGCCCGAGCAACTGCGCCTCTCGTTGCTCGATGCCGGCGGCCGTGAACTTGTCGTCTATCAGCCCAACAAACCCGAGGGCACGCCCATGCCCAAGCCCGTGGAGAAACCCAAGTCACCGAAGGATTACGCGACCATCGACGAACTTTACTTCACTGGCCAGCGTGTTGAGCAACTCTACAGTCCGTCCTTCGAGGCCCAGCCGTACTACGAGGAAATCCTCCGCCGCGATCCCGGTGACTCTCGTGCCAACACCGCAATGGGCATCCTGCTCTGCAAGCAATGGCGCTGGGACGAAGCTGCGAAGCACCTGAGCAAAGCCATCGCCCGCTCGACGGCCAACCACATCCGGCCGAAGGACGGCGAGGCGTTTTACTACCTAGGCGTGGCGCTCAAGGCACAGGGCAAACTCGACTCTGCCTACGAAAGCTATAAGAAGGCGGTCTGGTCCATAGCCTGGCAGGCGGCCGGCGGATGCGAACTGGCCGAGATTGATCTGCAGCGAGACAACTACTCTCAAGCCCTCGCCAACATCGATCTGGCTCTCGCTTCGGCCGACCGCAATCCCAAGGCGCGGAACCTCAAGGCGACCCTGTTGCGAAAGCTCAACCGACCCGAAGAAGCGGAACAGATCGCCACGGCGACGCTGGCCATTGACCCGTTGAATGTGCGGGCCGCCTCTGAGCAGATACTCGCGCAACGGCAGCGTAACGCGCCCGAGTGGCGTGCGAACGTGATGCGCTTGCGGCAGCTTATGGGCCGGAATCCGGAAGCATTCATCGAGAACTCGGTTGATTTGGCCAACGCGGGTCAGTGGTCTGAGGTGATGGAGATCATGCGCGACCAGGTGCTGGCGGCTGCCGCGGGGCAGGCTACCATAGTGGCCACCGAACCTTATCTCCTGGCCAGCGCGCTCGACCGCGGCGGGGTGTCCGATGAAGCCGTCCAGCACTTTGCCACGGCTGCCCGGACTTCGCCCGAGTTCTGTTTTCCGTCGCGTTTCGAAGAGGAGCCAATGCTGCGCCGCGCGATGGAGGCAAATCCAAAAGACGCCAACGCGGCGTATCTCCTCGGTTGCCTGCTGTACGACAACCAGCCCGAGAATGCCATCAAGGCTTGGGAGGAATCGCGCCGACGCAACGACAAGTTCGCGCTCACGCACCGCAACCTCTCCCTCGGCTACGCGCAGCACGAGAAGAACGTTCCGAAAGCCATCGCCAGCCTGGAGAAGGCCGTCGAGTTGGACCCGAACGAGCCGCGGTTCTTTTACGAACTCGACGTGCAATATGAAGCCGGCGGCGCGCCATTGACCAAGCGTCTGGCAATGCTGACCAAACATCACGACAAAGTGGCCAGACGCGACGACGCACTCACGCGCGAGATCGTGCTGCTGACCGTCGCGGGCCAGGCCGACCGCGCGGTCGCCTTGCTCCGAGAACGGCGCTTCCGCAACTGGGAAGGCAGCAGCCAGATTCACAACGTGTATGTAGATGCCTGCCTCGCGCACGGACAGCAGCTTGCCGCGGAGAAGAAGTATCGCGAAGCGCTGCGCGAATACGAAGCTGCGCAGGAATACCCGGAGAACCTCGAAGTCGGCAAAGCCCGCCGCTCGCCGCGCACCGCGCAAATCCAATTTCTCCTCGGCAGCGCGCACGAAGCACTCGGCGACACTGCCGCCGCCAAAGCCGCCTTCGAGAAAGCTGCGGCCGGCCGGGACCGTGAGGCTTCCGAGGGCAGCTACTTCCACGCTTTGGCACTCCAGAAACTGGGCCGCGCCGACGAAGCGAAACCCATTTTCGAGCGACTCGTGAAAGCCGGCGAAGAACAACTGACCAAGGGCGAAGCGGCCGATTACTTCGCAAAGTTTGGCGAGAAGCAGAGCGAGCGCGTGCGCCAGGCCAGCGCGCATTATCTCACTGGACTTGGTTTCCTTGGCCGGGGTGAGAAGACGAAAGCAGCCGCCGAGTTCAAGCTAGCGTTGGAGTTGCATCCGGCGCACCCGGGCGCAGTGTTGCTCCCTCGGTAGCACGGATTTCCAATGCGGAGACAAGGAGGCGATTGATCGTGCCGCCGCTCCGAGAACGAATGGCTGTTTCGCCATGGCGGCGCCGGCACTGACCGGTCACTCGGCCACGACTCGATAGAATCGGGCAGCCTCATTGGTCGGCGGCAGCGTCCATGTGCCCGCGCCATTCGTCAAAGTCAGTGAGGCGGCGGTCTGCCAGTTTGTTCCCGCGGACGCGTGGGTGGCGGTTTCGATGCGGCAGGCCAGACCGGCGGGACCGGTCACGGTGAGTTCCGGCTGCGACGTCCGCTGGAGTTCGAGTTCCACCAACGGATCCGATTGCAGGATGGTTCCCTGAACGCCAACGGCCACGAAGCTGCCATTGCCGAACGCGACGCTTGACAGGTCGCGCACGGCTTGCAGGGGAACGGGTGTCCAGTCGGCGCCATCAGCCGAGACGTACCGAATCCCTTTCCACCCTGCGGCGACGGCGAAACGGCCGTTGGCTGTCACGTCGTAAAACATGCGCAGTTTGCCGGCGCGGTGCTCGGTCCACCGGGTGCCGTCGGTTGAGGTGTAGGATTCACCGGTGAAGGCCACGGCGATGTAGCGATCCTTGAGCCAGGTGATGCCTTCGAACTGAAGGACATTGCTCACCGAGCGATGGTTCCAGTTCACACCGTTGGTTGAATCCAGCACGGCTCCCTGAGCGCCCACCGCCCAGAATCGGTTGTTGAGAAACGCCACCGCGCGCAGGCTGTCCGTGATGTCCACTGACTGGCGGGTCCAGTTGGTGCCGTTGGTGGAAGTGCAAATCAAGCCAGCCTCGCCGACGGCCACGAAGATGTCGTTGCCGAAGGCCAGGGCTTCCGTGTCGAACCCGACGGATTGGGTGGTCCATTCGCGGGCGTTCGTAGAGGTGGAAATGCCCCAGCCATCGTCTCCCGCCACGAAGAGGCCGTGGCCCCACGTCACGGCTTTGAGAGTGGCATTGAAAGCAAGCCGGGAGGCTTCCCAGTCGATGCCGTTGCGGGAAACGACCAGCGTGCGATGCCCCACGGCGATGAACCGATCATTCAACCAGGCCACGCTGCTGAGGTCAGCAGTGGTGGCCTGCGTCGTGACCGGCGCCCAATCGGTCGAGTTGGTGGAGACCGCCACTTGTCCGTGGTTGCCGACCGTCACGTAGCGGCCACTGGCATAAGTGACTCCCGCCAGAAAATTGCTCACAGACGAGGAGCGCACGATCCAATTGCTTCCGTTGGTGGAGGTGACCAACTGCCCCGGGGAATTGCCGACGCCCACGTAGCCATTGGGACCATGACCCACGCCGGCGAGGTCGAAACTGAAGGTGGAGTTGGGCGGGGAGGGCGTGGCCCACGAGATGCCATCGGCGGAGGTGGCCGTTCCGCCAGACTTGCCCACGAGAACGAACCTGCCGCCGCCGTAAACGCCGCCGTTGATCTCGGTGAGGTTGATGGTGTTTGCACGGGTCCAATCGGTGCCGCTCGTGGAGTAGTAGATCTGGCTCCCGCCGGACGCCGCGACAAAGCGGCCGTTGCCGAAGCACACGGTCCGCGGAATCGCCCCGACGGTAAAGGTGCGCGTGGTCCAAAGGAGGCCATCTGGCGAGGTCCGGTACCCAGTGTAGCCGAAGGCGACAAACAGCCCGTTGCCGTGAGCCACGGCATAGGTCGGATAAAACGCCGCCAGGGGCGCTGCGCGCACGGTCCAATTCGTTCCGTCCGGCGAAGTCGCGATGCCGCTGCGTTCGTCCACGGCCACGAACAAGCCGCTCGCATAGGTGATGTCGGTGAGCGTGAAGAGGCCGGCGGCCTGCACGGAGGTCCAATTGGTGCCGTCAGCGGAGAGCATCACGAGATTGGTGCCCGCTCCGCCGGCGGCGGCGAAAAGCCCGTTGCCGTACGTGATCCGGTTGAGCGGCGCTCCTTGCGGCCATGGATTGCGCCAATGCCACTGAGCGAGAGGCTCTCCCTGCACCACGAAACCGATCGCCAGCACCACCCCAATCAGCGAAATCCGGGGGTATAGATGAATAAGATGCCGCCGTTGGAAGAATGGGTTCATGAGATTTGTTGGAACCAACTTCTAAGTTAAGCAGCCCCCATCGTCAAGACGTGGGTTGATGCATTCTTGAACGGGGGCGCATCCGGGCACTGCCCCCGGCGCGCGGCCTTGAGGCCGCTTCAGCGTTCGATGGTTGGCGAAACCTTGGCGGACGGTTTCTCGAACGATGGAGCGACGTCAACGTCGCGCTCCAACCCGGTTGCCTTCGGGGGCAGTGTCGAGATGCGCTCCTTGAACGGGGCGCACGGACCTGCCCCAGCGAGGATCAGCCGTCAGCCGTCTGCTCGCCAGACCACCCTGTTGCGCTGGCTGACCGCAGACTTCACCTCACTTGTTGCAAATTATTTCCGGCCGCACCGTCGCCACCACCAGGGCATCGGGGCGGAGATGCTTTTGCGCGACGGCTTTGACCTGCTCGAGCGTGACCGCTTCGTAGCGCGCGTTCTCGGAGTCGTAATTGCCGAAGCCCAGGCCGTAGAGTTCGTCCAGCGCGGTGCCCATGGCGAAGCCGCCCAGATCCTGCCGGGCGATTTTCTTCTGCCCGACAATCTTCGCCTTGGCGCGCTTCAATTCCTCCTCGGTCAAGCCATGCTGGCGCAGCGCCTCGGCTTCCTTGAGCAACTCGGTTTCGACCAGTTCCGCCTTGGCCGGATCGGTGCCGCAATAGAACGCGAAGTAGCCCGGCACGAGGCCGAGGAAGTTCTGCGCGCCGACGTAATAGGCGAGACCGAGTTCGTCGCGAATGCGCATGAAGAGCCGCGAACCCAGATCGCTGCACGCCTCCTGCACCAGTTCGAGCGCGTAACGATCCGGATCGAAGAGCGTCGTGCCGGGAAAGCCGATGATGAGCACGGCCTGCTTTTTGTCGCGCGTTTCGCCGACGTGCTCGACTTTCGTGAGCGCGGGCGACGGACGCACCTCGCCGGGCGCAGATTCGCCCCGCGACCAGGCTCCGAGTTTCTGTTCCACCACCGCGCGCACCTCGGCGGCATTGACATCGCCGTAGATGGCGAGCACCGCGTTGTTCGGCACGGCGAGGAGGGAGTGAAAACTTCGCAAGTCCTCAGTCTGGATGGATTGCACGCTCGACTCGGTGCCAATCGTCTGGAGCCCGTAGCCGCCGCTGCCGAACATCGTCTGGCGCATCAAACGGCTGGCGCGGGTGAGTAAATCATCCTTCTGCGCCTGGAGAATGTTGAGCTGGATTTCGCGCTCCCGCTCCAGGGCGTCCTTCGGAAAGGTCGGGCCCAGGATCACCTCGGTCAGCAGGTCGAAGCCCGTGGAGAAGTCCGCGCTCATCACCTCGGCGTTGACGCCAAAACTGTTGTTGCCCGCGTAGGCGTCGAGACTGCCGCCCACGGATTCGATCTCGCGCGCAATCTGCTCCGCGCTGCGCGTGGCTGTGCCTTGCAGGAGCATCTTCGCCATGAGCAGGGTGATGCCGTTATTCTCCGGTGTCTCGGCGAGGACGCCCCCTTTGAAGACGACACGGAATTCCACGAACGGCAGGCGATGGTCCTCCTTCACCAGCAGGCGCAGGCCGTTGGCGAACTCGAACTTCTGAATCGCATTGTCGGTGTGCAATTGAACCGCTGCCACCCCGGCGGGTGTGACGCCCTTGGGCAGCAGCGCAAACAGCGTGCGGTTTTCCGCCGTGAGATATTCGCGGGCCACGCGCAATAAATCGTCCGGCGTGACGCGCTTGACCGCCGCGAGATAGCGCTCGGAGAAATTGAGATCGGCGGCGGCGAGCCAGTTGGCGCCCAGATCCTGCGCCTGACCCTGCATCGTCTTGCGGCTGGACAGCGTCCCGGCGGTGAATTGCTTGACCGCCTTGGTGAGTTCTGCGGCGGACACCGGCTGCTCCCGCATGCGCTCGATCTCGGCCAGCATGGCGGCGCGCACGGCATCAACATTCTCCGCGTCAAACATCGCGCTCATGCCGAACAGCCCGAGATTGCCGGGGCTGTAGGTCCACGCGTCCACCGAGTTCACCAGGCCGAGTTCCTCGCGCACGCGCCGATAGAGACGCGAGCTGCGTCCGCCTCCGAGCAGGGTGGCCAGCACGTCGAGCAGCGGCACATCGGCATGGCGCAATCCCGGGATGTGCCAACTGAAATGCAGGTGGCCCATCTCGATGGGCGCCTCCTCGACCACCTCACGCCCGGCGGTCTGCTTCGGTTCCTCCGGCAGCACGGTGGGCGGGATGGGCCGGGTTTTCGCCTTCGCAAAGGCGGCACGGATTTGCTTCTCGACCAGTTCGATCTGCACGTCGCCCACCACCACGAAGAAGATGTTGTTCGGCGCGTACTTCTCCCGGTAGAAGCCGTAGATGTCCTCGCGCTTGAGGTCGTTGAAGATGTCCGGGTAGCCGATGACCGTGCAACGATACGGGCTGCGCGTGTAGGCGACCTCGAAGAGACGCCGCGCGGATTTCTGGCCCGGGTCGTCGTGGTTCATGTCCATCTCGCGGCGGATGACGTCCATCTCCTTGACCAGTTCCTCCTCGGGCAGGGTGGCGTGCTGCATGATGTCGCAGAGGATGTCGATGGCCACGCGCGCGCCGGTGTTGGGGACGTTGATCCAATACACCGTGCGGTCGAACGACGTGTAAGCGTTCATGTAACCGCCGGCGTCCTGCACCTCCTGGTCGATGCGCCCCGCGCCGCGGGTGGTCGTGCCCTTGAAGAGCATGTGTTCGAGGACGTGCGACAGCCCGGCGCCCAGCCAGCGCCCTTCGTCAATGCTGCCGGCGCGGCACCACGCCTGCGCGCTGACCACGGGCGCGCTGTGATCTTCGCGCAGGATGAGCGTGAGACCATTCTCCAGCGTGACGACCCGGGTGCCCGGCGGAATGGCGGGCAAGGCAGGGCTCGATTCGGACGGCGCGGCGGACAACGGCGATTGACTCATATGATTGCGGGCAATGGAGCCACGGAAGCGCGCGGGTGTCGAGAGTGCAAAGGCGCGGGAGGCAGAACGGGCGCATCTCGACACTGCCCCGAAGGCAACCGGGTTGGAGCGCGACGTTGACGTCGCTTCCTCGTTCGAGAGACCGTCCGGCAATGTTTCGCCAACACCCCTCGCACGCGGAAGCGGCCTCAAGGCCGCGCGCCGGGGGCAGTGCGCGGATGCGCCCGGTAGAACGGGGCATCTGCCAGAGGACTCTCCGGCTCGATTCGATCCAAGGGCAGGGACGGTGGGGGCGCGGTTGTTGCACCACCATCACGAAAAGTTTTCTTTCCGGTAAGAGATCCTTGGTCTAGCCTCCCGCGCCGTGGAAGCGACTCTGATCAACGATATCGCCCTGTGCATCGTGGTGGCCTGGTTGCTGGCGGTGGGGACGCAAATACTCCGACAGCCCTTGCTCATTGCCTACTTGGGCGCGGGCTTCGCCATCGGACCGGTTGGCCTGCAGTGGATTCAAAACCACGAATCGATCAAGACCATCGCCGAGCTCGGTTTGATCTTCCTTCTCTTCATGATCGGCCTCGAGATCGATCTGAAGAAGATGCTGCGGGCCGGGCGCAGCATCACCATCACGGCAGCCGCACAGGTTGGCGGTGGACTGCTGCTTGGCCTGGGATTTTTCCGGCTGTGCGGCTTTGGACTCGGCGGCGGCTCGCTGGATGCGCTCTATCTGGCGGTGGCGGCGGCGATGAGCAGCACGGTCATCATCGTCAAGCTGCTCTATGATAAACGCGAACTGGACACAGTGGCCGGCCGGTTGACGCTGGGTGTGCTGGTGTTGCAGGACATCTGTGCGATTCTCTTCCTGGCGCTGCAGCCGAATCTCCGCGACCCGCAGGTCGTGCCGCTGCTCCTCTCTCTTGGCAAGGTGGCCGCGCTCGGACTGGTGGCCTACGGAGCGAGCCGCTATTTGCTGCCGGTGCTGTTCCGCACCGTGGCGCGCGTGCCGGAACTGGTCCTGGTCGGCGCGCTCGCCTGGTGCTTTTTCATGGTCGAACTGGCCGGCGGCCTCGGCCTCTCCCACGAGATGGGAGCGCTGGTGGCGGGGGTGTCCATTTCGACCTTTCCTTACGCGCTCGATGTCGGTGCGCGGATCACCAGCATCCGCGATTTCTTCGTCACGCTCTTTTTCGTCTCGCTCGGCATGATGATTCCCGCGCCCACCTGGCAGCAACTGCTCTGGGCGCTGGTCTTCTCGCTCTTCGTGCTGGCCAGCCGGCTGGTGACGGTGTTTCCGCCGCTTTACCTGATGAAGTTCGGCCACCGGGCGAGCCTGTTGCCCACGGTGAACCTCTGCCAGATCAGCGAATTCTCGCTCGTCATCATGGCGCTTGGTCTGGCGGCCGGACATGTGCAATCGGGTCTGGTGGCCATCGTCGCCTACGCCTTCGTGGTGCTGGCGATTGATTCCACCTACGCCATCCTCAAGAGCGAGAACATCGCCAACTGGGTGAGTAGCTGGCTGAGCCGGCTGCGTCTGCTGGACCTCGACCAGGCCGGCAGCGAGACGGACGGAGGCCATCGGGCGCCGCGCATTGTCTTGCTGGGATTCTTCCGCACGGCCAGCTCGCTGCTCGAAGAACTGCGGCTCAACCGGCCCGCCTTGCTCGCGGAGTTGCTGGTGGTGGATTTCAATCCGCACGTCTTCGCGGAACTGCGCCGGCGCGGCGTGCGGGTCACCTACGGCGACATCACGCGCCGGGAGACGCTCCAACACGCCGGCGTGCCCGGGGCGAAGGTCATCATCTGCACGCTGCCCAACAGCATTCTCAAGGGCGCCACCAATCTCAAACTGCTCCGACAGTTGCGGGAATTGAATGCGGAGGCGCGCATTGTCATGCATGCGGAGTCCGCCGAGGAAGCGCGCGAATTCTACGCGGCCGGCGCCAGTTACGTCTGCCTCGCGCGCCTGCTCGAAGCGGCTGAAATCAGCGCCGCCCTTGAAGCCGCCAGCGACAACCTGCTTGATGAAAAGCGCGCGGCGATGATCGAAAAGCTCGACGAGCGCAGCGAAGTGGTTTCCTGACGTCGCGACGTTTTGCTTCCGCGCTTGCCGGTCTGGTAACCGACGACCATATTCCGCGTGCCTTTTGTGAGAATCCTTGTAGCCATCACCGGCGCCAGCGGCACGCTTTACGCCCAGCGCCTGCTCGACAACCTCGATCCGCGCCAGCACGAGGTGCATGTGGTCCTGAGCAACTACGCGCACCAGGTCGTCGCCGAGGAATTGCCGGGCGGGCTGCGTTTGCGCGAGGGCGTCACCCAGCATGGCTTGAAGAGCATGAACGTGCCGTTTGCCAGCGGCTCGAACGCCTTTGACGCCATGGTGATCATCCCCTGCACGATGGGCACGCTGGGGCGCATCGCGCATGGCCTCAGCGAGGACGTGCTGCTGCGCGCGGCAGACGTGATGCTCAAGGAGCGGAAGAAGCTCATCCTCGTCCCGCGCGAAACGCCGCTCAGCCTGGTGCATGTGAAGAATTTCGAACTGCTGCTGCTGGCGGGCGCACAACTCATCCCGGCGAATCCTTCGTTTTACACGCGGCCACAGAGCGTCGAGCAGGTGGTCGATACCGTGGTGGCCCGCGTGCTGGATCACCTCGGCGTGGCGCACGAACTCATGCCGCGATGGAAAGCTGAAGCGGAATGAGTACCACTCCGGCCGATGCCCGCGCCATCTCGCGCCCGATGTTTAACGAAGTCAAAAAATGGGCCGGTTTCGTGAAGTTCTCGCACACCGTCTTCGCCCTGCCGTTTGCGCTGGCGGCGGTGGCGGTGGCGGCGCGGGCTGACCACGGCTGGCCGGGGTGGCGTCTGTTCGCGCTGATTCTCGTCGCGATGATCGGCGCGCGCACCTGCGCGATGGCCTTCAACCGGATCGTGGACCGCAAGTTCGACGCGCTCAATCCGCGCACAGCCGGCCGCCATCTTCCCGCCGGGAAGATTTCGCTGGCCAGCGCGGTGACGCTTTGCGCGCTCAGCGCGTTGGGGTTCGTGGCTGCGACGTGGTTCATCAATCCGCTGTGCTTCTATCTCTCGCCGGTCGCGCTGGCGGTCGTGTGTTTCTACTCGCTGACCAAGCGGTTCACGGATTTCACCCACGTCTATCTCGGGATCGCGCTGGCGCTGGCGCCGGTGGGTGGCTGGCTCGCGGTGCGGGGGACTGCGGTCACGCCGCTGGAGATGATGCAGATGAGCGTGCTGGCGATCGCGGTGGTGTTCTGGCTGGTCGGTTTCGACATCATCTACGCATTGCAGGATTACGAGTTTGATCGCCGGCATGGGCTTCACTCGCTGGTGGTGGCGTGGGGACCGCAAAACGCGCTTCAGGCGGCATTCATCTCGCACCTGCTGATGTGTGGATTGCTGCTGTTCTTCGGATTGCTCTGCCGGTTTCGCGTCGCCTATCTCGTTGGCTGGGCGCTCATCGTCTTCTGCCTGGTGCTGGAACATTTTCTGGCGCGGCGGCGCAGCCTCAACTGGGTCAACAACGCCTTCTTCCGTTTGAACGCGGTGGTCAGCGTGGTCTTCCTGGTCACCACGGTTGCCGAGGTGGTGTTCGAGGGAGGATTCAAGTTGCGCTGAGAGCCGCGTGCGCCATTCTTGTCTCCGTGGGTAGGGCGCGTCTGTCCCAGCGCGCCGCGACTGGCGATGGCCCCAACGGCGCGCTGGGACAGACGCGCCCTACCTTGCCGGGTTGCGGCGGTGGTGCGGAAGTTTTCGCGACAGCCGGTAACACATGAATTATTTCGTTCAACACAGCGCGCTGCGCGACCTCTACGACAAGGTGGTCGCCGGCGAGCGCATTTCCGAGGCGGATGCGCTCCGGCTTTTCGAGAGCAAGGATCTCAACGCCGTGGGCGCCATCGCGGATTTCGCGCGGCAACGCAAGGTCGGCAACCGCGCCAGCTTCATTGTCAACCGCTACCTCAACTACTCGAACTACTGCATCCTGAGCTGCCAGTTCTGCGCCTTCGCCAAGAAGAAGCGCGATGCGGACGGCTTCGAGTTGAGCGTGGAAGAGATGGCGCAAAAGGCGCGCGAGGCGCTCCAGCTTGGCATCACCGAGTTGCACATCGTCGGGGGGCTGCATCCGTCACTGCCGTTCGGCTATTACACCGACATGCTGCGCGCGCTCAAACACGTTGATGCGCGGCTCCAGTTGAAATGCTTCACCGCCATCGAGGTGCTGCATCTGGCCTGGCTCGCCAAAAAAACGGTGCCGGAGACGCTCGCGGCGCTGCGCGAGGCGGGGCTTGATTCGCTCACGGGCGGCGGCGCGGAGATTTTCAATCCCCAGGTGCGGGACAAGATCGCCATCGGCAAGGAATCGGCGGAGGAGTATCTCGACGTGCATCGCACCTGGCACCAGATGGGCGGACGCAGCACCTGCACGATGCTTTTTGGCCACGTCGAATCGCTCGCCGATCGCGTGGATCATCTGCGGCGTCTGCGCGAATTGCAGGACGAGACACGCGGCTTCGTCGGCTTTATTCCTCTGCCCTATCAGCCGGACAACAACGACATTCCGGTGCATACGCCGCCCACCGGCTTCGATGCGTTGCGCACCCTCGCCGTCAGCCGCATCTATCTCGACAACTTCGATCACATCACTGCGTACTGGGTTGGGCTGGGCATCAAACTGGCGCAGGTCGCGCTCAGCTACGGCGCGGATGATTTGCACGGGACCATCATTGAGGAACACATCTTTCGCATGGCGGGCGCAAAGGTGCCGCAGTTGCAGACGCAGGCCGAAATGCTCAAGGCCATCCGCGAGGCCAGCCGCGTGCCGGTGCAGCGCAACACGTTTTACGAGCCGATCAAGCTGTGGGAGGGCGAGCCGCCCGCGAAGGAAGGGCCGTCCGATTCCCATTCTCCCGTGCTCGAACGCAACCTCGCCACGGCATGAACCTGCCCGACGATTTGTCGAATCTCCGCATGGCCGGTCCGGGCAGCCCGGAGCAGATCGCGCGTCATCTGGAGCGTGAGCGCCGGAACGAGAATCACCGGCGCGAAGATGACCTCGATCAGTCGCTGGCCGGGTTTCGCGTTGGGACCGTGCCTTATCTCAACGGCGTCCCGCTGGTGCGCGGCATCGAGGATCAGGTCATCACCGCCCCGCCATCGCAGCTCGCGGCCATGCTGCAGCGCGATGAACTCGACGCGGCGCTGGTCAGCGTGACGGAAGTGCTCTTGAACGATCGCTACGACGTGCTGGACGGCGTGGCTATTGCGTCACTGGGGGAGGTCAAGAGTGTTCATCTCGCGCATCGGCGTCCGCTGGAAGAGGTCCGGGAAGTATTCTGCGATCCCGCTTCGCTCACCAGCGTGAACCTCCTGCGCGTGCTCCTGGCCGAGCGCGGACTTAAACCGGAATTCAAGCTGCTGCCCGAGGATGACTTTGCGGCGCTGCCGGATTTCGCGCTGCTCATCGGTGACAGGGCGATTGATTTTAACCGCGGGCCGCACGAGCACGAAATCTGGGATCTTGGCGCAGCCTGGTATGAACTGAATCAACTGCCATTCGTCTATGCGGTCTGGGCCATCCGCCGGGGATTGGACAGCACACGCCTGCGCCGGGTGCTGCGTGAAGCCAAGGAATTCGGCCTCGACACGCTCGACCACATCATCCGCAGCCGGACCGAATACGACCTCGAGTTTCGGCAGGACTATCTCGGCTGGCACATTCACTACCACCTCGGCGCGGACGAAAAGCGCGGGCTGGCGCGCTTCATCGAACTGCTGCGCAAGCACGGCCTCGGCCCGGTGTTCGAGCCGCGCTTTGTCGTGTAGCGGGCGGATGCGCCCGGGGATTGCGGCAGGATGGTTGAGTCCGTCGGCCTGGTCTGCGCGCCAGCACCCGCGATGGATTGCATCCGCAAATTTTCTTGCCGATGCCTTCCCTTCGCCACTAGTTTTCCCGGACTTACATTATGGCCGCGCGACGAAAAATGCCCGCCAAGGCAGCCCCTTCTCGCCCAGCGAATCAACGCCGGGCTCAATCTTCCCCCAAGCGTCCCCAAAAACCAAAACGGTCGCGAGGAGCCATCCCGGCGGGGAAACCCGTGGTCGCGCCGGCGGTCGATGAGCCAATCGCTCCCGTGGGCGGAGTCGCCAGCATCCCGCGCGACATTGAGCCCAGTCCGACACGCGAGCGGGACCGTTCCCCCTACGACGGCGACACCGCCATCAAGCTTTATCTGCGCGAAATCGGCCAGGTGGCGCTGCTCAAGCCCGAGGAGGAAATCGAACTCGCGGCCCGCATCAAGAAGGGCGACAAGAAGGCGCGTGAGCACATGATCAAGGCCAACCTCCGCCTGGTCGTCAAAATCGCCCACGACTACGAGGGCTTCGGCCTGCCGCTGCTCGACCTCATCAGCGAGGGCAACATCGGTCTGATGAAAGCGGTCGAGCGCTTCGATCCGTCCAAGGGCGGCAAGCTCTCGACCTATGGTTCGTGGTGGATCAAGCAATCCATCAAGCGCGCCCTGGCCAACCAGTCCAAGACCATCCGTTTGCCCGTCCACATGGTGGACAAGATCGCCCGGATGCGCCGGGTGGCGTTGAAGCTTCAGGAAGAATTCGGGCGTGAGCCTACGGACGACGAACTGGCGGGCGAACTGGGCCTGCCGGTCTTTCGCGTGGCCCAGATGCGCAGCGCGGCCATCCGGCCCACCTCGCTCGATGCGCCCATCGGCGACGAAGACTCAAACACCTTCTCGGAGATCGTGCAGGACGAGAATGCCTCCACCCCCTACGAGGAACTTGAGGAGAAGACGGTCACCAAGATGCTGCGCGAACTGGTCAAGACCCTGGACCAGCGCGAGGCCACCATCCTCGGCTTCCGCTTTGGCCTCGATGGCGGCAATGAACGCACCCTCGAGGAAGTGGGGGAAAAGTTCGGCGTCACCCGCGAACGCGTCCGGCAGATTCAAAACATCGCGCTGCGCAAGCTGCGCCGCATGATCGAGAAAATCGAAGCCAAGCAGAAGTAACCGCCATGCCGCATCACCCCGCCGCCAACGTCGCCGACATTCAGGGCGCCATCCGGAACATTGCCGACTTCCCCCAGCCGGGCATCCAGTTCAAGGACATCACCCCGGTTCTCGCCGACCCGAAACTCTTCGCCGCAACCATCGATCTGCTGGCGGGGAAATACCGGCCGGAAGACGTGGACGCGGTGGTGGGCATTGACGCGCGCGGCTTCATCTTCGCGGCGGCGGTGGCCTACAAGCTCGGAGCCGGTTTTGTGCCGGTGCGCAAGAAAGGCAAGCTGCCCTATCAGACCTACGAACAAAGCTACGACCTCGAATACGGCGCCAACACCATCGCCATCCACACCGACGCCCTCAAACCCGGCGCGCGGGTGTTGCTGGTGGATGACCTGCTGGCCACCGGCGGCACGGCCGGGGCCGCCGCGCACCTGGTGGAACGGGTCGGGGCGCGGATTCTCGAACTCACCTTCGTCATCGAGCTTTCGTTCCTCAACGGCCGCGACCGCCTGAAGCAGCATCCGGTGCGTTCGCTGGTGGTTTATTAGTCAAGGGAGGCTCTGACCGGTCCTCGTGGCGGCGTCTCGGCAGAGCGCCGCAAACATCTGCTCGCCCAGATGGCGGCGCTCTGCCG
>JBBRWD010000117.1:0-20673 GCA_038249465.1 Limisphaerales bacterium | reverse complement strand
TCGTCCGGCGTGGGCCGGCGGAAACGGCCGCGGGTCTGTGGTGCCATGCCCGCCAGCGTAAAAAGTGGGAGGCGGTTGTCCCGCCAAATCGGTTAACGCCCTGCCCGGCAATCTATTGCCGCCGAGAAAACGCGCGGCCTGAACTTTCCTCTCGATCGCGCCAAGCTGAGGGGTGCGGGCCACCGCAGAGGCGAGTCTGCAAACCAAGCGTCGCCTGGAACTCGAGAAGGCGCGGCTTAATCGGTTTGCGCTTCAGCAAGCGGTCGCCCGGAGACTGATGGAGATTGCCTCGCTGCGACGGGCGCGCCGCTCAGCAGTAACCATGCAGTTTAATCAGGGGCACCGATTGGGAATTGATTGGTGGTCGATGAATACAAAGCAATCGTCGGGCACACGCCCGGTTCACCAAATGGTGGCCGGGAACATTCGATTCCAAAGCGCGGGCCAGTCCATCCAAATCGGCTTCACGGACCAGCGGATCAGTTCCAACGCCAGCGCGGCGACGTTCTGGGCCTTCCTGCGCCAGCGCGGCTGGATCAAGCTGCTGAAACGCTGTCTGCCGCATCCGCTGCCCAAGCCGAACAATGCCCTGACCCCTGTGAGCAAGTTGCTCGGCTTCGTCCATGGCCTGCTCTGCGGGGCCAAGAAGGTCAGGCACGTCGCCTATCTGCGGCGGGATCCTCTGGTGCCGTATTGCCCGGCAGCCAACGGGTGGCCAGCCAGTCGGTCCTGTCCCGGTTCTTCCTGGGCTTCAGCAGTGCGGGGCGCAATCTGGTTTGTTTGCGCCAACTCTTCCGCGGGTGCCTGGTTTCCCCTTGCCAGCATCTAGTTGACTGGTTGGTTGAAGGCATGAACGCAATTGGACTGTTTGAAGCAAAGACGAAATTCTCCGAAATCTGCGCGCGGGTCGCCGCCAAAGGCGTGGCGGTTGTGGTCACGCGGCGCGGCAAACCGCTCGTCACGATTGAGCCGATCCCCGTGCCCAAGGGCAGGCCGGCATCGGTTTGGGACCGACGCTCCGAATTTGAGAAGAAGCATGGCCGCTTTACTCAGGATTTCACCTTGCCGCCGCGCGAGAAGCAAACCTGGCGAAACCCCTTGGACGACTGACGTTGTCCTCTCCTCGCCCCGGCCCTCGCCCCATCGGATGGGGAGGGTGGTTGAAGACCGGGTGAGGGGAATTCCGCATTCAACATTTGACCTATGCCTTCCCATCTCCTCGACACCTCCGTCTATTGTCAGCCCATCAAGCCGAAGCCACTGCCGTCTGTGCAGCGGCGTTGGCGGGATCTGGGCGACGAGGCTCTCGCCATCTCCGCCCTCTGCAAAGCTGAGTTCCTTTACGGACTCGAATTGAAGCAGTCCGCCAGGCTGCAAGCGCAATATGACCAGTTGCTCGCAAACCGCCTTCAGCTTCTCTCCGTTGACACTGCGGTAGCCAAGACCTTCAGCCAGATCAAAGCCGCCAGCCGGAAGAAAGGATTCATCGCTTCCGACTTCGATTTTCTCATCGCCGCCACGGCCAAAACGCACGGCCTCGTTCTGGCCACCCTCAACCTTCGCCACTTTAACGGCATTGAAGGCCTGGCCGTGGAGGACTGGTCAAAGGTTTGACGATCAGCATGGCAAATAGAAAGGTTCGTCAACGGCACGCTGGAGATCAGGTTCACCGGCACGCGCCCGCCCTCTCCGGCTCGTGGAGGCTCTTTGACCACCGCATGCTCGCAAAAGTGCGTGAGAATTCAATGAAATCGGGCGAATGAGACTGGCGGGGTTTCTGCGGCGGCAAAGCCGCAGCTAGATTACGACACTCGGTTTGCCAAATCAGCATTGGCTTCGATGACTGGCTGCGCCTTCTCCAGCACCTTGAACCAGTCGCTGGACCGCAGCGTCACGAGCCAGTCTCCCCCCGGGCCTTGCGTTGAAAGCATTGCCGACCTTGAGCGACCGACTGTTTGCTGCACTGGGCGGCGTCAGCCATCCGGTGGTCGGGCAACTGCGGGTACACCTGGTAAGCTTTACCAGTTCAGCCAAGCGCAGGGGCAAGGACGGCAAGATGCGGCGGCGGCCAGCACCATCGGCAGAGGCGACGACCGATCCGAAGACGCTTCATGTTCTACTACCAAAAGTTCATGGGCCACGCGAAGCTGGCTGGGAATCAAACCAGCCGTTGAATTGAACGCTGAAACCACCCAGCCGCGCAGCGGATGTCTCGCGAGACCAGTTATTGTCCCAGCACAAGAGACTTCGCCTGCGCGCCGCTTTGCGCTACCAATTCCAGAGCGACATGAACACGCTGCCCCAATTTTTCGACACGCACGCGCATCTCACCGACGCGGATTTTGCCGCGGACATGGAGAAGGTCATCGAACGCGCTGCTGTGGCTGGCATCACCCGGATCATCATTCCGGGCGTCGATGCCGAGTCCAGCCGGCAGGCCGTCGCGCTGAGTGACCGGTTCGCGAACGTGTTCGCGGCCGTCGGCTGGCATCCGACCCATGTCGATGACGCGCCGGAGGACGTGCGCGCCGAGGTGCGCGAACTGGCGCGACATCCCAAGGTGGTGGCCATCGGCGAGACCGGGCTGGACCACTTTCACCTGCCGAGCAAACAAGGGCGTGGCGCCACCGTGGCGAATGATATGGCTCATCAGGCGAAGCAGGCGCGCCTCTTCGAACAGCACCTCGAACTCGCCGCTGAACTCGGCCTGCCGTGCGTGGTGCATCAGCGCGCGTGCCTGGAGCCAACCTTCGCCGTGTTCGAGCGATTCGCCGGGCGCGTGCGTGGGCAGTTTCATTGCTTTGCCGATGATCTCACCGCGCTTGAACGTATTCTCGCGCTCGGCTCGTGGGTCAGCTTCACGGGCATCCTGACTTACAAGAACGCCGACAATGTGCGCGCCGCGCTGCAGGCCGCGCCGGCCGGGCGTTTCATGCTGGAGACGGATTCTCCGTATCTCGTGCCGGTGCCGCACCGGGGCGCAGTGAAACGGTGCGAGCCGGCTTTCGTGAAGGACATCGCCGAGGCGGCGGCGCGCGAGAAGGGCTGGTCGCTGGCCGAGTTGAGCGAGGCGACTTGCGCCGCGGCACACGAATTTTTCCCGCGCCTGAAATAGTTCGCGGGGTTTTCTCTGGCCAGTCTGGCCGCCGTCTTTACGATGCGGCACTGACGGGCGCAGTCCGTCGAACCCAACCCCGATGAACATTGTCTATTTCGACCTCGAAACGCAGAAGTCCGCCGATGAAGTGGGCGGCTGGGACAACATCCGCGACATGAAGATGAGCGTGGGGGTCACCTACAGCACGGCGCGCGGCAGCTACCAGATTTACGACGAAAAGCGCGTCGATGCGTTGATGCGCGAGTTGCAACGGGCGGATCTCGTGGTGGGCTTCAACAATCTGCGTTTCGACTACGAAGTGCTGCATGGCTACAGCGTCTTCGACCTGCGTCAGGTTCCCACGCTCGACATGCTGGTGGAGTTGCAGAAGACCCTGGCCCACCGCCTGTCGCTCGATGCCATTGCCACGGCGAGCCTCGGCATCGAGAAAACGTCCGAGGGACTGCAGGCCATCCGTTGGTGGCGCGAAGGCAAGTTGATGGAGATCGCTGAGTATTGCTGTTTCGATGTGAAGATCACCCGCCTCGTCCACGAATACGGCCGGGCCAACAAGCAGGTGTTCTACAAGAACCGCTTTGGCGCCACGCTCTCCGTGCCGGTGTCGTGGTAGGATGCATTGGCTGGAAATGTGAAGCGACGTGGGTTGGCCAGCGCAGCCGGACGCGATTCGGCCGTGCTGGGAGCGCACGCCGCAGGCCGCGTGTGCTCCCCATTCCCGTTCGGATTACCAGATTACTCAATGGCGAGGCGATAGAATCGCTGTGGCGCGCCAGCGTCAGTGTCCGTGGCTTCAAGAATTATGCCGGTGCCCGCAAGTCCGGTTGCGCCCTTGACCGCCAGCCATTGGCCGCCGCCCGGCTGACTGCTCCATTCGAGGGTGTAACGGCGCCCGACTTCGCTCGTGAAGCGCACTCCCACACCGTCCGCCGTTTTCACCACACTCACGATCCGGCATCCGTCAGCGAAAGCCGCCGCCTGCAATGGTGCCGGCGCGCCAGATAGAATCGAGCCGACACCCCGGCTGCGCACGACGCGGCCATTCAGCGGCAAGCTGAGATTCACGGAGAACATTTCGTTGGTCTCGATCAACGCATCCGCCAGCACGCGCACCGCAACGATTTGCTTGGTCATCCCGGGGGCAAAAGTCAGCAGCCCGGTCGCCGCCATAAAATCCTTCCCGGAGATTGCCGAACCGCTCGCGGTGGCGAAGCGCACTTTCACCGTCCGACTGCTCGGGGCGGAGAGACTGACCAGGAACTCGGCCGTGTTCGTGCCGGCGACGGGCTCAAGCACCTCGGCATCGCTGATCGAAATCTCCGGCGGATCATTGTCGAGAATCATGACCGTGGCTCGATCCGCCGCCGGATCGATCAGGAAGCCGGCCCCAGGCTGGAGCGCGACCTCCGCAGTTTCGGCGATTTCCACCGCCGTGTCGTTGAGCGCCTTGATGGTGACGACCACGGAGTTCGAGCGATCGCGCAGAATGGCCAGGCCGGACAGCGCGGCAAAATCGAGTCCCTGCTGCGCGGTGCCCGCGACCGAATAATTCACGAGCAATTCGCCGCGATTACCGCCGAGGCGGGTGATGAGCAACCGCCCCGTGTCGGTGCCCGGCTCGGCAGCCTGCGCGTCGAGCGTCGTGATGCGCACCAACGGCAGCACCGTGATTTGATTCGAGGCGGAATTTTTCGCTGGATTCGGATCGTCGAGCGCGCTGGCGATTCGGGCGACATTGAAAAAGTTCCCGGCGAGCGCGTTGCTGCTCACGATGGAAAAGCTCCCGCCGCCAGCCGCCGGGAGATCGCCCAACTGGAATGTCACCACGCGGCCCGCCACTGAAGTCGGCGCGGGCGAGGCACTGATGAAGACGGCGCCCTCCGGGAGAACATCGGTCAGCACCGCGTTGGTGGCCGTGAATGGGCCGGAATTGAGGACGGTGAGTTCGTTGGTCGAGAGGCTCGTCGCCGGCACGGCACCAGCGGGACCGGTGGCCTTAACGGAAAGGTCAGTTCCAGGCAGGCTCGCCGGGGCGGTGATTTCGAGACTCCATCCGCCGAGGATTCCGCCGCCGTCAGACGCTGTATCGTCGAGCACGAAGAGTTGCCAGACTCCATTCGGATCGGTGCCGTTGAAAGCCGACAGCGCAGCGGCAAACGGTCCGGCCGGCGCCGGTGGGTGGAACTCATCGCCCGGCTGATAATCCGTCGGCCGATAGGAGCCGCCGGTCAAGGCCGTGGTCTCGGGCGCGAGCCGGCCGGCCGTATCGTCAAAAGTCAGCGTCACTGGCGAGGTGTCGCCCATCGGGAACGATGAGCCGGCGTCCGAGAGCAACATCACCGCCTGCCCCTGCGGCCCGACGAGCAGCACATCGAGGTCTTCCGGGTAAGTGTGCCAGAACTGGTGCAACGTCACGCTCACCCGTCCGAGGGGCGCGCTCAAGCCCGCCACCAGGATCGTGGATGGATACGGCAGAAAAGCCCCGGAGCTGGTGGTCGCGTCGGCGATGGTCATGGCCGCGGTGTTTTGAAAGACGCGCGGCTTGCTGCGGTCATCATCGCGGATGACACCCGTGGCGCTGGTGCGACGAGCCAGCACATTGACGGGCGGCGTGAGGACGAGGCAGAGCGTCTCATCCGGTTCGGCCAGAGAGTCGCCGAGGATTCTGACGGTGATCTTTTTGCGCGTTTGTCCCGGCGCGAAGACGAGAAATCCATTTGTAGGCAAATAATCGCGGCCCGCCAGCGCCGTGCCGTTGCCCGTGGCGAAGGGCACGCGCACGGTGGCGGCCGAAGCGGGCTGAAGCAGCACATCAAAAACAAGATTCGCGGTGCCGGCATCGCCTTCGCGCACCGTCGCATCGTCCACCGCGAGCGCCGAACCGGTGAGGGCGGCGTTGCTGACGACGGTGAGCAGCACCGAGGTGTTGTCGGCCTTCGCGGCTTCAATCGCGTCACAACCGGCGGAGGCGCGGTGGCTGATGCGTCCCGACAGCATGGGAAGCACCGTGATGGGCACCTCCGCGACCGCTCCTGGCGCGAGCGTGCCGAGATCGAAGATGAGCTGGCCGCCGGATTTGCTGACCAGCCAGCGCGGGGCGGCGCCGAGGAAACTCACCGACGGCGGCAGCGTGTTGGTGAGGCGCACATTGGCCGCTGGGGTGACGCTGTTGTTGGCCACACGCAGCATCCAGATCAGTGGATCGCCGACGCGCGCGGTGGCACTGGTGACGGATTGGGTCACGACCAGATTGACCACCGGCTGGATGACGAGCGCGGCCGTGAGACTCGCGCCCTGTCCGTCGGGATTGAAAATGGTCAGGTCGCGCGCGCCGGGGGAAGCGTCGGCCGCCACGTCGAACTTGAGCCGCACCTGCGTAGGGCTGAGGTAGGTCGCGGTCAGATTCTCAATGCCGTTGGGCAGCCCACCGCTGACCTCCGCGCTGAGGCCGTTCGGGAATTGGGCTCCAGCATCAAAGAATCGCTCCCCCGTCAGCGTCAGCGACAGGGCACGCTGGCCCTGCCGGACTCGCGCGTTGATGGAATTCAACCGCGGCCCTGGCGCGAGCAAGGCGGCGATGTAGGTGCCCCAGATCGGCTGGTTGAAGTCGGTGCTGTAGGCGGCGGCGTACTCCTGGATGGTCCAGAAGGTCATATCGTCCGATGGATCGAGCGTCGTGGCGCTGTAATCGCCCCAGCGATTGCGCCCGGACGCATCGCCGCCGGTGTGGACATAGACGTCATCGCCGTCGCGCAACAACGTAACCGGGCGCATGGTATTCGCGGTATCCGCGCGCAATCGTCCGGTGCAATACGCGCCCACATAAGTCGCGCCGCTCCCGCCCGAAAACGCCACGGCGACGTGGCCCTGTCCATTGATCGCCAGCGAAGGGAAGTAAAACGAGTAGGGGTCCGCCGTGACGTTGTCGAACACCCGGCCGCGTTGCGCGAGCGTGGCCCTGGCGCCGCTGAGATTCAGCGCCAGCCATTCGCAGGCGGTGCGATCGGCGAAGTCCGACGTGCCGCGGAAATTCACCCCGACGTTGCGGCAGGTCCAGAGCTGGTTGAAGCGCACCACGGCGGTGAGCAACCGGTAATCGCCCGTGTCCACCGGCACAACCGCGCCCCACGCGCGCGCCGGCACCGGGTCGTTGAATCGTGGTGTCGCGAGATAGGTGGCGCCGCTCAAATAGGGCGTGCGCGTTCCCATCGTCCCGCGCCACACCAGCGTGCGATAGACCAACCCTTCCGAATCCGTGCCCGAGAAAGTGTAGGGCGACGACCCGACAAACCACGACGGCGCGTCGGCCGAAGCCGCGTCGAGATTTACGGCCGGCTGCGGCACGGCGAACATGTCGGTCAAGCCGGTGAAGGTCGAGACGCCCACCGAACCGCCGGAGACGAGCGGCTCCTTCTCGAGCGCGGCAATCTTCGCGTAGCTTTCGCCCGTCTCCGTAAAGATGCGCACCGCCACATAGACCCCGTTGCGATCCACGCCCAAGGTCGGGTAATCGGTTTCCTGGCCCATCTCGCCCAGTTCGAGCAGATACTTCGACCATGAACCCATCGGATCCTCCGAGTCGCTCACCGCCAGAATCACATGCCCGCCCTCGACCGTGTCCATCACACTGGCAAACCAGCGCCCGCTCGCCCGGTCGAACAAGACGCGGGGATCCGTCGCGTCTTCCAAGGGATAATTCGGGCCATTGGAAGGGGAGCGGTAAGAGAAAAACTCCGCAAGGCTGACATGCTCATACGGATGGGCGGCGTTGGTCAGCCAGTACCCCTCATATTTGGAGAAGATGGCGACCGAGCCATTGATGACCTCCATGAACACATCGTAGCCCACCGCCCCCATCGTATCCGGCGGTGCGTCGCCGCTCCCCATATCAAAATACTGATCCAGACGCGAGATGCCTTCGTAGCTGACTCCTTGCACGGGAAAATCAACCGGATTTGCCGCAGCCTGGAGAGCTGCCGAATTGATCGCTGCCGGGGCCGGACCCGCGCGCCGGGCCACCGTCGCCGGCACAAAGGACTCGGCCATTGACGTGTCAGGACGATCCACCTTCAGCCGCTCCGAGCTGCGTCGCATCCGCACCCGGTTCGACGGCGTCCTCTTTCCCGAAACCGCCGCCGGCCGCAGCCGACCCCGGGAAATCATTTGCGTCCACGAATCGGCAAAGCGCGGGACGGCCACGGTGGCGGAGGGAGGCTGGGGGGCGGTTTCAGCCTCACCGGCCATGAGCCCGGCAGAGGCCAGCAGCAGCGTGAAGCCAAACGATAACAACTTCATGATTTTCATCAGTGGCGCATTGGACGAAGCCAGCACGGGATTTCTTCTAACCTCGTCCGCAGGGCGATATTTGCCGGAACAGATTAGAGACGCTACCATCGTTTTCCACCTCGACCAGGGGTCGGTTCTTACTTTGATTCTGTCGCATCGCCAAAGTTGGAAAGCAGCGGAGTGTCTGCGCAGGGCGTTGGTAAAACGGGCTCCTCAGTTTTTCGACAGAGTTGCATCCACCACCGCGTTGTGGTCCACTCGCCGGCACAGCATTGCCAATCCTCCATCGCCGACTTATCTGATTCAAATATGAACACCCTTTTTCAACTCATTTTGCGTCGCCTCGTTCTGTTGGGCGCCGCCGTCGTCACGCTCACCACCGCTACTCCTCTGCCTGCTGCGGATGCGCTTTCACCCCTCTTCAACGGCAAGGATCTCACCGGCTGGAAGGCACCCGTGCCGAATCCATTCTGGAAGGTGACGGAGGGCATGCTGGTCGGCGAGAACGACGAGAAGATGAAAGGCAACGTGCTCTACACCGAACAGTCCTACGGCGATTTCGTGCTCGAAGCCGACGCCCGCTGGACCGGTGAGATCGACAGCGGCTTCATGGTGCGCAAACCGGAGTTACAGCTGCAGATCGGCGTCTCCCGCAGCCTCAAGAAGGATTTGACCTGCTCGTTCTACACCGGAGGCGCCGACAAATACCCGGAGGCCGGACAGGCGAAGGATCTGGAGAAACACCTCAAACCCGGCGAGTGGAACGCGTTTCGTCTCCAGGCCAAGGGCGACACCTTCACCGTCTGGCTCAACGGCCAGAAAATCTCCGAATATGTGAATCCGAAATACTCCGGAGCGGGGCCGATCGGACTTCAGATTCATCCCGGCCTGAAGATGAAGATCGAATTCCGCAACATGCGCGCCAAGGCTTTGGAGTGAGGCGGCACCGCCTTCTTTCCAGTCATGAGTTTCGCGAAAAGCCACTTCAGGAGCGTTTTCCGGGGTGTCGGCCCGATCCAAGGGGACATGGGCCGGCAGATTCCTTTTCCTCCCTACCGCTGCCTCTGCTAGCGTCTCGCCTCGTCGCAACTTGAAAGCACTAATCGAAACCGCCGACACGCGCACGCGCCGTGTCTTCCTCGTGGGAGTGGAGTTGAAATCCCGCACCGCGTGGGATGTGAATGACTCGCTCGAAGAGCTCACCGAACTCGTCACCACGCTCGGCGCGGAAGTGATCGACCGCGGCACGCAGAAGCTCGCCTCGCCGTTCGCGGCCACCTATCTCGGCAGCGGCAAGGCCCGGGAATTCGCCGAGCAATGCCGCCCCCTCGACATTGATACCGTTGTCTTCGATGACGAGCTTTCGCCCGCGCAGACGCGCAACCTCGAAAAAATCTTCGCGTGCAAGGTGCTCGATCGCACAGCGGTCATCCTGGAGATCTTCGCGTGGCGCGCCCGCACGCGGGAAGGAAAACTGCAAGTGGAGCTGGCCCAACTCGAACATCTGCTCCCGCGCCTGACCCGCTACTGGGGCCACCTTTCGCGCCAGCGCGGTGGTCTTGGCGCGATTGGCGGTGAAGGCGAATCGCAGCTTGAGGCCGACCGTCGCAAAGTGCAGGAACGCATCGAAACGATCCAGGAGGAACTCGAAACCGTCCGCCGTCAGCGCTCCACCCAGCGCGCCGGGCGCCAGCGCAACTTGTGGCCGATGGCTTCCATCGTCGGCTACACCAACGCCGGCAAGTCCACCCTGCTCAACACGCTGACCGGCGCGAGCGTCCTGGCCGAGGACAAGCTTTTCGCCACGCTCGATCCCACGACGCGCCGGCTGCGGCTGCCGACGAATCAAAACGTGCTGCTCAGCGACACGGTCGGTTTCATCCGCAAGCTGCCGCACGGCCTGGTCGAGGCGTTCAAGGCCACCCTGGAGGAAGTCGTGCGGGCCGATCTCCTGCTCCATGTCGTCGATGTCAGCCACCCGCAGGCCGAGGAACAGATTCTCGCGGTCAACGCCGTGCTGGAAGAAATCGGCGCCGCGGGCAAACCCACGCTCATGGTGTTCAACAAAATTGATCGCGTGGGCGGGCCCGAATTGCTGGCGCGCTTCCGCGAGCACTTCCGCGATTCGGTGGCGATTTCGGCCAAGACCGGCGAGGGCATTCCCGAGTTGCTGGCGGCGCTCGGCACCGCGCTGCGACCGGTGCGCGACTTTGTGGTGCTGAAGGTGCCGCACGACGCGGCGGCGGTGATGGCGCGGCTGCACGCCGTCGGGCAGGTGGTCGAACGGCGTTACACCGGCAAACACGCGCGGCTGAAGGTGCGCATCCCGCCGCATCTGCGCGAGGAATTCAAGGCGTTCATTGTCGCGGACGGAAAGTGAGCGACCAAACGGCTTGCAGCGACCGGCCTAATCTGCGATTCCCAAAACCCGCATGGCAGAGAATATACGCATCAAGGATCTCCCTTCGCACGAGCGCCCGCGCGAGCGTCTCCTCGCCGAGGGCGCGGACACGCTGTCGAACGCCGATCTCGTCGCCATCTTGTTGCGCACCGGGCGCCGGGGCGAGTCCGTCCTCCAAATCGCCCAGAAGCTCATCGCCACCTACGGCTCGCTGGACCAGCTTTCCAAAGCCACCTGGCAGGACCTCTGCAAAATCAAGGGCATCGGTCGCGACAAGGCCGCCACGCTGGCCGCGGCATTCAAGCTCGCCGCCCGCATGGCGCGCGAGATCCGGGTGGAGATGCCGCTGCTCGACACGCCGGAACGCGTGGCCGATTTGCTGCGCGAAGACAACCGTTCGCGGGAGGTCGAGCATTTCCAGGTTGCCTTGCTGAACACGCGGCGGCGGCTCATCCGCATCGAGAATCTGTCGCAAGGCACCCTCGACACCATTCTCGTGCATCCGCGCGAGGTGTTTCGCGCCGCCATCGCCGCCGGAGCCGCAGCCCTGATCCTCGCGCATAATCATCCCAGCGGCGATCCGACGCCGTCCGAGTCCGACATCAAGGTCACCCGCGACCTGATCCGCGCCGGGCAATTGCTCAAGATCGATGTGCTCGATCACGTCATCCTCGGCCGCCGGACCACGGAGCGCGAGAAGGACTGGGTGTCGTTGCGCGAACTCGGCTATTTCTACTCATGATTCATCCCACTGCCATCATCGACCCCAAGGCCCAGCTCGATCCGAGCGTGCAAGTCGGCCCCTACGCCATCATCGACGCCGGCGTCACGCTCGGACCGGACTGCGTCGTCGGGCCGCACGTTCACCTGACCGGCCACACCGTCATCGGCGCGCGCAACCGCTTTCACACCGGCTGCGTCATCGGCGACTGGCCGCAGGATTTGAGATACAAAGGCGAGCCCACCGGCCTGCGCATCGGCGACGACAATGTCTTTCGCGAAGGCTCAACCGTGCATCGCTCGGCCAAGGTGGGGGAAGAAACGATCGTCGGCTCGCACCTTTACCTGATGGCGACAGCGCACATCGGGCACAATGCGCTCGTCGGCGACCATGTGATCATCGCCAATGCCACCGCGCTCGCCGGCTACACGGTCGTGCAGGATCGCGCCTTCGTCTCGGCCACCTGTCTCATCCATCAATTCACCCGCGTCGGCACGCTGGCGATGATGCAGGGCGGCGCTTGCATCAGCAAAGACCTGCCGCCGTTCTGCGTGGCGCGCGGCAACAACGGAATTTGCGGACTCAACTCCGTCGGGCTGCGGCGCGCGGGCTTTGCCGGCGAGCAGCGTCTGGAATTAAAGAGGCTCTATCACCTGCTCTTCCGCAGCGGCGAGAAGCTCCGCGTGGCGCTCAACACCGCCGCGCTGGAATTCACCAGCGAACCCGCGCTGCAGATGATCGAATTCGTTGCGTCGGCCCGCCGCGGCGTGCTGTCGGACACCGGGAAAATCGCGGACGAGGAATGACGGTTGACTCTGACCGGGCACCCCTTTTAATACCGCCGTTGATCAAAACAAAAACTCCACCAGCGAGGATTGCCATGCCGCCCAAAGCCACCGAAAAAGTATCCGCCGTCGAAACGAAAGCTGCCGAGAAAGGCTCCGAGAAAGCCGAGGTCTCCCGGGCGACTCCTGCCCGCCAGCGTGACCTCGACGCCGCCATTTCCTCGATCACCAAGGCCTACGGCGAAGGCAGCATCATGCGCCTGGGCGACGCCCGCGCGCGGGTCAAGATCGAGGTCATTCCCACCGGCGCGCTCGGGCTCGACCTGGCGCTCGGCGTTGGTGGCCTCCCGCGCGGCCGCGTCGTCGAGATCTTCGGCCCGGAGTCGTCCGGCAAAACCACGCTGATGCTGCACGTCATCGCCAACGCCCAAAAGGCCGGTGGCCTGGCGGCGTTCATCGACGCCGAACACGCGCTGGATCCGGGCTACGCCAAAAAGCTCGGCGTGAATCTCGACGATCTGCTCGTGTCACAGCCCGACAGCGGCGAAGAGGCGCTTTCGATTTGCGAGACGCTTGTCCGCTCGAATGCGCTTGATGTCATCGTGATTGATTCCGTGGCGGCGTTGGTGCCGAAGTCGGAACTCGAAGGTGAGATGGGCATGGCCACCATGGGCATGCAGGCCCGCCTCATGAGCCAGGCCTTGCGCAAGCTCACCGCCATACTCTCCAAGGCCAAGACCACCTGCATTTTCACCAACCAACTGCGCGAGAAGGTCGGCGTCATGTTCGGCAACCCCGAGACCACTCCCGGCGGCAAGGCGCTCAAGTTCTACGCCAGCGTGCGCATCGACATCCGCCGGCGCGACACCATCAAGGACGCGCAGGGCAATGCCATCGGCAACGTGACCAAGACCAAGATCGTGAAGAACAAGGTGGCGCCGCCGTTCGCCGAGACGGAGTTCGAGATCTACTACAACAAGGGCATCAACAAGGAAGGCAGCATCCTCGACGTGGGCCAGGAAATGGGCGTGGTCGAGAAGAAAGGCGCCTGGCTCCAGTTCAACGGCGAACTCATCGGCCAGGGCAAGGAAGCCGCGCGCCAGGCATTGGCCGACAAACCCGCGCTGGCCCAGCAAATCGTCGATGCCATCATGGCCAAGCGGAATGCGGCGCTGGCCACTCCGACACCGGCGGCGGCCTCATGACCTTGATAACTACGGGTGCTTGGACAGAAAGATTGCGATGACGCGGACGAAGGGCTGGTCGCCTCTTCCTTCAGCGGCAGTGCCCTGGAATGAAGAGGAAGAACGCGCGGTTCGGCGCCCGCGGTCGTTTATCCGTTTGCCTCTGTCTGCATCCGTGATTCTCCTTCTCCTCGGCCTTTCCGCATCCGCCTTGGAGATCTCCTGGACAAACAATCAACTGACCGTCACCGGTGGGAATCTTCCCGGCGGCAAGCTGGACGTGTGGTACCTCGAAGCCTTCTGCCAGAGTGGCGCGCACCATCAGCCGTGGGGAGAGACTACGCTGCCGCACAAGACCACGTTGCTGGCCAACGAGGGCAACCGCCGGTTGCGCTTTCGCACCCTGGTGCAAACAAACGTGGAGGTGACACACGTCGTGACGGCGGGCACGGATGAAATCGGCTTCCGCTTCACGCTCTCGAATCACGGCGCGCAGGACATCGATCTCCAGTGGTTTCAGCCCGCGTGCATCCGCGTGGAAAAATTCACCGGCTGCGAACAAAGCAATTACACCGCGCAGTCCTTCATCTTCACCGCGCGAGGATTGACCATGCTCGATCAGACACGTCGCACCGAGGACGCGCTCTATCGCGGCGGCCAGGTTTATGTGATGCCGGGCGTGAGCACGAACGACGCGAATCCGCGCCCGCTGTCACTCGACCGCCCGACGAACGGCCTCATCGGCTGCTTCAGCGCCGACGGGAAGCAACTGCTCGCGACGGCCTCGGATGCGACCCACGAGTTGTTCGAGGGCGTCTATGTGTGCCTGCACAGCGACCCGCGCGTGGGCGGCTTGAAGGCGGGCGCGACGAAGACGATTCACGCGAAACTCTACGTGCTGACGAATGACGTGCCCGCGTTGCTGCGGCGTTACGGGCGGGATTTCCCGGCGCCGTAGCGGGCCGACGAACGCTTCCAGTTTCAAAATCCATTGGCCAGCCGGGGGCGTTCCGTGTTCAATCGGGCCGCTTTTAAATATGCCCAAGCGCACCGACATTCACTCCGTCCTCATCATCGGCGCCGGCCCGATCATCATCGGCCAGGCCTGCGAGTTCGACTATTCCGGCACCCAGGCCTGCAAGGCGCTGCGCGAGGAGGGATTCCGCGTCATTCTCGTGAACTCCAATCCGGCCACCATCATGACCGACCCGGAGTTCGCCGACCGCACCTACATCGAGCCGATCACGCCGGAGTGCGTGGAGAAAATCATCGCGCGGGAGATCGCGGAACTCCGCCGCCTCGGCGTGCCGGTGAACGACCCGAACGTGCCCGACACGGTTCCGCACAAACTCGTCCTGCTGCCAACGCTCGGCGGTCAGACCGCACTCAACACCGCCATGGCGCTCTTCCGCAACGGCGCGCTCGCGAAATACGGCGTCGAGATGATCGGGGCCAATGCGGACGCCATCGAGAAGGGCGAAGACCGCCTCGTCTTCAAGGATCTCATGCTCTCCATCGGGCTTGACGTGCCGATCAGCGGCGTCGCCCACACGCTGGAGGAAGCGCGCGCCATCGCGGAGAAGATCGGACGCCTCCCGCTCATCATCCGCCCGGCCTACACCCTCGGCGGCACCGGCGGCGGCATCGCCTACAACCGCGACGAGTTCGAGGAAATTTCCAAGCGCGGCCTCGACCTTTCGCCAGTCAACGAAATCCTCGTCGAGGAATCGCTCCTTGGCTGGAAGGAATTCGAGATGGAAGTGATGCGCGACAAGGCCGACAACTGCGTCATCATCTGCTCGATCGAAAATTTCGACCCGATGGGCATCCACACCGGCGACTCGATCACCGTGGCGCCCGCGCAGACGCTCACCGACAAGGAATTCCAGATCATGCGCGACCAGAGCTTCGCCGTGATCCGCGCGGTGGGCGTGGAGACCGGCGGCTCGAACATCCAGTTCGGCGTCAGCCCGGAGACGGGCCGGATGGTCATCATCGAGATGAACCCGCGCGTGTCGCGCAGCTCGGCGCTGGCCTCCAAGGCCACCGGGTTTCCCATTGCGAAGATCGCCGCCAAGCTCGCCGTCGGCTACCTGCTCGACGAAATCCGCAACGACATCACGCGCGAGACCCCGGCCAGCTTCGAGCCGACCATCGACTACGTGGTGGTGAAAGTGCCGCGCTTTGCCTTCGAGAAATTTCCGCAGGCCGACCCGACGCTCAACACGCAGATGAAAAGCGTGGGCGAAGCGATGAGCATCGGGCGCACCTTCAAGGAGAGCCTGCAAAAATGCCTGCGCTCGCTCGAAATCGGCCGCAGCGGCCTGGGCGGCGACGGCAAGCCGTGGCGCGTGGGCACTGAAATCTACGGCGACCGCGACGTGCTGCCGCGCGACCTCATCTCGCGCAAGCTGAGCGTGCCCAACGCGGAACGAATCTTCTTCATCCGCCACGCCCTGCGCGCCGGCTTCACCATCGAGGAGATATTCAACCTCACCAAGATCGACCGCTGGTTCCTGGTGCAGATTAAGGAGATTGTGGATTTTGAGGAGGAGTTGGCGGGGGCGGGGAATTGAGCATGAAAGTCCGCGAGCTCATCAGGCTCATCGAGGACGACGGCTGGTTTCTTGTGCGGACCCGTGGAAGCCACCGGCATTTTAAACATCCCTCCAAGCCCGGTCTTGTCACCATCGCCGGGCATCCGGGCGTTGACATGCCCAAGGGCACGTTGAACAGTGTCCTCAAGCAAGCCGGACTGAAGGACTGAGTGATATGCGATACGCGATTGTAATCGAACACGGAAACAACAGCTACGGCGCTTACATTCCTGACCTGCCGGGCTGTGTGGCGGCAGCGCCTTCGCGGGATGAGGTCGTGAAACTCATCCACGAAGCCATCAAGGAACACATCCAGGTCCTTCGCGAAGAAGGCATGCCGGTGCCGGAACCTCGTTCGACAGCGGAATATGCGGAAGTTGAAGCCGCGTGAGCGCCGAACGCATCATCTTCATCCGCCACGCCCTGCGCGTCGGGTTCACCATCGAGGAGGTCTTCAACCTCACGAAGTTCGACCGCTGGTTTCTGGTGCAGATCAAAGAGATCGTGGATTTTGAGGAAGAACTGGCGGGGGCGAAGAGCTAATCCAAAGAATATCTATGCCAATAAACTCTGTCACAATCGGTAACTTCAAAGGAATTGCTGAATCGGTAACAATCCCAATCAAACCGATAACCATTTTTATTGGCGAAAACTCTTCCGGCAAAAGCACAGTTCTTCATGCTTTGGCGGCCTTGAGCCAAACGGCTTCAGTTCCAAATGATCAACGAGCACTGATTCTTGACGACGAAAAAGCTGCTGTGCATCTCGGTCGTTTTATTGAAATCATTCATTCTCGAAAATACGCAGACGCAATTGAACTCGGAGTGAATATTGGAAGTGTGCGCGTCCGACGGGCTCGACGCGAACCCGATAAGCGACAGGAAGGTAGTGAGGCTGTTGAAGCTGAAGTAGAGGGTAGATATGAGTTCAAAAGCACCAAGCGAACTCAGGACATTTCTATTGCCAGTGGGGAAGTTAAAGTTGGAGACGAAACCTTTAGGATTAAACGAGGCAAAGTGTTTCTCTCGGTTGAGAACACGCGAACGAACGCATTGGGTAGATTTGGCAGAGGTTCTGGCTTCATTCTTCGAGAACGAATTATGTCTCGGAAGTTTGCGGACTTTTTTGCGTTTAGCTCCGCGCAACGAGAAATAGCGGAGGCTTTAGCGAAAACTTTTTATCTTGGACCATTCCGTCAATCACCTCGACGGAGTTACCCGACTCGGGGTGCGTCTCCCAACCAAGTTGGGGCAGAAGGCGAGTCAACGATTCCCTTATTGGCCAATGAGGCGGTTCAGTCGAAATCGCGCCCTCATATAAACCAAATAGCCGGTTGGTTAGCCATGATGGGTCTCGGTTCTAAAGTGGGAATATCGCGCGTAGCTACCTCTGACTTATTTGATGTGAGCGTGCGATTGCCGGATGGATCTGATTTCCCTATCGCTGATCTTGGCTACGGTTTGTCACAGGTTTTGCCGGTGCTCGCGCAGCTGAGCTTCGCACCACAAGGCGCAACGCTTTTATTTGAGCAACCAGAGCTTCATTTACACCCGCTGGCTCAGAGACCGCTCGCCTCAGTGTTCATTGATGCGGTTCGCAAGCGTGGAGTTCATATTGTCGCGGAGACACATTCGCCGCATTTGTTTGGTCAGTTTCAACGTGAAGTGCGTGCTCAGAAACTACAGCCAGATGAAATAGCTCTTTATCGCGTGAGGCGGGCTGGTGGCAAAACTCATATCGAACCGATCTTTGTTGATGGAAACGGTGATTTTCACAGAGGGACGAGGAATGGGGAACTTTTCCTCGACTGGAAAAATGGTTTTTGCGATTAGTCGGCGCTCCATCCCCGAATCCCAACGGGATTCAAATCCATCAGCCCAGGGTTGGCGGTCCGCGCCGGCCCGGCGAGGAACGCCTACCCTGGGAAACCGTCCCCACCAATTCATCAACCCTGAAAGGGTTGCACCCCATCCGCCGCCGCCCTGACACAACTCCTTCAAAGTTATTTTCTTTTTCCCACCGCCACCCAGCGCAACCGCTTCTCGCCTGTGCGGCTCGCACCGGCAACGCCGGGCTGAATGACGCAACCCCGTTGGAGTTGGTCCTGCCAACTTCGAGAAGTTCCCGCAGGCCGACCCGACACTCAGCACGCAGATGAAGAGCGTGTGGGCGAACTCATGAGCATCGGACGCACCTTCAAGGAAAGCCTGCAAAAATGCCTGAGCTCTCTGGAAATCTGCCGCGGCGGACTGGGCGGCTACGGCAAGCCGTGGCGCATCGATGCCCATGCTGGGCGAGCGTGACGTGCTGCCACGCGCCGCGAGGTATTGCCCACCCTCAGAAAATGGTTCTACCAGAGAAGTGACTTTGCTGCGACTGTCATCCCTTGGTTTTCCATTGTGAACATCTCATCCGCCATCTTTGACCGCAGCGCTCCAGACCTGGCTTCGTGCCCGGACGAGTCGCTGCCTGAATTCGCCTTCATCGGCCGGTCCAACGTCGGCAAGTCGTCGCTGTTGAACATGCTGGCGGGCAAGCAGGATCTTGCCCGGGTTTCGCCCACGCCGGGGCACACCAAGATGATCAACGTCTTCACGATGAACAAGACGTGGCGCCTGGTGGACCTGCCGGGATACGGGTTCGCCCAGGTGGCGCGCAAGGACCGCTCCCAGTTCAGCGAGGCGGTGGCCGAATATCTTCAGCATCGAGCCAACCTCTGCTGCGTCTTTGCGCTCATCGACTCACGCCTCACCCCGCAGAAGATCGATCTGGAGTTCGTCGAATGGCTCGCTCGCAACTCGATCCCGTTCGTCCTCGTCTTCACCAAGACCGACGCGGTGACACCCACAAAGATCCAGGCGAACATCGACGCGTTCACCGGCCGCATCTCAGCATGGTTCGAGAAGCTGCCGGAGATCTTCACCTGTTCGGCGACCACGAGGGAGGGCCGGAAGGAGTTGTTCCGGATGATCGACGAATCAATTGCGGCCATTCAGGCTGAATCAGGTCAACCACCGCACGACTCCGCGATTCCTTCCGCGAACCTGCCAGCCGCTGGCCGGAAGGTGAGCGCCCCGGATACGAAGAAGAACCGTCCCGACCGCGCGCGCCCCTGGTGAAATCGCGTCCGCGCTGGAGTGGGCGGCACGCTTCAGAACAGTCGCGGCACGAACTCGGCCAGATAGATCCGCCACACCGGCCAGGAGTGCGCGCCATCTGTCAGATGCCATTCGTGGCGGATGTTCTTCTCCTTGAGCACAACGAGGAATTCCTCGTTGCGCTTGAGCAGGAAGTCATCCTTGCCGCAGCCAATCCACAGCAGCTTCAATTTCTTGTTTGTCGCCTCCGGGTTCGCCAGCGCGCTCGCCACGGTCTCGGCCTTGGGAACGGAGGAACTGAATCCACCCACCCAGCTGAACCAATCAACGTGATTCAGCCCGATGGTCAGCGACTGCCCGCCGCCCATGCTCAAGCCAACAATCGCGCGGTTGGCCGCATCGCGCTTGACGCGGTAATTCGCCTCGACGAACGGCAGCACGTTCTCAAACAAATCGCACTCGAACATCTGGGTGTTGTTTGTCATTCCGGGCGGCCCGCCGGGAATGGTGGCGTGGCCATCCATCATCACCACCACCATCGGCTTGGCGCGTCCCTGCGCGATGAGATTGTCGAGAATCCAGTGCGCCTTGCCGTGCGTCGTCCAGGTGGCCTGGTTGTCGCCGGAGCCATGCTGGAGATAGAGCGTCGGGTATTTCGCGCGCGTCTTCTGGTCGTAGCCGGGCGGCGTATAGACGGACAATTCGCGGAGACGCCCGAGCGATTTCGAGTAATACGTGTGCTGGCGCACGATCCCATGCGGCACATTCTGGAAATCATGCAGCGCCGGCGGCTGACTCGGCAGGTGCAGGATGCTCGTGCGCGGCTCGCGCATCGGTTTGATGGCCACGTTGAGCGGATCAATCATCGTCAGCCCATCCACCGTGAAGCTGTATTCCCACACGCCGGGATCAATGGGGCCGACCGTGACGCTCCACACATCGTTGGAACCCTTCGTCATCGCGGCGCGCCCGTTGGGCCATTGCCCGTTAACCGCGACTTCGGTGGCCTTGGCTGCCTGCAAGCGGAACGTAACGCGACGATCCGCCTGCACCTCAGGCGAACGCACCGGGGGCGGACGACGCGGCGCGACAGCGACGTTCGTGCTAGCTGGAATGGCGCTGGGCGTCTCGGCGGTGAAGCCAGCGGTGGCGCTGAGCAGGACGACAAGAGGAAGGATGACGTTTGCTTTCATGGTGACGCGCTGCTTGTAACGCCTTTCGTGTCGCGATCATACCAAGAAATGCGCCGGGAGGAACGGAGAGGAACGTCCCAGATCAGCGACCCGGCGCCACTGATCCTCGATTGTCAACCAGAGCGCCATCGCCGGGTTCGCTGCATCTGGTTTGTTGAACTGAGCCGCTACGCGGCGGAAAGCGGCGGACGCCTTGACGAGTGCAGCGCCTTTGCTTACCAAGGAGCGCATGGTCTTGGAACGTTCGTGGAACTTCGCAAAAGCATCGCTGGCCAGAGTGGCGGACGATGTGG
>JBBRWD010000116.1:0-21297 GCA_038249465.1 Limisphaerales bacterium | reverse complement strand
GCCAAAGACTGCGCTCCGCCGAGGACGGCTGGCCCAGAGGGTCGGAGCCAGTGCATGAAACAGTGAAATACCATCAAAGGTAAGCCGGCGCAGTGGTGAGGTTTAATTGTCGCCGTGGCGAAGAATAGTTGTCGTTGACCAGGTCAAATTGGGGATCTGGGGGTCGTCAGGCGCCAAACGGCGTGCCTCCCCCAGGTGCCGCACGCCTCGCCGGGGCAACGGCCTTGCGGGGCTTGGACAATTTGCGGGCTCAAGCATGTTGTGCTTCGTGCGGGTAGCGTCTGAGCGTCATTCTACCGTGAATCCTGAGCGTGACAACGCCGGAGTTGAGGAATTGGCTGGTTTCTGGTGACGATAAGCAGCATTGAATGGCGCACCGTCGCCCGGGTGGTTGAATTCATCCTTCTGGCAATCGAACGATTGCGTTTCACCCCGGATATCCAGCATTCGACCCCACGATTGTGCCCATTTCTCCCCGCTTCCGTATAGTCATCTGCAATCACCAGACAGCGATGATTATCGTAACCTTGCATCTTGCATCATGACCCGAAATTCCTCGAAATGAATCCATCTGCCGGCTTTTTCTGGAAGGGTGCCGCCGTGTTTGTCGCGGGGTTGATTGCCGTCCTGGCGTTCATGAAGTTGGGCCGCGTTTCGCCCACAGGGCGCGCGGGTTCGCAGGCGCCCGCATTGCCGGAGGTGAAGATCACCCCGCCCATCCCCGCGGCCGCGCAGGATCTTTTCGTCGATATCACCGCCCGGGCTGGCGTCAACTTCGTCCACCAATACTGCGACAACCGCATCGCCAATATTCTCGAATCGAACGGCTCCGGCGGCGCCTGGCTTGACTACGACGGCGACGGACGGCCTGACCTTTATCTCGTCAACTCCGGGCCGCTCGAAGGCGTGACGCGCCATGCGCCAGGCACGAAGCGCGAGCCAAACCGCCTCTACCGCAATCGCGGTGATGGCACCTTCGAAGATGTGACCCAGAAAGCCGGTGTCGCAGGCGAGGGCTTCGGCACCGGGGCGGTCGCGGCGGACTTTGATAACGATGGCCACTCCGACCTCTATGTGATCAACGTCGGACGTTGCCTGCTTTACCGCAATCGTGGCGACGGCACCTTCGAAGATGTGACCTCCAAGGCGGGCGTGGCGAACGCGGGAGGCACTGGCATCGGCGCGGTGTTCTTCGACGCCGACAACGATGGACGGCTCGATCTTTTCGTAGCGAATTATCTGGCCTTCGATCCAAAGGTGACCAGTCACGTCGGCCTTTATCCCGGACCGCTTGCCTACGCACCGCAATTCAATGCGCTCTATCGCAATCGCGGCGATGGCACCTTTGAAGATGTGAGCGAGCGCGCCGGAATCCGCCTGCCGGGTCATCGCGCCATGTCAGTCGCGGTGTATGACCATGACCTCGATGGCGATCAGGATCTCTTCCTCTCCAACGACGGCACACCCTGCGCGTTGCTGGTGAACGATGGGAAGGGGCGCTTCAAGGATATCGCGCTTGAAGCCGGCGTGGCCTTCAACTCAATGGGCGAAGCCGCTGGCACGATGGCCGCGGCGATGGGCGACTGTAACAACGACGGACGGCAGGACATCCTCGTCACGCGACTCGGCTATGGTTCCCTCTACCTTGCCACGCCGCATGGAGCTTACGATGACCGGATGAGTGCCTCGGGTTTGGGGGCGCTGACGGCGCGCTTTGTCGGCTGGGGCGGCAACTTCCTCGACTTCGACAACGACGGCGACCTGGACATTTTCATCGCCAACGGCGACGCCCATTACCTGCTCGGCGTGGAAAGTCTCTTGTTGGAAAACGATGGCACGGGTCATTACACCGACGCCTCGACCAAGGGGGGAAACTATTTCAAAACCAAAGTCCGCGCCCGCGGCAGTGCGGTGACGGACTTTGATAACGACGGCCGCCTTGACATCCTCGTGACCTCCGTGGCGGACCGTCCAGTGCTCCTGCGCAATCAAGGCAGCACCCCCAATCACTGGCTCACGCTCGATCTTGAAGGGACGCGCAGCAACCGGGATGGTTTTGGCGCGCTCGTCACGTTGACCGCGGGCGCAAAGACATGGCACGCCGAAGCGCGCTGCAATTTCGGTTTTCTCACCATGTCCGACCGCCGGCTGCACTTTGGACTCGGGACCAATGCCTCGGTGGAACGCATTGAAATCAAATGGCCCAGCGGTCAGACGCAGGTGCTGACGAACGTGAAGACGGATCAAATTCTCAAAGTGCGTGAACCGGGGGAACGATCCGCGCCTCAGGCGATGATCAAGTAAAGGGTGACTCGATGTGTTGTTTCACAGTCAGGTTATGCAAGCTGGTCGTCACTGTGTCGGTGGCGGTGGAGATGTCGTTCATGGCCATGGCGGCCACGATCGATGCACCGATGGTCCTGACTCAGGTGCCCAAGGAGGCCAAGCCCGACGCGGAGGCATGGGATGCGGGTGGATTGGTTCGCTCCGACTGGTTTTCGGGCGCCCGGCTCGTCGTGGTATCGCCTGAAGGACAGGTGCGCGTGTTGTCCGAAGGCTTCGTGGCCGCGTGCGATCCCAGCCTGTCGTTCGACGCCACGCGGGTGCTGTTTGCCGGTAAGAAAGACAAGCAAGCGCGCTGGCGGATTTGGGAAGTTGGCCTGGACGGCAAGGATCTCCGCGCCGTCAGCCCGGAAAATCAGGATGCCCGCAGTCCCATTTATGCGACCACCCTCTTCACGCTGGATTCGCCGGAGCCTTGGTTCACCATCGTGTATGTCGCCCGGGAGAATGGACTCAATGAAGTGGGACGCGCAACGGGCTCCAGTCTCTACAATGTGAACCTTGATGGCAGCGAGCGGCGTCGCCTGACTTACAATCCGAATCACAACTTTGATCCGTTTCAGATGTGGGACGGACGGTTGCTCTATGCGGCGGAGCGGTATCCAAGCGAGCCGGGAGCACAGGCTGGCCGGGTTGGATTGTATGGCGTCAACATCGTCGGCACCGAACTGGTTCGCTATGGCGGCGAAGCGGGGCGGCGCCTCCAGCACATGCCCTGCGCCACGGATCAGCGCCTGGTGGTGTTCGTCGAGAGCGATGAAGTGGCTTGGGATGGCGCGGGCCAGCTTGCCAGCGTTCGGGAAAATCGTCCCCACACCACTTACAAACGACTGACGAGTGATCCGGCGTGGCTCTATCTCCACCCGGCTCCGTGGCGCGGCAACCAATTGCTGGTGTCGCGACGCCCCGCTAATGGTCAGGCTACGTGTGGCGTGGGCCGCTTTGATGCGGACTCCGGCGAGTGCGAGACGATCTTCGACAGCCCGGACTATCACGACGTGCAGGCCCAGGTAGTGCGTCCGCGACCCCGACCCGATGGCCACTCGACGGTGGTTGAACCTGCCAAGTTCACCACGGGCACTTTCTATGCGATGAATTGCTACGACGCCGACGAAGCAATGCGCACGAACTTGGCGAAAGGCGCCTTCAAGCGGGTGCGCGTCATCGAAGGTGTGCCTCTGACTTCCGCTGAAACTCCGGCCACTTCTCCGGCAAGCCTGCCGGCGCTGGGCGAGCGAAAGGGACCGTTTGTGGCGCGACGCGTTTTAGGCGAGGCGCCCATCGAGGCCGACGGCTCGTTCCACATCGAGGTGCCCGCCGATATTCCGGTCATGCTCCAGACGCTGGACGAACGCGGACTGGCGCTGAACACCTGTGGCTGGGTGTGGACCAAGCCGCGGGAAACGCGCGGCTGCGTGGGTTGCCACGAAGATCCGGAGCTGGTTCCGGAAAACAACTTCGTGCTCGCGCTGCGTCGGCGGGCCAACAAACTGACTCCGCCTCCGGAGCAGCGTCGCGTGGTCGATTTTCGCACCGCGATCGTGCCGATTCTCAAGAACCGCTGCGCCTCCGTCGGGTGCCACGGCATGCCCGACGCGCCGATCTACCTGCCGTTGGGAGCAGACCAGCCAGCTTTGCAGGATCTCCAGCAAGCCTACGCGTCGCTGCGGGCGGCGGTGGATGGCGGCCCAGGAAATGCCAGTCCTCTTCCGCAGCGCGGCAAGTATGTGGATGCGGGTCGCGCCCGCACCAGTCCATTGATCTGGCGGCTGTTCGGTGCGGACACCTCTCGTCCGTGGGACCAGCACCTCGACCAGGCTGCGTCTGCTCCGCGGAAGGTGAAGCTCATGCCCCCGCCGGACAAGGGCGGGCCATTAAGCGAAGAGGAGATCCGGGTCTTCGTGGAATGGATCGATCTCGGCGCCTCGTGGGAGGCAGTCAAAACCAACGCACCTGAACCGTCTGCGACCAAATCGCAGGAGACTTCGCATTGATGAACACACTCTCCAAATGGCTCCTGTCCGGCGCATCGGCCCTGGCCCTGCTGCCGGTGTCTCCATCGTTTGCCGCCGACGCGGCCTGGCCGAAATTCACCGACGTCACCGAGTCCTCTGGGCTCAAGTTCAAGCACAGCCTCGGCGACTTCGACATGAGCAACATCGCCGAGGCCACCGGGCCGGGCGGAATGTTCTTCGACTACGACAACGACGGGTTTCTCGACATCTACTTCGTCAACGGCCGCTGGCACCCGGACATCAGTGACAATCGCGGGCGGGTGCTCAAGGGCAAGTTGACGAACGCGCTCTATCACAACAACGGCAACGGCACCTTCACGGATGTGACCGACAAGGCAGGCGTGGGCGGCACCGAGGATGGCTACGGCATGGCGGCTTCGTGCGCCGATTACGACAACGACGGCGACCTCGACTTGTATGTCTGCAATTACGGCGAGAGCACTCTCTACCGCAACAATGGCAATGGCACCTTCACCGACGTGACCGCCAAGGCGGGCCTGACCAGTCCCGGTTGGGCATTGGCGGCGCCGTGGTTTGACTACAACGGCGACGGCTTGTTGGACGTGTTCGTGGTTCACTATCTGGACTACGACAAGGGCGCGTTCCAGCGTACCGGTGCTTACTACAAGGCCGACAACTTTCCCGGCCCGCTATCCTACCCGGGACAGCCGGACCATCTGTATCGCAACAACGGCGACGGCACCTTCACCGACGTGACGAAGGAGGTAGGGCTGTGGGAAACGACGGGGCGTGGCATGGGCGCGGTGGCCTGTGACCTGGACGGCGATGGTGACACCGACATCTACGTCACCAACGATGCCATGCCGAACAATCTTTGGGTTAACGATGGCAAGGGTCATTTCAAGGATCGAGCCACCGAGACCGGCACGGCCTTCGGTGAAGGCGGGCAGGGTGTTTCCTCGATGGGTCCGTTTGTTGCCGACCTCGACCGCAATGGCCTGCTCGACATCCTGGTGCCGGACATGGGCTATAGCTCGCTGATGCTTCAGGCCAAGCGAGGCATCTATATGGACGTGACTGCTCAATCAGGCGTCGCCCTGTTGTGTGGCCAATACACCGGCTGGGGTGGCTTGCTGAACGACTACGACAACGACGGCTACGTGGACTTGTTCATCGCCAACGGCGACGCGCATCACCTCTATCTGGAGGAACCGGTGCTGGCACGCTACGATGGAAAGAGCAAGTTCATCGATGTGGCCCGGCAATCTGGAGAGTTCTTCCACACCAAACACGTCGGGCGCGGCACGGCGTTTGGGGACTTCGACAACGATGGAGACCTCGACATTCTCATGTTTACCATCAGCGAATCGCCGCACCTCTTGCGCAATGACGGCGGCAACCAGCAGCATTGGCTCAAGGTCGTGCCCGTGCGAAAGGACACCGGCATGGTCGCCATTGGTGCCACCGTCACCGTCAAGGCCAAGGGCCTGACAATGGTGGAGCCGGTCATCGCGGTGAATGGCTACCTGACCAGCAGCGACCCGCGCCCGCACTTTGGCCTCGGCCAGGCGACCAAGGCTGACTCGGTCGAGATCGTCTGGCCCGATGGCAAGAAGCAGATCTTGGAGAACGTGGCGGCCAACCAGATTCTGAAGATCAAAGCAGAATGACCAATGACGAATGACGCAATAACCAAGGAAATCCGAATGGCGAATGCCCAAGACCGAATCACATTTGATTCATCTGTTGGCCATTCGAGCCTGGTCATTCTTTCGGCATTCGACATTGGTCATTCGTCATTTCTCACGACATGACAAACCATCGAATTCTATTGGCAACTGCGGCACTTCTCTTCGGCACGTTTCCGTTGGTGTCATCCGCCGCCTCGTACGCCCCGAGCGGCAAGGATCCCATCTTCATCGGCGCCCAAGCGTGCGGCGAGTGCCATGATACTCCCGCGTCGGGCCATCAGCTCAGCCAGTGGCGTCTGACTCCGCACGCGCGTGCTTATGCGGCGCTCGCGCTGCCCGAAGCAAGGTCCATCGCCGACCTCAGCGGCATCACCGAGGAACCACACAAAGCCAAGATGTGCCTGGGTTGTCACGCCACCGCCAGCGAAGCCGAGGATTGGGAAATGTTGGAAGGCTTCCATCTGGCCGACGGCCTGCAATGCGAAGCCTGCCACGGTCCCGGCAGCGAGTATTCGCCGCAAGAGATCATGAAGGATCGCACGCAGGCCATGATGCACGGCCTCAAGATGCCGACCAAGGAAACCTGCATGATCTGCCATCGGGTGAAAGGCTCCCACGATCGGGTGCTGAAACGAAAGCCCTTCGACTTCGACTCGGCCTGGCAACGCATCGCCCACCCGAAGCCGAAGACAAACCCTCCGCCCAGCGAGGTGGCGACCGCATCACCCCTCGGAACCAACGCCAGCCCGTTCAAATTTACCGGCGTCATGGCGTGCGCCCAGTGCCACACCGGGCCGGACCATGGATTCCAGTTCAGCCAGTGGCGCCTGTCGAAACACGCTCAGGCCTATGCGGTGCTGTCCACGCCTCGGAGCCTGGAAATGGCCAGGGAAGCTGGCGTCGCTGGCGATCCCCAAAAGAGCGCGCAGTGCCTGAAGTGCCACACGACCGGAGCGGGATTTGAGGCCGCGAGTTTCCTGAAGGATTTCGACCTGCGCGACGGCGTGCAATGCGAAGCGTGTCACGGTCCCGGAAGCGCGTATTCGCCCGAAGAGGTGATGCGTGACAAGGTGGCGGCGAAGGGCAAGGGACTGGCTGAGACTTCAGAGAAGACCTGCCTGCCTTGCCACGCGGAAGCGCACGGGAAGAAGTTTGACTATGTGTCCGCCGTGAAGCAGATCGCGCATCCTACCAAGTTGCCGGCGACCGCCATCGAAGCCGTTCACGGCAATTACAAAAATCCGCTTCACCTTGTCCCCACGCCCGACGGCCGGGAGCTTTGGGTAACCTGCGAAGCAGCGCGGGAAGTCATCGTCCTCGACCTAGCCACGCGGAAGACAATTGCCAGCATCCCCGTCGGCGGGCAGCCGAACGAGTTGTGCTTCACCCCGGACGGCCGGAAGGCTTTTGTTTCAAATCGTCTCGATGACAATGTCTCCGTGGTGGATGTCGCCAGTCGCAAGGTTGTGGCCACGCTCGAAACCGGCGACGAACCGCACGGCGTGCTGGTGGACCAGCAGGGCCGGAATCTCTACGTGCTCAACACCTCGATCGACAGCATCTCGGTCTTCGACGTGGCCACGCTGAAAGAGGTGAAGCGCCTGAGTGCCAGTCGATCGCCGTGGGCGCTGGCCCAGTCGAAAGATGGCCCCATCTTCGTGGTGCATGCGCTCTCGCGGATGGGTGGCGACCGCACGCCCTCCATTTCCGAGGTCACGGTCATCGATGCGGAACGCGCCGTCGTCCAGGATCGCTTCATGGTACCGGGCGCGAACCTGCTCTCCGATGTGGCCTGGCATCCCAGCGGCGAATACGCCGTCATCCCTCTGCTGCGCACCAAGAACCTCGTGCCGATGACGCGCATCATGCAGGGGTGGACCATCGCGAACGGGCTCGGGATTCTTTGGAAGGATGGCACGGTGGATCAAGTGTTGCTGGACCAAAACGATCTCGGCTTTCCCGATCCCACCAGCGTTTGCATCACACCGGACGGCAAGCTGGCCCTCTTGACCAGCGCCACCAGCGACCGGGTGGCCGTGGTGGATTTGGAGAAGCTGATCGCGATGCTCAAGCAGGCCACGCCGTATGAGCGGCAGCGCGTGTTGCCGAACCACCTGGGCAAGGCGGCGGAGTTTATCCTTGGATTCATCCAGACGCCGCGCGTGCCGTGGGGCATCACTTGTTCCGCCGATGGCGCGACGGCCTTTGTCGCGTCGAAGCTCGATGACTCCGTCTCGGTGATCGACCTGAAGACACGGCTGGTCGTGGCGCGCATCGACCTGGGAGGAGAAAAGGAACTCACCAAGGTGCGGCGTGGCGAAAGGCTTTTTCACAGCGCTAACATCACCTTCCACCGCCAGTTTTCCTGTCATAGCTGCCACCCGGACGGTCACATCGACAATCTTGTGTATGACACCGAGCCGGATGGCATTGGCCTTGACCCGGTGGACAACCGGACGCTGCGCGGCATCAACGACATGGCGCCCTACAAATGGGTGGGCACCAACCCCAGCCTCAAACGCCAGTGCGGGGCGCGGCTGGCGGTGTTCTTCACGCGGCTGGCGCCGTTCACCGCCGAGGATCTCGATGATCTCGACTATTACATCTGCACCATTCCGCGTCCGCCGAACCGCTACCGCAAACTGGACGAGCCGCTGACGGATGCCCAGCGGCGGGGCAAGGCGATGTTCGAGCGCGTGCGCACCAATGACGGACGTCCGATTCCGGTCGATAGACGCTGTAACACCTGCCACCCGCCGCCGCTCTACACTGACGGCAAGGTTCACAATGTCGGCACGAAGTTCTGGTATGATCGCGCGGAGAAATTCGACGCGCCCCACCTGAACAACATCTACGACTCCGCCCCCTACCTGCACAACGGCATTGCCCACTCGCTGGAGGAAATCTGGACCAAATACAATCCCTACGACCAGCACGGTGTCAGCAACGACATGACCAAGGACCAGTTGAACGATCTGGTCGAGTATCTGAAAACGCTTTGATCAAAGCCGAAAGGAACAACTATGCGCCAATTGCAAATTTTCAATTTTCAATTCTCAATACTCAATTGCCTGCCATTGCTTCTGTTTGGCGCGAGCACCCCCGCAGTCGGAGCCGACAAGCCGGTCGCGGACCCCGGCCTGCCCTATGTCTATACCAAGTGGGAACAACTCACCACGAAGGATGGTCTGCCCAACGACCACATCTTCTCCATCAAAGCGGTGAGCGACTGCGTCTGGATCGGCACCGAGGGCGGTCTGTCCCGCTTCGACAAGAAGACCCGGCAGATCAAATCGTGGACTGAAAAGGACGGATTGCCCTGGCGTGTCGTCACCGCGATAGATGTGGACCCGAAAACGGGCGATGTCTGGCTCGGGCTCTTCGGTGGCGGCTTGGCTCGCTTCAGTGCTGGACGTTTCGACCACTACACCCAACTCAACAGCGGCCTGGTCAACGATGTCGTGTATGCCGTCGCGATGGAGAATGACAATGTCTGGTGCGCCACCACCGCAGGGGCGAGCCGATACGACACGGTGAAAGACAAATGGGATATCTTCACCGAAAAGAACGCGCCCATGGAGGAGATCTGGAACTACAACGTCGCCTACCGCGATGGCAAGGTGCATCTCGCCGTGTGGGGCAGCGGCGTGCTCGAATACGATATCAAGACCGAGAATTGGAAGGCCTATCTCGACCCGGACGGTGAGATGGAAATTGATCTCTACCGCGACGACGGCAACGTGCATGTGATCGTCACCGGGGCCAGCTACATCGAAAAGGTGTTGTGGATTTCGTCCTACTTCGGCTGTGCCCGCTACGATGGCCGGCACTGGCGGGGCTACTTTGACCACGACTGCGGTCTGCCGAGCAACTTCAACAACAACATCAAGGCACGCAGCGCATGGGAGTGCTGGTTCGCCGGTGACAAAGGCGTGGGCGCATGCATGGATGCCGAGTCCGACACCTGGGTGGCCTACACCTCGGATGGCAAGAACCACACCGGCAAGGCGGTCATCAAGCGCGGCGCCGAACTCATCAAGACCGTGGAAACAGGCTACAGCATTCCGCACAATTTCATCATCTGCGCCGATTTCGACGGCGATGACGTGTGGATCGGCACCTCGAAAGGCTTGGGCCACGGCATCGGCACGGGCTACTATCCGAGGCTTAGATCCGTCCCGACCAAGACGGCGATGAAATAGAAAACCAGCCGTAAGTGCAGCCTTCCCCAATCACCCGCAGGAGTTGATATGAACCAGACTAGATATTCCCTCACCAGGCAGATGCTCGCCGGCCTCGTCGGCGCAGCCACCTGCAGTCTCGCGGTTGTTTCTTCCTCCGCCGCCGAGGAATCAGGAAGTAAACCTTCCCAGAAGGTGGAGCAATCCCGTGGACTGGACATGCCGACCATCGTGGAACGGATCAATGTCGGTCCTTACGAACTGCCCAGTCTGCCGCTGAAAACAAATCAGAACTACGCCCACTCCTCGACCGACGTGGAGCCGTATGGCGGCGTCAAACCCTACAAGGAACATTTCCTCGTGCAGATGGAATACACGGGTTCGGGTCGCGCGATTCCCGAGCCTGAGCATCTGGACACAGTCAAAATAGGTTTCCTGGGACCAATCCTGCCCACCGTGTCCGTGGCCACCGGTGGCAAGAGCCACAACGAGGAAGTCCTCGGCGTAGCCATGCTGCGCGCCTGCCGCATGGCCATTGAGGAAGCCAATGCCAGGGGCGGTTACCTCAAGCGTAAAATTCCGTTCGAATTGTGCGTCCGCAACGACAACGCCCTCTGGGGCGCCTCGGGCAGTGAGGTCATTCACCTTGCGTATAAAGACAACGTCTGGGCCATCGTCGGCGGCATTGACGGCGCCAACACCCACATTGCCATCCGTGTCGCCCTTAAGATTGAGATCCCGTGGATGACCCCGGGCGATTTGGACCCGACCTACATCGAGACCAACATCCCCTGGGTGATGCGCTGCATCGGCGACGATCGGCAATTGAACTACATCCTCGTGGATTACCTGTTCCGCAAAATGAAATACCAGCGCGTGGCCATTATCCGCCAGAGCAACCGCTATGGTCGGTTTGGCGTGCGCGAAATCCGCGACAGCGCCCGCCGCCTGGGTTATCCCATCGTGAGCGAAATGGCTTACAAGGGCGGCGCAACCAACTTCGCCATGCAGCTCGACCGCATCCAGGAATACAAGCCCGACGCCATCGTTCACTGGGGCAATGGCGACTCCGCCGCGCTGGTGCTCAATGCCATTCGTGCCCGCGGCTGGACGCAGCCGTTCCTCACTGGCGACCGCGCGGTGACCGACGAGTTTGTCAAGATCGCCGGCAAGAATGCCGAGGGCGTCATCTGCGGTTACCCGTGGAATCCCGAGCGCAAGGATCCGAAACTCGATGCCTTTCGCGAGGGCTTCAAGAAGCGCTATGGCCTTGAGGCTGACACCTACGCCGCGCACGCCTATGACGGCATGAACATGCTCATCTGGGCGATCCAGACCGCCGGCCTGAACCGCGCGAAGATTCGCGATGTCATGGCCTATCGGACTGATTCCTTCCCCGGAGTGACCGGCGACATCCCGCTCAGTTCCGCGATGGACGACGCCGGCGAGGTGTTTCTGACCCGCTTTGAGAATGGCCAGTGGAAATTCTATTCCCGCGAAGATTGGGGCATCCCGCGCGGCAAGGTCATCCAGCAGATGCGTCGCGAACGCGAGGAAGCGAACGTGAAATGACGAATGACCGAATGACGAATGACGAATGGGCCAAGGCGAGGCGCCTGGACTTGGAATGGCGCTCGCTGACGGATTCATTCGTCATTCGCCATTCGTCATTCGTCATTATTTGGCTTCTGGCTCTGGCCTCTTGGCTGTCGGCCACCGAGACGCCAAACATAAGCCCTGCTTCGGCCTCACCCTTCCTCCGTCTCCGTGAGACCACGCTCGGCTACCACGGCTCGGAAGCGGACTTCACCAATCTGACCGAACTCCGCCTCGGCTGGTTTGGCCCGACGAACTTGCATGACCCGCTGAACGGCGACCTCTGGTGGGCGGCGAGCCTTGCCATCCGCGAAGCCAACGAGGAACAAGGTCCGCAGACCAATTCGTCATCCGACATTTGTCATTCGTCATTTCCACCTCTGCCATTTCGCCTCATACCGCGCTGGGCGGTGGACCCGTGGGGCACCGGCGTCTCCCAACTCACCCGCATGGTCTATGATGAGCAACCGCTGGCCCTGATCGGTTCGGTGGATTCCGCCTCCACGCACCTTGCCGAGCAGGTCGTGGCCAAAGCCAATCTTCCCTTGGTCAGTCCGATCAGCACCGACAAGTCGGTCACCCTGGCGGGAGTTTCGTGGATGTTTTCCTGCGCGCCTTCGGATGATGCGATTGCCCGCGTGCTGGTGGCGGACGTGCTCGCCGCTCTGCCTGATGCCACCAACAAGCTGGCGTTGGTGGCTTGTACTGATCACGAATCACGCCTGAGTGCCCGCGAGGTTCTGCGCGAACTTTCGAGCCGCCACCGTCAGCCCGACTTCCGCTTTGACGTTACTGCCAGCGCGCCCGGCATCGCTCAACAAATGGCTGCTCTCGTGGCATCGCGTCCCGCGGCGGTGATGATCATCGCAGGCGTGGAGGATGCCGCCCGACTTGTGGCAGCCATTCGCAAAAGCCTTCCGGCCGCTCTGATCTATGGCAATCAGTCGATGAGCCGCGCCGCCTTTCTCGACCTCGCCGGGCGTTCCGCCGAAGGAGTGCGCTTCCCACTTCTGTTTGTACTTAACATGGCTGACGCCGCCAGCACGCGCTTTGTCGGGCGATTTACCGCCGAGCACGGGCACGCGCCGGACTACACGGCCGCCCTGACCTACGACGCCTCGCGCCTGCTCATCGAGGCCATCCGCCGCGCCGGACCCAACCGAGCACGAATCCGCGAAAGCCTGAAGGCTCTCTCCCCGTGGCGCGGTGTGGCTGGCTCCATTTGCTTTGATGGCACCGGCCAGAACATGCGCACGAACATCGTCATGGGGACTATCCGCGGCGGCGTGATTGTACCGCTGAATCCGCGACGAAATGAAGCGTCCGACACAAATCAACCCAACAAATCATGAACACATGCCTCACCTTCACCGCGATTGCCGCGGTTTGCCTTTTCGCCGCACCTCCCGCGAGTTTTTCCGCAGAACCAAAGGTCGAATTCGTGGCACCGACTGAAGTGGTCGGTTGTTATGACTATGCCGAGGTTGTGCTGAAGGTTTCGCCGCCACTGGCAGGGAATCCGTTCACCGAAGCCAGCGTGGAGGGTTCCTTTGGACTCAGGGGCGAAAAGCTTTCTGCCGTTGATGGGTTCTGTGATTCGGCGGATGGCAGCCTGTTCCGCATCCGTTTCATGCCAGCGAAAGCGGGCACCTATGACTACGCGGTGAAGTATCGTGCCGACGGATTGGAGAAGAGCTTCCAGGGAAGCTTCCGCGCGGAGGACAAACGGCGGAAGGGCATCGTGCGCGTGGACGCGGAGTTTCCGTCGCATTTCCAGTTCGAGGGCAGCAAGGAGCGCTATTTCTGGAATGGCACCACGGCCTATTGGCTGGCCGGATGGGATGAGGAAACCATCGCGCAAATCATCGAGCGTTTCGACCGCTTGAAAGTGACGCGGGTGCGCGTGGCGCTCAATGGCCGCGTCAAGGATGGGCAGGCGTGGTTCGAGCCTGTTTATCCCACCGGGAAATTTTCTTTTCTGCTCAATCCGTGGGTCGCGAAGAATCCCGCCAGCGTCGAGCGACCGGACTTCGACACCACGCGCTTCAACGTCGCTTACTGGCAAAAGTTCGAGCGCCTGCTGGAGGACGCGCGCCGCAAGGACATGGCGGTGTCGGTGATTTTCTATGTGGATGGCTCGCGTCCGGGCGTGGATCCCTTCGGCAAGGCCGGCATGGGTGGTCCCGACGAGCAGCGTTACTACCGCTATGCCATCGCCCGCCTGGCGCCGTTTGCCAACGTGATGTGGGATGTGGCGAACGAGTATCGGCACTTCCGCGATGACGCCTGGGCCGGGAAGATGGGCGCGTTCATCAAGCAGTGCGACCCCTACGATCACCTTACCTCGACGCATGGACATGGCGACTTCCGCTTTGGCGCCGCGCCGTGGGCGGACTTCGCGCTGTATCAAAGCTGGGACGAATCGGGCGGCCATGAGTTCATGCTGAAGAACCGCGAGAAGCAGGCGCAAGCGGGACGCATCATTCCCCAGGTGAACGAGGAATACGGCTACGAGGACCACTACCCGCAGGGCTGGGGCGGGAACCGTAAAGCCCCCGCGCGCTCGGCGGATACGCGCCGCCGCCTGGCGTGGGAGATCTATCTGGCCGGCGGTTATCAGACCACGGGCGAACGCGCGGATCGCGGCACCGGCTGGGGGCCGGACACCGGCGGCGGTTGGATCAACGGCCGTGGCGACGACACCATGACCATGCTCGAATCGTACGGGCACATCCACGACTTCTTCACCTCGATTACTTGGTGGAAGCTGCGGCCCGATGCGAAACTCGTCACGGCCTGGCAAGGCTCGGCGACGCGATCCGCATCAACGGCAAAAGCCCCCACCGCCGGCAAGGTGCTGGCCGCGCGCAATGAAGAGGGAGATCTCGCGGTGATTTATCTTCCGCAAGGCGGTGTCGTGACGCTGGACGCGGGCCTGCTGAAGGATGGGCTCAAGCCGATGTGGTTCAGTCCGCGCGACGGCGGGATGAAGATTGCCCGCGCCGTGCGTCCGAAAGCTTACCGCGCGCCTGATGCGAACGACTGGGTGCTGCTCTTCCGCACGCCCTGCAACTGCTCCTTCCGCGAATTCGACGACGAGTATGAGAGGTAGGTTTCGCGGCGGCTGGCGCGGCATCTGGTGGATGGCCAGCCGCGCGTCACGGAGCGTGGTTCTCTTGACCCTGAGAGTCCGTTTCGCCGGTTCGCTCCTCTATCCCCTGCAGACAAGACGCTGATAAAAGCACCTTGGATTGCGTGAGCCGTTCTCTGCGAAAACCTCACTCAAAGGTTCTCGAACAGCGCGCGGACACGAACACCAAGTGCTTCTGAAATCCGAATCAGCGCGGAAACGGAAGCGTGTTCCTCACCGCGTTCCACCCGGCCGAGGTAGTTGGGGTGGAGATCAGCTTTCTCGGCTAATCCCTCAATGGTAAAGCCCGCGTGCTTCCGCTGCTCGCGGATCGTTGTTCCGAGGATGACGCGGTAATCTGGTGCCGATGACACGGCTTTCCACGACACCAGACTTCCGGACTCGCCTCCACACCGCTAAACGGATGATTGATGGCTTGACTCTGCCCGCGTGGACGTCCAATCTCATCACCAAGCTCATGAAGAATCGCACCTGGAGTATTTTATTTGCCTGCTTCGCATTGCTGCTTCTCATACCCCTTCACCTCTCCGCCCGCCCGCGCTCCCCGCTGCCGCCCCTGCCCGAGTCCGGGGTGTTGTGGCAGTGGCGTTGCGATGAGGCGGGCGCGTGGTTCCCGCTGCGGAGCGCGCCGCTCGAAGCGGCCAACGCGGACTTCGCCGAGAGTTGGAGCGGCTACGCGCTCCGCATGTCCAGTCTGACCCCGGCATTGTTGCGCTTTCCGGTCGTGGACACGGACGGGCGAACCAATCTCAACTGTCAGGTCGGGAGCATGCGCTTCTGGTTCAAACCCGATTGGAGCAGCCAGAGTCTCGGCGGACAGGGGCCGGGCACTTGGGCGCGGTTGATCGAGGTGGGCGCCTTCACCGATGATGCCCGTTTCGGTTGGTGGTCGCTCCACCTCAGCCCGGAAGGCGACGCCATCCATTTCCGGGCACAAGCAGGCGGCAAGACCGTGGAATATCTCCGGGCCGGTATTGCCTGGGCGCAAGGACAGTGGCACGAGATCGCCCTAACCTACGATGCGCGGAGCACGGTGATTTATCTCGATGGCAAGGCGGTCGCGCAGGGTGCCGGAGTGACTTTGGCGCCGTCGGCAAAGCCACAGGCAGACCTTGGCTTCGAGATTGGCAGCGACATGGCGGGCGAAAACCTGGCGCAAGGCGAATTCGACGAACTCAAGACTTACCGCCATCCGCTCGCCCCGGCGCAGGTCGCGTGGATTTATGAGTGCAACGCCCGGCAGGCGGCGCTGGGGCCGGTGTCGGCGGAGGAAGAACAAATGCAGTTGCTCACCGTGCAAGCTCTCCGCTCCGGGCAGATGATGGCCTTGAGTTCGCCGCCACCGCCGCCCGGTGATCCGCCTCCGGGCGACCCATCGACGAACATCCTTTGGTCGGGGACCAATTCGTTTAACAGCACGAATCTCCACCTTGGCCCGCCATTCTGGACCAATGGCAACCTGCTGATGTCCTATGGTGGAGGTTCCACCAACCGGCCACCGTATGATCTGTTTCTGGCGACGAACATTCCGCCCGTGGCCCTCACCAACAACCCTCCGCCAATGGGGTGGGAATGGGTGTATCGCACCGCGACAAGTCAGACCAACTGGACGCTCTATGCAGTGCCGCCGGAGCAATCCTTCTTTCTCCTGGCCGGAACGAACGATTGGGATGCGGATGAGATGACGGATGCCTACGAAAGGTTGGTCAGCCAGACGGCAACGAACGTAGCGCAACCGTCTTTCCGCGTTTTCATCACCCTGCCGGACAATGCTTCCATCCTGCCCTGACCATGACCATGAATGTCACCCAATCATCGATCTTTGGCAAAGTTACCGCAGGCAGGGCGCGTCTGTCCGAGCGCGCCGTTCGTGGTCCCTCGGGAGTCGCGACGCGCTGCGACAGACGCGCCCTACCCCTCTGGATTGCGGCGGTCTTGGTGCTCGTGCTGGGCTTGTGCGCGCCAAAGCTGGCGGCCAACAATCATCCCAATCACGTCCGGGACGAAGACGACCAGCATGCCTGCGGACGGGCCGGCTACAATGGCGAGGAGTGCAGCACCAATTGCACCGGCATGGCGCGCTGGTGGGTTTCCGAACCGTATTGCACGCTTTGGATCGAGGACGAACCGCTGAGTTATCAGCCCTCGCGCGGGCCGCGGGTGGCGTTTCATCTGAGTTACACGGACCGCAACACCCGGTCGAACTCCGCGTTCACTTATTCCTTTGGCAAGGGCTGGGAATGTTCCTGGATGTCGAAGGTGAGCGCCTCCAATTTCTCGGCAACGGTGCTGGGGACCACGACCAACGTGACCGTGACCGCGACGGTCTTCCTGCCGGGCGGCGGGGTGCAGCGCTTCGCCATCACCAATCAGGCTCTCAATACAAATGATTGGCCGTTGGATTACATCAATCAAACCCGCCTGATTCCACTGGTGGATTCGAACCTTTTGGCGGCGGGCTACGAGCGGCAGTTTGTGGATGGCGCCAAGGATGTTTACCAGACGCCTTTTAACTATCCCGGTTTCCTCCTTTCCAAACGAGTGGATGCGCTGGGCAACACGACCTCGTTCCACTACGACGGCGGCGGCAAGTTGACCAACGTGGTCGATGTCGATGGGCGTTCGACTTATTTGCGTTATACCAACGCTACCCTTCCCAACCTTGTCAACATCGTTACAAATGTCTTCGGGCGCACGGTCAGCCTGAAGTATCTCCAGACCAATGGGGTGACGTATCTTCGACAGATCACCGATCCCGAGGGCGTGTGGAGTGTCATGGAGCATGATGGCCTCAGCGGGCTGATCACTGGCCTGGGCACGCCTTATGGAACGACCAGGTTTCACAAGGATGGACACACCGCCGGAGAAGACATGGCGGACTATGCGATGGCCCGAGTCATGGTCGTGACCGAACCCAACGCCGACGTTCACTGGTACGCCTACTGCGATACCAACGTCGTGTGGTTTCCCAACCTGAACGCCCCCACCAACTCACCGCTGGGCACGCTGGAGCAAAGCGAGATGGAAGCGGCCAACAGCTTTTATTGGAATCCAAGACAGTTTGCGGCAATTGAGCCGGGCAAACCGTACGATTCGTGGGATACGGCTGAATTCGTCAAAGCCCGCCTGCGCCACTGGCTGCTGGTGTCCAACGCCTCGCCGCAAAGCGTGGGCGCCACCCTGTCCATGGAGCGCGCCCCGTCACCGGGCGGAGGCGTCGAAGGCCAGATGACTTGGTACGATTACCCCGGCAAGCCTGATGAGCACACCGAAGGTTCCAGCAGCCTGCCGGGAGTCGCGCTGCGAAGAAATCCGGACAACAACGTTTATTACCAGTGGACGCGCCGCAATGCGTTCGGGTATCCGACCAACATCGTCGAGACATGGTCGGCCACCGAGGGCAGTCCGGTGCTTTTGCGGACCAATACCTTTGTCTATTCAACGAACGGAATCGACCTGCTGGAAGCCTACGCTCCGGATGGGCACCGTTTGGCTGCCTATGGGTACAACGCAAAGCATCAAGTGACGGAGTTCACCAACGCGGCGGGAGAAGTCACCAGCCTGACCTATAACGGCTTGGGGCAAATCCAGCAGGCGAGCTTTCCGGGGGGATTGACTCGCACTTGGTATTACTACGCTGGAACATGGACAAACTGGCTCTATTCCGTACGGGACGAGCCCACGGGCCGGCAGGAAACATTTGATCATGAAAACGGATTGCCCGTCTGGTGGAAGGACGCGCGGGGTTTGGAAGTGGGTTTGACCTGGGACAAGCTGCAACGGCTCACCAGCATTCGGTTTCCTGACGACACAGTTATCTCCAATGGGTATTACCGCCTGAATCTGTCCAATAGCTGCGACCGTCTGGGCAACGGGACTTACTTTACCAACGATGCGCTCGGCCGATTGACCGACATCAGGGACGCAAACACCAACGTCACCCACTTCGATTACTGCGGCTGCGGCAGCCCAGGTGTCATCACCGATGCGCTGCAAAAGGCCGCTCATTTCAACTACGATGATGCCGGGCAATTGGTGTATGCCAACAACAACGACATCTACCTGAACTACGGCCGCGACCTGCCGGGACGCCTGACCAACATCACGGTGCCCTATACGTTGTCGTATCCGTCTCCGCCCCCCACTTATTTCTCGTACACGGTCAACGGCCAGTTGGCGCGGGTGCATAATGCAACCGGCCAGGTCTTCCGGGCCGTCTATGACATCCGGGATCGCCCGGTGCTGATGACGAACGCCGTCGGCGTGGGCGTCTCAAACAGCTTCGACGCCTTGGGCCGTCTCCTCTCGCGTAACTATCCGAATCAAAGCGCCGAATCATACGGCTACAACGCCAGCGGACTGGCCACCTACACCAATCGCCTTGGTTTCGCGACCTTGTTCGGGCGGGATGCGGCGGGGCGGCTCCTGTCCGTGACCAATGCCGAAGAGCAGGTGACCTCGTTCCGCCACAATGCAGCCGGCGATTTGATCACGCTGACCAACGGGTTGCAGCACACCACAACCTGGGGAATCGATGAGCAGGGACGCGTGACCAACAAGCTCGACGCTCTCAACCGCGAGGTGGCCCGCTACCGCTACGATGCCAACGGCCGCCTGACCAACCGCTGGACGGCGGCGCGCGGCGACAACACCCGCTACCGCTACGACCGCGTCGGAAACCTGACCAACGTCACCTATCTGGCGGGCAGCGCCGCGGTCAGCTCGAACGTCTTCAAATACGATGCGCTGGGCCGGCTGACCAACCTCGTGGACGCCATCGGAACCCATCGCTTCACCTACAATGCCAGCGGCCAGTTGCTTAGCGAGGACGGTCCGTGGACCAACGACACGGTGACGGTGGATTACCTCAACCAGTTGCGCACCGGCCTCACCCTGCAACAGCCGTGGAGCAACGCGTGGACGACGACTTACACCTACGACCCGCTCCGCCGCCTCAAGACCTTGACCTCGCCGGCGGGCGGTTTCACCAACCGCTATTTTCCCGCCAACGGACCGTTGGCGGCGTCTGATCTGGTGCGACGCCTCGACCTGCCCACCGGGGGATACCGGACCAACGAGTTCGACAGCTTGGCACAGTGGCGCAGCAGCCGGCTCTACAATCGGACAAACGGATTGCTGGACGACGTGGGTTATCGGTATCTTACTAACGGCCATCGGTGGCAGGAAATCACCACCAACGCGCTTTTCCGCACCTATCTCTTTGACCGGATAGGTCAAATGACCAATGCCTCGACCTTGGACGGATCGGACAATCCGCTGCCCTTGGAACAGTTCAGCTACAGCTACGACGCGGCGGGCAACTTGAAAACCCGCGTCAAAGCCGGACTGACGAACGAGTTTTCCCCCAACGCAGCCAATCAACTGACCGGCGTCACCCGCAGCGGCACGCTGACGGTGGCGGGTTTTGCGACCAACAATCTCGCCTCGATCACCGTGAACGGGCACGCGGGGACGGTCTATCCCGACGGCACCTACGCCGTGCCGGGCGTCACCCTGGCGGATGGCACCAACTTCTTCACCGCCATCGCGCGCGATGCCTGGAAACGCTCGGCCACCAACAGCGTGACCAACTATTTGCCAGCCACGGTGGTTTGTTCCGTCGATACCAACGGCAACCTGCTGAGCATCGGAGGGGCAAGCTCTGCGATCCCCACTCTTTTCGCCTACGATGCGGAGAACCAATTGACCAATGCCTATGTCACCAACGCCTGGCGCACAGAGTATCGCTACGATGGTTTGAGCCGGCGGCGCATTCGCAAGGAATACACCTGGACCAACAACGTCTGGAGCGCGACGCAGGAAGTGCGCTACGTGTATGACGGGAGGCTGGTGTTGCAGGAGCGCCACTTCGATCCGCGCATCTCGACGAACACACCGCAGAAGACGCTCACTTACACGAGGGGTTTGGACCTGAGCGGGAGCATGGCCGGCGCGGGCGGTATTGGTGGGTTGCTTGCTCTCACGGCGCGAGCAACCAATACGTGGCAGCACTACTACTACGACCTCGACGGCTCAGGCAACGTCGTCGGCCTGTTCGACACCAATGAAGCGATCGTGGCCAGCTATCGCTACGACCCATTTGGAAACACCTTGCGGGCCACCGGTCCACAGGCGGCGCTCAACCGATTACGGGCCTGGGGCAAGGAATGGCACCCGCCAAGCTGGATGTTTCACTACGGTTGCCGGGATAATGTGCCTAGCCTACATCGGTGGAGCACCGAAGATCCGCTGGGGGAACTCGGCGGGATCAATCTGTTCCGGTTTGTCGGGAATGATCCGGTGAACGAGGTGGACCCGTTCGGGCTGACAAACCTGCCGGGGGACTTCGGCTGGGGATG
>JBBRWD010000115.1:0-21338 GCA_038249465.1 Limisphaerales bacterium | reverse complement strand
GGAAGAAAACCCACTGGGGAACAAGACGGATAAAGAAGAGAAGAAGAGCGCTGTGGCGCGAAGGAGGAAGAAGACGAACCGGAAGAAGACGACGATTTTCAAACCGGTGGAATCAGGTGATTTTCAGACCGTCGCTGACAGCCGCCAAGGCGTATTATCTTTACCCGCGCCACCGGCATTTTAAAAGAACGCTGAACCGCCCGGGCAATCGCGGCCGTGACAGCCTCTACATGTACATGCGCCACTGGACGGCGGGGTGGCTGAGGCGGGAGCGCCCGGCTCTTTACAAGAAATTGCCGTGGTCATTCGGGCAGGGCTGGCCGTTGCCCGTGTTGCCGCAGCCGCCGCGCAGGATATATGGCGGAAACCGTGGCGACTCATGAAGCCCATTCAAGCATCTGAACGGCCCGCCGAAGTTTTAAGTCCAACCACGTTGCCGTGAAACACCTCATCACCCTTATCCACCTCGCAATGAATTCCAAACCCGCCCTCATCCTTGCCGCGCTTTGTCTGCTCTGGGGTTCCCTCGCTGCCGCCGCCGCGCCGCCGGGAAAGACGAAGGTGAGCATCGTCGGCGAGGATTTCCACCTCGACGGGCGGCCGACCTACGCCGGGCGCTCTTGGAAGGGGCACCGCATCGAAGGACTGTTGCTCAACTCGCGCATGGTGCAGGCGACCTTCGACGACCTGAATCCCGAGACCGCCAGGCGTTGGGCGTACGCGGACACCGGCAAGTGGGACGCGGAGCGCAACGTGCGCGAGTTCATCGCGGCCATGCCTGAATGGAAGCGGCATGGGCTGCTCGCGGTCACGGTGAATTTCCAGGGCGGCTCGCCGGAAGGCTACTCCAGCAAACAGACCTGGGAGACCGGCGCCTTCACTGCCGAGGGTGCCTTGCGTCCCGCGTTCGCCGACCGGATGCGCCGCGTGCTGGATGCGGCGGATGAGCAGGGAATGGTGGTCATCATCGGCTATTTCTATTTTGGACAGTCGCCCCGGTTTGCCGGCGACGAAGCGGTCATCCGCGCGACCGATGCGGCCACGCGGTGGCTGCTGGCTGGCGGTTGGCGCAACGTGCTCGTGGAGGTGAACAACGAAACCAACCCCACCTACAAACCTTCGATTCTGCGGCCGGATCGCGTGTCGGAACTCATCCAGCGTGTGCGAGCGATGCAAGCCGCCGACGGCCACACGCTGCTGGTGGGCACGTCATTTGGTGGATGCGTTGTCCCCTCGACGAATGTTGTGGCGGTGTCGGATTTCCTGCTGATTCACGGCAATGGCGCGAGCAAGCCGGAACAAATCACTCAACTGATCCGCAAGACGCGCGCGCTGCCGACGTACCGGCCGATGCCGGTCATCAACAACGAAGACGATCACGAGAACTTCGACCAGCCCGCGAACAACTTCACCGCCGCCCTGCGGGAGCACGTCTCGTGGGGCTGGTTCGATTACCGGCGCAAAGGCGAGGGCATGGACGAGGGTTATCAATCCCCGTCCGTAAACTGGGGCCTCAGTTCCGAGCGCAAACGCGCATTCTTCAGGTTCTGCGCGGAAATCACCGGCGCAGGAACACAATGAGCCCATCGGCACATCGATGATTGCACCGTGAAAAGCCTCCTTCAGCCCCGCCTGTTGGCGGGCGTTGCCCTCCTCAGTTCGCTCCTGTTTCAGCCGGCCCGCGTCCTCACTTCAGACAAATCACCAGCGAGAACTCGCTGGCATGCCAGCCGTTTTCCACCCGGTAGAGCACGCGGTTGAGGCCCTGCTTGAAATGGACTTTGCGCAGACCCTCGTCCGCGCGCCAGGACTTCTGCTGCTTGCCGCTGGACCAGACGAGCTGGTCCTCGATCCAGACCTTGGAGAAATCGTCGCTGCCCACCGCGATCCACAGGTCACAGGCTTGCTCGAAAAACAGCTCCGTGTAGGCGTAGTAAATGATGTACTCGAGCCCTTGACTCCAGTAGTCCCCGGGCGGTTCGGGGCGCTTCCGCTCCGGGTGAAAGTTGCGGAACGCCGGCGTCAGGCGCGGCTCGCCGGTCTGCACAAATTCCCAGCGGATGGACTGGTTGTCCTTGCCCAGGTAGGTGGCGTTCAAATCAACCACGGTTTCGGGCGGAAACTTCTTCTCGATGTTTTCGCGGCGCGCATTGTCGAAGGGGCCGAGGACATACCAGCTATCGACATACATCCACGCAGCCGGCGTGGCGGCGGCCTTGATTTTTCGACCGGGCAAAGCCTTGAGGCTGCTGGGCACGGCCGGCGGGCCGCCTAAACCAAGCCCGCCTCCGCCGGGTTTGCCGCCGGGTTGGCCGCCCGTTTTTCCGCCGGGTTGGCCGGCTCCGGCTCCAGCGCCGGCCGCCGCCCCCTGACCGGATCCTTCTTTCATCGCGCCGGTCAAATCCTTGGCGCGCTCGTTGGAATCTTCCATCGCCAGCCCTTCCATCGCTTGCATCTGTTCGGACTGGGCTTTGATCCAATCGAGCGAAAGGGAGGCGCCTTCCGCACTGCCGGAACCACCATGGTCGAGACCTTTGGCTTGTGCGAACAACGAAAGCCCCAGCGTGACCATGGCGTTAATCTCGGACCCGGCGGCCTGCACGGCTTCGCGCACGGCGGGCACGTCTTCGCCAGAGTTGGCAGTCGCCTGGAGGGCGGGCTTGAGATTCGGGCGCACGACCTTGGCCACTTCCGTCAGTTCCATCGCGCGCTTCAGGGGGATTTGCCGGAGCATGGCCAGTTCGGTGGCGCGGATGCGTTGGTAGGCTTCGGTCAACTGGCCCTCGGTGGTGACGGCGGTCTGGTAAAGGTCCGGCAGTTCCATGCCATAAACATTCGGCAGGCTTGCCGCCCAGTTGGTGGGGAATTCGAAGCTGTTGGTGACCGCGACGAAAGTGTTGGTCGTCGCGCTTTGGCGAATGACCGCCAGTGTGCGAGTGGCTTTCGTCTGGGCCAGCTGGGCTTCGGCTTGAAGCTTCTTGGCCTCGGCCTGGGTCTGGACCAGCAGCTTTTCGGCGGCGTCGGCTTTGGTGAGAGCCTGCGCGGCTTCGGTCTGCAACTGCGTGGCGCGGGTCTGTTGGGCCACGAGACGCTCCTGCGCTTTGTTCAGATCGTTCTGGACGCGCTCGATCTTCTTTTGCGCGGAATCAACGCGGCCCTTGGTTGATTCGGTTTTGCGCTGGGCAGACTCGCCGCGGCGCCTGGCTTCGCCGGCGGCGGTCTGCGCGGTGGCGGAATTCTGCCGGGCGGTTTTCTTGTCGGGATCTTTGGCGTCGAGCTTGTCGAAATCGGCCTTGGCCTGGGTGGCTTTCTCTTTGGTCTCGTCGGCTTCGAGCTTGGTTTGAACGGCGTTGGTCTGGGCTTCCTGGAACTCGCCCAGGGCCTGCGCGGCTTCGGCGCGGGCCTTGGTGAGATTGGTCCGGGTGTTGGCGGCTTCGCCCTCGGCGCGCTGGATCGATTCTTTGTGGCGCTCGACCTCGCGCGCCTTGCTGGCGGCGTGATCGCGCGGCCACTGGGCGTCCTCGCGGGCGGTGGCGGCGGCGAGGTGCGCCTGGCTGGCCCGTTGCTGCACGACGTTGGCGTCCGCCTGGGCTTGGCGGGCGGAATCGTAACCGCTCTCGCTCATGGTCAGGGCCGAGAGAGCACGCTCCATCGCCTGGCCAGCGCGGTCCTGTGGCTCCTCGGTCTTCTTGAGCGCCGCGGCGAGTTCCTTCCAGTCTTCGGGCGTGTGGGTCTGGCGAACCTTGGCGAGTGGAGCGTCGGCCGCCGACTGGGCCGCCATCGCCTCAGCCTGGGCCTTGGCGGCGGCGGCTTGAGCGTCTTCGGCGAGGTCCGGCGCGCCTTGGGCGAAGTCGGCGGAGAACCGCTGGAATTCGCTGATCTTGTTGCTTTCGAGTTGGGAGAGTTCGAGGAGGATGTCCTGCAACGTGCGCACGTCAGGCGCGAGAATGTTTGCCTGGCGGTCGCGGACCTGATCCATGACCTCCTGTATCTTGGCGGAACCGGCGGTGAACTCGGCCTTGCGCTCCTCGATGTTGATCACGCGGATGGGCGAGAAGAACACCAGCCAGCCCAACACGATGGCGTGAAAGGCGGCCGACATCACCCACCAGACGGGGATGCGGGCCAGGCGGGCGCGAAGCGTGGGGTCAGCGGGAGCCGGAGTTTTTCTTGGTGTGGAGTCCGACATTTTTCAGTCCCTCAAACTGGCAGAGGTCAATGATGTGAATGATGTCCTCGAAGCGCGTGTTGCGATCGCCGTCGATGCGGATGCGCTGGCCGGGATTCACCCTGGCGACGTCGCGGATGCGCTGGTGGAGACGCTCCGTATCGACGGGTTCGACGCGGTCGCCGGAGCCCAGATAGGCGCGGCCTTCCTTGTCGATGCCGATGATGAAGATGTCCGGCGGTTGTTCGACGCTGGCCGCGGCGGCGGATTCGGGGAGTTCGAGCGGCAGTTCCTTTTCGCGGTTCTTGATCGTGGTGGCGACGAGGAAGAAAATGATGATGACCAACATGCAGTCGATCATCGGAATGAGCATGATCTCAAACGGCTCTTCTTCGGGTTTGCGGGTGCGCATGGCCTGGGGAGAAATCAGCTCACTTGCCCTGCTTGGCCTCCGCCCGCTCTTCCTTCTTCATCAGCCACTCGCTGAGCAGGCTGGTGACTTCCTCTTCGAGCAGTGCGCCGAAGCCGGTGGTCTTGTGTTTGAAGACGTGGTAGAGCGCGAGGAATGGGATGGCGATGGCGAGCCCGAGGCCCGTGGTCACGAGCGCCTCGGAAATGCCGGAGGCCAGTTGTGTGGCGTCGCCCAGCGCGCCAGCCAGCGCCACGGTCTCAAAGGTTGTGATCATGCCGAGGATCATGCCCAGCAGTCCGAGCAGCGGCTCGAGCGTGGCGATGATGCCCAGCGGATAGGCCCGCTGGTAATGGTTGCTCAGCTCGCGCGTCACGATGTCGCCGCAAATCTCGGAGACTTCCAGCATGGGCGAGTGGCGATTGCGCGTGATGAAGGAAATGACCCGCGCCAGCGTGCTCGGCTCGGTCTCACCCAGCTTCTCCAGTTGGTCAAACTTCCCCGCCTTCCACAATTCGCGGGCGCGGCCGGACAGCCCCTCGGGCACGACGTACTGCCGACGGAGGCGGAAGAGCCGCTCAAAAATGAAACCCGCGCCAAAGATGGACAGGCCCAATTGCACCAGTGCAGTGGAGCCGCCCTGCTTGAGTTTCTGGCCCCAGCCGGACGTGTATTTGACCTGGCCGGCGGACGCGTTCGTGCCTTGGGCGGCGGTGGCCTGGTTGGTAAGGGCGGCGTTGGTCGAAAGGATATTAATGGAAGCGGCATTGGTGGCCGCAGCCTGCCGGACTTCGTTCGTCAGGAGGGCGCGGGCAGAGGCCGCGGTGGTGATGGAGGGTTTCTCTTCAGCAGCGGGAGCGGATAGTACAGTCAGGGCCAGGGTGGCGGCCACGTTCAGGCAAAACAAATGTCTGGTCATGCAATCGAAACTGGAATTCGGACTTTTCGCGGCTCATCCGACGACGGGCTGGGGGGCAGAATTCAGGACGAACCGGGCAGGTTCTCGCCCGTCTTGCAGCCACGAGTAACAGGTCATCTCTCCCCGTGGACGCTCCCTTTGTTCGACCAGCCCGAAAGGATCATGCTTAATCGTATCACGGTGCAGAGGATGGTTCTGCGCGAAAGAGCCCGCCACCTTCCAGGAGGCTTGTCATATCATTGCGTCGGCCGGAAACTGCAAAGAAACTTGCACGCGATGGAACTCAACCACCCGATCCATGCGCTGGCAGGATATTTCGACCGCCGCGCGAAATGACGGCCACCCGCATGAACAAGTTCAGCATCTTCACTCTCACCACCCTGCTGTTGGCTCCCCTCGTCGCGCTGCACGCAGCCGGGGCTGGCAGGCATCCGACCCCGGCAGCGATCGTGCCCGCCCAACGCAGGCCGGCCTCAGACACTCAATACATCCTGTTCAATCGCGCCCCGGGGCAGGGGATGTATCAAGGATCTCCGCAGACGCTCGGCCGCAAACAATTCGAGGAAGTGCTGGCTCATTTTCCCAACCGGCCGGCGGCGCGAGTCCAGACGGGGATCAGCCACGTCTTCTCCTGTTTCCGCACACCTCCCGAAACAACCCTCCAGGCGTTGCGGGTTTTCCTGGAGGCCGCCAAGCAGACAGATACGCCGATCCTGGTGCAAATCGATACGGAGCATTGGTGGGAAGCGCGGCCCGACCTTTGGAACTGGTGGGATCCGGCCAAGCCTGGTTATGACCCGGCGAACCGCGACAATGTGGAATGGACCGGTTGGTCGCCCGAGGACGCCATCAAGATTGCCTGGCGCAATTGGGGCCAGCAAATCCGCGTGCTGCCCCCGCCCAACTTGGCCGGTCCGCGCTACGCTGCCGCCTGCCGCGAGGAGATCCGGCGATTGGTGCCTGTGATCCTGGACTGGCACGCTCGGTTGCCGCAAAGCAAGCAGCACCTCCTCATCGGCATCAAGCTGGGCCATGAAACCTCGATTGGCGTCAACGCCTACCACCATCCGTCAGGCAACGATCTTCTCGCCAAGCCCGTCGCAGAAGACCCGGCAGATCCCTTGAGCACCGAAGAAGTCCTGGCGCGTGGCATGGCGCAGATCGGTTACGCCGCCTTGAAATCCTCCGGCATTCGCACCAACGGCACTCCCAGGGAAACCGACCTGCGCGACGTCGCCCAGCGTTACCTCGAAATGCTCTGTCGTGAGGCCGCGCAGTCCGGCGTCCCGCGCGAGCGCCTCTTTGCCCATGGCGCCGGCTGGAAGGATGGCGAACTGTCCTACGACGTGCCGATGAATTCCCACGCGTGCCCCGCATGGAGTTTCTACGAACACGCCGCTGATCCGCGCAAAGACTCGGGGGTGCAACGCAATCTGGCGAAGTCCGACGCGCCTTGGTGGGCAGCGACCGAGTGGCTGTTCCAAGGCGCCCGGGAAACCGTCGCGTGGCGGAAAGCCCTGGCCAGTACGCTTTCCGACACGCGCTGCCGTTATGTCTGCATCTTCAACTGGGAAAGCATCCGCTCCAGCGCGACCGTCCTGAAAGCCATCACCGAGCTGGTCGAAGCCAGCGGTCGTGGCGACAACCAACCTGCTCCTCAATGAATCGAATCAACTTCTGTCTCACCGTTCTGCTGCTGGCGTTGCCGGCCGCGCTGGCCTCTGCTGACTCGCCAAGGCCAAACGGCAACCCCAGGATCGCTTGAGGCAGTTGCGTCGGCAGCACCAGCAGTTCACCGTCGCGCTCCAATGAACATGAAGCAGCTCCTCGGTCTCCTCTTTCTCTTGGGCGCCCTGTGCGGCCACGCCACCGCGCAATCCCTCACGCTCGCGCTCGATCCCGCCTCTGCGGGCCCGGGGAAATTCGCCGCGGAGGAAATTCGCCGTGAGGCCACCGCGCGCGGCCTGACCATTCTCAGCGCCGTCGCGCAAGCTCCCGCGGACGCCCTCCGCATCGCGCTCGCCGTCGGGACATCTGCCGGAACCAACGCTGTCGCGCAGAGCTACCGCATCCGCGTGCAGAATGAGAACGGCCGCCGAACCATCACGGTTCGCGGCGCCGACCCAGCGGGGTGATGTATGGCGGACTCGATGTGGCGGAGGCGATTCGCACGGGCACGATCGATTCTTTGCAGGACTCCGACCACCCGCCGCACATCGCGCAGCGCGGCCTCAAGATCAACATCCCGCTCGACTTGCGCACCCCCACTTAAACCGATCCCTCCGATGCCGCACAGGCCAACATCCCGGAGATGTGGAGCATGGATGACTGGCGCGAGATGTTAGATGACATGGCCCGCCACCGTTTCAATGTGATCAGGCTTCAAGAAATAGCCTCACACCTGTCCCGGAAGGTTGGAGATGGAGCGGTGCAGACATGACTGGCCAGTTTGAACGCTGCCACAAGGCGAGAGGGAAGTCGCCCATCCTGTGGTCTCCTTGGTAATTACACCACGACAGCACCGGCCATCCGTGTCGCGGCTCGACTCATTCAGCGGTCGGCTGGGAGCGTGAAGTGGAACGTCGCCCCCGCGCCGGGTTCGCTCTTCACCCACACCTCGCCGCCGTGCGCCTGGATGATGTGTTTGACGATGGAGAGACCCAGGCCGGTGCCACCGGTCTCACGCGAGCGCGCCCGGTCCAGGCGGAAGAACCGCTCGAAGATTCGCTCGCGCGCCTCGGGCGGAATACCCGGACCGTCGTCCTGCACCCACACCTCCATCTTCCCGTCATCGCGCAGGCGTCCGCCCACCACGATACGCCCCTGCTGGCGGCCGTACTTGATGGCATTTTCGATCAGATTGAAGAGAACCTGCTGCAACCGATCGGCATCGGCGCGGGCCTCCAGGCGCGGTGGCACGGTGTTGTCGATGACCACGCCGCGCTCCGCCGCCCGCGTTTGCAGATCCTCAGCCACGCGTGACACCTCTTCGCCGACCTCGACCCGTTGCAGGTTCATCGCCACCTGGCCGCTTTCGAGGCGAGAGATGGTGAGCAAGTCCTCGATGAGATAGGTGAGGCGGTCGGTGTGCTTCTCGATGGTTTGCAGAAAGCGCGTGGTGGTCGCGGTGTCGCGCGGAGTGCTTTCCAGCAGCGTTTCGACGAAGCCCTTGATGAGCGAGAGAGGTGTGCGCAATTCGTGGCTCACATTGGCCACGAATTCCTGGCGGGTGTTCTCGAGTTGTCTGACCCGCGTGAGATCGTGGAAGACGAGAATCGAGCCGCTCTGAATGCCATCGCGGTCCACCACCGCCGCCGCATTCACCTCGACCCAGCGGTCTTCCATGCCGGCCAGCTCAATGGTGCGACCGCTGATGCGCGATTCGGTGCGCAGGCTGCGGATGACTGCATCGAGATCGGCGAGGCGGAAAGCCTCCAGGATGGTCCGTCCGCGCACATCCGCCTGGAGACCGAAGAGTTTTTCAAGGGATTGATTGACGAGCTGAATCCGCCCTTCGCGATCGAGCACGAGAACCCCCTCGACCATGCTGTTGAAGAGCGCGTGTTGCTGCGCCTGAATCTGCGCGGCGAGCTGGTCGTATTTATCCTGAAACTCCCGCAGTGCCCGCCCATGCCGGTCGCATCGTTGGCACATGGTGTTGATGCGCCGGCGCCAGTAAACCTGCTGGCCGATAAGAGCCGCCAGCAGCAGGACAAGGGCGATGGTCAGAAGCCAGATCCACATGAGCCGGACAAGGAAGGAACTCCTGGAAACGCAGCCTCAGAACGCGGCGCTGCTGGAATCATTCTTCGACGAAACGGTAGCCGACGCCCCGGACGGTATCGAGATATTTTGCCGCCGCGCCGAGCTTTTCGCGCAAGCGCCGCATGTGCGTATCCACCGTGCGCGTGTCGATCAGGCTGTCGTATTCCCACACGTCGCGCAGCAACTGGTCGCGCGACTGCACCCGCCCGCGCCGCTGCGCCAGCACGGTGAGCAGCTTGAACTCGGTGGCGGTGAGTTCGATTTCCTTGCCTTTGACCGTGACCTGGTGCTTCGGGATGTCCACCGAAAGCTCCTTCCAGACAAAACGCTCCGCCTTTTCCTCGGCTTCCTGGCCGGTGCGCAGCAACCGCTTGACGCGCAGCACCAGTTCGCGCGGGCTGAAGGGCTTCGTCACATAGTCGTCCGCGCCCAGTTCCAATCCGAGCACGCGGTCGATCTCGGCCGCCTTGGCGGTGAGCATGATGATGGGGATGCCGGCGGTGCGCGGATCGCGCCGCAGGATCTTGCACACCTCCAGCCCATCCACCTCCGGCAGCATCAGATCGAGCACGATCAGATTCGGAAAAGTCGTGCGCGCCTTTTCGATGGCCTCCTCGCCATCGGCGGCGGTGACGACGTCATAGCCGGCGCCCTTGAGGTTAAACTGGACGAGCTCCACTGCATCGGGCTCATCATCCACCACGAGGATTTTGGGTTTCATTGGAATTTTAGTTTACACTTCAGCGCTGCGTCGCTGCCACCTCCGCCGGAACATGCCCCGCCGCTTGTCGATGGCGGATATCCTGGCCCTCCAGCATGTACACCACTTCCTCGGCGATGTTGGCCGCGTGGTCGGCGATGCGCTCGAGGCTCTTGGCCACGACCATCAGATTCAGGCAACGCGAAATGGACGATGGGCGTTCCTGCATGGAGGCGGCCAGGTCGCGCCGCAAATTCTTGTAAAGCTGGTCCACCTCGAGATCGCAGGGGACGACGGCGCGGGCCTTGGCGCCATCACGATGCACGAAGGCGTCGAGCGCATCCTTCAACATCTGCAACGCCATGCCGGCCAGTTGCGGAATCAGGGCCGCCTGGCGCAACTGCGGCTCGCGGCTGAGTTCCAGACAGCGCCGGGAAATGGTGGTCGCCTCGTCGCCCACGCGCTCGAGATTGTGCGCGATCTTCATCGCCACGACGATGTGCCGCAACTCCGCCATCGGCGGCCGGCGGCCGAGCAGGCGGATGGCATCCTCGTCGATCTCGATCTCCAGCCGGTCGATCAACTGGTCTTCATCGCGCGTGCGCAGCGCCAGATCGTCATCACGGCGCACCAGCGCTTTCACGGCGCGATTGACCGCGCTCTCGGCCTGGCTGGCCATCAGGAGCAACTTCTCCTTCAATTGCTCAAACTCGAAATGGCGCTCGGCGGGCATGGGAGTAGGCAGTCAAACCGGCACGCCGGATCGCGTTGACAGTGCCACTGGACATGGCCGGCGCGTGCGCGGTCGGGCTTGTTTTGCTTTGACGATGTCTGAATCCATCACAGGTCGCTGATCTTTTCCAACATGATTGTTACGCTTGCGTGACGCCCGGGTGACTTCCTGTCAACGTCTGCAACGCCCGGAGATTCACTTCGCCCCGGCGGCGGGTGGATTGGCGCGATAATGAATCACCCGCACGTCCTCAAGCGTGACGAGGCCATCGCGCACCATCGCATCCAGATGCGGCAGCAACAGCGCGATGCGATCTTCGCGATCGACAATCTCAATCACCATCGGCAGATCGGCGGACAGACGGAGGATTTTACTGGTGTGCAACCGGCTGCTCGCGCCAAAGCCGAGCGGCCCGCGCAGCACCGTGGCGCCCGCCAGGCCGAGCTCGCGCGCCTTGAGCACGATGGCTTCGTAAAGCGGTTGATGATGCCAGCGGTCGGCCTCGCCGATGAAGATGCGCAGCAACTGGCCGGTTTCGGGAAGGTTCATAGGCAAGGCAGTTAACGGTTGAGAAGCTGCCCGCAGACGTGGCCCAGCCAGACGGCGAGCAGGCACAGCACCAGCGAGAACGCCACATTGGCGCCGGCCGACAGCCATTGGCCGTCGCGGACGAGGTTCAAGGTTTGGAGGCTGAACGAGGAAAACGTGGTGTAGCCGCCGCAGAGACCGATGGTGAAGAATTGCCCGAAGCGCGGCGAAACCATCCAGCGGCCATCCGGCCCGGTGAGCGCGACAAAGAGGCCGATGACGAATGAGCCGCTGATGTTCACGAGGATCGTGCCCCAGGGAAACGTCTCGCCAAATTGCCGCGCGACCACCCCCGAGGCCCAGAAGCGCCCCATGCCGCCCAGCGCGCTGCCAAGTCCGATGACGAGATAGGTCAGCAGTGTTTCCATGTCGTTCGCCGCAAATAACTCAGGTGACTCAGCGAATACTTCCTTTCCGAGACAGTGTAAACGAAATCGTTTCTCCGCCTGGCCCGCATGTGATCTTCTCGTCAACTCGATCCGGGAGATGGACGGCGTGTGCATTGATTTCCCGCGAGATTATCATTTGGCTTTGCACTTGAGTTCACCGACGCACCGCGGAAACTGCACCAAGTCTCGCCTTCGCAGTGGCTCCAAAACTTATCGCGAGGCTGGACCACGAACATGGAAATCGAGAAACCTTCGGTTCTCAAGGTGTTCCCCAACATGGGGGCCGCCCAGATGGTTGCCACGGAATTGCGTGCCCGTGGTATTCCATGCGCGTTGGTGACGGACGATGCCGGCGGTATGTATCCGGCGTTGCAGTTGGGGGGAGGTGTCAAAGTGGTCGTGAGCACAGCAGAATTGGAGGATGCCCGACGAATAATGGAGGCCGCCCCGACCGGGTCTGCCCTCGCATCAGAGTCGGAATCGACACCCGAATCCGCGCCCTTATCAAAGCCGGCGCGGCTGTATCTCGGTACCGGACTTCTGCTCGGAATGCTTCTTGGCGCGGCGGCATTCTGGGCATGGGACCGTTCTCGATACTCAGGCGAATCCACTCATGGTGTGGACAACAACGACGACGGGCGGTCGGACGAGTTCTGGATTTACCGCGGAGGACTGATTACGGCTCGTTCCGTGGATCGCAACTTTGACGGCAAGATCGACTACTGGGATTACTTCGCGGATGGAAGGTGCCTGCGTTCAGAATCGGATGATAATTTTGACGGCACTGTCGATAGTTGGTGCAGCTACAGCAATGGCAGCCCTTCGATTTCGAAAACTGACAACGATTTCAACGGCCTGCCAGACGTGACCTGCATTTACTCGAACGGAATTCTGCGAAAGAATGAATGGCGGACGAATCGAAGCGCACTGGTGACGAAAGAGGATTGGTATGAGCATGGTGTCTGGCGGGAAGAACTTCGTGATGAGGATGGAGATGGGCAGTTCGACGTGCGAGTGACGTTCGATGCGTTCGCGAATCCAATCCGCACCAATCTGCTGCCGAAGAAACCTCTGCTTAATCGCTAATCGTCGCGCCGGCGATTTCGCTCACAAGATTTCCACGGGGCATTTCGGTATCGCGTCGAGGAACGCCTGGCCGTAGCGCTTGTTGAGCACGCGGTTGTCGAGCACCACGATGATGCCCTGGTCATCCTTGGTGCGGATGAGCCGCCCGACGCCCTGGCGGAATTTCAGCACGGCTTCGGGGAGGGAGAATTCGCTGAAGGAGTTGCCGCCGCGCGCCTCGATGGCCTCGATCTTCGCCTCGATGAGCGGATGGTCCGGCACGGCAAACGGCAGGCGCGTGATGATGACGTTGCTCAGCGCCTCGCCGGGCACGTCCACGCCCTGCCAGAAGCTGTCGGTGCCGAAGAGCACGGAATCCACGTCGTCCTTGAACTTCTCCAGCATGAGATGCCGCGGCGTGCCGGTGCCTTGCACGAAACAATCCAGACCGAGCGTGTTGAAGAGCGGCTGCATCTGCTCGCCGACCTCCTGCATGAGCTTCGAGTTGGTGAAGAGCACAAAGGCCTTGCCGTGGGTCATCCGCACGAAATGCTCGATCCAATGGGTGAGGGCGTCGCGGTAGCCGTCTTCGCGCGGGTCGGGCATCTTCTGCACGACGAAGAGTTTCATCTGCCTCTCGAACTCGAAGGGCGATCCGACCTGAAGCTTCTCCGCCTGCTCGCCGCCCACGCGGCGGGCGAAGTAGCCCATTGCGGATTGCGGATTGCGGATTGCGGATTGGCCGGGCGGGCGCCGCGGAGCTTTCTCCAACGACCCTTCTGACTTCTGACTTCTGACTTCTGACTTCTGCGACTCCGTCGCCAGCGTCGCGCTGGTCATGATGATCGAGGTGTCCGCGCCGAAGAGCCGGCGCCGCAGGAAGTCCGCGACGTCAATCGGCGCGGCATTGAGAGCGAGGTTCTGCTGCGTCCGCCCAGCGCGTTCCACCCAATAAACATGACCCTCGGCGCTCTGGCTGAGAAACGTCGCCACGGCCTCGCGCAGTTCCAGCAACCGGCGATTGCACTCCGCCAGTTCCTGCCCGATTTCCTTGTCGTTCGACGATTGCACCAGGTCGCTGACCGTTTCACGCAGGCTCTGAATGGGCAGCGTCACGTTGTCCTGCACCAAGTCGGGCCGGCGGATGCGCAACTCGCTCCAGCCCCGGCGACGGTCCTTCGCACCGGAGCGCCCACGCGGACCCGCGCTCTCGCTCTCTTTCCGCTCACGGGCCAACTCCTCGCAGACCGATTCAACGCTGGCAAAGAAGCCATCACTCTCGTGGAGCAATTCCGTCACGTTCTTGACCGCGTCACCTCGGCGCAGCAGGGCGAGCAATCCTTTTTCCGTGCGCGGATTCCACAGGCGCTGCAGCGAGTAGCGGATCTGCGCACTGGAGACGCTCAGGCCGATGTGTCGCGCCGCCACCTGCTCGACCGTGTGCGCCTCGTCGAAGATCACGAAGTCATTCTTGAAGAGCACGCCGCCCTCCTGCATCTCCTCCAAGCCGCCCAGCAGCGTGAAGAACAGCGTGTGGTTGAGCACGACAACGTCGGACGAGAGAATCCGATTGCGTGCCTGTTGAAAGAAACACAGGCCGTGATCCTTGGCGAAGTCCGATTGGTGCCCGCAGATCTTTGGCGTGCAAATGCCGCGCTCGGAGCAAACATGCGACCACACTTTCACGTCGGGCTCCGTCTCGAAGTCCGACAGGCTGCCGTCCTTGGTGCTCTTCGACCACTCGTAGATGCGCTGCAATTCCTGCATCTCCGGCGAGGTGAACAGGCTGTCGGCCTGCTGGAGGGCTTTGTGCAGGCGGCGCGTGCAGAGGTAATTCTGCCGCCCCTTGAGCATGGTGAACGTGAAATCCACCGGCAGCACCTGGCGCAGGATGGGCAGATCCTTTTGCGTGAGCTGCTCCTGGAGATTGATCGTGTGCGTGCAGATGACCGCCTTCTTGCGGCGCGCGGTGGCGAAGAGAATCGCCGGCACGAGATAGGCGAAGCTTTTGCCCACGCCGGTGCCGGCCTCGACGAGCAGGTGTTCCCGGCCTTCCAGCGCCCGTGCCACGGCGACGGCCATCGCCTGCTGCTGGGGGCGATATTCAAAGTTGCGCGACTTCGAGAACGGCCCGGTCGGCGAAAAGATTTCCTCGACCTGCTGCACAAGGTCGGCGCCGGCGGGCTGGGTTTCGTGGAGGCTGATCACAGGCAATGCACCACGGAGACACGGAGACTTGCCGCGTTTGAACTCTGCGACCTCCGTGTCTCCGTGGTGGACTTCACGATTCTCTCAGCCGGCGCACCACCACTTCGATGCCCGCTTTGTTCTTGGCGATCATGTTCGCCGGCAGGATGCCGCGCCAGTTGGTGCAGGGATACACCACCGCGCCGCGCCCAATGATGCTGCCCGGATTGAGCACCGCGTTGCAGCCGATCTCTGTGTTGTCGCCAAGTATCGCGCCGAACTTGCGTAGTCCGGTATCGAACGGCTTGCCGTCCAGTTCCACCGTCACGTTACCTTTGACCACCTTGACGTTCGAGAGCACCACGCCCGCACCAAGGTGCGACTTGTAGCCGAGGATCGAGTCGCCCACGTAATTGAAATGCGTCACCTGACAGTTGTTGAAGAGCACCGCGTTCTTGAGCTCGCAGGAGTTGCCCACCACGCATTCGTCGCCCACGATGACATCGCCGCGGATGTAAGCGTTGTGGCGGATCTGGCAGTTGCGCCCGATGATGGCCGGGCCTTTGATCATCGCGCCGTCCTCGACCACCGTGCCCTCGCCGATGAAGACATTCTCGTCGATGAACGCGTTGCCCTCGCAGCGATTGTGCAGCGCCGGCTTGAGATTCGCCTTGAGGTAATCCTTGATGCGCTTGAGCGCGTTCCAGGCATGTTCGCAGCCGTCAAACAGCGCCGCATGCGCGGTCTGGCTGAGGTCGAACAAATCCGTCGGTTTGAACATGCTGGGCACGTTACTGGAAACGCACTTCGCGGCAAGCGCGGAGTCGCGCCCCGCTGATGATCGGGCGTATCCGCCCACCGCCCCCGGATGCCACCGGGCCGGTGCGCGAGGTTCACGCCAGTTCCGGGTGCTGGTCCAGGACAGCGCGGCGCAGGTGATGGTCGCGCGAGTGCTCCTGCAAACTCCTTTCAGCCCGAACTCCGAAGTTGGCTGGGGAGCGCACCCGCCGCGGGTGCAGTTTTCCGTGCCCTCGCGGAAAACCCGGTGCGCGTGAAATAGTACAGGACGCCTCGGCACAGCGGGAGGCGCAGCGTGCTGGACGCGAGGCCCGTCCAGCCACCCCCTCCGTCGTGTGTGCTCCCCGACTCCGGAGTTCAGGGTTCAGAGGTGTCTGAAAACCCCGGCGCGCGGCTGTGTCGTCCCCGACCAGCCGCCACAAGCTCCAAAATTTCGGGGGTTTGAAGTGCTTTCGCCGTGCTGCGGCTGGGCTGCGACACAGCCGCGCTCCATTTTCAGACAGGCTCTCAAACCACGGATGCACACGGATAAACACGGATTTCCTGCGGCAGGTCTGCCTCACCCTCCGGGTGATCCACTGGTTTTGTGCAAGTGCCTGGTATCCGTGTCCATCCGTGGTGGAACTGCGGTTTTAGGTTCATCGATTCGTCCCCAACTGTTTCCGCCCCGGCCCACCCCCGTCCGTCCTGCGCGAATACCCGGTATTCAGCGTAAATCGGGTGCATCGCTCACGCCGGATCCCTTGTTTGAAAAACTTAACCATTTTGCCACTTTTCAATTGCGCTCTTCCCGATGTTTTGCTTATTTAGCTCAAATCCATGCGGCGGCCAACGACAAAAACGACTGCGAAATGTTCCTCAACCCACGAAGTGTTGGCTGTTGTCACGGTTTAGACGGAGTTCAGTATATGTATAAATCCACCCAAAAAATAATCACCCTCACGTGCCTCCTTGCGGGGCTTGCGACGGCGCCTGCCTTTGGGCAGGGCGCGGGCACCATCATGCGTTTGGAATACGACGGCATCGGCGGCGGTCTTAACGACCTGATCGTCAACGCCAAGTTCCCATTCGCTCCCGACATTGTTGACTATCGCACCACCTTTGAATTTCTTGGGTATGGCGACGCCAAGAATGACTGGGGCCAATGGATGATCGGGTTCCTGACGCCGACCAACAGCGGCACCTATTACTTTGCGGTCGCCTCGGACGATGGCAGCGAGTTCTGGCTGAGCACCGATGAGAATCCGGCCAACCGGCAGTTGCTGAGTTCCAACAGCCGCTGGGCGGGGCAGCGCAGTTACAATGAATTGCCCTTCCAGCAGAGCAAGGGCGTCCAGTTGGAGGCCGGCAAGCCTTATTGGATTGAATGTCTCATGAAGGAGGGCGGCGGCGGCGATCCTTGCACCGTCGCTTGGGGAACCTCCACACCGATCGCCAACGGCACCCTTGGCATTCCGGGAACCTTCCTCCGGTCCTCCCTTGCCACCGGTGCGGCGGCTTTCCGGGCTGAACCGGTCAGCACCACCAAGCAAGAGGGTGCCTCGGCCAAGTTTGAGGCTCTGTTCACCGGCAACCCGCCTTACGACTATCAGTGGGTCGTCAATGGTGCGCTCGTGGGGGCGCCTGGTAAAACTTATCGCCCGCAGGCCGAAATGAGTTTCTCGGGTCTCACCGTGGTGGCGGACGATGGAAAGACTGTCTCGATTGTCGTGACCAACGCCTCGGGCTTTGTGGTCAGCAGTAACGCGGTTCTGTCGGTTATCGCCGACACCAACAAGCCGGTGGCAACCCTGGCTGTGGGAACCTCCCAGACCAATACCAGCCTCACGGTCAAGTTCTCCGAAGCGGTGCAGGCGGTTCCAGGGACTGGAGCCAGCGATTATTTCAATTACAACCTCAACAACGGAACCACGGTCAGCGCGGCTGTGTTGGAGGCGGATGGAAAGACCGTCACCCTCACGCTGGACATCTCCGTGTCGGCGCTGACCAATGGCGCCACCCTGACCGTCGGAGGCTCCTCCGACATCCTGGATCTGGCCGGAAACATTGCGCCTGCCAGCATGGTGCTCTCGGTCGTGGTCAACGATGGGTTGGCCCGCCAGCAATTCTATGATCCGGCCAAGTTTGGTGACCCGCCCGCCAATTCCCTCGCTGTCTTCCCGTTTAAGAATTTCAGTTTCATGCTCACCCCGGACCAGATTTCCCTCGTCCCGACTTTGGAATGGAAGTTTGCCTCCATCCCTGGGGTGGCGATGCCCAACCGCTATGGTGGTCGCGCCCAGGCTCTGGTGACCGCTCCGGAAACGGCCAATTTCTATTTCTGGACAGGTGGCGACGGCAATACCGCCGTCTATCTGAGCACGGATGAGAACCCCGCCAACAAGTACCTCATCTCCAGCAACCCTGACTGGTCCGGCGACCGCGAGTGGAATAAGTTCTGGGGTCAGAAGTCGGGTGGACAGCCGCTGGTGGCCGGACGCAAGTACTACATCGAAGTTGTGCACAAGGCGCCAGACAACGGCAACGGCAACGCGCATCTTTCCTGGAACACCACGGGAACCATCGTCAATGACGCGGACACGCCCATTTCTGGGCTGTATTTGTCCTCCTACAACGAGGCGATTGTGATCAATCCCAACCTCCCGCTGAGTCTGGCCACCAATGCGTGCGGATCGGGGACGCTCTCGGTCCAGGTGACCGCCGGCTCGCCGACGGTGATGTATCAGTGGTATTCGACCAATGGAACGGCCATTGTGGACGCCACGAATTCAACCTATGTGTTGCCTCTGCCGCTGGTGCCGAACGCCTATTACGCGGTGATTGCCAATTCGGCCAACACGGTGACCAGCCGGGTGGCCGCAGTTGACGTGGCGCCTTACCTGACCGGACCGCACATCAAGGCCGTTTCCTCGGTCAATCAATATTCGATTTATGTCCAGTTCGACCAGGGCATGAGCTTCGACGTCGACACCCAGATCTTTGATTGGTTGTCCTGGGCGGTGGACAGCGGCGGGTCGCCGATGGGTGTCATCAACGTCACCAATGTTTTGGGTCGGAATGATTACTTCATCCTTCAACTCGATACGACTTCGCCCCCGTTGGCGACAGACTTCATCGTGACCGCACCGGTCGATTTGAAGAACTGCACCAGCATGCCCATCGAGGCCGACGGTATTTCCAAGGCCGGCAAGCGCTGGGCTTTGGGCTACAACATCGACCTCGCCGCCAATCCGACTCCCGGCACGAATTACACCACCAAGGAAGGTGAGATCGAAGTCGTCGCCGGTGGTAACGACATCTGGGGTACCTCCGACCAGTTCTACTTCGTCGCCAATGAAGTCACCGGTGACTTCGACGTCAAGGTGCAGGTCACTCGGCTGGACCCGACGAGCAGATGGGCGAAGGCCGGATTGGATGCGCGTGAGTCACTGGCGGCTAACAGCAAGCATATCATGAGCGTCATGACGCCGTTTGGTCCGACGAATCCCAAGAACCAGGGCGACCCGGGCGCCGATGGGGTTGATGTCGGCGCCCGCAACAGCACCGGGGGTAATACCGATGGCTGGGGTGGCGGGGGCTCACCGAGTCTTTCGGCGGGCTACAGCTGGCTTCGCCTGCGCCGCGTGGGCGATACCTTCACGGCCTTCCGGGCTACGGACGGTTTAACTTGGCAGGTAATCGGCGGTCCCAATACTGTTGACTACCCCGATACCGTCTTCCTTGGCTTGGCGACCAGTTCCCATAATAATACCGCGAACACCAAGGCAATTTACGCGAATTATGGACCGTTCTTCTATCCCGGTGCGCAGATCACCTTCGTCGGCCCGGCGAGTGTGACGACCGGCCAGGGTACCAAGACCACGCTCAGCGCGGTGGCCACGGTGGCCAATGCTCCGCAATCGGAACTGGCCTACCAATGGCAGCGTGGGGATGGTGTGGGCGGCTTCACCAATGTTCCCGGAGCCACCCTGTCGAGTCTGGCCACCGGTTGGCTGACCGTGGCGGATGACAATGGATCGCAGTATCAGGTGATCGGTCGCATCCCCGGTTTGAGCGTCACCAGCTTGGTGGCGACCGTGACCGTGACCAACAGCACCGCTGCACCGAAACTGCTGTATGCGGTGGGCCTGAACCCGACCAATGTCGCCGCCTTCTTCAGCGCACCGATGTCCGCCAGTGTTGCGGATGAGTTCGCCTGGGGCTTTACCAGTGGAGGCATCGGGGTCTTCAGTGCAACCGTCAACGGCACCAATGGAGCTCAAGTGGATCTCGTCACCACGGTCATGGCGGTGGGCACCAGCTACACCATCACCAACGGAACTGCCCAGGACATCAATGGGAACACCGTTTCGCCGAATCCCGGCTCCGCCACCTTCGTGGCCCTGCCGGACTTCGTGGGCACCTATGCCAATCCTCAGGCGGCGAACCCGCTGGCTGGAATCATGGTCCTTCCGACCGTCAACATGCTGCCGTACGGTTCACTGGCACTGCGTGGTTTCGATAGCCGGCTGGTGCAGACCACCAATGGCATCGCGAACGACAACGACACGACCGAACTGCTTCTGGCGGGCACATGGACCACAGGCTGGCCGGCCTACCGTTCGCAGGGACCGAACATGGCAGGCGTGCCCAACTTTGTGGAGTGCGGCGCCATCAACTACAACTGGGAAGCCAGTCAGCTTGGACACATCACCCCGGACAAGCCGTTCCCGGGCATTCCGAACACCAATGGAACCTACCAGTCCACGGATAACTTCGTGATGGAGGCGCTGGCCTACCTCGAACTGCGCGCGGGTCTGTATCGCTTCAATGTGAACAGCGACGACGGTTTCCGAGTCAGCCCGGCCACCAACGTGTTGGATCCGAACAACGCCATCGTCCTTGGTTCCTTCAACGGTGGTCGTGGCAGTCAGGATTCGATGTTCGACGTGTCCGTGCCGGTGGATGGACTCTATCCGTTCCGCCTGACCTATCAAGAAGGCGGCGGTGGTGCCAATGTCGAGTTCGATACCTACAACCTGGTCACTGGGCAGTGGCTGGCCGTCAATGCCGAAGCCGGTGTCCATGCCTATCGTCCGTCGGGAGTGGGCACGCTTCCGCCGGTCCTGACCGCGCCCACCGTGACCGTGCGTCGCAATGCGGACGGATCGGTCACCGCGTGCTGGCCGGCTCCGGCGCAGATCGCTGGCGACACCTGCAATTCAGTGATCGTCCGGTTGCAGGGCACCGACGCCCTCGCCAATCCGTCCTCCGCGACGGTTTGGACTGACCTGCCGACTGCCACAGTGGTGACCACCGACGGGGTCAGTTGCATCACCACGCCGGCAGGCCCGGGCAACCTGTTCGTGCGCGTCGTGTTCGATAACTAAACGACGCATCCTCCATCGCAAGATGGACCGACTAATTCAAAGAGACCGGGGAATTTCCCCGGTCTCTTTTTTTACCCCTCCCCCCGGCGAAATGTTCGGATCGAGTTGGAGTAATGCGTGTTCACCAGAATCCTAGCGGTCGGACGCGACTCTCCATGAGCCTCGGCGTAGCGGCGGGGGGGGGCGGGCGCCGCCCCCCACCCCACAAAAAAAAAACCCCGCGCCGCCCGCCCGACCCCCCGCCCCGG
>JBBRWD010000114.1:0-21556 GCA_038249465.1 Limisphaerales bacterium | reverse complement strand
GAAGGATCACGACTTCCTGCTCAAGGGCGACGTGTTCACCAAGGACTTCCTGGAGATGTGGGTCAGCCACAAGCGCAAGGAGCACGACGCCCTGCGCCTGCGCCCCCACCCCTACGAGTTCTTCCTCTACTACGACGTGTAAGAGGCTCTTTCTTTGAAAGGGCGTCCCGCGCAGCGGGGCGCCCTTTTTCGGCCCGATTTCTGGCCGTGGAGTGGTTTTTTAGCGGGGACGGAATTTCTGTGAATAACTTGCGAACAAGAGCCAATAGGTTGTCCTCGTCACCCGGGGTGAGATGCCTTAGAAACCGACTCCTCAAACTGGCGGAGCAAACCTTGGCTGCCAGCAGTTGATTCCCGCGGGTCTAAGGCCCAACGGGTGTTCTTTTAAGCGTTTGAATTTCAGATACTTTTGTATTTTTTGAAATGAGATGTTGCCGGTCGAAATGGATGGTCGTCGGCAGGGAATGGCAGCCGGGCAGGCAATGGCGTGCAAAAGGCGTTCAAAGGCCATGTTACGAATCTAAGGCAGGGATGGGTGAATAAACTCCCGATTTCGGGAGGTGAAGGAACCGCAAATCATGCAAGCGTCGGCGGAAAATATTTGGTGTTCGGCACAGGAAATCCTGCGCTCGCGGCTCAACCAGGATCTGTTTCAACTCTGGTTTGCGCCGTTGCAGCCGGTGGGACTGGATGGCGACCATTTCTCCTTGGCGGTGGCAGATGAATTCAGCGCGCATTGGCTGAAGGACAACTACCTTGATGTCATCCGACAGGCACTTACGCTTGCTGCCGGACGCCCTCTCGAGGTGAAATTTGCCACCACACTCACCTCAGCGCATCCAGCGCGGCGCCTGCAACCGTCCAAGGCGACCAGCATTGCTTCCTCACGTTCCGCCACCGAGCCGATGGATGGCGAGGAACCGTCCATCGATCTTCCCTTCAATCCCCGCAACACCTTCGACAGTTTCGTGGTGGGCAGCAACAACACCTTCGCGCACGCCGCTGCGATGGCCGTGTCGCAGGCGCCGGGCAAGTCCTATAATCCGCTCTTCCTTTACGGCGGCGTCGGTCTCGGCAAAACGCATCTCTTGCACTCGATCGGCAACTACGTGGCCGCGCACAAGAAAGGCGCCAAGGTCACTTATGTGAGTTCGGAGAAGTTCACCAACGAGTTCATCGACGCCATTCAGAACAACCAGCTTGTCCGCTTCCGCCGCAAACATCGCCAGGCCGATGTGTTCCTCATCGACGACATCCAGTTCCTCGCCGGCAAGGAGCGCATCCAGGAGGAATTTTTTCACACCTTCAACACGCTGCACGAAGCGCGCAAACAGATCGTCCTCACCTGCGACCGCCCGGCCAGCGAAATCCAGAGCCTCGAACAACGCCTCGTCTCGCGCTTTGAATGGGGCCTCGTCTGCGACCTCCAGCCGCCCGACATCGAAACCCGTCTCGCCATCCTCCGTAAAAAGGAGAAGATGATGGGGGTGCAACTTCCCGAAGATGCCATCAATTTCCTGGCGCAGCGCATCCGCAGCAATGTCCGCCGCCTCGAGGGCGCGCTCGTCCGCGTGACCTCCTTCGCGGCGCTCACGGGCAAGAAGATCACCATCGACGTCGTCGAGGGACTCCTGCGCGAAATCCTCCACGAGGAAGGCCGCTACTCCATCAGCATGGAGGTCATCCAAAAACGCGTCGCCGAGCACTACGATATTCGTCTCGCGGACATGACCAGCAAGCGCCGGCCTGAGAACATTGCGTTCCCGCGCCAGATTGCGATGTACCTTTCCCGCCAGCTCACCGAAGGTTCCCTCAACACCATCGGCGAAGCCTTTGGCGGACGTGACCACGGCACGGTCCTGCACGCCTGCCGGCTGGTGAAAGACCGCATGCAGATTGATCCGCACGTCCGTCAGGCCGTGGAATTCCTCGAACGCGCGCTCATGCGCTAATAGGTCTGGCTTGATCGAATCCTGGAGAATGGGAGTGATGCCTCAACCAACCATCACTCCAGTCCTCCGTCATCGCGCTCCGCCACCCTCCCATGCCCGTCATTGAAGTCAGCGGACTCAGCAAATCCTTCCGTGCCTACAAAAAGGATCCCGGGTTTGCCGGATCGTTGAAAGGACTCTTCCGCCGCCGCTACGAGAATGTCCACGCGGTGCAGGACATCCGCTTCACCATCGACGAAGGCGAACTCGTCGGCTTCCTCGGCCCCAACGGCGCGGGCAAGACCACCACGCTCAAGATGCTGGCCGGCCTGCTTTACCCCAGCGCCGGCGCGGCCACCGTGCTGGGCTACGTTCCGTGGGAACGCAATGACAACTACCGGCGTCAGTTCGCCCTGCTGCTCGGCCAGAAGAACCAGCTCTGGTGGGATCTTCCCGCCAACGAATCCCTCGATCTTAACGCGAAAATCTACGGCCTCGATCCCGCGGCCTACCGCAAGACGGTGGATGAACTCACCGCGCTGCTCAGCGTCCGCGACAAGCTCAACATCGCCGTGCGTGAACTCTCGCTCGGCGAGCGCATGAAGATGGAACTCATCGCCGCGCTGTTGCATCAACCGCGTGTCCTCTTCCTCGATGAGCCCACCCTCGGCCTCGACGTGGTTTCGCAGAAAATCGTGCGCGACTTTCTGCGCGACTACAATGCGCGCCGTCGGACGACCATCCTCCTCACCAGCCACTACATGGCCGACATCGAAGCGCTGTGCCGGCGCGTCATCATCATCGATCACGGGCGCATTTTCTTCGACGGCCTGCTGGCCGACGTGCTGGACCGCTTTGCCGACTCCAAGATTGTCACCCTGCAATGCACCCCGGCGGCCTCGTTCCAGTCAGCCGATCTGAACAGATTCGGGGAGGTGCTCGTGCATGACGCCTCGACCATCCGACTCAAAATCAAGCGCGACCGCGTCATTCCCGCCTGCAAAGAACTCCTCGATCACCTGCCCGTGGCCGACATCGACATTCAGGAAGTGCCGATTGAGGAAGTGATCGGAAGCATCTTCACCCGGCCCTGATTCCCCTCCGCCTGCCCTCGCTCCGCTGCCGCGCGGACCCGGCGCACGGGCCGCCATGGCGACTCCCCGGATGAATTTTGCATCTTTCGGCTCAGTCCAGAGATGCAACCGGCCGATATTCCGGCTGAATCAAGCGGTGAGACACAATCGCGTCATATCACTCTTAGCACTGCTGGCAGGCCTGTTCCTCGCTGGCATGGCGGTGCCGCGCCTGTCTGCCGTGGCTTCGGGCCTCACTCCGGCAGCGATCACTCCGGTGTTCGTGCCGGCCGGCGGGGTGTTCACCGGCAGCGTCGTCATCCGACTCGCCACGACCAATCTTCCTACGCGCTACACGCTGGACGGCGCCGAACCGAAGGCCACCTCGCCGCTGTTCACCGGCCCGATCACGCTGACGAATTGCGCCACCTTGCGCGCGCTGGGCTTTCCTGCCGGAGCCGCGCCGGGAGAGATCGTGTCGCACACTTTCGCCGTGATCGATGACGAGTTGAAGGATTTCACCTCGAACCTGCCGCTCGTGTTGATCGACTCCGGCGGCAGGGAGTTCAGCGACGACAACAAAGTCACTTCGGCGCTGCGCGTCATTCCTTCCGGCGACGGCACCGCGCGCACCGGCCTGGCCGGCCAGCCGGACTATGCGGGCCGGGCGACTCTTGCCATCCGCGGGCGCTCCTCGCGGCGGGCGCCAAAAAATTCGTTCAGCGTGAAACTGCTCGCGGACGCAGATGACAATAAGCAGAAAGTCCCGCTGCTCGGTCTGCCGCGCGAATCGGACTGGGTGCTCTACGCGCCGTGGGCGGACAAGTCGCTCCTGCGCGATGTGCTCTCCTACGAACTCGGCAACGAATTGGGGCAATACGCGCCGCGGACGCGGATGGTCGAGTTGTTCCTCGTCACGCAGGGCACGCGCGTGCGGCGCGCCGACTACTTCGGCGTCTATGTGCTGGAGGAACGCATCACGCGCGACAAGTTCAGGCTCAATCTCGCCAAGCTCGAAGCCGACGAGAACTCGGAGCCGGACATCACCGGCGGCTATATCTTCAAGAAGGACCACTACGGCCGCGATCGCATCCTTCGGTCCCGCCAGCAACAGGAGGAACTCGAAGGCAACGGTGCGCTCGCGGCCGAGGCGGATGTGTTGTTCCAAGCCGGCGGTTTTCCGGTGGATCCGGCATCGATCACCGATGCCGACGGGCGTGTCGTGAAACGAAAGCCAACGTCGGCGACGGTCGGAGCCATGCTCGGCTTGGCCGCGCCCGCAATGACGAATCGGGCCGGCGCGTTGTTGCGCGACGAAGGCTCCGCCGGCGCGCGGACGCTGCCCGACGGCCTGGATTCACCCGATGCGGATAGCTGCACAACGCGATACACCGGCAATCAATTTTTCTTCGTGCATCCCGATCCGGATGAGATCACGGGACCGCAACGGTCGTGGCTCAGAGGTTATCTCGACCGCTTCGAGCAGGTGCTTTACGGGCCGGATTTCCGGCATCCGCTGCTGGGTTACGCGGCCTACCTCGATGCGGGTTCGTTCCTCGATTATCATCTGCTGACGGAGGTGACGAAGAATGTGGACGGCTTCCGCTTCAGCACTTACTACCACAAGGATCGCAACGGCCTTCTCCGGATGGGGCCGCTGTGGGACATGAATCTGACGTTTGGCAACGCCAGCGGCAAGGAAGGCTATCTGCCCGAGCGATGGCTGTGGCCGCAACTCAACGATCAGGAATACTCGTGGTTCCGCCGGTTGTTCGAGGATCCGGACTTCGGCCAGAAATATGTGGATCGCTGGAGCGAACTGCGGACGAATGTGTTCGCCACCGCCCGGGTGCTGGCACGGGTGGATGCGCTGGCGGCGCAACTTGCCGAGGCGCAGAAGCGGAACTTCGCGCGCTGGCCCATCCTCGGCGAACGTGTGGTGCCCAATCATTTTGTCGGCGATGACTACGCGCAGGAAATCGGCTATCTGAAGGAATGGGCCGCAGGGCGTCTTGCCTGGATCGATCGGCAGTTCCTCCCGGTGCCATCGGCGAGCATCCAGATGACGACGAATGGTCCGACCCGCATGGCGACGCTGGCCATCGCCAGCACCAACACGCCCGGGCAAATCCTCGTCACGCTCGATGGTGCCGATCCACGCGCGGCAGGCGGAGGCGTTCAGGCGAACGCAACAAACTGCCCGGCTTTGCTGCCTTGCGCCTCCGGGGCACGGCTTTTCGCGCGTTTCAAGCAGGGGAACCGCTGGAGCGGCCCGATGATCCTGCCGGTGCCCTGAGCCAGTTGCGGCCACTTTAATCTGCGGGCTTTCCGCGGTTGCGAAGGGGCCCGGCGCAATACCCTGCCGCGAGCGACAATCGCGCTGCGTTCCTTGATGCCGAGCCACGGGTGCCGACAAATTCGCATGCGGAAACGGGCTTCGCAGTCATCGATGGATTGTTGGAATTGAAATCGACGGCTGCCAGGTTCAGGCCTATTTATCGTTCTATGAAAGCGCACCGAGACAATAATTGAGATCACGAGGCCGATGCCGGCTTGGCCGTCAAAGCGCCTCCGCATCAATTGAAGCTGTGAAATCCTGCTCAACCGAAGCCTATGATCACCAGTCCTCCTTCCCCCGCATCATCCTCCGAGGAGTTTTTCTGCCGCTTCCTTTGATTTCGCGATCTATGCGCACCATGGCTGGAACAAACGGTCCGCGGCCGAGGGGTGGCTTGCGCGGTCTTGCCGTCCTGTTGCTCGGCCTGTCATTCCTCCTGGCAGACGCGCCGTCAGCCCAGGGACGCGATCCGGACAACTGCTTGTTCTGTCATCAGTACCGTGGACTCAGCTATTTCAACCAAAGCAACGACACTTCGCATGTCTTCTTCGTTCAGCCGGAGTATGTGCATCAGCAGCTTGGCCCTCATGCGGTGATTTCCTGCACGGATTGTCATGTGCGAACTGAAGTTTCCGTTGTCCCGCACCTCCCGGTTTCGCGAGTTGACTGCACCAAGAACTGCCACCTTGGCAGTCCGACGCCCGATCAGATCTTCAGCCATCGCAACGTGGCTGAAATGCTTCAAAAAAGCATCCACACCCCCGAAGTGCTCTCGAAGATCGCCAGTTCCAAAGGCCGTCTTTTGTCGGAGGGACAGTCTCAATGTCTCTATTGTCACGATGAGCCGGTCTTTCGTGATCCCAATGGTTCATTTCCGGTTCTGCAAGAGCTTGGCAGCCGGACCTTCGATCGCTGCGACGTCTGTCACCAACACCAGGTTCCCGCCGACACGGCTTATTTTCTCAAACATATCGCCGCTCGACTGCAGCCGGCCCGGCCACCCCTGGAAATGGCCCAGGTGTGCGCCGTCTGCCACAGCGACCCGGCGGTGTGTGGCGCCTTCAAGATGCATGACGCGGTGGGAAGTTATGTCCGGAGTTTTCATGGCAAGGCTGCCTTGCTGGGAGATGAGAAGACGGCCAACTGCCTGTCCTGCCACATTGCTGCTGGCGCCAATGTCCACCTGATGCTCAAGCCGGAGAATCCGGCGTCATCGGTGAGTTCGCTCCGCATCGCCGACACCTGCCGGAATGCGGCCTGTCATCCGGGAGCAGACGCGCCGATCGGCGCGGCGAGCGTTCACCTCGACCTTCCCTCCATCCGCGGCACGCTTGAATTTGCAGTGGCGGCGGCCTTCATCATTTTGACCATCGCAACGTTTGGCCCATCGATGGTGATCTGCGTGCTCGAGTTGTTCCATCAGGTCATTGCCGGAGCCGAGCCCCATAACGCGCGCATGGACCGGCTCACCCTGGCCGTGCTGGCCCACCCGGAGGGCCGCAAGCGATTGGTCCGCTTTACCGTGGCGCAGAGGGTGCAGCACTGGATCCTCGCCCTCCTGTTCATTCTGCTTTGCATCACCGGATTCCCGCTGAAGTTTGCCGACCGTGAGTGGGCGCACCGGGCCATCGAGTATCTGGGAGGCCTCAACACGGCCCGGCTGCTTCATCACTGGGGGGGGATTCTGCTTCTCGCCGGCCTGGCCTACCATGTCCTCTACATCCTTGTGACGATGTATCAGAAGAGCCGACAGGCCCGCGCTGCCGGCCAGCATCTTGGCCTGATCGGATCCATCACCGCGCTGCCGTTGTGGATCGGTCCCCGGGATCTCCGGGACTTCGTCCAGTTGCTGGCGCATCTGCTCGGGCTGCACCGCGAGCGTCCATCGTTCGGCCGTTTCAGCATCAAGGAAAAGTTCGAGTACATCGGAGTCTTCTGGGGAACCCTGCTGCTGGGCGCCACCGGAATCCTGCTCTGGGGAGAACAGATGAGTTCGTACTTTATCTCCGGCCGCGTGTTAAATTTCGCCCTGATCGGACACACCTTCGAGGCGTTCCTCGCGATCATCCACGTGGGCATTCTGCACATCGTCAATGTCATGCTCGCACCCAATGTCTTCCCATTGTCCCCAGCCACCCTCACGGGGACGACGCCTCTCGCCGAGTTGAGTGAGGGCCACTCCGAGCAGGTGATTGCAGTGGCCAGCGAACTGGGGATCAGCGCCGGGGAAGGCGCAACCGTTCACGAGTAAACATGAGCACTCCATCCGATTCCAAGCCGGGCCAGGCCGTCAGGCGTGCGTTCTCGAGCGCGGGGCGATTGTTATGGGAATTGGTCAAGCGCAGTTATGCCGTGATCCTCATCGTCGTCATCCTGTGGCTGAGCTGGTTGGCGGTCTATTATCTGGTGTCTTCGCTGATGCTGCCGGCGAGACCGCCGTCGCAAATCGTGGACATCCCCACCAAACTCAACGAATCGATTTTGATCCGATCGGAAGCCAAAAGCGCACAGGCCACCGCCAACCCGCGCGGTCCGCTCTCGCACTACCACCGGCTCGACGAAGGATTTCAGGCCGACCGGTTCAATGGTTGCACCCTCAGTCAGTGCCATGCTCCGCTGCCACACGGGAAGAACAAGGCCGACAGGGCCTTTTTGAACATGCATGCCACGAGCATCCATTGCGGCGTGTGCCATGCGCAGCACGACCAGAAACCCCTCTCGCTCGCATGGTACGACCTGAATACCGGGAAGGCGCGGGATCGGGCGCCGGCATTGCTTCGGGCCTATGCGTGGCTGACGGAGCCATCGATTCGCGACAAGACCGCCTTCACCGTCAATGACCAGACGGAGATCGTGGGATTGCTGCGTGCGGCGGCGGACGAAGGCTACGGCGAGACCAAGTTGATCGGTCTCGGGGAACATCTCGCCGCCGTGCGTGCGACCAGCGATGAGTTCATCCGGTTGGTGAGGGTGACCCGTGATGCCATCCAGGGACATTTCCGCGGCGAATATGGGGCCAAGCTGGCCCTGGCTGAACCCCGAACCAAGCAACCGCTCCTCGCCAGCCTGGGAAACAAGAAGGCCGTACAGGACTTCCTCGCCCATCGCGGCCCCTGGACCACGGAGGAGAAGGCGCTTGCGCTTAAAAAGATTCATCCAACCCGGCGCGAGGCCACGCTCCACTGCACGGAGTGCCACCGGGCCGAGGGAAGCCTGGTTGACCTGCCCGCGCTGGGCTATCCGCCGGCACGCATCCAGGCGATTTCCAGTCCTCTGGTGACAGATGCAATTCAGCATGTCGTGGAGGGCAAACCGTTCTACCTGCCCTCATTCCTTGGGACCGAGCAGAAATGACGGCCGTCCCGTCGTTTCCATCGAGGCATCGTCTCTCACCTCCATCTTGCCCGTGCCACAAACCGTTGGGCCAATGCCGTGCATTCTCCTACCCTCCACTGAATCAGTGAGCGTCCCCTGGCCAAGAATCATCCCCCCGTGCTTCCTCACCACCTCGCGGATCTTAACGCAAGGAATGCCTCGTGGGGATTGGACGACGGCGAAGCCGACGTAGCGCGCGAATTCTCGTTCGTGATGTCTCCATCTCGGAGTGGCTTCGTTCTGCTAGACAATTGAAATCCGGACAGACCAAAAAATTGGCATCTTCCGCGCCTTCATTTCTCGAATAGTCCCTCCAATTCCACCCCGATCTCCGGCACGGCCAAGCTGGCGAGACTTCCGCCCGGTCCGATAATCCGGCGTTCCGCATAGTGATCTCCCAAGGGTTGGCGGTGGACTTCAATCTGCTTTTCCGGTGCCAGAACCAACCAGCATTCCTTCACCCCGGCGCTGGCGTAGGCGGGCAACTTGAACCGGTCGAAATCGTGGCTGGTCACACACACCTCGATGACAAGTTCGGCCGTGAGCGGATGCTCATTCCAAAAATCCTGCTCGCGTCCGCGAATCACGGCGAGGTCCGGTTCCGGCTCCGAATCCGTGCAGGTGATGGGCTGTTCCAGGCGGCAGATGAAACCGGGAGGCAGGCCAAGTTGGAGCAACCGGAGCAGGCGCATCGCCAGCGCGCTGTGGAGAGGGGATGTGGACATTTTGTGAAAAACCTGCCCGTAAAGCAGCTCGGTGCGCTCAGGGATCAGACCCATTTCTCCCAAAGTGCGGTAAGCCCTGATGGAAAGCATGCAGACCTGCGGTGTGCAGGCGACTGCTTTTGATGCTTCGACTGCGATCATGTCGCAACCTTAATTCGAGCCGTGCGGGGGCTCAAGCTCGATTCCCGCGGTCTCACGCCACCACGCGGCTTGCCACCGATGCGGGCAACGGCGAATGCTCCGGGACGACCATGATTCTGACGATGCCGTCGAGCTGGCCAGGGTGCCCGATCATCCCCCGTGCTTCTTCACCACCTCGCGGATCTTCACCGGCGCTCCGCCCTGGCGTTTGCTTTCATCGGCGGCTTCCATGAAGGCGAAGATTTCGAGCGTCTCCTCCGGCGATACCGGGGCGATGCCGGTCTGGAAGAACTTCATGATTTCGCGCACGAGCGGCGCGTAATCGCCGCTGCCCTTCTGTTCCGCCACGGCTTTGCTGCCGAAGACGATCACCTTGTGCGGCGTCGGTCCGACGCGAAGCGCGTGCAGCGTGCCGACGCGTCCGCCGCTCCAGATGCCGGTGATGACGTCGGTGTCGGGCGTGGTGGTGCGAACGACCGTCTCGCAGCCGGTGCCGAGGAGGGTGAAGAGCGCCTCGGTCGGATGGACGCCATACCAGAACAGGTCCGGATGATGCGGCTCCAGATGCGCCGGGCCGTAGGAAATGACGCTGCGGATCTCGCCGACATTGGTCTGCTTCACTTCCGCCATGCTGAGGTAAAAGCGATACGACGATGAGCTGAACACGGGCACCTTCGCCTCCTGCGCGAGCCGGTAGATCGCGATGGCGTCGCGCAAGGATCCAGCCACCGGCTTGTCGATGAAGAGCGGCTTGCGCGCTTGGATGACGGGCCGGGCTTGCGCGAGATGCGGACGGCCATCGACACTTTCCAACAGCACCGCGTCCACCTGCTGGCACAGCTCCTCGATGGTCGGAACAATCTTTACGCCGTAAACGTCCTGAAGCTGCTTGGTGTATTCGGGCACACGGCTGATGCTCGATTCGATATCCGGACTGCCGCCCTGAAACGCGACCACCACTTTGCCGCCGGGCACGTGGTCCTTGGCCTTCACGTCGTTGATGAGCTTGGTGAAGGCCGTGACGTGCGACGTGTCGAGGCCGATGATGCCGATGCGAAGTTCCCCGGCGGCGAAGGCGGACGGGCACAGGGCGATGCCAAGAAGGACACTGGGAAGGAGTTTCATGTGCGGCAGAATCTTCCCGCCAAGTCTGGAACAGCAAGAGAAAATTTGGCTCAGCGACGAATGAACGATAACCCGTAGCGGCGTCTCGGCAGAGCGCCGCCATGTTCTTCCAAGCCGAGTAGAATGGCGGCGGTCTGCCGACGCGCCGCTACGCCGATAAGTCGCCGAACATCCGACGCGGCTGCGGCGTCCAAGTCACCAGCCAACCATTCACGCGAAAGGCTGCTGCGATGAAATACAAATCTCCCAAGCACACGGCGAAATCCTCTGTTGAACGATCTGCCTCCATCTCCCGGCGCCAGTTCCTGTCCCGCTCCGGTGCAGTTCTCGCCGGCTCCGCCCTGACCGGCGCAACGATGCCATTCGTTCATGCTGCCGGAACCGACACCATCCGGCTGGCGCTGATCGGCTGCGGCGGGCGCGGCAGCGGGGCGGCGGGCAATGCCTTTGATTCGCCGAATGGCCCGGTCACGATGATCGCGATGGCGGATCTTTTCGCCAACCGGCTGGCCAGCGCCCACCAGGTTCTCAGCGCGAAGTATCCCACCCAGATGGAGGTGCCAGCGGAACAACGCTTCGTGGGTTTCGACGCGTGGCGCAAGGCGATTGATTGTTTGCGGCCTGGCGACGTGGCGATGCTGTGCGGCTACGCGGGTTTTCGTCCGGCCCAACTGGAATACGCGGTCGAGAAAGGCGTGAATGTTTTCATGGAGAAGTCGTTTGCCACCGATCCGCCGGCGGTCCGGCGGGTGATCCGGGCGGGCGAAGCGGCGGAGAAGAAGAACCTCAAGATCGCCGCCGGACTCCAGTGCCGCCATTCGCGGAATCGTCAGGAACTCATCAAACGCATCCGCAATGGCGAGTTGGGCGACATCCAGCTCATCCGCGCCTATCGGATGCAGACCTGCGGCTGGCTGCCGAAGCGTCCGCCGGCCGAGAAGGATTTGCCCTGGCAGATCCGGCACTTCACCGATTTCCTCTGGGTTTCAGGCGGGCTGTTCGCGGAGATGAACATCCACCAGATCGACGAGATCTGCTGGCTCAAGGATGCCTATCCCGTGTCGGCGCACGGCATCAGCGGGCGCGCGGCCAACAGCACGGACTGCGGGCAGAACCTCGATTCCTTCACCATCGAGTGGACCTTTGCCGACGGCACGAAGGCGATGGACGTGGTGCGCTGGCTCCCGAACTGCCACACGGATTTCGCCACATATCTTCACGGGACGAAGTGCGCCGCGCAATTCTCCGGCAGCCATCACGAGGGCGTGGTGCATACTTACAAGGACCAGCGCTGTGAGCGCGACAACATCGCGTGGCGCGCGGAGAAGGAACCCATCACCCCGTGGCAGGCCGAGTGGGACAATCTGCTGGCGGCCATCCGCCAGGACAAGCCGCACAACGAGGCGAAGCGCGCGGCGCTATCCAACCTTGCCGACATCATGGGCCGTGCGGCGGCACATTCGGGCAAGGTCATCATGTGGGACGACGCGATGGCCTCGAACTTCGCGTTCTGTCCGAACATCGATCAACTCACCGAAGACAGCCCGCCGCCGATTCAAGCCGACGCCGAAGGACGTTACCCGGTGCCGGTGCCAGGACGGTGGACGGAGATTTGATCAACGTCGATGGAATCACTGTCTGGCCGTTCGCGCACGCCACTATCGCCTGCATCCCGCACCGTCTGTTTTGGACAGTTACTCCCCAAGCCGTGGGATGACGACACCCGGAGAGGGTCGGGCGCGTCTGTCCCAGCGCCCCGCGGACCACTCCCAGCCAACCCGACGGCGCGCTGGGGACAGACGCGCCCGACCTGTGAGGGTTGAGACCAAGCGTCTTCTGGTAGCCCATCCCAAGGTCTTGTCAGTAATTGCCTTCATCCGCGATTCTTTCGACCGTGCCTGGGGCGGCCGGATTCCACGGTCAGCGCCTCAAGGGGAGAGCGTCTCTTCATCCTCCTCATCGTCATCGTAATTCTCCGGTGACGATGACGATAATGAGGAATTTCGGGACGATCTCGCTGGCAGGGCTCGATTAATCGACGATACGGACGGGACTCACCCCGGCGCCTGCATCTCGTATTGGAGCACGGACAGGCAGCAGGTGGCGGCGGTTTCGCTGCGCAGCACGAGGTGGCCGAGCGTGATCGGGCGCGCCCCGGCGGCTTGCGCGGCGTCGAGTTCGGCTGGCGTGAAGTCGCCTTCCGGTCCCACCCACACGCACAGGTTTTGCGGGGGGCGTGCGTGCTCTGCCGCGAAGGCGCGGAACCACTCGCGCGGATGCCGGGCGTCGGCGCGCAGCGAGCCGATGAAGGGAAGGTCGAAGCGCTCTCCGCGCGCCAGGAATTGCGCCGGAGTCATCGGAGGCGAAACCTCCGGCAGCCAGGCCGAGCCACTTTGCTTGATGGCTTCGATGGCCACCGCGCGCCAGTGCTGCGTCTTGGCCCCGGTTTTTTCCTGATCAAGCTGCGTCACCACGCGCTCGGTCAGCAGCGGCACGATGCGATGCGCGCCGAGTTCGGTGGCTTTCTGGAGGATGCTGTCAAAGATTTTTCCCTTGGGAATGGCCTGGAGCAGCGTGAGGCGCCACGGCAGCGGAGGGATGAACTTCTTCTCGAGGACGTTCAGCCGGATTTCGTGGCGACCGAGGTCCGCCGCTTCGCAGAGGAATTCTCCGCCGGCGCCATCGAGCACCACCACTCTCTCACCACGGCGCAAGCGCAGCACGTGCAGGCCATGATGCGCCTCGCGGTCGGACAGCGTGAGGGCCGGACCGAGGCACCGATCAGGTGGAAGATGAAAGCGGTGCATGGAGACTGGGAGGGATGGAGTGTTGGGATTTTGGATTGGTGACTGATTTCACCGGGCGCGCCCGCGCCCGCCCGGGGAGCGCACGCCGCTGGCGTGCGGTTTTCGGCGGCTCGCCGAAAACCTCGTCCCACAAACTATCTTGCGCTGAACAGGGACGGAAAATGTGTGACGAAGGTTTGGGCGCGCCGCCCAAACCGGCACGCGGGCCGCGGGCGCTCCCCATTGCTATTTCGGAATTCGGGTTCAAAAACTACCATGCTTCGGTTGGTCTCCCGGCTGCCAGCCGGCGATGCGGCTGGTTGCCAGCTTGCGCTGCAAGACAACGCCGAAGTTCGGCAGCGCTTGACCAGATTCAAGCGTCGAGAGCTTGTTCGCGCGCCGGGGTTTTCCGCCAGGGCGCGCTCCCCATTCAGATCCCGCCGCCGAAGATCTTCTTCGCCTTGGCAAAGAAGCTTTGAGTTCGCGGATTGACCTTCTCATCGCACAAGCCGGCAAATTCATCGAGTTTGGCCCGCTGTGCGGCGTTGAGGTGCGCGGGCACTTCGACGGTCACGCGCACATGCAAATCACCCCAGCCGTAGCCTTGCAGATTCTTCACGCCTTTGCCCTTCACGCGGAAGAGGGTGCCGGCCTGGGTGCCGGGAGGGAGGCGGATGACCGCGGTGCCGCTCAGCGTGGGCACCTCGATCTCGGCGCCGAGCGCGGCTTGCACGAAACTGATCGGCACCTCGCACAATATGTCATCACCTTCACGCTGAAACATCTCATGCGCCCGGACGTGCAGCACAACGTAAAGATCGCCCGAGGGACCACCGCGCTGACCGGCTTCGCCGTTGCCGGTTGAGCGGAGGCGCGCGCCCGTATCCACGCCGGCGGGGATCTTGAGTTTGATCTTCGAGGCGCGTTCCGACCGGCCGGAGCCGCGGCATTGCGGGCAGGGCTTGTCGAGCGTGCGCCCGGCGCCGGAACATCGCGGGCAGGCCTGCGCGATGCTGAAAATGCCGCGCGCGGTGACGACCTGGCCGCGCCCGCCGCAGGTGCCGCAGGTGCGCCAGCGCGCTTCGCCCTGGGCACCCGAGCCGCCGCATTTGTCGCAACCGTCGAGCTTGGTGACGGAGATCTCCTTCTCGCAGCCGTGGGCGGCTTCCTCGAAGGAGATTTCAAGGTCGTAGCGCAGGTCCGAGCCGCGCTCAGGGCCGGCGGGATCCTGCCGGGTGCCGCCGCCGAAGAACTGCTCAAAAATGCCGCCGGTGTCCATGCCGCCAAAGGCCTCGCGGAAGATCTCGAACGGATCGTGGTGCGCCCCGGCGCTGGCACGACGCCGCGGATCGAAGGCGGCGTGGCCGTAGCGATCGAAGGCGGCACGGGAGTCCGCCTCGCTCAACACTTCAAACGCCTCGCTGACTTCCTTGAAGCTTTCCTCGGCCGTGTGATCCCCGGGGTTTTTGTCCGGGTGATATTTCAGCGCCAGCTTCCGGTAGGCCTTTTTGATTTCCTCGCCGGTTGCTCCCCGCGCCACGCCGAGGACTTCGTAGTAATCACGTTTCGCCATGCTAATTGCTTCTTCCGTGTTTGAATTCCATGCCGCGCCTCAATCCGCTCAAGCTGCCGGCTCGGGCTTTTTGGCGACGATCACGGTGGCCGGCCGGAGCAGCCGGTCGTGAAGTTGATAACCCCGGCGAAGCTGCCGCACGACCTGGCCTTCTGGCAGGGACTCGGAAGCCTCCTGCGCCACCGCCTCGTGGAAATTGGGATCGAAGGGCCGGCCGGCGGCTTCGATCTCCTTGAGTCCGGAGTCGGCCAGGGCGGTGCGAAGTTGCTGATGAATCATGGCCACGCCGGTCTGGAGCGATTTGGCGGCGTCGCCTTCGGCATTGCCGGCGGCGGCCAGGGCGGCCTCGAAGTTATCCAGCACCGGGATGAGCTTCTGCATGAGCCCATCCGCGCCGTACTTGAGGAGATCCTGCCGCTCGCGGGCGACGCGCTTCTTGAAATTATCAAAATCCGCCGTGGTGCGAAGAAAGCTGTTCCAATGCTCGGTGGCCAGCGCGGCCTTTTTCTTCAATTCCTCAAGCCCGACTTCGACCGCGTCCGGCGAGGATTCGGCGCCGGGCACCGCAGCCTCGGGCGCGGCGGTTGCGGCAGCCTCAGATGGCTTCTGGGCGTTCTCGTGATGCTGTTTCATGGTCCGTTTCAATAGATCAATGACCCACAAGGGAGGCAGAAGGTAATCAAAGACCGGACGCCCGGCAACAGGTGGTTTTGACAGGTGCGGCGCGTCTGTCCCAGCGCGTCGCGAACCGCTCCCGGTCAACCCGACGGCGCGTTGGGGACAGGCGCGCCCCTATCCCATCCAACTTCGGAGTTCGGGTGTGCGCCGGTGAAGCTGGATGCCACGCGGGTGCGAGTCCCGCCGGTCGAATGGGACTGTTCACGACCGAAAGCGGCGTCAGGGAAGAAGCCGCGAGGCCGCACCCGAAAGCACGACGCCGTCTGAACTGTCCGGTCGTGACGACTGTGAACGTCGCGGAGCGAGACGGTGCTTGGCCTTGTGCCTCTTCAACCCGTCCGCTCCGCCTGCTCTACTCAACGCCCTCGCCTCGCCACCAAAAACGCATTGAACATCACGTAGCGCGTTGGAAATAAATTCAGCAGGAAATCGATGGGCTTGGTCACGTAGCGGTCGGTGCAGGCGACGCTCTCCACCACGCAGCCGGCGCGTTCGAGGAAGAACTTCATCTCCACCGGATTCGTGGCCACGATGGCATCATCATCCGGCGTGAACGGCTCCTTCACGATCGGTTGCATCCGGTCGAAGCGCACGGCCTCCGGCGCGCTGCGCATCTGCCGCCGCTTCTCGGCGAGGCGCCGCCAGTTGCGCCACTTGCTGCCCAGACCGCGCATCCGCGGATGATAATCGCGGCAGCCCAGCACGCGGAAAAAGTTTGGGCTCGACAGCACGATGCGCCCGCCGATTTCGGTGACGCGCACCAGTTCCGCAATGAATGCCTCGGGTGCATCGACGTGTTCGAGCACGTTGAGCGCGCCCACGCTCGCGAAGTGTTTGTCGGGAAAGGGCAGCTTGCGGCCATCGTAAAGCTGGCAGCGCTCGGAGAACTTCCGCGCGCGTTCGATGTTCGGCCCGCTGACATCGACGCCGTGCGCCTCGAATCCCGCCTGGGTCAAACGCGCCACCACCTGTCCGACGCCGCAGCCCACGTCGAGCGCTCGCGCACCGGCGTATGCCGGCCGCAGCGTGTCGGCGTATTTCGCGTAGAATCCGGCATCCCAGCCCGCGAGGAATTCCGCGTAGGCTTCGTTTTGTTTGTAATAGGCGTCGTGCTCGGACATTGGGGTAGAGGTCAGAGATCAAAAGTCAGAGATCAGAAGTGAGCGATCAAAGGTCAAAGGTCAGGTTGTCGCGAACTGGCCGGCGGGATTGTGAATTTCTGCGGGTTTTGAATCATGCTTCCGAGGAGGCGTCCGACTTCTTGGCAGAGTTCCGTGAGTTCATGATGGTCGGCTGGCGAGATGTAGCCGCAATCGCGCGCAAAATCGAGACAGGAATCGGTTTCGGAATTCTCACCGTCGCAATCGGTAAGTTTGGAGACGAAATGCGCTTCGTATCGACGTTTCGCCCACGCTTCGCGGAGGTTGAGGCAAACCGAGCGTGAGGCGCGACGCATCTGTGAGGTGAGGGCAAACCGTTCCTCGAGTGGAAATGCTTTGCTGAGGCGGAAAGCCCGCATCGAAACCTCGTTAGCTTTCTGATAAGCGACCAGTTCTTTGGCTGATTTGATCTGCATAGATGGGGTTGGCCGGTTCTTGAATCGCACCTCACCGCAGGCGTCACCGTTCTGACCTCTGACCTCTGACCTCTGACCTCTGATTGCCGTTCTCCTCCCGCGGCTCGCGAATGACGAGCAGCAGCCCACACAAGACGAGCCCCAACAGCACGGCAGCAAGGCTGATGAAGAAAATCGTTGAGCGCGGCGCGAAGGTGAACTGCACCGTGTGCTCGCCCGCCGGCAGCGCGACGGCCTGCATCAGATAATTCGCGCGCAGCAACGGCGACGGATCGCCATCGACCGTCACGCTCCAGCCCTCGTCCCATTTGTCATTGAGGAGCAGCACGGTGGGCGCGCCGGGCGCGCTGGTGCGGATGGTCAGCTTCTTCGGGGCGTAGCTGGTGATCTCCGCCTTGAGTGCGGCAGTGTTGGTGGCGGGCCCGGTCGGTGCCGGGATCGATTCTGCCACGAGCACCGTCTCGTGCGGATTGAAGTTCGCCGCGGCGAGCGTGGTCAGCGCGTTGGTGTCGGCGACGCCCGCTTGCCAGTTGGCGAACAACCTGGCGCGCGGCAGTGCGCCGGTGAATTCCATCAGCAGGGCGGGGCCGGCGGCGTTGGTCCTCGCGCCGATGATTCCGTCCTTCGTTTGAAAGAACTCGAACGCCATCACCGGACGGAAGCGGCCCTTGCCGCCATCGATCTGGGCGTTCAAGGCCTCGGTCAGATTGACCACCCCGAAGAGGTAGCGCGTGCCGGTGAGTTCCCAGAGGCGGGCGAGGTTGGCGCCGAGCGCGCCGCGGTAGGCGGCCTTGTCCGCCGGCATGCGCGGCTCCTGCGGAATGTCGAGCGACTGGATGCCGTAGAACGGGAAGTGATGCTGCATCCACTCGACCTGATAGACCTGCTGCATCAGGGAGAAATTGCGATCGTTCAGTTGAAACGGCGGGATGCTGACGCGCTGCTCGTAGGGTTTGTCGCGCAGCACATCGAGCACGGGATTCGAGGCGTATTTCTCGCGCCAGTTGTAGTAGATGATCCACGGCGCATTGGCGCGGCACAGATCCACCACCAGCACGGCGCCAAGCAGCAGCGCCGCCCAGACGGCGCGCTTGCCGGCAAGAAAACCGCTTTGCACCAGCAGCACGATGCCAGCGGAGACCGCGAGGAAGACGACAAACACACCGACTTCACTGGCGCTGAACTTTGCGATCTGTTTCGCCAGCGTCGGGTCTCCGAAGCCGGCTTCAAGCAGATGTTTCACCAGGGAGCCTTGCGCCGAGGAGTAGATGAGAAACGCCACCGCGCTCAACCCGACCGCGCCGAACATCCCGTAAGTCCAGCGCTTCTCGAAGACATTCGCCTTCGCCCACCACGCTTTGATCGTGTCGGACAGTCCGCCCGGCACCGCCAGCGCCTTGTCGAGATACAGCCGGCTGAGCCCCTGCAATCCGTAGGCGAACAGCACCATCAGGCAGAGATGCACCACGTGCATGAACTTCATCGGATTCCGGATCGTGGAGAAAAACGGGAGATGATAGACCAGTGCGTAGAACGGCGCATGCCGTCCCCACGCCAGCACCAGCGCGACCACTCCGGCGGCGGCCCAATACCAGATCATCCTCCGCTCCGTCTCGCTGAACGCCCCTCGGGGCGAGGGGATGGCACTGACCTCTGACTTCTGACCTTTGTTCTCTGCCCCTTTGGCAACCTCCCTCGCCCCCGGCGGGGGAGAGGGCTGGGGTGAGGGGGCGCCCGCCCTGCGCCCTCCCTCTCCCCCACCGGGGGAGAGGCGTGGGAAGAGGGGGCGGCCTCTGGCAAACGAAAACACCACCGACCACAACGCCACCAGCACCACCAGCACTCCGGCGTATTCACCCGCGCCCGAGTGGCGCGGGAAACCCTGATGATGCACCTCCCAGCCGGGCTGCTGACCGACCGCGCCCCAGTAATTGCCACCCTTCTCGGTGTCGAGCCGGTAACCGAAGACGCCGGGGATGATGACGCGCAGCGTCTCCGCCTTGGGCAGGCTCCATTGCGTGGCCCAGTCCCATTTCTGCTCCGGCGACATTCCCGCCTGCTGCACGCCGACGATGCCCTTGACGGAGGTGGTGACGAAGATGTTAAGCGTCTGCGCCGCGAGGAACGCCGCGAATACCGCCATCACCGCGACACGGAGGATGCCCTTGGCGACGCGCCTGCCGGGCGTCTCTTCTGCCTCTCGCACCAGATTCTGCACGAAAGCAAAGCCCGCGACGAAAAGGCTGAAAATGGCGCCGTTGTCGCCGCCCTCCGAGATGGACATGCCAATACCCAAGCCCGCGACTACGGTCAGCAGAAAAGCCCGAATCGCCGAGCGGGCCAATGAACCTGAGCACAAGGCGGTCAGTGCCCAAAAAATCGCCGCAAGTGAAAGCGCGCGCGATCCCAAACCCCAGGCTGAGTTGGAGAAGAAATTTGAGTTGAGTGCCGCTGCAACGCCCCCCAGTACGCAGACCGCCGTCCGAAAACCGAGTCGTTTAAAAAAGTAACCTGCGCTCACGCCGAGGATAAAAAGAGCACAGGGCACGTAGAACTTGTTGAACATGACGGCTCCGAGAATCCAGAAAAGGAAGCCGGTCACGTTGGCGGAGAAATTCCCATTGTAGGCACCCACCCAATAGAGGTCGTTCCAAATCCCGAAGAATGCGCTGGGAAGGCTGTAAACATCTGACTTCAAGGCCCCCAGCGGACCATCATTGGCGAAAAGGGCGATTCCGGTCCGGAAGCTGGAGGCGAAGAGAAATCCCAAAACCGCGACCAGCAGCAGGCAAAGCCACAGCAGCCAGCGGTTTCTCGACTGAGCGATTGGGGTCAAAGGGGCGTTTGCACTCATGTTGGGCATTGCTGCGGGCTAACCCGCTGGTGTAACGGACTGAACGAACGCCGGATTGTCATTTTCAACCGGGAGAGTGTCAAGGGCGCGGGAATCGTTTGGCGGCATACGAATTGTACTCTGAATCGCTGATTGGGGTTATCTGTGGCGCATCATTAATGCCGAGCCTTAGCGGATCTGAAACTTCTGGCCGGATTCATTGTGATCTTGAGTTTGGTCGTCGCTTACCGTAGCTAATCTACGTACAAGTTGTAAAAGCCAACAGAACTTTATGAAATCACCGAGGCGGTTGGTCGCAATTCTATCCGGCGTGGCGGCTTTACTGGGGCTGCAAGAGCACGTTCAAGCAGGGACGTTGGTTTTGCCGAACGCAGCGTCGACAAGCGACGCAGCCTACGGCTCAGGCACTCTGGCGAATCCGGGTTTCAGAGTGCAGGAGGTTTACAGCGCGACGCAGTTTGGAGGGGTAACCGGTTTAATCACAATCACCGAGTTGCGATTTCGGCCCGACTATCACTACGGCAGGGCATTCAGCGCTGTCATCCCAAATCTGCAGATCAGAATGGCCACGACCTCAAGGAACCCCGGTGGTTTGAGTTCGGTGTTCAATAACAACCTCGGAACGGATGTCGCAACGGTTTTCAGCGGCGATGCGAGTATATCAAGCCAGTTCATTGGCCCGGCAGGTGGGCCGAAAGCCTTCGACATTGTCATCCAGTTTCAAACACCGTTCATATATGATCCGGCTCAGGGAAACTTGATAATAGACGTGAAGAACCCATCGGGATCACCTGCCAGCCTGATCAGCGGAATGGCGGTCCCGCCGGGTGTTGCATCGCGAGTGACGGGCGGTATGAACGCGTCGTCTGGAACGGCTGATAATTCGAGCGACGCGATACAATTGACGTTCCAATATACAAATGCCGTGTCAGGCCCTTTGATTACGCAACAACCTCAGAACCAAGAGATGGCAGTTGGCTCAACCGTGATGTTCACGGTACAGGCCGTTGGAACGTCCCCCTTAATTTACCAGTGGACTTTTGCCGGCGTGTCAATGCCGCAGGAAACCAATTCCACCTTGTCATTGACTGCGGTACAGACGAATCAAGCCGGGGCGTACCAGGTGGTGGTGAGTGCGGGCTCATTGTCGGTGACCTCGGAGGTGGCCACGCTGACGGTGGTGCCGCCGCCGGTGATTCCGTCTGGGCATGTGGTGCCCAACATCGCGGTGAGCACGAGTGTGCCGTACGGTTCAGGGACGCTGTTCAACGGAGGCTTCCGTGTGCAGGAGGTGTATGGCAGTTCGCAATTTGGCGGGGTGACCGGGCCTGTGGCGATCACAGAGTTGCGTTTCCGCCCGGATGCCTACTACGGGCAGGCT
>JBBRWD010000113.1:0-21903 GCA_038249465.1 Limisphaerales bacterium | reverse complement strand
TGCCGGGAGTTTACCACGGACCGGGGTGCGTCCGGCAAGGGGGTCGGTCGGCCCACAGCCATTTTGCGCAAAGCGCGTCCTGTCACTGAATCACTTGCGCCAGAAAAAATCTGAAAACCCGCGTTCCGTGCGAAAGTCGGGCTAGTAGTGAGGGAGCCCCGGTCGTTTACATGTGGGTATCCTTGCGATACAGTCATGGCAATCGCGATGAATCAGTTGATGTCCGGCGCTGCTCATCATTCCACCCTGACTGTGCCCCAACTAAAACGGGGGGGGCGCAGGATCTGCCCTCCTGCAATCCTGGCCGGTTTCCTTTGGCTGGCCATGCTCTCTCGGGCGGGAGCAGCCGACGCGGCGGTGCTCACCAACATCGCCCAAGTCGTGGGGTTGAAACGCGCGGCGGCCTCTGCCGGCGTACCCGTTCGCCTTTCTGCCGTGGTCACCTACGCGGATCTGACATGGAGCCTCTTGTACCTTCAGGACGAAACGGGAACTCTCTTCGTCCTTCCCAAAGGGATAACGAACGAGCCCGCGCCCGGCGATCTGGTTGAGGCGACCGGAATCACTGGATGGACCGATCAGGGGTTGACGCTGGAGCAGTGCCGTCTGCGCCCGCTTGGCCGGCGGCCGTTGCCCCAACCGGTGGCAGTGGGTGATCTGGAACTGCTCTCGGGGCGATTCGCCTCTCGCTGGGTCGAGGTGGAAGCCGTGGTCCGCAAGGCTGGGCCCGAAGGGGAGCGGGCCAGGTTGGACCTGATGAATGGCATGACGCGCCTGGAGAGTTACGTTCGGCGCGGCCCGGCCGATGCTTCAGACCTCAATGCGCTGGTGATGGCACGCGTCAGGGTGCGCGGCGTTTGCTCCGTCCAGTTCAAAGATAACCGCATCGTTGGGGCGGGCCTGATGATCCCGGACATGTCCTATGTCACCGTCCTCAAGCAACCGGCCACGCCCCTGGCGGACTACCCGGTCCTGCCGATTGCCCGGGTGTTGAAGACGGAAACCACGGGCGAGAAGGCCGGCTTCGTTCGGGTGCAGGGGGTGGTGGTGGCCCAGCGGAACCCGGCCCTGACGCTGCGGGATGACAGCGGGGCGATCACAGTCGTGGCTCTCGGCCAGAAGGCGGTCAGCCTGTACGACCGGCTGGATGTCTGGGGAGTCCCGGCACTCGATCAAAAGGAAATCATCCTGGAGGATGCGAGCTACAAACCGGCCACCGCCCCGGGAGTCGCGGCCCGGGGACCGACGTCTCGGACCAACTCACTTCCCGTGCTGCGCACCGTGCGGCAGGTGCGTGGATTAAATCGCGAACAGGCTCTCTTGCGTCCTCCGGTGCAATTGAAGGGGGTGATCACCTATGCGGACGCATCGTGGCAACAGTTTTTCCTGCAAGATGATTCCGGGGCGATTTATGTGCAGGCCTGGCAAGACGGCCTGCGGGCGGGTGATTTGGTGGAGGTGGAAGGGGTGGCCGATCCGGGCATGGTCGCGCGCATGATCGTCAACGCGACGATCCGGGAAGTTGGACAGACCAACCTGCCCGCGCCCGCCCGCTTCGAGTTGAAGGAACTGCTGTCCATTTCGAAGGATTGTGCCTGGGTGGAATTGGAAGGCGTGGTGCGCTCCGCGGAAGATTCCGAGATCCGCCACGCGCGGTTGCAGCTGGTGAACCGGGATGGACCCTTTGAAATCGTCATCCAGGGAGTGGGGGGATCCAGCGCCTTCCGGCACCTCGTGGATGCCGAGATCCGGGTGCGGGGCGTCAATACGGTCAGCATCGATGATCGCGGCCGGTTCACCAGCCTGGAATTGCGGGTGCCGGATGCCGAGTCGCTGGAAGTGCTGGTCGCGGCTCCCGCCGATCCTTTTGCCCTTGAACCACGGCCGATCGGGGCGATCCGCGAAGCCAAGACCGCGCTGCTCGGGCTGCAGAGGATTCGCATCCTGGGTGTGGTGACCCTGATCACCTCGGACGGCGCCTGGTGTGTTCAGGATTCCACCGGAGCATTGCTGGTGCGCCCAAGCCAGACCAATCAGATCCAGATCGGGGAGGGGGTGGATGTGGCTGGTTTTCCCGACGTGGCAGGCACGGCCACCGAACTGGCCCAGGCTCTTTTCCGCCCGGGCTCCCAGACAAACGTGGTTGCGCCCCTTGCCATCCGCCCCGAAGACATTCTTCCCCAAGGACGATATCACCGGGAACTGGTCGTGATGGAGGGCCGCCTGCTGGCGGACGCCGGGGGGTCGATGCTTCCCTCCTTGCTCGTCCAGAGCGGAACGGTGGTCTTTCCCGCGCAGTTCGAGACGGGGAGCCGCAAAATCGAATGTCCGGTATGGCGGGCGGGCAGCCTCGTCCGCTTGACGGGCGTCTGCACCGTGCAGTTCAATGAACACAACGCCCCGCGTTCGTTCCTTTTGCTCCTGCGCAGGCCCGACGACGTGGTGGTCCTGCAGGAGCCTCCCTGGTGGACGCTCGCCCACACGGCGACCTTGGGCGGGGGATTGGTGCTGGTGGTCATGGCGGTTCTGGGGTGGGTGCAGTTGCTCCGGCGCCAGGTGCGTCAGCAAACGCAGCAGATCCGACAGCGCTTGGAAGCGGAGGCAGCCCTGGAGAAACATTTCATGCTGGTTTGGGAAACCTCCGCGGATGGCATGCGCATGACCGACGGCCAGGGTCTCACCGTCAAGGTGAACCTCGCCTATTGCCGGCTGGTCGAAAGAAGCCGGGCCGAACTCGAGGGGCAGCCTCTGGCGGAGGCTTACCAAGAGAGCGACCGGGTTCGCATCACGGCGCATTACCGGGAGCTTTTCACCGGCGGGAAGATCCCGCCCAGTCAAGAGCATCAGGTGGTGCTGTGGAATGGCCGTAAAGCATGGTTTGAACTGACCAACTCTTTCCTGGAACAACCCGGAGGTCCGACGCTGTTGCTGAGTCAATTCCGTGACGTCACCGCGCGAAAGGGGGCCGAGGCGGAGCGCGAACGGCTGATGCAGGCGATTGAACAGGCCGCCGAAACCATCATCATCACCGATGCCCGGGGAACCATCCAATATGTCAATCCCACCTTCGCGACCATCACCGGCTACACGCGCGCAGAGGCCATCGGTCAGACCCCGCGCATGCTCAAGAGCGGCCGCCAGGATGCCGCCTTTTACAAAGAAATGTGGGACACGCTCACGCGAGGCGAGACGTGGACTGGTCGCTTCATCAACCGCAAGAAGGACGGAACATTCTACACCGAGGACGCCACCATCTCGCCCGTGCGGGACGCCTCCGGCCAGACGGTCAATTACGTCGCCGCCAAGCGCGACATCACGCGGGAAATCAAGCTGGAAGACCAGTTGATCCAGGCGCAGAAGATGGAGTCGGTCGGCCGGCTGGCGGGGGGTGTCGCCCATGACTTCAACAACATGCTTGGGGTCATTCTCGGCCAGGCCGAACTGGCGATGGAGCAGGTGGATCCTTCCCAGCCCCTGCACGCGGACCTGATGGAAATCCGTCAGGCGGCCCTGCGCTCGGCTGACCTCACGCGGCAGTTGCTGACCTTCGCCAGGAAGCAGACGGTGGCTCCCAAGGTGCTCGACCTCAATGAAACCGTGGACGGGATGCTCCGAATGCTTTGCCGGTTGATTGGAGAAGACATCAAGCTGGTCTGGCGGCCTGCCCGGGATCTCCGGCCGGTCAAGGTGGATCCGGCGCAGATTGACCAGATTCTCGCGAACCTGTGCGTCAACGCGCGCGATGCCATTGCCGGCGTGGGACAGGTCACCATCGAGACCAGCAACTCCAAAGTGGACGAAGCCTACTGCGCCGAGCACTCGGGGGTGGAGCCTGGAGACTATGTCCTGATCGCGGTGACGGATACAGGTTGCGGGATGAGCAAGGAGGTCCAGCAACACCTGTTTGAACCGTTCTTTTCCACCAAAGGGGTGGGAAAAGGAACCGGGCTGGGGCTGGCCTCGGTCTATGGCGCGGTCAAACAGAATCAAGGATTCATCCACGTGCAAAGCGAGCCGGGGTGTGGAACCACCTTTAGAATCTATCTCCCGGTCCATCAGGGGGCTGATCCAGACAAGGAGACCATGGCTCCTGCCGGGATTGCCAGCGGCGGTCCGGAGACCATCCTTCTGGTGGAGGACGAGCCGTCCATTTTGAAGCTTGGCCAGCGCCTTCTGGAAGCCCAGGGATACCAGGTGCTCGCGGCGAACTGCCCGGCCGAAGCCATCCGGCTGGCCGGATTGTCCGCCGGGAAGATCGACCTTCTGATGACCGACGTCGTCATGCCGGGCATGAACGGTCGTGACCTCGCGCGGCAGTTGCAATCAGTGCAGCCCAGCCTGAAGAGCCTCTTCATGTCGGGCTACACCGCCGACGTCATCGCCCACCATGGCGTGCTGGACGGTGGGGTTCACTTTGTGCAGAAACCTTTCTCCAGGGAGGAACTGGCCGCCAAGGTTCGCGAGGCGCTGGATTCCCCGGCGGCGGGTGAAGCGGTTTGAAAAATCTGGGGAAGACTCTGAGCCGGCGATGCCGGCGTTGTTCCGGTGGTGCCGACCTGGCTGAGACCAATGGTCGGTGACCTTGGGAACACGACAAGTTTTCGTCAGGCTCAATCTCCCAGCGAGATCCCGAGGGCGCGCGCGGTCCGCACCAGGCCGCCCTCCGGCGGCACTGTCTTCAACCGGCCCACGGCCTGGCTGAGGGGAACGGCCCCGACCTCTTGCCCGATGAACGCGACCATCTTCCCAAATTCGCCGGCGGCGACGAGTTCCACCGCCACGGCGCCAAACATCGAACACAGGGCGCGATCGAAGGTGGTCGGGCTGCCACCGCGCTGCAGGTGGCCCAGCACGCATGTGCGCACCTCTTTGCCGGTCCGTTTTTCCAGCTCCGCGGTCACCACCGCGCCAATGCCGCCCAGCCGCGCCTCGCGATTGGCTTCCTGGCCATTCGAGGTCACGAAGCCCGCGTCCTTTTCCCGCGCTCCTTCCGCCACCACGATCATGGTGAACTGTTTTCCCAGGCTTTCACGCTCCCGGATCTGGGCGCAAACGCTGTCGAAGGTGAACGGGATCTCGGGGATCAAAATCACATCCGCTCCGCCGGCGACCCCGGAGTGAACCGCAATCCAGCCCGCGTACCGCCCCATCACCTCCAGCACCATCACGCGGTTGTGGCTTTCCGCGGTGGTGTGCAGGCGGTCGAGCGCGTCGGTGGCGCACGCCACGGCGGAGTCAAAGCCGAAGGTCATCGTGGTGCCTTCGACGTCATTGTCGATGGTCTTGGGCACGCCGACGATCGGGATGCCGTGTTCGTGCATCTGTTGTGAGATGCTCAACGAGCCGTCCCCGCCAATGGAGACAAGCGCTTCGATGCCGAGGGCGTCCATGCCGGCCCGGGTTTCGTCGAGCAGTTCCTTCGGCAACCGCCGGCTCTCGCCGTGTCCGATCTTGGCGGAAAACTTCCCGCGATTGGCGGTGCCGAGGATGGTGCCACCGCGGATGAGCAATCCGCTCAGGGCGTGGTAATCGAGCGGGCGCACCTGGCGCGGCTCCAGCAGGCCGGCGAAGCCGCCCACGATGCCGACGGGCTCCCAGCCGCGTTTGGCGGCGGCCTTGGCAACCGCGCGGATGACCGCGTTCAAGCCGGGGCAATCACCGCCGCCCGTTATGACTCCGATTTTCTTGCTCATGGCTTCATTCGTCGGATGAATCGGATGGGTGGGTTAGGGGGAGATTCGGTTGCCAGTCACTCAGAGCCTGTCTGAAAGTGGAGCGCGGCGGGTCTTCGACACAGCCGCGCTCCACTTTCAGACAGGCTCTTACGAAGCACTCCGCCCATTACTGACAAGACCTTGGGATGGGCTACCCGAAGACGCTTGGTCCCAACCCTCACGGGCAGGGCGCGTCTGTCCCCAGCGCGCCGTCGGGTTGGCCGGGAGTGGTTCGCGGCGCGCTGGGACAGACGCGCCCTACCCAGCCCGGGTGTCGTCCATCCCACTGCCTGGGCAGTACATCGGTGTCTTCATGGCGGGCGCCTTCCGGATGGCTTCGCGCCCTCGGCGTGAGCGACGGGGGCGGGTGGATGGTTTTGCTACGGGGTCTGATGAATGGCGACCCCCACGATCACCCGTCCTGTATCCGGCGTCACCCAGGCTCCGCCCCACCATGGACCGCCCATGACGGTGGTGCCCAGAAGCATCGTGCGGTCGAAGACAATGACCACGCCATTGGCGCCCATTTTCGCGGCTTTCTCGCGAAACTTGGCCTCAATGGTGGCGACCGCGGGATCGCCCTCCGGAATGACGGTGACTTCGCCCATCCGGAGGTGGGGCGCGGTCGGCGGTTGCCGCAGAATCTGCACCGTGGCGGGATCCGTCGGCGGATAGGCCGGGACGCCAAGGTATTGTTTCGAGGAAACGGAGATGGTGTTGCAGCCGGTGGCCAGGAGGACAAGCAAGGCGAGTAAAAGACACGACCAAATGTGCAGAATACTTTTCATGGCAGGTGGGGTTGGATGAGTCAGTGTCAGACTGTCAGACGATTACGACAAACCGCCGGTTTTCAACATTCCCATTTCAGGTTCCGCTCCGGGAACATGACGCAACTATTTTGTTTGATGCCGCTGACGCCACTGGCGTGTTCGCCGGGACAAACGAATGCTCCTCCGGTTGTCTGCAAGTCAGCGCCCGGGATGAGCCAGCGCATTAATCATGGGCTGGCTGGAAAACAGGATCAAGCTCCCAAATGTCCGCCAAATTGCCGCCAAATGGCTTGTCCTGTACAAGGGGTGTGATTAGAAGCGGGTGAGGCCGCCACGCCCGGCCTGCGAAGACTTTCGCAACGATTGCCTCGAAGTCAGGCTGCTTGGAAAGACCGCGTTTCAGGTTCAGTGCGTCATTCGCTGCAGCGCCGCCACCACGCCGTCCACGCTGAGGCTTGTCATGCACCGGAAATCCACCGGGCATTGCCGCCGGAAACACGGTGCGCACGGCGCGGTTCCCTGCAGCACAAGCACCCGCTCATTGCCCGGCAATCCCGGTCCGGTCCATTCCGGCGAGGTGCTCCCGAAGAGCGCCACCACCCGCGTGCCCACCGCCGCTGCGAGATGCATCGGCCCGGTGTCGTTGGTCAGCACGGCGTCGCACGCGCGCAAGGCGGCGCACAATTCGCGCAGCGAAGTTTGCCCTGCCAGCACGGATACCGCGTTCGCCGCCTCGGGCCGGGCTGCGCGAATTCCTGCGGCGAATTGCCCGGCGAGTTCGCGGTCGCCCGGCCCGCCGAAGATCCAGGCATGACCGCCCGTGCGTTCGTGCCAGCGCACCGCCGTCTCAATAAACCGCTCGATCGGCCACCGTTTTGCCGGACCATATTCCGCCCCGGCATTGTATCCGAGCAATGGCTTTGCGCCGCCCGCTGCTGCCCCCACGCCAAAGCGAGCGCGCATGGCCTTCACTTCGTGTTCCATCACGGTGATCGCCGGGGCCACAGGCTGAGGGTTTGCGCCCAACTCCGCGGCCAGATGGAGGTAGTGATGCAAGTGATGTGCGTTTTCTGGAATCGCCGGCGCACCGGCATGGCGTGCGGAACCGGCCAGCAGGGCGCGCACTTCCGCCGAAGAACGCTTTCGCATCGGGGCAAAACCGGGGCGCTCGCGCAGGGCGTGGGTAAGCATCCAGGTGCGCCAGGTGCGGGCGTAGCCGACGCGGGTGGGGATGCCGGCAAGAAACGATTCGAGCGCGGATCGCGGAGAATTGGGCAGCACGAGAGCGAGGTCGAAACGCCCGGCGCGCAGACGACGCGCCACGGAGAAAACACCTTCTTCCGGCGCAAATGCGATGATTTCATCCACCGCCGGATGCCGTTCCCAGATCGCGGCGATCTTGGCCGGGGTGAGCAGCGCGATCTGCGTTTGGGGGAAGCGCTCGCGCAAGCGAAGCAGGGCAGGGGTGGTCATCACGGCGTCGCCGAGCCAGTTCACGCCGCGCACGAGGAGTCGAGTGGGCGTCGGACGGCCGGTTGCTTCAATGATGAGGGAGGGGGAGTTCACAAGCCAATCGTGGCGGCGGAAGTGCGGCTCGCGTTGTCTGCCTCAGCGGAAGCAGATCTGCCGCACGCATTCGTTGAAGTCGCGCGCGCCGTGGAGGATTTTAATTTCCACGCGGACGAAGAACATCGGCAGGTCGCGCCGGTCCAGCTTGGGAAAGCGGACGGCGTCTTTCTGCGTGGTGACGATCATCTCGGCCTGCTTTTTTTTGCTGCGGTTGATCGCGTTGATGACTTCCTGCTGCCGGAAGCGGTGGTGGTCGGCGAAGCGTTTCGAATAGACGAGGTTCGCCCCAAGTTGCTTGACCAGGCTCTGCTCGAAGCTTTCGGGCTGCGCGATGCCCGAGAGCGAGGCCACCTTGCGCCCGCGAATCATTTCCAAGCCGTGCCGTTCGCCGGTGAAGACATCCTCGAAATACAGCGGGCTGTGAACGCACTCGATGACGCCCGCCGTGGGATTCAGCCGGGCGATGCGCGCGCGCAGCCGCGCGGTGTCGCCGTCGCTCTTGGTGATGAAGATGAAGTGGGCTCGCGACAGGTGCGACGGCGGCTCGCGCAGGGTGCCGCGCGGCAGGAGATGCTCGTTGCCGAACGGTTGCTGGTAGTCGATGAGCACGATGTCGCGCCGCCGTCCGGCGAGTTTCCAGTATTGGTAGCCATCGTCGAGCAGCAGCGTGTCGCAGCCGAATTTCTCGATGGCGTAGCGGCCGGATTTAACCCGGTCCTTGTCCACCAGCACCACCACGTCCCGCAGGTTCGACGCCAGCATGTAAGGCTCGTCGCCGGCGGATTCGGAATCGAGTTTGAGATTCTTGCCGTCGGAAACCACCCGCGGCGGCGTGCGGTCCGCGCGCAGGAGCAGTTTGTTGAGCAGGCGCTCGTGCAACGGCGGCGGCTTTGAACGATAGCCCCGCGAGAGGATGGCCACATTGCGGCCTTGATCCTTGAGTTCGCGGGCGAGTTTCTCCACCACGGGAGTCTTGCCCGTGCCACCAACGGTCAGGTTGCCGATGGCGATGACCTGCACGCCGAGCGTGGCATCGCGCAGCAGGCGGGTGTCGTAGAGAAGACGGCGCGCCTTGATGATCAGGTGGAAAACTTTTGAGAGCATCAGGAGCGCAAAGCGCACCAGGGCAGCGCGCTTGCCGGGACGCTCTTCGAGGATGACCTCGCGGAAGAACGTCTCGATCCTTTCGGTCCAGGCTCGGAGGGTTTCGCGCATGAGGCGCGCAGTCTGCCAGAGGCGCGGCGGACTCGGCAAGCGCAGCGGGTCGAGGCGGAGCCGATTGCGACGCGTGCCGCCAGAGCCGCTTTTGGAGTGCGCGCGACGTGTCGCCGCTTTTCCCACCGCGCCGGCTTGTCGGCCTGGCAGAGCCGGGTTCAGCGGCTCGGAGCGATTTTACGCGCAAGCCAGTTCACCGGCGACAAGTCTCCGCACTCCAAAATCCGCGCGCCCTTGGCATCGATCCCACCCCGGCCCTCTCGTCAATGGCTCAATCTCGATGGGCGCCTGCGGGCGCGGCTTTTTTGACTTTGACGTTGATCGCGCCAATGGCGGCGGCTATTTCTCAGCGCGAACCAAACGAAAATCGCCGCATGTTGCCAACCCGTCCCACGCGCTTTGACTGCGCCCTGAACCGCTGAAAGGAAACCCATGAGTGCATCCGCCAACAACTTCCCGAAACTCCACAACGCCATGTGGCCCGGCCTCGTCGGCAAGGGCAGCCCCGGCGCCGAACCCTGCATCGACCTCGACACCATGCTCAACCTGACCGCCAAGGCCGAGGTCAACGGCGTCAAGTTTGATGGCGTGGACATCTTCCTCTTCGAGCCGCATATCCACATCGATTCCAGCGACGATGACCTGAAGCGCATCGCCGACAAGATTCGCAAGAAGGGACTCGTCGTCGGCTCGGTGGTGGCCCCGATCTGGCCTCCAACGGGCGGCGGTTGCGCCATGGGCGGCGCAGAGGATCGCAAGAAGTTCGTCGGCCAGGTCGCCAAGGGCTGCCGTATCGCCAAGAAATTTCGCGAACTCGGCATCCGCCCGCACGGCGTGGTCCGCATTGACTCGGCCAGCGGCGTGACCGACTGGGACAAGGATCCCAAGGGCAACACGAAGAACATCATCGCCACCTTCAAGGAAGCCGCCAAGGTTGCCAAGGATCACGGCGAACGTCTGGCCGCCGAGGGCGAGATTTGCTGGGGCGCGATGCACTCGTGGAAATACATGCTGGAAGTGCTCGAAGGGGTGAACCAGCCCAAGTATCTCGGCTTCCAGGCCGACATGGCGCACACGCTCCTCTACGTGCTGGGATTCAACGCGCCGGAGCACCGCATTGTGCCGGCGAAATTCAACTGGGAACCCGACAAGTTCCATGCCGCCATGAAGAAGCTCACCAAGGCGCTCCGGCCGTGGACGATTGATTTCCACGTCGCCCAGAACGACGCCACCGTGAAAGGCTCCGGCGCGCATGAAAAGACCGGCCGCCATTGCTTGGCCACCGACCCGAACGGCAAGCTGAACATCGCCCGCGACGCCGGTTACTGGATGCGCGACGACGCCGGCAAGGTGACGAAGAAGTTCAAACACATCTGCTGGGACGGCTGCATGTTCCCGAACGCCGTGATGATGCAGCAACAAACGTGGAACGACATTCTCGCCGCCATGATCCAGGTGCGCGAGAACCACGGGTGGCGGGAAATCTAGCTAGAGCCAAATCCGTGAATATCCAATTCTCTAAGAAACGTGTCCGATCAGAATCGAATAATTCGTCCTTTCCTGAGGGCGTCGTATTGAGGGGAATAATCTCTGCGATTCCCCAATACATCCTAGCCAAAGACAGGAACAAACGGTTCGTATGGGTCAGCCCAGGTTTTTGCACCTTTGTTAACCTCAAGCGAGAAGACATCATCGGGAAGACTGACTTTGATTTTTTTTCCGAACCCCTTGCCAAGAAATATCAAGCGGACGACGAACAAATCTTGAGTGGAGCAGTGAAGCGATTGGAACCACAGGAGGAGGAGAACGTGCTAAAATCGGGAGATCCTAGGTATGCGACACGAACGGTAATACGGACTAAGGTGCCGCTCATCGAGCAAAGTGGCGCTATCGTCGGCGTCCTATGCACCTTCCAAGACATTAGCGAACAGCGCAGACGAAGAGAGCGGATGCTGAAGTTGTTCGTTCACGACACTCCGCGACCGCTGATCGTCGTTCGCGATACTTACCTGCCAGAAATCGAAATGGTCGTCGAGACAATTAAAGAAGATTCTTGCCGAGAGCTAATCAAGAAGAATATAGCAAAAATCGACGACTCAATTGAATTTACGCTCTCCTGTTGTCACGCGTATGGATTGCTCGGACACAGTTCGGCAGAATCATGGACCGACCTTAACCGTTGCCCAGTTTTTTACCTTAGCCAGTTGACACAGCTTGTCCTTTCGATTCTAAAGCCAAACAGCCACGCAAAGTTTTTCTTGGATGTCCCAGAGAATAGCTACGTTCAATCAGATAAATATAAAATCGTTTCTATCCTCTACTGTCTCATCCACAACGCAATAACTGCTACCCGCAATTTAGAGCGCCCAGAGATAAGAATCGGGATTCGAATCGAGAATGGTTACCTGAAGATGGTAGTTGATGATAACGGTCCCGGTGTGGATCTCAGTGAACGGCAAAAGATATTTGATGAAGGATATTCGAAATTTGGATCAAGTGGGATCGGATTGTACATCGTTAAGCGCTTCGCTGAAGAAGGAGATGGGGTCGCAAATGTTGAAGATGTGAATCCAGAGGTGCGAAGGGGGCTTTCACCGCTAACGTCGGTAGGCGCTCGTTTTATTGTCGCAGTCAGAAAATTCACCAAGATCAAATAGAAATTCAATTCAAATGAATATACTAGTATTTAACGATGTACGTCGTGAAGCTTTGCCCGAAGGGAACATTGCTGACTTAACTTTGGCGAGGGAGACAATCAACCTCGACTGTATGCTCATTGGAAACCTCAGAAAGCGTGGACACAAGGTTGTTCTCTTTGATGGATACTCACTCGACGGAAGAACTCCTATACTCGCCCCGAACAAGGCGGCTGTGTCTGTTGCAGAAATAATTGCTGTAAACCAGATACTAGGTTTCATATACGATCTTCACTACTTTGGCAATTTTACATTTGGGCTCACTATGCTAAAGCAGCTTTTTCGACTCTCATCAATTCCACAAGGAGCAAAACTTGTTATATACTCTAGGTTCATTGGAAGAGAGATGATGGACGAGTTGCTAAAGCTTGGCATTGATAAGACTAGAATTGTTGACAGGAATACCCATCGGATAAGCGATGTTGCGGACCTGTTTTGAATACTTTGCAACGGACAACGAACAACTCACCACGAACACCAATCTAAAATGAAAAAACTCAATGTCGGTCTCGTCGGCTGCGGCTTCATGGGCCGCACCCACTCCAACGCCCACCGCAAGGTCGGGAATTTCTTCGATCTGGAATACCAGCCCGTCCTCAAGGCCATCTGCGATTTCAACGGCGAAAAGGCCGCCGCCCACGCCGCCAGGTGGGGCTTCGAGTCCGTCGAGACGGATTACAAGAAGCTTCTCGCCCGCGAGGACATCGACCTGGTGGACATCTGCCTGCCCAACAATCTGCACGCCGAGGTTGCCATCGCCGCCGCCAAGGCCGGCAAGATGATCATCTGCGAAAAGCCGCTGGCCCGCGATGGCAAGGAAGCCGAAGGCATGGTCAAGGCCATCGAAAAGGCGGGCGTGCCGAACTTCGTTTCCTTCAACTATCGCCGCATGCCGGCCGTCACGCTGGCCAAGCAGTTGATCGACGAAGGTCGCCTGGGCCGCATCTTCCACTACCGCGCCAAATTCCTTCAGGATTGGACCATCTCCAAGGATCTGCCCCAGGGCGGCGACGCGTTGTGGCGTCTTGACGTGAAGGCTGCCGGCTCCGGCGTCACCGGCGACTTGCTGGCTCATTGCATCGACACCGCGCTCTGGCTCAACGGCAGCATCGACACGGTCAGCGCCATGACCGAGACGTTCATCAAGGAGCGCAAGAGCAACCTGACCGGCAAGGTCGAGAAGGTGGGCATCGACGATGCCTGCGCGTTCCTCTGCCGGTTTGCCAACGGTTCGCTGGCCACGTTCGAGTCCACCCGCTACGCCCGCGGCCACAAGGCGCTCTACACCTTCGAGATCAACGGCGAGCACGCCTCCATCGGATGGGACCTGCACGACCTGCAACGCCTGCAATGGTTCGACCACAAGGACGAAAGCAAACTGCGCGGCTGGCGCTCGATCCACGTCACCGATGGCGACCATCCTTACATGAAGAACTGGTGGGTTCCCGGCCTGAACATCGGTTTCGAACACTCGTTTGTGCATCAACTGGCCGATTTCCTCACCGGCCTGGCCAAGGGCAAACCGGCCAGCCCGACCTTCAAGGAAGCCCTCGAAACCCAGTACGTCTGCGACGCCGTCCTCAAGTCCGGCAAGTCGGGCCGATGGGAGAAGGTGAAGAAGCTGAAGTAAGGCCGACCTGTTGGCGGCGGGCTGGCCGTTCCGGCCGCCCGCGGCTCCATTTGCCGCCTGACTGCTGAGAATGAATGAAACTGACAGCCGAGGCGTCTGGATGCCGTTGTCTGAACAACCAAACCGAACCAAACCGATGAACGTGAAACTGATTCTATCTGCCATCACCGCCACCGCGGTGCTCGCCCTGACCGTCAACGCCGCCGATGTGGACGCGAGCAAGCTCCCGGCCGCCTCCGCCAAACAAGGCGTGACCTTCGACAAGGACATCAAGCCACTCTTTGAAAAATCGTGCGTCAAATGCCACGGCGCGGAGAAACAAAAGGGCAAGCTGCGCCTGGACAGCCTCGCCGCCACGCTCAAGGGCGGTGAGAACGGCAAGTGCATCGTGCCTGGCGACAGCGCCAAGAGCGGCCTCGTGCATAGCGTCGCCCGCCTGGACCCGGATGCGGCCATGCCTCCCGAAGACAAGGGGGATCCGCTGACCAAGGAGCAGGTTGGCCTGATCCGCGCGTGGATCGACCAGGGCGCCAAGTAGCCGGAACACTTCCTTTCACAGCGCAGTCACGTTCGCGTGGCTGCGCTTTTTTTTTATTGGAAGCCGGGCTGCCTCGCTCCGCCTCCCTACCAGCGGCGGAGCATTGGCCAACCGCCGGCCCTCACTCCCGTTCCATTCCGAAACCTGGATGGCGCCGATGATGCCGCAGCAGCGTCACGCGGATGCCATCGGCCAGTTCGCGGAAAATGAAATGGTAGGGAAACCTTTTCAAGTTGGCCCGATGAACGCCCGGCTGGATCAGGTGAAAACGTCCTGGCTTCGCGGCGGCCGAGTCGATCACGCGGCGTAATTCGGCCTTAAACTCTTCGCCAAGCCGGTGGGAAACGGTGTCGTATCGGCGCAGTGCCTCAGTCACGTCCTGCTCCACCGAGGGATGATACTCGATTCTCACTGCGGCCGGTTGGCTTCGACTCGCCTCCAAAACTCAGCTTCGGTCAGGGGTTGCGCCTGGCCGCTGGCGATCTCGTTTTCGCGCCGGGCCACTTCGGCGAGTTCTTTCGCCTCCGACCACTCCTCATCCCCCGGCGGGAGTGACCTCAGCAGCGACTCGGCCAGCAGCATCCGCTGCTCCACAGGCAACGCCAGCACCGTCTTCTCGACTTCTTCAATCGCGAGCATGGCAAGACCATACGGCTGGACCGCCCGTTGGCAAGACGCGTCGGCGGCCAGCGTCGCGCCCATTTTTCGCGTGACGTCCTGATCCCGCCGTTGTCATTCTTTGCAGTGAACTCCGTTGCCCAAAGCCTTGTGGACACTCCCGGGCCTGCCATGCCAGCGAACGAAGAGTCGGCTCCCCGGCTCCTCGAAGCGCTCGTGCGCCAGGGCGAGGCCGCCGGCGCGAGCGACATCCATCTCCACCAGACCGGACACGCCGCGCAGGTGAGCTTCCGTCTCGATGGCGTGATGACTCCGCCCACCGTGGTGCCCGAGGGCGTCGCCGAACGGCTCTTTGGGCGCATCAAATTCCTCGCCCGGCTCAAGACCTATCAGGATTCGCTGCCGCAGGACGGTCGCATCGATGCCGCGGAAATCGGCGCGCGCAACGATCTGCGCGTCTCCACCTACCCGACCGTCACCGGCGAGAAGATCGTGCTGCGCGTCTTCCAGGGCGCCACGGCGCTCGGCGTGCCCGACCTCGGTTTTCCAGAGGCCGTGGTCGCGGAACTCGACCGTCTGCTCCGCCGCAGCGCCGGTCTGCTGCTCCTGACCGGTCCGGCCGGCAGCGGCAAGACCACGACCATTCATGCGTGCCTCGCGCAACTGGCCGCGCACGGCGGACGTCATATCATCACCATCGAAGATCCGGTGGAACGTATTCTGCCCGGCGTGATGCAAACCGAGATCAACGAGGCGCGCGGCCTGAATTTCGCCACCGCCGCGCGCCATCTCTTGCGGCAGGATCCGCAGGTGCTGGTCATCGGCGAAATCCGCGACGAAGAAACCGCCGCCATCGCCGTGCGTGCCGCGCTCACCGGGCACTTGATGATCTCGACGCTGCACGCCGGGTCGTGTCGCGGAGTTTGGGATCGCCTCGGGGTGTTGTGCCGCGATGCCTCCGCGACGCTGGCGGCGTTGGAATTGATTCTCAACCAACGTCTCGTCCGGCGGCTGTGCGCGGCCTGCCACGGCGCAGGTTGTGCGGCGTGTCTGCACACCGGCTACCACGGTCGCGCGCCGGTGGTGGAATGGTTCCGCGTGGATGACGTCGTGCGCGCCCAGATCCGCGAGCGCGGTTCGGCGGCGATTCAACCGGTCGTGCCGCTGATTGATGCCGCCCGCGAGTTGGTGCAACGCGGCGTGACGGACGAGCGCGAAATCCAACGGCTTTTAGGATCATGAAAACCGACGAGTTTGCCTTTGTGAACCGACAGATGGCCGGGATGCTGCAATCAGGCATCCCGCTGGAGGGCGCGCTGCGGCAGGTGACGACCGACATGGGCCGCGGAGCGTTGCGTGATGAACTCGCGGCGCTCGAATCCGATCTCGCCCAGGGTCTGCCGTTGACCGAGGCGCTCGGCAAGCGCCGCCTGCCGCCGCTCTATGTTCACCTGATGCGCATCGGTGCGCAGAGCAACGATCTCCCCGGCGCGCTCAATCTCGTGGCCGATTACTACCAGCGCACGCACAACCTCACCACGCGCTTGAAGGGACTCGCGGTTTACCCGCTGCTCGTGCTCGCTGCCGGGCTTGGACTCTCGCTGCTCATCACGTTAATTGTCTCCGGGGTGATGGGAGAATTTGTCGGCGAGGGGCAGATTTTCAGCCAGAACGCACTACCCACGGCATTCGGAGAAATCGTCGCCATCTGGTTTTTGCCGGGATTTCTGACGCTGCTGCTGATCGCGCTGATTGCCGTGCTGGTTGTTCCCCGCTGGCGCAACGCACTGCGCGACCGCTGGCCGGGATTCAAGGAGGCGCGCCTCGCGCAAATCGCCGCGACGCTTGCGCTGCTGGTGCAGCGCGGCGGTAATCTCAACGATGCGCTGGGACTCGTGAAGGACATCGAAGAGGGCACGCCCGCCGCCGAGGAGCTCGCGGTCTGGCAAATGCGCCTCGCCGCCGGGCAGGGACGGTTCACCGACTTTGCGATGGCCGGGAAATTTTTCCCGCCGCTGTTTCTCTGGCTTGTGGCCAGCGCCGGTGAAAATCTCGCCGCCGGATTTCAGCGCGCGGCAGATTTGTACCAGGCGCGGGCCGCGTACCGCATCGAGCTGATGCTTTACGCGTTTCTGCCGGTCTCGGTGCTGATGCTGGGCATCATGCTAATCGGGCAGGTCGTGCCGATGCTCCAGTTCTTCACCCAGATGATGAACGCCCTGGGAAACTTCAGTGAGTGAACATGGACACGCTTCCTTCCATGCACCTGTTTGCAGAGATCGGCCCGTGGGCCTGGCGCGTGGGAATGATCGGGTGGTCGCTCCTGGTCGTGCCGGCGGTGGGCGTGGTGATTTATTTTCTCTTCAGCCTGCCGCTGCGCCGACAGGAACGGACCCGGCTCTTCATCGATCTGCTGGACGTCAGCCTCGCCGAAGGTTTTCGCCCCGAGCAGGCCATCATGGCCATCGCGCAAAGCCGCGAACGCTCGGTGGGACTGCGGTTCCACCAGCTTGCCGCCTATCTCGAAGACGGTCTGCGCCTGAGCCAGGGACTGGACCGGATGAAGCGTTGGCTGCCCGGACCCGTGCGCTCCATGTTGCGCGCCGGTGAGGAAATCGGCGACCTGCGCGCCGTGCTGCCGGCGTGCCGCGCCTGGGCCACCGCCGGCACGACGCAGATGTGGAAGGCGCAACATTACCTGCTGCTGCTGGTGCTGGCGGCGCCGTTCACGCTGTGGGTTCTCATGGTGATCACCGTGTTCATCTGGCCAAAGTTCCAAGCGATCATGTCCGACATGGACATCCCCGCGACGCCATCGGTCGCGGAGCACGTCATCGGCAATCCGCTCGTCATCGCGTTCACCGCACTGATGCCGCTGGTGGTGTTCTTCCTCGCGTTGTCGCATATCGGTGGCACCCAGTGGATCGCCGGATCGCATCGCTCGATCCGCTCGCTGGCTGACTGGTTTTCCTACGCGCTGCCGTGGCGACGCAAACGCATGCAGCGTGATTTCTCGGCGATGCTGGCGGTGCTGCTGGATCATGGCGTGCCGGAAGACAAGGCCGTCGAACTCGCGGCCGAATGCGCCGACAACCACGTCTTCCGCCAGTTTGCCGCGCAGACGCGCGCCGACTTGCGGCAGGGTGTGCCGCTGACCGAGGCGGTGAAGCATCTCGATCAGGCGGGCGAATTCCGCTGGCGCCTGGCCAACGCCGCGCGGTCTGCGGGCGGTTTCCTTCCGGCGTTGCGCGGCTGGCATGAAGCGCTCGAAGCGAAGGCGTTTCAGCAGGAGCAGGCGGCCACGCAGTTGTTCACCACGGGACTCGTCCTCGCGAACGGACTTGTCGTGGGTTTGCTCGCGGTGGGTGTGTTCCAATTGCTGACGAACTTCATCAACGAGGGGGTTTTATGGTGACGCACCCGCGCTCCTCTTTCAGGCGCCGCACGATGCGGCAACAGGCGATGCTGCTTACGGAGATGACCGTGGCGCTGGCCATTCTCGCGCTGGTGATGCTGCCGATGGCCTTCGCCTTTTGGCAGGAGACGCGCCTCGTCAAAGCCAGCTACGCCCGCGCGGTTGCGATGGAAATCGTCGATGGCGAAATGGAGGCGCTTGTCGCCGGTGGCTGGCGCGCGATGGCACCGGGCGGGCCGCGCGCTTACCCGGTCAAGGCGTTCGCAGCCACGAATCTGCCGCCGGGTGAATTCTTGCTCACGCTGGGCGAGGGTCGTGCGAAACTGGAATGGATTCCTGAAGGCCGGGTGCGTGGCGGACGCGTGACGCGGGAGGCGAAGTTACCAAGGAGACCGTTGGATGAAAGCCCGAGATAGTATTCAAACCGCAGCCCAGAAGGTAGGGCGCGTCTGTCCTCAGCGCGCCGCGACTGGCGGTGGCCCAAGCGGCGCGCTGGGACAGGCGCGCCCTGCCTTGCGCCCGCCTGTTCCAGGCACGCCTCACGCCGCACGACGGGCCGAACGGGGCATCATGCTGTTGGAAGCAGTCGTCTATGTCGCGCTGCTCGCCGTCGTGCTCGCGCTGGCGCTGGGTGCCTTCTATACGGGCCTGGAAAACAATCGCAACCTGACGCGCAACGCCGATGACATCACGCGCACTCTCAAGGCTGGTGAGCGCTGGCGGGCTGACGTGCGTCTGGCCACCAGCACTCCGGAGATTGGAGCCAATGCGACCGTCACCAATGTCACCTTGAGCCTGCCGCGCGGGAACGGAGCTGTGAAGTATGCGCTGCGCGACGGCGTGATGTTTCGCCGCAGATTGGGCGAGACGAATGAGACGCCGCTGCTGGCTGGCGTGGCGCGATCGGAGTTCGTGCGCGATCCCCGCACGAACGTGACTGCGTGGCGCTGGGAGGTGGAACTGGCAGGCCGGCAGAAGGTGGCGCGCGTTCGCCCGTTGTTTACCTTTCAAGCCGTCGAATCCACGGAGGCAAAGCGATGAACCCCCATCCCGGCAACCGCGAGCGCGAGCACGGTTCGGCCATCCTGGTGGTGATGGCACTGCTCTTCATTCTGACGCTGCTCGTGCTGGCCAACACCGACACGTTGCGCCATCTGCAACAGGAACTGCGCCTCTTAGACCAACAACAGCAGCAGAAATATGAACCGCGCCCGGGCCATTGAACAATCGATCTGGTGTTGTGTCCTCGGCGTTGTGTCGCTGCTGCCGGTGCTCGGCCTGCCTGCGTCGCTGGTGGCGTTCGGGCTTTTCCGCAACGTGCGGCGGACCCTTGCAGGCAGGTGGAATCCGGCGGAAAAGCATCTCGCGGTGGGCTTCAGTCTCGCGTGGATCGGCCTCCTCATCTCGCTGGTCGCCGTGACGTTGGGCGCCTTCGCATTGTGGGTGGCCTACGATTCGTGGCCTCAGTGGTGAGGTCGATCCTCGAACTGGTTCAGCCCGGGCGCCGGCGCCATGCGGCCACGAACATCCCGTTACCGTGCGAATCCTGCGGCCAGAAAAATGCCTGCGACTCCGGCGGGCTCTCCGGCTGGCATGGATGGGAGAACGGGAGCGGCTCAAAGCCCGGTTGGTGCGCGCTGAAACGCTCCGCCACTTCCACCGTTTCCGCGGTGGTCAGCGTGCAAACGGCATAAATGAGCCGTCCCCCGGGTTTGACCGCGCCAGCGGCGTGCGAGAGAAGTTCAAACTGCAGGGCCGCAAGTTCGGTCACGTCTCCGGCGGCCACGGTCCAGCGCGCGTGCGGATTGCGCTGCCAGGTGCCCAGACCGCTGCACGGCGCGTCGAGCAGCACCCCGTCGAACAAGGTGCGCGTCGGCAGATGCGCGCCGCCATCCCACAGCTTGGCGCGGTAATTAAATGCCCCGGCTCGCGCGGCCCGGCGCTGCAATTTCTCCAGCCGCCATTCCGCTCGGTCACTCGCCCAAATGAGACCCTGGTTGCGCATCAGGTCGGAGAGATGCAGCAGTTTGCCGCCTTCGCCGGCGCAGGCATCCCACCATTTCTCGCCGGGCTGGGGCGCGCAGATCACGCTGACAGCCTGCGAGGTGAGATCCTGGATTTCAAACAAGCCGTGCTTGAACTCCGGCGTGCGAAACAAATCGGCGGTGCCGCGGTATTCGAGGGCGTCCGGCAACGCGGCGAACGGTGCGGACTCGCAGGAGCCAAGCTGCTCGGCAAGCCGCGTGCGGCATTCGCGGCGCGCGCGCAGCCAGAGCGTCGGCTCGGTCTGCAGCGCGCGCGTCCAATGAACGGAGGGGTCGATCTGCCGCCAGGTCCAGTCGGGCACGGTGCGGGCGAGCAATTCCTTGGTGGGGGTGCTCTCCGGATTCTGGGCAAAAGCATCCGCAAGTTCGAGCGCGCGCCGGATCTGTCCCGGCAACGGGCTTTCGGCATCCAGCCAGCCGAACCAGCGAAAGTAGCTGAAGACGGCGCGGGCGGCCTCGCGGGCGTCGCGCGGATCGAGTTTGGGAGCCTCGCGCAGTTCGCGGCGCAACAGGCCATCGGCCGGCGTCACGCGATTGGTTTGCGCGATGATGTGCTCGGCGAGTCGGAGGGCGCGAGGGGTCATGAGGAGCCGCAGAAGCGGCGGTTCAACTGCCGGAAACGAGCGTGCCGATGTCCTCGCCGCAGACGACGCGCAGGAGGTTGCCCGGGGTGAAGAGGTTGAAGACGATGATGGGCATCTTGTTCTCCTGACACATGGCGAACGCGGTCGAGTCCATCACCTGGAGATTGCGCTGCAGCGCCTCCTTGTAGGTGATGCGCTTGAAGAATTTCGCCTTGGGATTCTTCTTCGGATCGCAGTCGTAGATGCCGTCCACCTTGGTGGCTTTGAGAATGACTTCGGCGCCGATTTCATTCGCGCGCAGCGCCGCCGCGGTGTCCGTGGAGAAGAAGGGATTGCCGGTGCCGCCGCCGAAGATGACCACGCGATTTTTCTCAAGGTGACGCACGGCCCGGCGGCGGATGAACGGTTCGGCGACCTGGTGCATGGTGATGGCGCTCTGCACGCGGGTGGAGATGCCGCTGCGTTCGAGCGTGTCCTGCAAAGCCAGCGCATTCATGACGGTGGCGAGCATGCCCATGTAGTCGCTGGTGGCGCGTTCGAGTCCGCCCTTGGCGCCCACGACGCCGCGAAAGATGTTGCCGCCTCCCACCACCACGACCACCTGCACGCCGAGATCGCGCACCTCGCCGATCTGTCGCGCCATCTCGCGGATGGCATCCACGCAATAGCCCTCGCCCTTGTCGTTGCCGAGGGATTCGCCGCTGAGTTTGATGAGGACGCGCCGGAATTTCGCTTTTTTCATGAGCCGCGGGCGGTTTTACACGTCATGCGGAGAGGCGTCAAACCATTGCTCCCGCCCATTGCCCTCGCGGGTGTGAATAAAGCGGGTGAGGCCGGCACGCCAGGAGAGGCAGGGCGCGTCACTCCGTGCGCGCCGTTGTTGGGAATGCTTGAACCTAAACGGAGCAATTGGAATCGGGCGAAGAAGTCTTCAACCACGGAGGCACACGGATAAACACGGATTTCCTGCGGCAGGTCTGCCTCACCCTCCGGTTGATCCACTGGTTTCTGCAAGTGCCTGGCATCCGTGTCCATCGGTGTCCATCCGTGGTTGAACTGCGGTTTTTAGGTTCAATCGCTCCGGCGGCGCGCGCGGAGCGACGCGCCCT
>JBBRWD010000112.1:0-22735 GCA_038249465.1 Limisphaerales bacterium | reverse complement strand
CTCGGCAGAGCGCCGCAAACCTTTGATGATTGAATGGCGGCGCTCTGCCGAGACGCCGCTACGCCGAGGTCCATCGCGAGCGCACGCCTTCCGGCATTCGTTTACCGCACCTCAGCGCGCAGAGTCACCACGCCCCAAGCAGGAACAGACACTTCGCCGCGAACGCGGGTGAGCGGCTTCTCGCTGGTGTTGCTCAGCCAGACTTTCTTCGGCTCTGGCGCGCTCCAATCGACCTGCGTCTGGGCGTCGCGTCCGGCCGCATTCCACAGACGCACAATGATGGCTTTGCCGTCGTCGCTCGGTTTCAGTGCGGTGACGAGGACATCGGGCGAACTGAGGGTGAGCCGCGATTTGCCTCCCGGCTTGGCCCCGCGCGCGGGCGACGGCAGCAATGGCTGGCTGGCGGCAATCGCCAGGCGCGAAGCCGCGACCGGATCGTATCCCTTGTGCGGCCGCAGCAGGAAACGGAAAACGTGCGGACCTTCCTGATAGGCGCGATAGTTTGTGCCCCAGTGATTGTTCATCGCCCACGAATAGAGCTTTTGCGTTGGACCCACCTTCTTGCGCCACGCATCGGGATTGGCCTGAGAGTTAATCAGATTTGCCGTGAGTCCGCCGACTTGGACCAGCGGCGCATCGAGCGTGACCCAGGTGATGCCGAAGTCGGCATTGGCGACGTCCGCCCACCGACCGACGGTGAACCAGTTCTTGCACGCGCTGGGAATCTGATCGTCGTCCGGGCGCATCACGCCGAACGGCACTTCGAGGCGCACCTGCCCGTTCGGCACCGCGAAGGGGAAGCCGAAGTTGAGACTCTCCTTGCCTTCCTTCGCATGATAGCTCGCGGCAATGAGGCGCTCCTTGTCGAGCGTGTTGATGACTTCGACGAAGTCCTGTCCGGCCACCAGACGCAACTCGCGTTCCAGGCGATGGCATCCGGGCGCTTCGGATTCGATGAGCAACGAAGCCACGAGCGGACCGGCCTCGCGCACGCTGATCTTCACCGCGCCGTTGCGTTTCACGTCGGCCGGATTGTCGCCGTTGAAATAGAGATACTCGTTGAGCGCCTGGCCATCGGCGGTCTCGGCGAGATTGGCATCGAGTCCCGCCATCCGGAGTTCAACAATGCCTCCGGTTTTTTCATCCACGCGAATCTTGAGCAAACCGTTCCCAATGGTGCTGCCGGCAGCCGTGACCTTGCCATCGACGTGCGCCTGACCGGCCGCCAAGTGATAGCGCTTCGCCGCGAACGGCGGAACATCTCGCGCCAACAGGATCAGTTCGCCCGTGCGCAAGCGCTGCGACGCCACCGGGGCGCCGCTTTCGTCGGTGACGCGATTCCGGCCTTCCGAGAGAAACTTTGGGACGACGACGATTTCGGTGCGGGCCCACGACGCGGTGTTAAAGATTTCGACGGCGTTTGGTTCGACCGCGCCCGGCTCCTGCGAAAGAGCGCGGGAGAGCAGGTCGCGTGACTGGATGTCGGCGGAAACGGCGTAGCCCTGTTTGATGGCCCACTGCTCGCGGGTCTCGCGCCGGAAAGGTTCGCCAATGCTGCACCAGGCGCCCCAGGTGTGCTCCGAGTAAAGCAGCACGTTGCGCCAGGCATCTTCGAACGCGCTCAATGGATACGTGCGCGGACTGAGCATCGCCCAGAGCGCTTCCGCCTGCGAAATGCGATCCGAACTGGCACGGTTGACCGCCGTCTCCAATGCGCTCGATCCCGCGCCATCTTCCCAATAAGGCGTCCAGTCGCCGGCCACGCTGGGAAGTTGCTCGCCATACTTTTTCTCAAAGGCGCGGAAGGCGTCACTGGTCGAGCTGATGACGAACTTCGGCCACTCGTAGGCGGCGTTCCACTCTTTGACGAATCCACAGATGACTGGATCCGGCACCGCGTTGTCGCCATGACCACTCCAACGAATGTGCGCGATGTCGTACGGATAAGCACGCTTCTCAAGCTGCGCCACGTAGTCCGTCGCCCACTCTGGCGAAAGCTTGCCGACGATGTGCGACATCGCGTAGCCCTTGAGCGGAATCCACACGAGCACCTTTGACTTCCCGTCCGGGCCGACCCACCAGAACGGCTTGTTCTCCCATTGCACGAGAATGTCGCCGATGCGGTCGAAGTAATTCGGGGCGGTCGAAAAATAGCGGACGCCAGCGTGCGCCATCGCCGGGACAAGTCCCCACGTGTAGCCGGGCACATCGGAAATCATCGCAGCATCCACCGGCGCGCCGGTCTGGTCGCCGAGTTGTGTGGCAAAGCGGAAGAGGCGGAGCAACTCCTCCGGACGGCACAAGCCGGTGAGTTCGTTCAGATACATCGCGTTGAGCGAAATCTGTCCCTTCTTCAGCGCGTCGTAGAATTCCTTGCGCTGCGGCTCGCTCAAGCGACGCAGATACAAGTCCGCGGCCCAGAGCACCTCGACGTTCCACACGAAGCGCGCCCCCGGCGGATTGGTCGCGGTCTGACGCGCGTAGGCGATGCCTTGGAGGAGGTTGTTCACCTGCTTGTCCTCGATCTCGGTCTGTATCTCCGTGTAGCCGATGTCGGTATGCGAATGCGGCAGGATGAAGACGGTCATCTTGCGCACCGGCTGGCGGCGCACCTCCGCCTTCACGATCGTTTGGCCGCCGGACTCGACGACAATTGGCAGCGTCGTCTCGGCTTCAACCACCGGCAGGGTGAAATTCAGCGCCTGCCGGCCCGGCTTGAGTTGAACCGGCTTTGGCTCGGCGCCTGCGACGCGCACGACGGCTTCGATCGTTTCCGCGTAAGGATGATCCACCCAAACCTGCACCGGCTGCATCAACCGGCCATTCTCCCGCTTCGCGACTGCCATCGCCTTGGCCTCGACGATGTCACGGCGTGGCGTGGATTCCGGATCGCCCGCCGTGAAGAAGCCGATTTCCGATCCGCCCACCGTCCCATACCGCTGGGAACCCAAACCGGTGATGCGCCAGCGCACGCGCTGCGCCGTCACCGGCGTCGGCAGCACGGACAGGGTTTCGCCAGCTCGGTTGTCAACGTGTCGGACCGGAACGGTGGAAAGCGCCTGCCCGCTGGCGTCGAGGAAGGTCAACTCGGAAGCAGAAATCGTGGCGGGATCGTTGCGGTCCACATGGCGGAAGGCACCGATCCGGACGGTTTGGCCGAAATCAAACTCCACGTAGGTGTTGGTGCCCCCTGAGTCAGACGAGTATTCCGTCGCCGGTTTGCCGTCGAGCAGATTACCCACCTCGTGATTTCCTCCCGGATACGCCGGGGAACTGCCGACGATCCGCGGAACCGGTGCAGGCAACAGCGGAGTGAAAGGAGCCGCCGCGATATTAAGGGTGGCGGCAAATCCGCAGCCCAAGGTGGCTGCGGCCAGAAGAATCAAGCGTGGCGCAATCATGGCGTAGTCAAGGTTTCGGACGGACTGGGTGTTGAATTGTTCCTACGTTCACGTAGCGAGGCCGCCAAGGTCAAAGAGATTCGATTCCAACTCAAGACCGGCAATACCTCTGAAGCGTCGCCCGGGGTCGGGCGTCTGGCTTTCCATGAAATCGCTCATCCTCCTGTTTTCGTTGCTGTGCTTCTCCTCCGGATTCGCCCAGCCCAAGCCCGTGGATGCCTTCGAACAAAACCGCCGTCTCGGGCGCGGGGTCAACATCATCGGCTACGATTCCATCTGGCGGTCGCGCGACCAGGCGCGGTTTCAGGCGAAGCATTTCCGCCTGCTCAAGGAGGCGGGCTTCAACTCGGTGCGCATCAACCTGCACCCGTTCCGATCCATGGGACGCGACAAGAATTGGGCCCTGGCCAGCGAGTGGCTCAAGACGCTCGATTGGGCGGTGGAACAGGCGACCGCGCAGGGCTTGATGGTCATCCTGGATTTCCACGAGTTCGGCGCGATGGGCGACGCGCCCGAGGCGAACAAGGAGAAGTTCCTCGCGTTTTGGCGCGAGATCTCAGCGCGGTTCAAGAACGCGCCCGAGTCCGTCGTGTTTGAGATCCTCAACGAGCCCAACAAGAAACTGACGCCGGCATTGTGGAACAGCTATCTGGCTGAGGCACTGGCATTGATTCGGGAAACCAATCCCTCCCGGACGGTCATCGTCGGGCCGGCGTTCTGGAACGGGATTGATCACTTGAAGGAACTGGAGTTGCCCGCGGCGGATCGCAACCTCATCGTGACGGTCCACTACTACAAACCGATGGAGTTCACTCACCAGGGCGCTTCGTGGTCGGGACACAAAGACAAGAGCGGGGTCCAGTGGACTGGCAATGAGGCAGAGCAGAAGGCCATGAAAGCGGATTTCGAGAAGGCCGCCACTTGGGCGAAGGAAAACAACCGGCCGATCTTCGTTGGAGAATTCGGCGCTTACGACAAGGCGCCGATGGAATCGCGCGTGCGTTACACCGACGCGGTGGCGCGGCTGGCCGAATCACTCGGCTGGAGCTGGGCTTACTGGCAGTTCGACAGCGATTTCATTCTTTACGACATTCAGCGCGACGCGTGGGTCGAACCGATTCGCGATGCGCTGGTCCCGCCAAAGAAATGACGGGAGGCGGCTGCCAAGGAAGCGAACGCCAGCGACTCAATGCGCGGCGCCCAGGCCATTGCGGGGCGTGGAGGCCGCGGCCAGGCGCATGAGGATGCGAAGTTCGCCGAGGACTTTCGGCCCGAGAAACATGCTGGCGGAGATCGATGGGTGGGTTCTGCCTGACGAGGTGTTGGCGGAGACGGCGCGAGCAATGGATTTGGAGTTGGTTTTCATTGGAGTTGGTTAGTAGGTCCGTGGATGACCGAGGGAATGGGAGAGCCCGGCAGGTTTTGCCCGGGTGGATGGTTTACCTTTACGAGACGGCCCCCCTGCGATAGCGCAGAAGCGCACGGCCATCCCCGCTTCCGCAGCGATTGCGGTCATTGGATGGCTTCGTTCGTTCACGTTGGTGTGGCGTCCAAACATCTCGTCATTGTCATCATAGCAGGAGCGGGGCCAACGAATCCGGGCGGCAGTCCATCTGGGATCCTCGGGGCCAAACGCACGCTTGCGTTCCCCGGGATTCGCGACAATTTTTCCAGCAGGAACAACCTTGGGAGTCACCATGGACCTGAACAAATTCACGGAGAAATCACAGGCGGCAGTCGTCGAAGCGCAGGCAATTGCCACGCGGAACCAAAATCAAGCCACCGATGTCGAACACCTCGCGCTGGCGTTGCTCGAACAGGAAGGCGGCCTCGTGCCGCGGCTCTTCGAGAAGGCACAGGTTCCGCCCGATCTGCTCAAGGCGAAAGTCGAGCAAGAGCTGGCCCGTCTGCCGCGCGTCAGCGGCGATTCCACCAGCGCTCAGGGCGTCATGGTCACGCAACGGCTCAACAAGCTGCTGGTCACCGCGCAGGACGAGGCGAAGAAGCTTAAGGACGAATATGTCAGCGTCGAACATCTCGTCCTGGCGATGTTTGATGAGCCGGGCAGTTCACCCATTGGCAGGATTTTCAAGGCCGTTGGCGGCCGACGCGATGGCTTTCTGAAGGCGCTCACCGAGGTTCGGGGCAATCAGCGCGTGACGAGCGCCCATCCCGAGGCGACCTACGAGGCGCTCGAGAAATATGGACGCGACCTCACCCGGCTGGCCCAGCAGAACAAGCTCGACCCAGTCATCGGCCGCGACATGGAGATCCGCCGCTGCACCCAGGTGCTGTCACGCCGCACCAAGAACAATCCCGTGCTCATCGGCGAACCCGGCGTCGGCAAGACGGCCATCGTCGAGGGCCTCGCCCGGCGCATCGTGGCGGGTGACGTCCCCGACAGCTTGAAGGAGAAACGCATCATCACGCTCGATCTCAGCGCGCTCATCGCCGGCGCGAAGTTTCGCGGTGAATTCGAGGAGCGTCTCAAAGCGGTACTCCAGGAGGTCACCAAGGCGCAGGGGCAGATCATTCTCTTCATCGACGAGATGCATACCATGGTCGGCGCGGGCAAAGCCGAAGGCTCGATGGATGCCGGTAACATGCTCAAACCGATGCTCGCGCGCGGCGAACTGCATCTCATCGGCGCCACCACGCTCGACGAGTATCGCCAGCACGTCGAGAAGGACGCCGCGCTTGAGCGACGTTTCCAGCCGGTGATGGTCAACGAGCCGAGCGTCGAGGACACCATCAGCATCCTCCGCGGCTTGCGGGAGCGCTACGAGTTGCATCATCACGTCCGCATCCAGGACGCGGCTCTGGTCGCCGCCGCGCAACTCTCAAACCGCTACATCACGGATCGATTCCTGCCGGACAAAGCCATTGACCTGATGGACGAGGCTGCCGCCAAACTGCGCACCGAAATGGAGTCGATGCCCGAGGAACTTGAATCGCTGGAACGTCGGCTCATGCAATTGGAAATCGAGCGCGAGGCCTTGAAGAAGGAAAAGGATGAAGCGTCACGCGACCGCCTCGGCTCGTTGGAGAAACAGATTGCCGAGGTCAAGCATCAGCGCGATTCGCTCAAGGCGCAGTGGGATTCAGAAAAGGGCGCCATTGGCGACGTGCAGAAAGTCCGCGAAGCGATTGAGATTGCGCGCAACGAGATGGAGAAAGCCCAACGCCGGGGCGACCTTGGCCGCGTGGCGGAGTTTCAATACGGCAAGCTCCCCGGCCTGGAAGCGCAGCTCAAAAAGCTCGAAGAGAAGGGACACGATGACAAGGGGGGTGCCCGCATGTTGCAGGAGGAAGTCACGCCTGAGGAGATCGCCGAAGTTGTCTCGCGCTGGACCGGCGTGCCCGTCTCGCGTCTCGTCGAAGGCGAGAAGGAGAAACTTCTGCGCCTCGATCAGATCCTGCACCAACGGGTCATCGGCCAAGATGAGGCGGTGCAAGCTGTCGCTGACGCCGTCATTCGCGCCCGCAGCGGACTCAAGGATCCCAAGCGCCCCATCGGTTCGTTCATCTTTCTCGGCCCCACCGGCGTGGGCAAAACGGAACTGGCCCGCGCGCTCGCCGAGTCGCTCTTCGACAGCGAGGACAACATCGTGCGCATCGACATGAGCGAATACATGGAGAAGCACGCCGTCGCCCGGCTCATCGGCGCCCCGCCCGGCTACATCGGCTACGAGGAAGGTGGTCAGCTCACCGAGGCCATCCGCCGCCGGCCCTACAGCGTGGTGCTGTTCGACGAGATCGAGAAGGCGCACCACGATGTCTTCAACATCTTCCTGCAAATCCTCGACGACGGCCGTCTCACCGACAGCCAGGGGCGCACGGTGGATTTCCGCAACACGATCCTCATCATGACCTCGAACATCGGCAGCCCGCTGCTGATCGAAAACGCCAGCCGCACCGGTGAGATCGATGAGGATGTTCGCAAGAAAGTGCTGGCCGAGTTGCGCGCGCATTTCCGGCCGGAGTTCCTCAACCGCGTGGATGAGATCGTGCTCTTCAAGCCGCTCACGCTCGATGACATCAAGAAGATTGTGGAAATCCTGCTCGGCCTGCTGCGGAGCCGTCTCGCCGAGCGGCACATCGAACTGGAGTTGACCGACCCCGCCAAGGAGCATCTCGCGCGCGAAGGTTACGATCCCGTCTATGGCGCACGACCCTTGAAACGATTCCTCCAGCGCGCCATTGAAACACCGTTGTCGCGGAAGCTCATTGCCGGTGAAGTGACAGACCACACCCGAGTGGCTGTCGAGTTCAAGAAGGGCGAGTTGACCTTCGCTGCCACGCCGACCAACGGAGCGAAGTAGCCGGGCAAAAGGCCGGCCTACAGTTCCCGCACGTAGAAATTGGCGAATTCCATCGGATTACCGGAGTCCAGAAGCCCAACCGGGCCGCGCGCCGGCACAGATTCAGGCAGCGTCGCCTTCACCGGGGCGGAGTCGCCGACTTGCAGGGTTGTCTCGCGCCCTTGCACGGTGAGCGTGTAGCGTTGCCATTTGTCAGTCGGGGCGCTGGCTGCCGCGAAAGCTGCGGGGAGTTCAGCGCCGCGCAGGCGCAATGCCGAAGGCACCGTTACGCCGCCTTTCTTCGCCACCCGCGCATCCCAGATCAGCTCGAAGTCGCCGAACTCCCGCAGGCTCGACAGCGCCGGTCCTGAAGTGGCCCCACCTTGATTCACCAGCGTCCAATCGCGCGCCTGCCAGCGGTTGGTTCCGGGACCGGAAGCCTTCCACCCGCGCAAATCAAGGCCGTTGTAGAGCGACTGCCAGCTTTGGTCCAACGGTGCGCTCTGCTCGCCAGTGGCACCGCTGGAAGGAAGTTCCATGAGGCGGACGTTGCGGAACTCCGTCGGCGAGCCCTCCGATTCAAGTCCGAGATAACCTTTGCGCCAGACGCAATCCTCGCCTCCGGAAACGTCCTTGCCGTTGACTGCGAGACGCAGCACGCCGTTCGATCCCGTGATGCGATAATGGTTCCACTCAGGCGTTCCTTTGCTGCGTTCTTCGGAGGGAAAGCTGCGCATGCCGTTGTGGCGTCCGAAGGGTTTCATGGTCGAGCCGTGAATCGGGAAGACATCGCCGTGCGTGGTGAACCAGTCGGATTTGCCATAGCCGTGATCGAGCACCTGCACCTCAATGGCACGGAGGAAAGGAACGCCCGGCGCAGCGATGGGCGACGACCAGATGAAGATCCCGGCATTGCCACCGCTCTTCAGATGCCGCCATTCGAGTTCGAGGATGAAGTTCTCGTACTGCCGCAAAGTGCGCAGGGCGCCAGTCGGTTTGCCGGTGCAATGGACGGCACCATCGCTCCACGTCCAGGTTTCTGCAGCGCAGTTGACATTCGTCCAGCCGCTGAGGTCGCGGCCGTTGAACAATTCCACAAAGCCCTCCGCGGCCATTGTGGGCAGGGCGTTTAGGACAAGGGCGGCGAGCAGGACTGCTTTGGCTTTCATAGATTGAAAAACCCCGAATCGGATGGCGACGCGGGGCTGGGTAAACGGCGATTAACGGGTGACCACTTGACTCATTCTCCCATCAGGTGCTCCAGCACCATCTGGTCGAGATCCTGGTAATTGCGGTCGGCGATCAACTGCTTCGCCTGCTTCTCATCAAACGAGCGGACTTTCTCGACGAGGCGCAGGAAAGTCTTCCGACTGTTGATGAGGTGATTCATCCAGTGCTCGACCTTGGTGGTGCGGAACGGATGCACGTCGAAGGCCACGCACTCGCCATTCTTGCCGTAGCCATTGCGCTCCAGCGCGCGCACTTGATTGAAGGCGACGCGAAGGTTGTGACTGCCGAACGGTTTGTCCTGGTCAAACTTCAGCCCGTTCTGGTCGTTGAGATGCAGCGACCACAACTTGTTGAAGGCGCAGGCGAAATCGATCTCATCCGCGGGATCAAGGCCGACGAGCAAAGAGTGCGCCGACTCGATGAGCGCGCCGACGCGCTTCGGATCACGCGTCAGGCTGGCCAGCGCGATGGCGTGGCCGATGGTCGGGATGTAAGCCTGGTCCGTCGGCTCATTGGGCTTGGGCTCGATGGCGAGGCGCACCTTCTTGTCGTACGCGAGCATCTTGTCGATGGCTTCGACCAGCAGTTCGACGCTCCGCCGACCGTTCTTCGATTCGCGCAGGTAGGTACCTTCGCGCGCCAGCCAGAGGACGACGAGATCGGTGCCGAGGTAATTGCCGATGTCGATGCACTTGTAGCTGCGCTCGATGGCATACTGGCGGGCTTTCGGATCGTTGCTGGTGTAGGCGCCGTCGATGGTCATCGGGCTGAACCAGAGGCGGGGCGCGACAATTTCCGGCCGGATGCCCAAGTCATCGAGCCTCTTCTTGAGCGCCTTCGCCTCTTTGCGGATTTGCTCGGGCGATTTGTCGTCGAGATCCGGCACGGCGTCGTCGTCGTGGAACATCATCGCATCGAAGCCGTGCTTCTTGAGCTGTTCGAGTTTCCAGTCAAAGGACTGCGCCGGGCGCACCGGCGGGCCGTAGGGGTCTTGGCCTTCGCTGAGATTCCAGGGGCCGAAACAGAATTGGTAGTGGTGTTTGAGTGCCATAGTTTGGTGCTGGTTTGTTTTCAAATGCTAGGCGGACCCCACGGGGATGGGAAACATAATTTCCGCCAGTGCAATATTTGCGGGCGCATCGGCGCACCGCCCCCGGCGCGCGGCCTTCAGGCCGCTTCGAGAGGCGGCGGGACAAGGTGCCATCCTTGGCCGGCGGGCTGGCGCACGGTGAAGCGACGTTAACGTCGCGCTCCAACCGGGTTGTATCCGGGGGCAGTGTGGATGCGCCCCAACGAGACGGGCGCATCCGCGCACTGCCCCAGGCGCGCGGCCTTCAGGCCGCTTCAGCGTTCGATGGGTGTTGGCGAAACATTGCCGGACGGTCTCTCGCACGGTGAAGCGACGTTAACGTTGCGCTCCAACCGGGTTGTATCCGGGGGGCAGTGTGTGGATGCGCCGCGACGAGACAGACAGACGCACGCCTGCTTTACAGAAACCCCTTCCTGCGATTAACTGCCTCCCACCATGACCAACGCCGCCTCAAATCCGCTCCTCAGCGCCGGATGACTCTTTCCACGCCATTGTCGTCCGCGAGCAGTCCAGAGGTCGCCCAGTTTCAGCGCTTGGCGCGTCGGTCGATTCGCGATGCCCGGACTTGGGCGGAAAAACTCGCCGGTCATGGTGTGCTCCACGAACACGGCACGTTGGAGATGCTTTTTCGCGAGACACTCACCCTCGCCGCATTTCTCCTCACTGCCCGCTCCCAGGAACGCGGGTTGGCCATGTCCAACGCAGTACGTCAACGATTGACCACGGCGCTCCGCGGCGAGTTCGAACGTGCGCTGGACCAGATTCAGCGCCGCGACTCATCCGGCAAAAGTCCCTCCGGCAACACGGTGGAACGTCAGTTGGCGTTCTACGCCGACGGCGATCACGCCGCTTTGGAAATCACGGCCGGGATGTTTGCGCGATTCTGCCAGGTGACAGGCATGCACTCGACCGCCCTGGCCGGCACCGGACCGAACCTGGCGCACATTTTCTTTTATCTCCGCATCTTCGCCCTCGTCGATGCGGAGGAACGCCTCACGCTGGAACAGCGCAAGCACCTGCTTCGCGCGGCGCAACAGTGCCGCGAGCATTTCGCCGCGCTGGCCGCGACGGCAATCCCCTCCGAAGCATCGTCCCCTGCCCTGCCGGGCTCCACGGAGCAAACCGTGCCGCGCCCCCGCAACCCGCGTCCCGGCGCGCTGCTCCGCTTGTCTGATCCCCGCCGCCAATGACCCCCGACATGGACAAAGCGCTGCAAATTGAGACAGGCAATCTGATCAAGTCCTGGCAGCACCACGACGCCGCCATGCTGCGCGATTACCTCGTGGCGGATGTCGAGGATCCCCGGATCAACACGCAAAGCATCCTCACGCGACATTTCCTCATCGACGCCATCACCGAGGGACGGTTCGGCGCGTTGCTGGAGCAGGAATTGCGTTTCAGCGTGGCGATGAACTGGTTGCTCGAGTTCACCCGCGGGAATACCCTGCCCGAGGAGTATGCAGCCATCCGGCACGCGCTGGGGCGCGGCGCGGACAACGCGGAGGGCATCGTGATTCCCGGCTTCGCCCGCACGCTGTTTCGCACCCTGCCGGTCGAGGCGGACGGCGTGATCCTCCCGAACTATCTCGACGAATTTCTCGAGCGAGCCGCGGCACAGAAGGAACCCGTGCGCCTGGATGCCGCGACGCTGTCCCTCTTCGAGCGGTCCTGGTCGTCGGTCCTCGAAGGACTGCCCACGCTGGGCCTTTCCGCCATCGAACCGGCCTGCGGCTCGGCCAATGACTTCCGCTTCCTGCATGCGTCCGGCATCGCCCGCTGGCTCGACTACACCGGCTTCGACCTGTGTGAAGCAAACATCGCCAACGCCCGCGGGATGTTCCCCCCGGCGCGCTTCATGGTGGGCAACGTATTTGCCATCCCCTCCGCCGATAAATCCTGCGATCTGTGCTTCACGCACGATCTCTTCGAGCATCTCTCGCCCGCTGGATTCGAGCGTGCCCTCTCGGAGGTCTGCCGGGTGACGCGTGACGCCCTGTGCCTTGGATTTTTCAACATGCACGAGGAAGCCGACCACATCGTGCGGCCGGTGAATGATTATTATTGGAACACGTTGAGCCTGGGCCGCACCCGCGCGATCCTCGAAAGTCACGGCTTTGAGGTGGAAGCAATTCATCTCGAAACCTTCCTCAAATGGCGGCTGGCCTGCGAGCGCACGCACAATCCCAACGCCTACACCCTGCTCTGCCGGGCGACGAGATGAACCCAAAGCAACCGCCTTTGAATATCTGCTCAAAGCCGGGCTTTGAGAATTTGGGACAGGATGAACCGGATGGCAGAATGCTCTTTCTCCCGACGCATCCGGTCAACCTGTCGAAAAAACTTGTGGGACGAATGTGAAATTCATCGACCTCTCCCAACCCGTCTTTGCCGGCTGCCCCCATTGTCCGGCGGATCCACCGGTGCAGGTGTCCCTCCTGGCCGACCACGCCCCCGACGGCTGGCGCGTCGAGGCACTCGCGTTCACCGCGCATACGGGCAGCCATGTGGATGCGCCGCTGCACAAACTCGCGACGGGAGCATCTGTTGATGAGCTGCCGCTGGAACGCTTTGCCGGCCCGGCGGTGCTGGCCGATTTCCGTGACGCGCGCCCGGCCCAGCCGTTCACCTCGAGCCAGCTTGCGCGCAAGCTCCGGGCGGTTCCGCTCGAGGATCACATTGTCCTGCTCGCCACCGGTTGGGGACGCAAACGCGCGCACACTGACGAATGGCTGCACCAATCGCCGTTCCTGTCGCCCGACGGCGCGGAGTGGCTCGCGGAGCAACGCATCCGCGGCGTGGGCATCGACTGCTGGTCCATCGGCGGCGAAGACGAACCGGGAAATTCCCTGACACACGAGGTACTGCTAAAGGCGGGCATCTGGATCGTGGAGGAACTGCAATTTCCCGACGCCGTCTTCGTTCTCCCGCAGCCCTTCCAATACGCGGGACTGCCGGTGAACCTGCGCGGGATGAGCGGTGCCTTCTGCCGTCCAGTGATCGTGTTGCCGTAAAATCTCCATCCTCGCATGGCGCATCGAAGTCCCTGCGAAACGGATTGACCGGCCGGAGTGCTTCCCCGGCAAGGAAGAGTTGGCCCTGTTGGAGGGAGTCATCACCATGAGAAGCGGATCGATGACGACGGTTTACCCCGCTCTACCCAGGCAGTGGGAAGGACAACACCCGGGCTGGGCAGGGCGCGTCTGTCCCAGCGCGCCGCGAACCGCTCCCGGCCAACCCGACGGCGCGCTGGGGACAGACGCGCCCCACCCGTGAGGGTTGGCACCAAACGCCTTCTGGGAACCCATCCCAAGGTCTTGTCAGTAACCTGCTCAAACACGGACTGACCCTGCTGATCGCTTTGACATTTTCACTGCCAGCTTCGCGACGAACATGATTCGCTCCGGCCAGACCAACGAGGCGAAGCTCGTGGCCCGGCTTGCCCAGGTGAAGGATCTTTATCTCACCGCCCAGCAAGCCGGCGGCAATCCCGCCGGCGTCGTGCAATCGGGGCACAATCTACGCCAGGCGTTCCGATGCGAATTGTGTTCATCTCGCGCGGTTCGCCGTGTTAATCTGCGCCCGTTCCCATGAAATCAGACTCCACCCAGCCACCGTGCGGCAACGTCGTCACCCCAGCCGCTCAAGGCAGTACGATTTACGTCACCCTGGTCTGCCTGGTTGCCACCCTGGGCGGACTTCTTTTTGGCTACGACACCGGAGTGATCTCCGACGCCATCGGTTTTCTCACCATCAAATTTGAACTCAACCGGACCATGGAAGGCTGGGCGATGTCCTGCGCCATTCTTGGCTGCGCGGGCGGCGCGTCGGTGGCGGGTCTGATCGGAGACCGGCTCGGGCGCAAGAAACTGCTGGTGCTATCGGCGCTGCTCTTCACCGCATCGTCCATTGGCACCGCGCTGCCGCAAAGCCTCACGGTGTTTATCTTCTTCCGTGTGATCGGCGGTCTCGGCATCGGCATGGCGGCGCTGGCGACGCCGATGTACATCGCCGAAATCACCCCGGCGCGCATCCGCGGAACGATGGTCTCCGTGAACCAGCTCGCCATCGTCACTGGCTTTCTGCTGGTCTATTTCGCCAATTATTACATTGCCCGGCAGGGCGGCGAGGCGTGGCGCATCGAAACAAGCTGGCGCTGGATGTTCGGCCTCGGTCTGGTGCCGGCGCTGATCTTCCTCGCCCTGCTGTTCTTCGTGCCGGAAAGCCCGCGCTGGCTCGTCGAGAACGGACGACGTGACGAGGCCATGACCGTCCTTGCCCGCGTCAACGGCACGACCGTCGCGGCCACGGAACTCCAATCCATCGAAAGCTCGCTAACCTCCGAAGCCTCGACCCTCCGGCAGCTTTTTCAACCGGGCCTGCGCGTCGTGCTCATCATCGGCCTCGCGCTGGCCATCCTCCAACAAGTCACCGGCATCAATGCGTTCCTCTACTATGGTCCCGAGATCCTGAAAAAGCTCGGCACCTCCACCGATGCCGCGCTGCTGCAGCAGATCATCATGGGCGCGGCGAACCTTGTCTTCACGTTCGTGGCGATCTGGACGGTGGACCGCTGGGGCCGGCGTCCGCTGATGCTCTTCGGCGCGGCCGGCATGGGCCTGTGCCTGTTCGGCATGGGCATCGCCGCATACCTGCAGAAGATCGAGGGCTGGATGCTGGTGCTCATCCTCGGCTACATCGCCTGCTTTGCCATGTCCATCGGGCCGGTGACGTGGGTGATTCTCTCGGAAATTTTTCCGACACGCGTGCGTGGCCGGGCGCTGGCGCTGGCGACGTTTTTCCTCTGGGCGGCCGACTGGCTCGTCACCCAGACCGCGCCGTTCCTGAACAAGGATCCGTGGCTGGTGAATACGTTCCACGGCGGCTTCGCCTTCTGGATTTACGGCGCGATGTGCGCGGTGGAACTCTTCTTCGTCTGGCGCTTCGTCCCCGAGACAAAAGGCAAATCCCTGGAAGCGATTGAACGCATGTGGAGCCCAGGCTCTCGCGGCCAGCGCCCGTCCAACGATGCAGCGAAGTGAAACGGGGAACTCGGGACACCAGCGTCCAGAGGAGACTGTGAAATAAAAAAAGGCATGTTTTCCGCAGCGAAGCTCAGGGGTAGGGCGCGTCTGTCTCAGCGCGCCGCGTCTTCCGGGGGGCCACGACCGGCGCGCTGAGACAGACGCGCCCTACCTCTCTCTGGGTTGCGACGGTCGCATGAACTTACGCAACGACTGATATTCAACACACATGGAAACGGCAACGGCGCCGGGAAGGTTGCACCGACGATGGCCACTGGTTAACTTCGCCGCTCATGAAGGGCATGATTCTTCACCTTCTCCTGATCGCGCTGGCGCTCTGCGTGTCCGGCTGTGGACGATCTCACGACCAGCCGACCAGCGGGCGGCGGGCGACGGATTTTTCCACCAACGTCACCGCATACGAGGTGCGCGGCCGGCTCAAGGAAATACGCAAAAGCGGCGCGGCGGCGCTCATCGACCACGAGGATATCCCCGGCTACATGGAGGCCATGACGATGCTGCTCGATGTGAAGGACACCAACGAACTCGCCGGACTCACGCCGGGCGACGCCATCATGTTCCGCATGTTGGTCACGGATTCGGACGGATGGATCGATCGCGTCAAGAAAACCGGACGGGGCGTGGTCCCGACGAATGGCCCGGTCGTCGATGCCTTCGCCGATGTGCCGCAAATCGCCGAGGGCGCTCCGCTGCCCGCCTGCACGCTCACCAACCAGGACGGTCGCACGATCCGGTTGGCCGATTTTCGCGGGCAGGCACTGGCCTTCACCTTTATTTTCACGCGCTGCCCGTTCCCGGTGTATTGCCCGCGGATGAGCGGCAACTTCGCCGCGGTGCAGCGCGAATTGCTCGCCAGCGCGCCCTCGACTAACTGGCAACTCATCTCGATTTCATTCGATCCGGACTTCGACACGCCGGCCACTCTGCGCAGTTACGGCCAGGCTTTCGGTCGAGATCCAAAGCACTGGAGTTTCGCCACGGCGCCCACCACAGACATCCGCCGCTTCGGGGCGGGTTTCGGGCTGATGTTCCGCAGGACGGAAACCGGCAGCATCGATCACAACGTGCGCACCGTGGTAGTGGACCGCGCCGGGCGCGTGCAGAAAATCTTTGCGGACAACGAATGGAAGCCCGCCGAACTCGCCACCGAGATGAGGAAGGCGATGCTTGCCACTACCCCCGCGCCATGAAAAGACCTCTTCTTCAGGATGACGCCTTCCTCGCCGACGTGACCCGCGCCCGCGCCGCATCGGATCGTCTGCACGTCTGGTGGCTTGGCCAGAGCGGTTTCCTCGTTCTCTGGCGCGGCAAGTTTCTGCTGCTCGATCCATATCTCTCGGATTCGCTCACGCGCAAATACGCCGCGACCGACAAGCCGCACACGCGCCTGACCGAGCGCGTCATCGCTCCCGGGCGACTCGGATTTGTGAACGTGGTGACGTCGAGCCACAATCACACTGATCATCTCGATGGCGAGACTCTGACGGCATTGCTGAGCGCGAATCCGGCGGTGGTAATCCTCGTGCCCGAGGCGAACCGGGCATTTGCGGCCAACCGCCTTGGCGTGGCGCCGGAGCGGTTGTGCGGGATCAACGCGGAACTTCCAGTAGCGCTGGGTGGTTTCACTTTTTACGCCATCCCGGCGGCGCACAACGAACTCGAAACCGACGAGCACGGCTGCCATCGCTACCTTGGCTACGTGGTGGAGGCCGGGCCGTGGACGATTTACCACTCTGGCGACACGCTGAGTTATCCGGGCATGGCAGAACTCCTTCGCCGCTGGAAGATCGACCTCGCGCTGCTGCCCATCAACGGCAACAAGCCGGAGCGCCGCGTGGCCGGAAATCTCGATGGCCGCGAGGCCGCCACGCTGGCGCGCGACATCGGTGCCGGCGTCGTCATTCCCTGCCACTACGATTTGTTTGAGTTCAACACCGCATCGCCGGAGGAATTCATGGCGGAGTGCCAGGCGATCGGACAGCCGTTCTGCGTGCTGGAAAACGGCGGACGATGGAGTCCCCCACCTCTGCTCGCGCCGGCGGGTTGAACGAGGATCGGTGGCGACCGTCGAATCGGCATTGAAACGGTGCGCTGTTCTGCCAAACTACTTCCCGTCCCAAACCGCAGACCATCTCTATGAACACGCCGCTCAACCGTCGTCATTTTCTCCAGCAAACCGCTTCAGCCGTGGCTGTGCTTGGCGCGGCTCCGGCGTTGCTCGCCGCCGATTCGCCGGGCAAAAAACTCGTCGTTGGCGTGATGGGACTCAGCCGCGGCAAAGACCATCTCAGTGCGCTGCTGCAGATTCCCAACATTGAAATCGCCTGGTTGTGCGAGGTGGACTCCAGCCGCCTGGCTCTAGCCGCGAAGTTCGTGGAGGGCAAGCAGACGCCCGCGCCCAAGACCGCGCAGGACATCCGGCGCGTGCTCGACGATTCGGCGGTGGACGCGCTGTTCATTGCCGCGCCGAATTTCTGGCACGCGCCCGCCACCATTCTCGCCTGTGCCGCCGGCAAGCATGTGTATGTCGAAAAGCCCGGCAGCCACAATGCGCGCGAAGGCGAGTTGATGGTCGCCGCCGCACGGAAGCACAATCGCAAGGTGCAGATGGGCACCCAGCGCCGGAGCTGGCCGGGCATCATCGAGGCGATGCAGAAGCTTCACGATGGCGCCATCGGTCCGGTGCGTTTTGCGCGCTCGTGGTATGACAACACGCGCCCGACCCTTGGACGCGGCAAGCCTGTGCCCGTGCCGCCGACCCTCGATTACCCGCTCTGGCAGGGGCCTGCTCCGGACCGGCCGTTCGTGGACAATCTGGTGCCCTACAACTGGCACTGGCGCTGGCATTGGGGCGGCGGCGAGCTCGCCAACAACGGCGTGCATGCGCTCGATCTCTGCCGCTGGGGTCTGGGCGTCGATTACCCGGTTCGCATCAGCTACACCGGCGGACGCTATCACTTTAAAGATGACCAGGAGACACCCGACACGGGACTCGCCGTGTTCGACTTTGGCAAGTCCGGCGCGTCGTTCGACCACAGCAGTTGCAATCCGCGCAAGAACGAGAAACTGCCGTTTGTGGCCTTTTACGGTGACGCCGGCAGTCTCACGCAGGATGGTCCCGGCTATAAAATCTACGACCTGAAAGGTGTGGAGATCGCCAGCGGCACCGGACCGGCGGGCGACAAGGTTCACATCGAGAACTTTGTGAACGCCATCCGCGAAGGAGCGCCGCTGAACCAGGAGATCGCCGAAGGACAGAAGAGCACCCTGCTTTGCCATCTCGGCAACATCGCTTATCGCAGCGGAAAGGAGATTCACTTCGATCCAGCGACACAAAAGATCGTCGGCGATCCCGAGGCGGCGAAACTGTGGACGCGCGAGTATCGTCCGGGTTGGGAGCCGAAAGTATGAAGCCGCGGGCGCGCTTCGTCGCTGCACTGGCCACCTGCGTCGGCGCCGGTTTGCTCATCGCCGCACCGCAGCCCGTGCCACGAATGCAGGCGATTCCGCTGCCCGAGAACGAGGTGTCGTTTCAGCGCGACGGCTTTGAAATGTGCCGGTATCGCTTCGCCACGAATCAGAACCGTCCGTTCGTGTATCCGGTCATCGGGCTGTCGGGGCGTTCACTGACGCGCATGGGCCATCCGCACGACCCCGAGACGCACAGCCATCACAACTCGATCTGGATTTCCCATCACGACGTCAACGGCGTCAGCTTCTGGGAGGATCGCGGTCGGGGACGAATCGTGCACCAACGCGTCGAGCGGTTCGACGACGACAACGAAGCCGCCGCCGTGCTCACGGTCAACGCGTGGATGGCTGAGACCAATCGCATCCTTCTCCAGGAGCGGCGGCTCACCTCGGCGCAACCCCTGCCCCGCGGCGAATGGCTGCTGGTCATCGATCTGACTCTCGAAGCCGCCTCCGGCGAGGTGACGCTCGGCAAGACCCCGTTTGGCCTGGTCGGCGTGCGCCTGGCCAAAACCATCGGCGTGCGCGACGGCGGTGGAACGATCCGCAATTCCGCCGGAGGCGTGAACGAGGCGGGTTGCTTCTGGAAACCGGCGCAGTGGGTTGATTACTCCGGCCCCATCACCGGCACCGCCACGGAGGGCATGACGCTCTTCGATCACCCGTCCAACCCAAATCATCCGAGCGTGTTTCATGTGCGCGATGACGGCTGGATGGGAGCCTCGCTGACGCACGACGCGCCGATCGTGCTGCGTCCGGGCAAAGCGTTGCGGCTGCGCTACGGCTTCTACGTCCATGCCGGACAACCCGCCGCGGCGGACTTGCAGCGGCAATGGGAATATTTCGCGCGCAGTCCGTTGCCTGACCTCGCGCCGCCGAAGAAGCGCTAGCCTCAGCGGCGCGGCGGCAGATGGAGGGCGGCGCGCAATTCACGCAACACCCCGGCCCAGTGCCAGGAGAAGTTGCGGCGAGTCCGGCACCACGTGGCGAGATGCAGCGCGGCCCGGCCAGAAGGTTGACGGACCAGGCGCGACACCAGCGCGGCGCGCCAATTCCTCCCCGATTCCATGCGGGTCAAAGTGCTCATGGGTGGCAGTTCCAAGACAGGCATTCGTGTCGGCATCGTATGGTTTCGATCTGATTTGAGTCCTGCCACTCTGCCGTACATGATTTCGCCGGCAAGGGAATAGGCGTTCGTCGATGGTCGGATTTCATGCCGCGACGGTCGTGGGATTATTGCCGCCTTCGGCGAGCGACTGAACGAAACTGCCGCCAAACCCGAACCGCATTCGATCCATGGAATTGAATTTTAGAATCTACGATCTGCTTGCCCGCGACCACCGGACCATCCAGGCGGAGGAACTGGAAAAGTTGCGCAAGGACTCCCGCTACACCGGCAAGACGGACAAGGAACTCGAAAGCAAGGCCGGCCGCGCGGCCACCCGCGAACTCGAAGAGCGCATCAACGCCGCCGGACGCCGCGCCGGGCTTCCGCAACACACAGGGTTCCGCTGGCTGAAGGGATTTTTGGAAGCGCCACGAACCTCCAACCTCTGGCTCGATCAACTGACGCTGCTGCATGCCTACCTGACCTCGCGCGGATATCCGCTGGATACGCGGCCCATCTTCAGCCGCGTGGGCTTGCTGAACAATCTCGCGCCTCTCAAACGGGTGGTCTTCCTGCTCGGCGTCCGGGCACAGAAAGATTTTCGCAACGACATCATCGCCTGGGATGCGCGGTCGATGGCGCGCATCACCAAGGATCTGAATGATGTGGATTTCGAGGGGGACTTCGAGTTCGAGGAGGTGCCATTCAAGGCGCGTCCGCGGGTGGACGACCTGCGCAGCCACGAGTGGTTCAATCAGTTGGGACAAGGCGAAACCGCGCTGATTTCCATCGGCTCCCCGCGCGCCAACCTGGCCAGCGAATATCTCCTGGCGCAGATGTTCGGGCGCGAACCGTTCCGCGCGCCGCGCTTCGAGAATGGCCGCCCGGCGGGTCTGCCGTTTGCCTTTGCCTGGCCTCCCGTGGCCAGTGAGCACATTGAAAGTTGCTGCGCAATTTCCGAGCGCGAACTCCGGCTCCTCAAGGAACCGTGGGCCCGCGCGGTTGCCAGTGAGAAAGCCTCTGCCCTGCTGATCAATGCACCGGCGCCGCGCCCGGCTGCTCAGCCTGCTCCCGCCTCCAAGACCTCATGGATCTCGGTGCCGCGGGTTCCGCCCAAGAGCCAGGCTTGGGACATGTATGCCACCATTGTCGCCCAGCGCCGTGAAAAGGGGCAGATCTGGGTGGTGCTTTGCGGCATCAGCGGGCCGGCCACTCACGCCGCGGCCATCCAACTCAAGAACATCGAGGCCGCGCTGCCAGCGGTGGAGCGCGGCCATGGCGAGGTGATGTGGGGCGTCATCAAAGTGAAGATGACGACCAAACCGTCCACTTCGCCCACCGGCGTTGGCGATGATCGCATTCTCTATCCGGGCGACAGCGGCATCCAATCCATCGTGGACTTGCAGCCGTGGGTGCCGGGAAAGATTTGAGGGCGAACATCGGTTCGTTTGTCGAATCACCACGGCGGCTCCGGCCGCCCCTCATCGCCGCAAAATAACAAAAAGAGCCGTCATCGCACTTCTGCCACCGCGCTGCGGTGTCCGAGATGAATGCCGGCCCCGTGAACGATTTCCCCCGTTTCCTACGCGGCGATGGCCAGTGCCGGCACCGTCGCTTGCACCACCGCGCTGGGTGCGCTCTCGCCACCGTCGTTCGCCGCGATCACCCGCACCTTCACCGCTGCGCCCGGCGTCAGGCCGGTCAGATCCGCATTCGCGTCATACACCTTGGCCACGCGGTGGAACTCCGTTTCCGCGCCCACCATGATCTCCACCAGGTAACGCTCCGCGCGCGTGCTTTCCGGCCACTCCAGCGACAACCCGCCCACCAGGCCCGGACTCACCACCAGATTCTGCACCGCCTCGGGCACCGATGGATCGGCCGGGATGTTAAACCCGAACTGCTTCCAGCGCGGGTCATCCAGCGCGATCACCGACTTCAATTCCCGCACCAGATCCCGCATCAGCTTGTGGACCGCCGCCATCGCCGCCGTGCGCGCCTCCATCTTCGTCCGCGCCTCTGTCGTGGCATTGCCCACCACGTTGAAGGTATTCATATAACTCGCCAGAAAGGCGGACGCCGCTGCCCTGGTGATGCCACGCCCCACATCCTCGGCCTCGGGATGCGCCGTCAGATAACTCGTCATGCGCCGCAACACCTCATGCCGCTGCGAATGCAGCCGGGGCAGCGAGAGATTCCGGTCAAAGCCCACGGGAATCCAGGCAGCCGACCACCGCCAGCCAAACGACGGGGTGAACACCTCCACCGCCTTGGCGATGAACGCCTGCACCGTAACAACGGTGGCCGAGAGGTTGTCGTAGGCGGCCTGCTTCGCCTCGCGCGCGACGAAGAACGCGTCTCCGGCGGTGGTCAACGATGCCAGCGCGGGACTGAAGACCGCCGCGGTGACGATTTTGGTTGGCACCACGCCTTCCGTGAGGCCGTGGAGGACTTTCCCACCCAGCACGACGGTGGGACCAAAGGATTGAGGAATGTTATTGATCATGGGATTTTCTCTTCATTTTTTACGGATCGATTGGTTTTGTTTACCGTGCGCTAACTCCTCACCAATCGGACACACTTCCAAAAAACTTTAGTTTCGGCTTGACAGGGCAGTGTTGGTAAATCGTTTCTGACGGCTCTTGCCCACCACGAGACCCCGGCCAGGAGGTGCAATGGGCGAAGGATTTGGCCGCTTTGTGCGAGCCTCACCCACTCCTCACTGGCGCACTAAGCCAAGCCGACGTCGCCAGGAGTAGAGGAAGATATTGAAGCCCATGCCGCCTTGGATTATCAAGGCGTCCGGCATAGCCGGGGCAGTCGCAGCCATGACCGAAGACGATCCGGGCGTGCCGGGTGAGAGAACCTCCCACCACGCCCCAGCTTGACCGGGACAACGCCACGAGGCGGGCAAGGCGTTTGGGTGTTCAGTCTGACGCAGGTGAGCTTTCCTTCGATTCGAGAAGCGTTCGTAACCGAGACCACGATTCGCGATAGCGAACAGCCCGATGCGGGGCGGCCATCTGGTGGCGGGCTTGGGAAGCCACACCTGCGCCAGCGTCTATTTTCGTGGCATGACCTGTGCATTGGTT
>JBBRWD010000111.1:0-22885 GCA_038249465.1 Limisphaerales bacterium | reverse complement strand
CGTCGGCGCCTTCCAGACAGATCAGCCTGGCCAGCGCCGGCGTATAGCCCACCTCCAAACCCAGGGCGGCGTCGGCCGGCGAGTGGCCCTGATCCTTGCCCGCGTGATAATAGTAATCCCGCTCCAACTGAAAAGTGCCAACGATGCCTTGAACCCCGATGGTTTTCCGGCCCTTGCGCGTCTGCCCGGCTTTGGGTTGGTAGCTGGCATCGGCCCGATCCGCGGCTTTCTGGAGCAACCAGCCGACCAGGGCATTGGCCGATTTGAAAATCGCCATGCGCACCAGCACTTCCAGTTGGGCGACGCTCTGGCCGTGCAACTCCCCGGCTTCAAAGCGGGAAATCAGTTGCTGGATTTCCTCTTCCTGGGCGAGGAGGACGGGGGGGCGGAGCGATTCTTTTTTTTGGCGGCCGCGATGTTCTGGCGGGTTTCCTGGATGACCAGGTCCGCATACTGCTCGGTCAGTTGCCGGTATTGGGCATAGCCTGCCAGCGCGCTCTCCACTGCGGGCAGTTCGTCCGCCGCGACATGGCGGGTGTGATTCTTGCCCTCCTGCCAGCATTGGAGCTTTTGATGCCGGCCCGAGGAATGAGCCGAGAGTTTTCCCCGCTCCATGGCGGGGATGGCGGCAATATGTTCCAACAGGCGCATTTTTTCGGGCTGATTCATATATGACTAGCAGCCCAGGCATACGCATCTCAAATAGCCAGCCGAAAAACTCCACTCGAAGAATTATGTCTCACACCCGCTGCTGTGGGGGCGCATCTCGACACTGCCCCCGAGTGCAACCGGGTTGGAGCGCGACGTTTACGTCGCTTCCTCGTTCGAGAGACCGTCCGGCCATGTTTCGCCAACACCCATCGAACGCTGAAGCGGCCTCAAGGCCGCGCGCCGGGGGCAGTGCGCGGGCGCACGCGCTGTGGCCCAAAGCGCTCGCCGCTAACCTTAGTGGCGCAAGCTTTCAGCTTGCGACAGTCCCGCCATCCTCCGGATTGGCGGTGTTGGCAAGCCTTGTCCGCCAAGCTGGAGGCTTGGCGGGACGAACGCAAACCGGAGGTTGGCACCACCACTACTCCCGGCTTGTCAGCGAGCGGAACACGTTTACCTTCCTCGAAATCTTTGCGCCCATGAGCGAGAAAACCATTGTCATCGTCCCGACCTACAACGAGAGCGAGAACCTGCCGCCGTTGGTCGAGCGGCTCATGAAGCTGCCCGTCGCCGTGGAAATGCTGGTGGTGGATGACAACTCGCCCGATGGCACCGGGAAGATCGCGGATGAAATCGCGGCGAAGAACCCGCGCGTCCATGTGCTGCATCGGCAGATCAAGAACGGCCTCGGGCGCGCTTACATCGACGGCTTCAAGTGGGCTCTGGAGCGCGGCTACGAATTCATCTGCGAGATGGACGGCGATTTCTCCCACAATCCCGACGACATCCCGTCGTTCCTCAAGGCCGCCCAGGAAGCCGACCTCGTGCTGGGCACGCGCTACCGCAATGGCATTCGCGTCATCAACTGGCCGCTCAAGCGCCTCCTGTTGAGCATGTGCGCCGGCATGTATGTGCGCGCGGTCACCGGCATGCCCATCAGCGATCCGACTGGAGGCTTCAAATGCTTTCGCCAAAAGACGCTGCGCAGCCTGAATCTCGATGCGGTGCGTTCCAACGGCTACAGCTTTCAAATCGAAATGACGCACAAAGTGTGGCGGCAGGGACTTCGAGTGACGGAGGTGCCGATCATCTTCCTCGATCGTTTCCACGGCAGTTCAAAGATGTCGCGCAAGATCATCTGGGAGGCGCTTTTCATGGTGTGGCGGTTGTGGTTGCAGAATGGATTGAGGCGCTCGCCGCGGGCGCAGACCGCGTGACGCAGTGGAATAGACGGCGACGGAGAAATTCGATTTTATCTGCCGTCTATTGATTCACAACGGATCTCGATGCGTCTGCCCTGCTTGTCTCCGGTCGCGACCCCCGGTCTTCAAAATCGAGACGGCGGGAAGCGGAGCCAGGCAGGCGTTCAACGCTTCAGCCGGGCCAGCAGCGTCTTGCCGGCTTGGTTCAGGTCGGGAAAAACTTCCAAGCCTTCTGCCACGGCCAGTGCTTTGAGGGTTTGATCGAACGAGAGCAACCGGGTGGCCCCGGCCAGCTTGGCCGACGCGAGCAGCGTCAAATCAAAAGTGCCCAGGGTCACCCTGGGGCTGTACTTGGCGAACAGCGCGAAAGCGTCCCGGCGCAGCAAATCCCAGTTCATCGGGTCCAGATAGAACAGCCCGCTCAATCCTTCCTGCAGTTGATTCCATTCCGGGGGTTCCGCTTCCCCGCTGATCCGGGAAAACACATTGCGCGCCTCAAGATAGACCAGATGCGAAATCCCCAACTGGCCGGGGTTCTGGCGCATGAACCGATCCACCGTGCCCCGGCGTGATTTCTTGTCGTCGGCCAGATCGAAGAACATCGCCTCCAGCCAGTTGGTGTCCGCAAAGTTCATCGGCTGGCCTTGCGAACTTCATCGGCCTGGGATTTGAAGCGGCGGCGCGGCTGATCCATGAACTCACTCCATCCGGCATTGCGTTCACCGACGGCCTGTTCGATCAGTCCGTTGATCCATTTGTTGAGATTGCCGCCGGAAACCTTTTGCAGCACCGCTTTGGGAATCGTTGGCCGAATCGTAATCGTATCTTGCACACAGGCCCTGTAACACCACAAACGAAGACGGTCAACACCCTCGCTCGCAGGTTGCGCGCAGGTTGTCCCAGCGTCGTGCAGCGCCAGCATGCGGAATCAACCCGGCGTGAGGCAGATTTCATTTACCCTGTTGCAGACCGGTGGGGCGTCGGATAGCGTTTCCAGACGTTATGACGTTGACAGAAAAAATTCTCGCCCGCGCGGCCGGCAAGGCGCGCGTGCAGGCTGGTGACAATATCTGGGTGAACGCGGACGTGCTGATGACGCACGACGTTTGCGGGCCGGGGACCATTGGGGTTTTCAAGCGTGAATTCGGGCAGAACGCCCGGGTGTGGGACCGCGAAAGGGTGGTCATCATCCCCGATCACTACATCTTCACCGCCGACTCCAAGTCGAACCGGAACGTGGACATCCTGCGCGACTTCGTTCGCGAGCAGGGTCTGAAATATTTCTACGACGTGATCGACGATTCCAACGGCAAGTGGGTCTTCGATCCGTCCAAGGGTCCGCTGCAAAAGCAATACGGCTCGCGTTACGCAGGCGTCTGCCACACCGCGCTGCCGCAGAAAGGTCACACGCGCCCGGGCGAAGTGCTCTTCGGCACCGATTCACACACCTGCATGGCCGGAGCGTTCAACGAATTCTCCACCGGCATCGGCAACACCGACGCGGGCTTCGTGCTCGGCACGGGCAAATTGCTCATCAAGGTTCCGGAAACGATGCGCTTCCGGCTCGAAGGCGCGCTCCAGCCGGGCGTGATGGCCAAGGACGTGATCCTGCATGTCATCGGTGAGATTGGCTTCGATGGCGCGACCTATCGAGCGATGCAATTCGACGGTCCCGGCGTGGCCAGCCTCGCGATGGATGACCGCATGACTATTGCCAACATGGCCATCGAAGCGGGCGGCAAGAATGGAATTTTCCCGTTTGATGCGCGCACCGCGGAGTATGTCGATGCGCGCACCCGGTTGAACAACACGAAGACGAAGTACGAACCGGCCGAGGCGGACGCCGAGCAGACGTTCGTTTTCGAGATGGTGGTGGATTTGTCGAAACTTGAGCCGACCGTGGCGTGCCATCCTGATCCTGGCCAGCGCAAGCTTGCGAAAGACATGGGCAGCATGCGTCTCGACCGCGCCTATGTCGGTTCCTGCACCGGCGGCAAGACGAGCGACTTCATCGAAGTCGCCCGTGTGCTCCAAGGCAAGCGCGTGGTCATCGACACCTTCGGCGTGCCGGCGACGCCCGACATTGTGTATGAACTTCAGACGACGCGCTGGGGCGACAAGACCATCTGGCAGATCCTCGTCGAGGCCGGCGTGCAGATGACGGAGAATGCCGGCTGCGCTGCGTGCCTCGGCGGCCCGGTAGATACGTTTGGCCGCATGAACGCGCCGCTTAAATGCATCAGTGCCACCAACCGCAATTTCCCCGGTCGCATGGGCCACAAGGAATCGCAGGTTTTCCTGGCGTCGCCCGTCACCGTGGCGGCCAGCGCCTTGACCGGCAAGATCACGGATCCGCGCGAATACGTGAAGTGAAGGCAAGCCCCGGCCATTCCAGGACGGCAGGCCGGGCGCGATGGCCAGTCCGCCCTGTTGGAGGTTGTGCATGATGGATCGGGAAACGCTCGATAACTGGTGCGAGCGCCTGATCCTCGGGCTGGTGATGGCCGTGCTGGTGTATGCGCCGCTGCCGCTGGGATCAGTCCGACTCGAGGAATTTGTCGTGGTGGAATGGCTCACCGCTGCCATTCTCGTGGTCTGGTTTCTCCGCTTCGCCATCAACCCCAGGCACCGTCTATTCTGGCCGCCGTTGAACTGGGCGGTGCTCGCCTTCATGGGGTATGCAATTTATCGCTACTCCACCTCGGACATCGAGTATCTCGCCCGGCAGGAGTTGCTGCGCGTGCTCGTGTACGGAGCGCTGTATTTCGCAATCGTCCATAATCTCCATCGTCAGGAAACAACGCAGGTGATCGTGATGACGCTGTTGGCCGTGGGCATGGTGGTGGCGATGTACGGCATTTATCAGCATCTCACCGGAAACAATTTCGTCTTCGCCTGGGAGCGGCCTGCCGGCTATTTGAAGCGAGGATCGGGAACCTTTTATTGCCCGAATCATCTTGCCGGCTATTTGGAAATGCTCCTGCCTCTGGCGGTGGTCTGCACGCTGGCCAGCCGCATGACGGTGCTGGCCAAAGTGTTCACCGGGTATGCGGCCTTTGTGATGTTGGTCGGGATTGTTTTCACCTTTTCGCGCGGCGGCTGGATGGCGACCGGCTTGAGTCTCGCATTTCTCTGCCTCTGGATGTTTCAACAACGCGGTCATCGCAGATGGATTGCGGCGGTGCTCCTGGGCTTGGTCGTGTTCGGCGCCGCGGTGGCGGCCAAGGCCAAGCTCTCACCGGGCCGGTTTCAAACGATTTACGTGATCGATCCGCGCGAGGACGTCCGCCTGCCGATGTGGGGCGTGGCAGCGGAGATGTGGCAGAAGAACTTCTGGTGGGGCGTCGGTCCGGGGCATTTCAACGAGCGTTTTGTGCAATACCGGCCGGATTTCTGGCGCTTTCAGCCGCGCATGGGCTGGGTGCATAACGATTATCTCAACGCGCTGGTGGACTGGGGACTGGTGGGCGCCTTGCTGGTGGCGACTGCCTTCGGATTGTTCTTCTGGCAGGTCGCGCGGAGCTGGCGTTACGTGCAGCGATCACAGAATGATCTGAACGTCCGCCGCAGCAATCGCAGCGCGATCGTCATGGGCGGCACGGTGGGCTTGATCGCGATCCTGATCCATTCAGTGACTGATTTTAATTTCCAGATCCCGGCCAACGCCATCCTTGCGGTGACTTTGCTGGCGTTGGTTTCGGGGCATTTCCGCTTTGCCAGCGAACGCTTCTGGCACACCGTGCGCTGGCCGCTGCGCATTCCCGTCACCTTGATGCTCATGGTTCTCATTGGCTATCTGAGTTCACAGGCGTGGCGCGGGACCCGCGAGGGGCTGCTCTTGAAAGCGGTGCGCAAGACGAGTTACGCGTCGAAGGAACACATTGAATTGCTCCAGCAGGCATTTGCCGTCGAAAACAAGAACTGGGAGACCGCCTATCGTCTCGGCGAGGCTTTGCGATTGCGCAGCTTTAATGCGCGGCCCGGCAATTTGATTCGCGATGGCAAGGAGGTTTCTCTGTACATGGCGATCGCTGAGGATTCCCTGCCTTGGTTCGAGGCCAGCGCGCGGCTGAATCGCTTCGATCCGCTGCCGCTTTTGCGGGCCGGCATGAGCCTTGACTGGCTGGGGCGTCACCCCGAGGCGGCCGATCAATTTGAGCGTGCGCAGAGAATCGATCCAACCGGCTATTTCACGCGGGCATTGAGCGGCTGGCATTGCTTCCAGACTGGCGACTTCGCGAAAGCGCGCGAATGGCTTCAGGCGTCGCTCACGGTTCGTCGCGTTGACAACCCGATTGCCACCACTTATCTCAAGCTGATTGAGGAAAAACTCGCACAAACGGCGCCGGGACGATAATTTCGCCCCGGAAAGAGCAACAAACGTGGAAACGCCTACGCCAAACCCGGTTGTGAGTAAGATTGACCAGGATTTCGCTGATTATTCCGTTGACAACGGCTGCGGTTTCCTTAAGTTGCCGCGCAAAGAGAACACCGACGGTCGCTAAATCACTCAACTATTTATGAAAGCAATCGATAGCCGCCTGAACAAATTCGTTCTGTTGACGGCCTTGGCATCTGGTCTGGCTTTGGTTTCGCAAGCCCAAGCCCAAGGTCAGGCAGCCCAAGCCGAAATCACCAAAATTAAAGGCACCGCCACCTACTCGGCTCCGGCTGGAGCAGCCATGCCGCTGAAGGTGGGAGACAAGATTCCCGCCGGCACGGTAATTAAAACCGGCCCGGGTTCGTATGCAGATTTATTCTTTGGCAACAGTGCCGGGTATGTCCGTGTGCTCGAAAACTCCACCTTGAATGTGGATAAATTCGCTTTGACTGATACGGGCGCCGACACTGCGGTGGATCTTCAGTTGAACCTTCCGGATGGCGTCGCCATCGGTAACGTCAACAAACTGTCCGCGGCGTCGAAGTATGAAGTGAAGCTGCCCACTGGTATCGCCGGCATTCGTGGCACCCGCTGGCGCGTAACTTCCAACGGCACGATCGTGCTGCTCGACGGTTCGTTGATTTACGTCGATGTTCCGCCCGATGGCAATCCGGTCGCCTATCCGATGAACGCTCCGCCGCCCGTTTATTTTCAGCGCGGCAAGGGTGTGCTGCCGGCTCCTGAATATTTGATTCAAGAGGCCAACGGCCAATTCTCCGGTCTGCCGGGCAGTGCCCCGTCGGGTCAGGTGATCGACGACCCGAACAGAGTCTCTTTCCCGGCCGTTCCTTCACCGAGCGTTCCGTTCAACTACGTCACCCCGGTGAAGCCGGGCAACTGATCCAATCATTCATTTCTAAAAGGCCCGGAGCGACCTTGAGTTGCTCCGGGCTTTCTGTTTTTCTGCGTCCGTGAACCTCAGTCATAAAAGCTGTCTCCCCTGGCTGCTGGGGGGATGCATCGTCGCCCTGGTGGCATTGGCACATTGGCTCACCGAACACACGGAGCGATTCAACCTCTTCCGCCGCATCGAATGGATGACCTACGACTGGCGGGTGCGCCATGCCGCCGGCAGGGTTTTGACCAATGCTCCCAACCTTGGCCTGGTGGAGATTTCGGACAGCAGCATCGCGGAATTGAAATCCACCGATCTCGCGGGACGAGAAGTAGGGCTTTACTGGCCGCGCTTTGTTTACGGACAAGCTCTGGAAGAGCTGGCGCATCAGGGAGCAAAGGCGGTCGCGTTCGATGTGATGTTTCCCGACTGCCGGGAGGATCATCCACCCGCGACCCTGCCGGACGGTTCGACCAATGCATCCGATCTCTTCTTTGCCGATGCGCTCCGCGATTCCGGAATCGCCATTCTGGGCGCGGACAAAGGATTGCTGCCGGACGATTTGTTCCGCACCAACGCCCTCACTCTCGGCGACATCTCCACCGTGCTTGACAAGGACGGCATCCTGCGTCGAGCGCGTGCCTTCGTGGATTATCATTTGTGGAATCCTCTCATCCGACAGGCGATCTACGCGTTGAACATGGATCCGGGCCTGACCGCGGTGCAGCCGGGCCGCATCACCCTCCGTTCCGCCGGCGGCAAGGAGAAACTCATCCCGCTGGACGCCGAAGATCGGTTCAACCAGGTGGCTCTCTACGAGGAACTCACCGGTGCCCGCGTGCCCGGCAACGTCAAGCCGATGAGAAAGGCGTTTGATACCCTGCGCGTATGGGACATGGGCCTCGTGGCGGCCGCGCGCGAACTCGGGATCGATCTCGCCAGCGCGCGCGTGGAAACCAACCGCCACCAAGTGGTGCTGCGCAGTGCCAACGGTGTCGAGCGGATCATCCCGCTCGACCCCAACGGCTGCTTCCTCATTGATTGGAGTCTCAAGGTCAATGCGCCCGGACTGCATCAGGAACCCATCGAAAGCCTGCTGCTCAGCAGGAAGCTCCGGCTGAAGGGAGAGCCTGCGGGCACCAATCAGCTATGGCAGGGACGCATCGCCGTGGTCGGCTCCACCGCGCAAGGGAATGATCTGACGGATCGTGGTGCCACTCCTCTCGAAAGCCAGACCTTTCTGACCACCCGGTTCCTCAACGTTGCCAACACGATCATCACCGGACGGTTCATCCAACGTGCCGGACCTGGCATCGAGCTGGCGCTGGTCGCCCTCTTTGGCTTCGCTGCCACGCTGCTGGGCTGGCGATGGTCCGCCGGTCGCGGCACGGCGGCGACCTTGCTGATCTCGGCGGCTTACGGGCTGGTGGCGGTCCGGGTTTACGATCAATCGCGCCTCTGGCTGCCGATGGTGTTTCCGTTGATTTCGCTGTGGGGCGCGCTCTTCAGTGTCGTTGCCTATCGCGCGGTCTTCGAGCAGAGCGAGCGCCGCCGGGTGCGCGGCGTGTTTGCCAAAATCGTCTCGCCCAACGTGGTGCATGAGCTTCTGGAGGCGAAGCACCTGTCGCTGGGCGGTGCGCGGCGGCGCATCACTGTGCTGTTTGCGGACGTGCGCGGCTTCACCGAGATGACCGACGACAGTCAGGCAAAAGCCGAGGAACACGTCCGGGCCTGCAAACTGACACCCGAGCAAACCGAGGCGTTTTTCAACGTTCAGTCCAAGGAGGTTCTCGCCACCGTGAACCTCTATCTGGGTGCCATCGCCGATGTCATCAAGAAGCATGACGGCACCCTCGACAAATACATCGGTGACTGTGTGATGGCCTTTTGGGGCGCCCCCACTCCAAACGAGCGCCACGCGGGGGCCTGTGTTAGCGCCGCCGTTGAGATTCAGCGATCCGTCCAGGCGATCAATGACGAACGCGCCCGTGAGAATTCCCTTCGTGAGGAGGAGAATGCCCGCCGCCTCGCCGATGGCCAGCCGGCCTTGCCGCCACTGCGGCAGCTCTCGCTGGGCACGGGCATCAATACCGGTCAGGTCATCGTCGGCCTCATGGGCTCGGACGCTCACATCGTCAACTACACTGTCTTTGGGCGCGAGGTGAACCTCGCCAGCCGCCTCGAAGGCCAGTCGGGACGAGGCCGTATTTACATTGGAGAGGCGACCTTCCTTGATCTGCAGCGCGATGATCCCGCGCTGGCCTCCACCTGCATCGAACTCGATCCCATCACCGTGAAGGGTTTTCGTTCTGCCGTAAAAGTGTACGAGGTTCCTTGGCACCCGGTGCCCGCGTCGTCGTGATCGCCCGGCCGATTCTCTGGCTGCCCCACGAGTTCTCCGTTTCACGCGGCGTCCTCACCTTCCCGAATGAGTCGCGCATCATCGCCCGCCATTTCCAGTGCGAGAAGGACATCGACGCCTACCTCGGCCTGGGAATACGACGTTATCGGCATCGAGGAGCCACCACCCTGACTTCCCGCAAGTATCACGACATCGTTGCGTGTTGCCGCACTTCCCAGCCAGGCTGGCGTCCGCGCATCTATGCCACCACCAACCCCGGCGGCGGGGGGCACGCCTGGTATCGCTCCAAATACGTGGCGCCGTTTCAACCGCGCGGCAAAACCACCCCGCGCTTCATCCCGGCCACGACGGGCGACAACGCCGAGTATCGCGACATCCTCGACGGCACGCGTCTGGTCGATTGGCTTCCCTCGCTCCCGCACGACCCCAGCCGCCCTGAGGAGGTTCTCAAGGTCGATCCAGATGACGATGGGGTGGCCGGCGACGACGCGGCCGATGCCCTGCGCCATCTGGTCGCCACCAAGCCCAACAGCCTCCGCATGTTCAAGCTGGTGGGATTTTGAACTGGGAAGCAAAACGCCAACTCGATGGGGGCACGGGCCACCGGCCCGGCCCGCGCGACCACTGGCCGCGCGGAACCGGCAAGGGGCTGGAGCCGGACGAAATAGCGTCACGAGATGCCATCGCTCTCGCGACTCCTTCGGGCCACATGGCCCGGGCGGACCAGCTTCAACTTCGGTGGCTTTTGGTGGCCGCCGGTGGCCTGCGGGACGGTTCCGCAATTGGGGAACGTCAGCTTCCGGCACGGTCCGCTTGGTGTTGATGGCAACAACTCACCGGAAGACGGCCTGCGATTTGGGAGAGTCGTGCCGCCTCGGCGACGGGCGCCGCTTCCGGATAAATCATTTCTTGCTTTGATCAGTGCAAAAAAAGATTTGCATTGGAGCAACATTTAGAATAATTCTAAATATCGACAGTGCGAATGCACCACGACATGAAAAGTGCAAAACAGAAAAACGCCGTTCTCGATCACGATGTGGTCGAGAAGTTGGCGGCGCGTGGATTCCGGTTTACCCCGCAACGAGAGCATGTCTATTCGGTGTTGCTCGAAGAGCGCGATCACCCCACCGCCGAAACGGTGTTTATCCGCGCCAAGCACGGCATGCCGGACATCTCGATGGCGACCGTTTACAACTGCCTGGATGCCTTGGTGGAGAGCGGCTTGATCCGGCTGGTGAATCGAGACCGCGAAGCCACCCGTTATTGCCCGAACATGCATGAGCATCATCACTTTTATTGCGATGAATGCGGCGGGGCGTTCGACATTGACATCCAACCTGAGGCGCCCAAGCCGTCGGTGCCGGTGCCCCGGGGATTTCAGCCGTCACGCTACGAGGTCATCATTCATGGCACCTGCCCGAAATGCGGCACCAAGGTCGGCGTGCCACGTCTGGCCCGGCATTGAAACCAATACAAGAATTTATGAGCACCGTGGTTGATCCCATCGAGGAATTCGTCAATAGCGACTACAAGTACGGCTTCATCACCGACGTCGAATCGGAATCGTTGCCGCCGGGTCTGAACGAAAGCGTCGTCCGCGCGATTTCTGCCAAGAAGAACGAGCCGGAGTGGTTACTGGAATGGCGCCTGAAAGCCTTTCGTCACTGGCAGACGATGGCGGAGCCGAAATGGCCGAACGTCCATTATCCGACGATTGATTTTCAGAAGATCGTTTATTACTCGGCGCCGAAATCGAACAAGGACGGTCCGAAGAGCCTTGATGAGGTGGATCCTGAGTTGCTGAAGACCTACGCAAAACTGGGTATTCCTCTGCACGAGCGGGCGCGGTTGGCTGGCGTGGCGGTGGATGCCGTGTTTGATAGCGTCTCCGTGGCCACGACCTTCAAGGGCAAGCTGGCGGAAAAGGGCATCATCTTCTGCAGCTTCTCCGAGGCGGTGCGCGAGCATCCGGAGCTGGTGAAGAAGTATCTCGGCACGGTCGTGCCTTACACTGACAACTATTACGCCGCTCTGAACTCCGCGGTATTCAGCGACGGTTCATTCTGCTTCATCCCGAAGGGCGTGCGCTGCCCGATGGAGCTTTCCACCTACTTCCGCATCAACGCCAAGAATACCGGGCAGTTCGAGCGCACGTTGATTGTCGCCGAGGCGGGCGCCTATGTGAGCTATCTCGAAGGTTGCACCGCCCCCATGCGCGACGAGAACCAGCTCCACGCCGCGGTCGTCGAGTTGCTGGCGATGGACGATGCGGAGATCAAGTACTCCACCGTGCAGAACTGGTATCCCGGCGACAAGGAAGGCCGCGGCGGCATCTACAATTTCGTGACCAAGCGCGGCCTGGCGAAGGGGCGCAATTCGAAGATCTCTTGGACGCAGGTCGAGACTGGCTCGGCCATCACGTGGAAGTATCCCAGTTGCGTGCTCCAGGGAGATAATTCGGTCGGCGAGTTCTATTCCGTGGCGCTGACCAATAATCTCCAGCAGGCCGATACGGGGACGAAGATGATTCACATAGGCAAGAACACCCGCAGCACGATTGTGTCGAAAGGCATCTCCGCCGGGCGCGGTCAGAACAGTTATCGTGGTCTGGTGAAAGTGATGAAGAGCGCCACACACGCACGCAACTTTTCGCAGTGCGATTCGTTGCTCATCGGGGACCAGTGCGGTGCGCATACCTTCCCGTATCTCGAAGTCAAGAACACCACCGCCCGCGTCGAGCACGAGGCCACCACCTCGAAAATTGGCGAAGACCAGATCTTCTATTGCCAGCAGCGCGGCCTTTCCCGGCAGGACGCCGTGAACATGATCGTCAACGGCTACTGCAAGGAAGTCTTCCGCCAGTTGCCGATGGAATTTGCCGTCGAGGCGCAGAAGCTTCTCGGCGTGAATCTCGAAGGCAGCGTAGGCTGAACAGCCAAATCAACCGACCAATTGTATTACCATGAACAAGAATCCGATTCTCGAAATCCGCAATCTGCAGGCCGGCGTCGAAGGCCGGAAAATCCTCAAGGGCCTTGATCTCACCATCAACGCCGGCGAAGTCCACGCCATCATGGGGCCCAATGGCAGCGGCAAGAGCACGCTCGCCGCGGTTCTCAGCGGCAAGCCCGGCTACGAGGTTCTTGGCGGCACCGCCACCTATTTCGGCAAGGATCTGCTCGACATGGACCCCGAGGAACGCGCGCGCGAAGGCGTCTTTCTCGCCTTCCAATATCCGGTCGAGATTCCCGGTGTGAACAGCACCTACTTCCTCAAGGCCGCCGTCAACGAAGTGCGCAAGCACCGGGGCGAGGAGGAGCTGGATGCCATCGATTTCCTCAAGCTGGTCAAGGAGCGGATGAAGGTGTTGCACCTCGATGAGTCGCTCCTCAGCCGGCCGGTCAACGAGGGTTTCTCGGGCGGCGAGAAGAAGCGGAACGAGATTTTTCAGATGGCGCTCCTCGAACCGAAGCTCGCCATTCTCGACGAAACGGATTCCGGCCTCGACATCGACGCGCTGCGCATCGTCGCCAACGGCGTCAACAAGCTGAAGCATTCCGACAACGCGCAACTCGTCATCACGCATTACCAGCGCTTGCTGGACTACATTGTGCCGGACTTTGTGCATGTGCTGCTCGACGGGCGCATCGTGAAATCCGGTGGCAAGGAACTCGCGCTCGAACTGGAGAAGGACGGCTACGACCCGATCATCGAGCAGGAAAGCAACCTCGTCACCGCCTGATACTGGAGGCCACCATGATCACCACCTCATACGCTCGCCGCGCTGAAGTTCGCGAGACGACGGCGCACCTGGCCCGCTTCGAGGAATTCGAGCGCGGCGTTTCCGGCAACAGCCCGGCGTGGCTGCGCGCAATCCGCACTGCTGGCATCGCGCATTTTGCCGAGCAGGGTTTTCCGACGGTTCAGTACGAGGAATGGCGCTTTACGAACGTGGCGCCGATCGCCGCGTTCCCGTTCAAGCCCGCGACCCATCCGCAATACGAAGGCGTCACCGAGAAGGAAATCGAGCCGCACACCTTCGGCGGGATGAATTGCCATCGACTGGTCTTTCTCAACGGCCATTTCTCCCCGAAACTCTCCACGCTGCTGCCGCGTCCGGATGGCGTGAAGATTGGATGCCTCGCCGCCGCGATTCATTCGGACGGACCGCTGGTCGAGAAGCATCTCGGCCGGCACGCGAGCTATACCGACAATCCCTTCGTGGCGCTGAACACCGCCTTTGTTCAGGACGGCGCCTTTGTTCACATCCCGGCTCGGGTCGAACTGGCCGAGCCGATTCACTTGCTCTTCCTGACGACCGAGGCCGGACTGACATCATTTCCGCGCAACCTGATCATCGCGGATCGCAGCAGTTCGGTGAAGGTCATCGAGGATTACGTCAGCCTCGTGCCGGCGCCGCATTTCACCTGTCCGACCACGGAGATCATCACGGCGGAGAACGCTTGCGTCGAGCATGTGAAATTGCAGCGTGAGAACGAATCGGCCTTTCATGTGGCCGCAGTGCAAGCGGTGCAAGCGGCGGACAGCCGGGTGATTTCCCACTCCATCTCGCTTGGGGCGCGACTGGCGCGAAACAACATTCATCTCGCGCTCAATGGCCCGGGCATCGACAGCGTTCTCAACGGTCTCTACCTGGCCAGCGGCGACCAATTGATGGATCACCACACCGTGGCCGATCACGCCAGCCCGCGCTGCAACAGCCATGAATTTTATCACGGCATTCTCAGCGGCAAGGCGCGCGGCGTGTTCAACGGGAAGATCTTCGTGCGCCAGATTGCCCAGAAGACCGATGCCAAGCAGACGAATCGCAATCTGCTGCTCTCGGACCTCGCCACGGTGGATACCAAGCCGCAGTTGGAGATCTTCGCCGACGATGTGAAATGCACGCACGGTGCAACCATCGGCCAGCTTGATGAGCAGGCGATATTCTATCTGCGATCCCGCGGGATCGGCCACGACGAAGCCCGCAACATGCTGGTGCATGCGTTTGCCGGAGGCATCCTCGATCGCATCACCATTGAGCCGGTGCGCCAGGAACTGGAGAGCACGCTCTTCGAGCGGCTGGAACGCGAACAGCACGCCAGGGCCTGACCATGCTCGACTCACTCAGCGACCTCTATCAGCAGGTCATCCTCGACCACAGCAAAAGTCCGAGGAACTTTCGCGTGCTGCCCGACGCCACCAGCACAGCGCGCGGACAGAATCCCCTCTGCGGCGATCAGGTGCAGGTCTATCTGCGCATGGACGGTGAACGCATCGCCGATGTGGGATTCCAAGGCTCGGGCTGCGCCATCTCGAAGGCGTCGGCCTCGATGATGACCACGATTCTCAAGGGGAAGACCCGTGTCGAAGCGAAGCGGATGTTTGAACTGTTTCACGCCACGGTCACCACCGGCGAACCGCAGGAGAACGAGAAATTGTCTGCGTTTGCCGGCGTCCACAAATTTCCGGCGCGCGTCAAATGCGCCATCCTCCCGTGGCACGCCATCGTGGCGGCGCTCGATGGAAAGTCCGAGCCGGTCTCGACCGAAGCGGAGAATCTTTGAAGTCATGAATGCCAGTGAACCGATTGCTTTGCGGCGAGACGTCCTCGCGGTGGCCATTCCCGCAGGCACTGCGGTGACGCTGCCGAAGGGCACGGTTGTCCGTATCATGCAGTCGCTTGGCGGCTCCTACACGGTGCGGGGCGATTTCGTCATGGCCCGCATTGCCGCCGCCGATGCCGATGCGCTCGGGCTCGAAGCCGGGGCACCGTCCTCTCTTTCGGCCGCCGATGCCCCACCTGCGGGACCGGTCGATGAGGAGGCAATCTGGGCGCAGATCCGCACCTGCTACGATCCGGAGATTCCGGTCAACATCGTGGATCTGGGCCTGGTGTATGATTGTCACGTCGAGACGCTGCCGGCAGGTGGCAATCGCGTGGAGGTGAAGATGACGCTGACCGCGCCGGGCTGCGGCATGGGTCCGATGATCGCCAGCGACGTGGAAACCAAGATTCGGTCCGTGCCAGGCGTCACCGATGTGAGTGTGGAAGTCGTCTGGGATCCGCCATGGCATCAGGCGATGATGACCGATGCGGCGAAACTCGAACTTGGCCTGCTCTGATCATGGTTGCTGACACCCTCACCTTTTCGCCAGCACCGGCGTCTCGCGACTGGGCGTCGATTCGCGCTGATTTCCTCGTGCTCGATCAGCAGGTCCACGGCAAGCCGCTCATCTACTTCGACAACGCTGCCACCTCGCAAAAGCCTCGGGCGGTGATCGACGCGCTGCGGCACTATTACGAACGCGACAACGCCAACGTGCATCGCGGCATCCACGAACTGAGCAATCGCGCGACGGCCGGCTTCGAGGCGGGACGCGAGCGCGCGGCAAAATTTCTCAACGCGCGCAGTGCCGACGAGATCATTTTCACCCGCGGCACCACCGAGGGCATCAACCTCGTCGCCAATACGTGGGGCCAGCAGTTCATCCGGCGCGGCGACAAGATCCTGCTCACGCAGATGGAGCATCACAGCAACATCGTCCCCTGGCAGTTGCTGGCGGCACGCACCGGCGCCGAACTCGTCTTCCTCCCGGTGCAGGGGGACGATGGATTCATTGATTTTGCGCGGCTCGACGAATGGCTGACGCCCGAGGTGAAGCTGCTCGCCCTCACGCATATTTCCAACTCGCTCGGAGTCATCAATCCGGTCGCGGAGATTTGCGAACGGGCGCGCCAGCGTGGGGTGGTGACCCTCATAGATGCCGCGCAAAGCGCCGGGCACCGTCCGCTGGATGTGCAGCAGATTGGCTGCGATTTCCTGGCGCTTTCCGGCCACAAGATGTGCGGGCCGACTGGCATCGGTGTCCTCTACGGGCGCATGGAGCGACTGGAGCAGATGCCTCCCTGGCAGGGCGGCGGCGAGATGATTCTCACGGTGGACTTCGAGAAGAGCACCTGGAAACAGCCGCCGCATCGCTTCGAGGCCGGCACGCCCGACATCTCGGGCGTCATCGGTCTGGCCGCGGCGATGGATTATCTCGACTCGATCGGCCGCGAGCGGATCGCGCGGCATGACGCGGAAATGGGTGCCTATGCGTACGATAAACTGGCGTCCCTGGCGGGCATCCGCCTCTTCGGACCGCGCGTTGGTCGCGCCGGGTTGGTCAGCTTCCTCCTGAAGGAGGTGCATGCGCATGACGTGGTCACGGTGGCAGACCAGTTCGGCGTGGCGTTGCGCGGCGGGCATCATTGCAACCAGCCGTTGATGAAGAAGCTCGGCGTTGAATCCACGGCGCGGGCCAGCTTCCACTTCTACAATACGACGGCGGAAATTGACCGCTTCGTCGAAGTGATCCGCGAGATCCAGAAGTTTTTCGGCGGTTGAAAGAGAGGACCACATGATCACCACCGAAACCGACCTTTCGCCGGCGACCCCCATGCAGAGAGTGCTGGAACTGTTTCCCAGCGCGCAGCGGGCGCTCTTTCAGCGCTACCACATCGGTGGCTGTCAGAGTTGTGGCTTCGACCAAGGCGAAACGCTTGCCCAGCTTGCGGCGCGCAATGGCAACCTCGATGTCAGCGAAATGGTCGGGCACATCCGCGCCAGCCACGAGCGAGATCAGAAGCTGCTCATCGCTCCGGCAGAACTCTCGCAGCAACGGGATATGAATCCCTCGCTCCGTCTCCTCGACATCCGCACGCGCGAGGAGTTTGAGGCGGCGCGCATCGACGGGGCGGTGCTGTTCTCGCAGGAATTGATGCAGGAGATCCTCGGCCACTGGCCGCGCCAGGAGCTGATCGTCATCGTGGATCACGCTGGCAAACAGGGACTCGACGCGGCGGCGTATTTCGTCGGACACGGCTTTCACGACGTCCGGGCCTTGCGCGGAGGCGTCGATGCTTGGTCGCAGGAGGTCGATGACAACGTGCCGCGCTACCGACTCGGATGACCTCATCGTCGAATGAATACCATGATTGCCAAGACAACTCCGTCCCCGCTTCAGCAGCGCGTTCAGGAACTCCTCCGCGCGCCGCAAAACATGGGCGAGATGCAGGATGCTGACGCGGTCGGGACGGTGGGCAATTCGTCGTGCGGCGAGTTCATGCGGATGTGGGTGAAGTTCAAGGAGCAGAACGGGCGCAAGGTGATCGACCGCGCCACGTTCCAGTCCTTCGGCTGCGAAACAGCCATTGCCGTGGCGAGCTTGGCCACGGAGATGATTCGCGGCAAGACAGCCAACGAAGCACTCGCCATGTCGGGAGGAGACCTCGCCGGCGAACTCGGGCCACTGCCGCCGATGAAGATTCATTGCGCCGAATTAGTGGAGGGCGCCTTGCGCTCGGCGCTGGATGCTTCTGGTGGGGTGCAAGGAACAACCGCCCCCGATCTCGAAAAGCTCACCCCAGCGCCGACGCTCATGGATAGTTTTTCCCGACCCGATTCAGGCAAGGTGCGCGTGGTGGTTCTGCCCCGGCAACATGCCCGGACCTGAGAGGCACCGCTGCGCGCAGGATCCGCCGAAGGCAATTCGCTCGCGGGATTTCACGCATCGGTGGCGGAACTTCTTCATCCCGACTCGCCACCGGGAATCTCCACCAACTTCCCGGGCTCCTGCAGGCGAACTTGCCGACGAACCGCGGGAAGGCGACTGCCTTTTCCTGCAACTCAGATCTCAGGCAACCGCCTGAAGGGCAATGCATAACGGGTGCCGATCCCCGAGCTGGCTGAAGCCGGGTTTTGCGCGGAAGACGTTTTGGGCAGCGCCCACCGGCGCCGGGTGCCCGGTGGCTCCTCGCCTGGAGACATCTTATCGACCAGCGCCACCGCGCTTCCCTGCCCGCTCCTGCCGATGGCTTCCTCCTGTTCCTGCGTCTTGCTCCCAATTCGCGGATCAATCCGGCTCGTTGTGCTCTGCTGGTTGATCTTCTAAATCCGCCAGCAACCTTTGTTCGCACACGAGACTCCACCAACGATTGGCCCACATTTTTGTTGGTTTGCTGCCTTGACTCCCGGGGGATGCGCATCATATTTCACGGCTCTTTTCGAGATCGACATTGAATTTATGCAGAAAGCGAAGGCGAAGGCCGCTCCGAAGAAATCCGCTCCCAAACACGCCAAGATTCCTGCGCGCCCAGCTGCCAGCAAGCCAGCGGAGAAAGCTTCGGCGCCCCGTCCAGTGATTCCACCGCCCTCTTCCGCCACCGTGCCCGTGGCAAAGGGCAAGCCCGCCAAGACAGGCGTCAGCGGCGCGCCGTCCGCCAAACCCGCCCTCGACATGCAGTCGAATGTCGCGCTGGGCAGCATCAAGAGCCAGTCCGGCGTGGATCTCACGGAGAAGGTCAAGGAGTTGCTTCGCCTCGCGCAGGAGCAGGGTTACCTCACTTACGGCGACATCAACGATGCGCTGCCCGACAATCTCGTGTCGCCCGAGGATCTCGACGACATCTACATCAAGCTCCGCAACCTCGACGTGGAAATTGTCGATCAGGCCGAGGTGGATCGCGTCAAGCAACCGGAGCCCGAGGAAGAGCAGGAGGACAAGAGCCGCCTCGACATCCTGGACGACCCGGTGCGCATGTATCTCAAGCAGATGGGCCAGGTGCCACTGCTGACCCGCGAACAGGAGGTCGAAATCTCCAAACGCATCGAGAGCGCCGAGAATGAACTGAAGCGGATCATTTACAGCTTCGGCTTTGCCGGCAAGGAACACATTGCGCTGGCCGAGAAACTCATCTCCGAGCCGCCCAAGGAGCGCTTCGACCGCGTCATCGTGGACAAGAAGATCGAGAACCGCGAAGGCCACCTCAAGGATCTGCGCAAGCTCGTCAAGACAGTCCGCGCGCTCGATCAGCAGGTCGATGACAAATACGCCGTCTGGGAAAACGCCCCCAACAAGGCCAAGCGTGACAAGACGTTTTCCGAGTTCAAGAAGCTCGACAAAAAGCTTCAGGACACCTTCATCAAATTCTTTTTCAAACAGAAGGTCATCGAGGAAATGGCGCTGGTGGCCGAGAACATCCACGACAAGATCCAGGTCAGCCTGCGCACCATCAAGGAGTTTGAGGCGCAGAAGAAGTCGCCGCAGACCCAGGGCGTCGTTCATTCCGAGGAACGCAAGATCAAGGCGCTGGATGAATTTGTGCGCATGCCGTTCCGGGAATATTTGCAGGCCTACGACCAGTTGAAGCATTTCGCCGCGAAGGCTCTCCAGGCCAAGACCGAGATGGTCGAGGCCAACCTGCGCCTCGTCATTTCCATCGCCAAGAAGTACACCAACCGCGGCCTCTCCTTCCTCGATCTCATTCAGGAGGGCAACATGGGCCTGATGAAGGCGGTCGAGAAATTCGAGTACCGCCGCGGCTACAAATTTTCCACCTACGCCACCTGGTGGATTCGCCAGGCCATCACCCGGTCCATCGCCGACCAGGCCCGCACCATCCGCATCCCGGTCCACATGATCGAGACGATCAACAAGCTGATGCGGGTGCAGAAGCAGTTGATTCAGGATTTCGGCCGCGAGCCCACCCCGGAGGAAATCGCCGACGAAATGCAGATGCCGGTGGACCGCGTCCGCGCCGTGCTCAAGATGGCGCAACAGCCCATCTCGCTGCAAAGCCCCGTGGGCGATAGCGAGGACACCAGCTTCGGCGACTTCATCGAGGACAAGTCGGCGGAGAATCCGTCCGAGATGACCAGCTACAGCCTGCTCAAGGAGAAGCTGAACGACGTGTTGTGCAGCCTGACGGAGCGCGAGCGGAAGGTGCTGGAATTGCGTTTTGGTCTGGCCGACGGCTACTCGCGAACGCTCGAAGAAGTGGGCAAGCAGTTCAAGGTCACCCGCGAGCGCATCCGCCAGATCGAGGCCAAGGCGCTGCGCAAGATGCGTCACCCGACCCGCATCCGGCAGCTCCAGGGCTTCATCGAGATGGAAGAAGCCCTCTGAGGCGGGTTCGTCGGGACTCTGTTGGAATTTTCAGGCGGCGGTGTTTCACCGCCGCTTTTTTCTTGGACCAAGTCGAGGAGGCCAGCCGGCTGGCCTGATGGGCGCATCTTCGCCTCATGAAGGCTGGTCCAGCGTGTTTGGCGGTCATGCGCCGAGACGCTTTCCGCTGGTGAATTTCCGAGTCGTGAAACGAATCCAAGAAAGCGGTGCGTCTGATGACGCGGGAGAACAGGCTGAAGAAAGGCAATCATGCAAACCAACCGGAGAAGTTTTCTCAAACAAGTCGGCGGAACATCGGCCGGCCTTGGCGCCGCGTCGGCGTTGGTGAGCCGTCTCGTGCCGCCTGTCGCCGCCCAGGAAATCGTCGTCGGTGGCGCCAGACTTCCGCGCAAGAGTCACGTTACTTCCAGTTGCGTGCTGGAATTGGAGGGGCTGCCGTGTGGGTGGATCTGGACCGCCGAGGGCGGCGGCATCACGGCGGACGTGATGGAGGTTCGCCCGGATCCGGCCGGTCCATCCAGAAAGCACCCCGGCCCGGTGAAATACGAGGAGATCATCCTCTCCTGCGGCGCCGGGCTGAACGAACCTTTCCACGATTGGATCAAATCCTTCCTCGCCGGCAAGCCGGTGCGAAAGAGCGGTGCGGTGGTTTATTTCGACGCCGCCGGGAGCGAAGTTTCGAGGCTGAATTTCACCAATGCGGCCATCTCGGAGATCGGCTTTCCGGCGGTGGATGCGAAGTGGGAGGAGAATGCTGTCATGACGGTCAAGTTGAGTCCGGAATCAACCCGCCGGAACCGGGATCGGGCCGGTCGCGTGGTGAACTTCGACCCCGCCTCCATGCCGGCCTGGTTCACCCATCATTTTCGTCTGAGCATCGACGGCCTGGCGGAAACCTGCGCCCGCACCAGCCGGATCGAGGCGATGTTTGCCCGGAACGAGCCGGCCAACGGGCTGGAGATTTCCGATTTGGTGATCACGTTTCCTCCGGCGGCGGCTCAGGCCGTGGAAAGCTGGTTTGAGGATTTTCTCATCAAGGGAAACCACGCCGATGCCCAGGAAAAAGCCGGGAAGCTGGAGTTCCTTTCGCCGGTTCAGCCCGAGCCGTTCTTTACGCTTTCCTTCGAACATCTTGGCATCTTCCGGTTGGAACCCATCGCCCTCGATACCGGCACGCGCCTCGTCTATCCGCTGCAGGCGCGCATGTATTGCGAGAAAATGCGGTTTGATGTCGGCTTCGCGAAAGCCTGAGTCCGAGAAAAGTGGCGGGCGTGATAGGAGGGCGGGCGGGCGGCGCGGCGCTCAGCACGCCGCCGCGCGAATCTCGGTGGCGCGAAGAATGCGCTGGATGGTGAGCAGCAACTCGTCGAGCGGAAGCACCTTGCTCACATAGCCGTCTGCGCCCTTCTGGTGAGCCTCCTGCAGCAGATCCTCCACGAAGCCCATGCCAGTCAGCATGATGACCTTGCTTTCGGGGTGACTGGCTTTGATCTGAGCGAGAAGGCTTAGCCCATCCTCCCCGCCAAGGCCGATGTCCAGCACGACGAGGTCCGGCGTTTGCTGGGCCAGTTTCGCCAAGGTTTCGCCCGAGGTGGCGGCGGTGGCGACCGTGAAGCCCTGGCGTTTGAGGTAAATGCCGAGGAGATCGCGGATCTGGGTCTCGTCGTCCACCACCAGAATGTTTCGGCTCATGTCTTCGTGCAAAGCAGGTTTTCGTTCAACAACCGCTCATTTCATCGGCGCAGTGCGCATTCGCTAAAGGGAATTCTCGTCATGGGCCGGCAGGATCCAGCGGGGCTTGATTCACCAAGAAACACGGCTTTTGATCAACCGGACTTCGAGGCGTTCATTTCACGCCGCGCGCCGCACTTCGGCCGCAGGCAAGTTTTCGCGCGGTGATGTCCCGCGAAACGACGACCATCAGGCATGCCCGGCCGGCAGAGTCACGGATGGCATTGCCGAGCGATTCAATGTGGCGCACCGACCCATCCGGCAGCAGAAAACGGTATTCCAAGCGCTGACCTTGGCCGGTCGCCAGCGTTGGCTGGAAGACCCGCTGGATGCGATCCCGATCCGCTGGATGAATCTCGGTGAAGGAATTGCTGCCGGCGAGTTCCGCGGGATGGCCGAGGATGGGCTGGTAGGAGTGATGGTTGTAGATCCGGCGCCCGGATTCATCGAGCACCGCCACCATGTCGTCAATGTACTCGGCGATGAGACGGAATAACTCCTCGCGCTGGCGGAGTTGTTCCTGAGCGCGATGGCGTTCAATGGCATGGCGGATGACGCGGGCCAGCGTGCAGCCAATTGTTGAACTGAGCCGCTACGCGGCGGGGAGGTTCGGGCCTCTTCTCGCCTCTGGGCGGCGCTGAAAATGGGCGGGCGATTTTGTCTTCACGTGAAGGCATCCTCGCCGGCCTATGACATCCACTCTTCATCAGTCCCAT
>JBBRWD010000110.1:0-23384 GCA_038249465.1 Limisphaerales bacterium | reverse complement strand
TATTTGCAGGACCGCGACCTCTCGCCCAAGCGTTATGTGTGGAAAGCAGAAGGGCAGGCCATCCTGGAAAAAATCCGGCGCGCCCGGGAGGCGGTCGCAAAGGAGAGTATTGTATAGCTATTTGCAATTCATAACACTAGTGATGCGGGCACGAAAACCTTCGGCATCCTCCTCGCCGACCAGGGCACAAAAGAAATTCGTGGTCGTGTTGGGGCCGAAATCGAAGAACCGCTGCCACGGTTTGGCGGAACGCAGGAACACCCAGCCGGTGACCGTCACCGCGTCCATGTTCTCCAGGGATTCCCCCGGAATCTGGACAAAAGCACCGCCGGTTCCGGGAAGGGACAGCACCTTGCCGAACTGACTGTCTTCGACGTAGGTGGCGCCGGTGCCACGAAGCGTGGTTTGGTAGGCGTTGCGCGAGCGATCGGCGGTGTTGCCATCCAGGAGGTAGCGGGCCACCAGCGCCGTTTCACCAATGCCGTCCAGGAACTGGTCGCCTCCGTCGTTCTGCGCTGCCGAGGGCCGAGGGCCGGCAACGAGACTGAACAAGCAGGCAAGCTGGAGAGCGGGACGGAACAGGGAGATCTGCAATTTCATAACTTGAATGCGGGTTTGATGGAGCCAGGAATGCAGCCAGCCTGGGGAACTTCACGGAGCGGGACGCGCTGCCGGAGCGCCATCCTTGATCCAGACCTGAGAGCCGGATTCGCCGACACGGCCGCGGCCTGGGCCCGGACGAGTTCCGGCCGAATTCGCCGGGGCGGCATTGGTGGTCGTCGTCGTGCTGCCGGGCGCGTAATTTACCGCACTGTCGCCGCCGCCAACTTCGGCGCCGCGGCGCTGTGCCTCCTCGCCCACACGATTGTTGCGCGCGTAATGCGGGATGGCCACCAGCGGCGAGCCGTCCGCCCACGCGCCCTTGATGACTTTCACGCCTTGCAGCAAATCGCCGCGCCACTCAGTGCTGAGCGGTTGGGAGCCGATTGCGCCGTTGAGGTTCGGCTGGTCGGCGCGCTCCACGTTGTAGATGAGCGGCCCATACCGGAGCGCCACCAAGTCCTTGTTCGTCACAATCTTTTCGTCGGACTTGACGCGCTGTGCTTCCAGCGGCAGTTCCAGTTCGATCTTGTCGCCGGCCTTCCATTCGCGCGTGATGGCAGCATAACCCTTGACAATCTTCGGCGTGACCGGCTGGCCGTTCACGGAGAATGCTTTCAGTCCCTTCACCTCGGGCGTGCTCGTGTAAAGCTCGCTGGTCCGACGGTCCGGGACGCGAACATAAACCGAGAATGTTTTACCCTCCTTTGGATTCACCGTGATGGTGACCTTGCCATCCCACGGATAATCGGTCTTCTGCACCATCTGGACATCGGTGCCCGCCACGCGCTCGACATTGATGGTGCTGCCGATGAACAGATTCACATAAATGGCGTCCTTGCCCTTGACGTAAGTCCAGGTCGGGATCATCAGCAGCGTGCGGGGGATATTGCCGACGCAGCACGGGCACGCATGCCACGGCGTGCGCCGCCCACCGATGAGCGGGTTGGTGTAATAAAAGGTTTTGCCTTCCTGATCCGTCGCGCCGAGCAGGGCATTGTACATCGTCTCCTCATACAGGTCGGCGTACTTCGCGTCGTGGTAGGCGAGGTTGAGTTTGTATTGGAAGAAGATGAGGCCGCAGCTTGAGCACGATTCGCAGTAGGCGTTGTTGCGCAGCGAATAGTCGGGGCCGAAACCTTCCGAGGTCTCACCGCTGCCAATGCCGCCGGTCACGTAATACTTCCGATTGACCATGTTGTCCCAAAGCGACATCACGGCGCTCTGATAATCCAGATCCGCGGTCTCCGCGGCCACGTCGGCCATGCCGGAGTAGCTGTAAACCGCGCGCACCGCGTGGCCGACGGCTTCGTACTGCTGCTGCACCGGCACGTGGCTCTGGTCGTATTCGCTCCCGTCCTTGCGGCAATCGAGCACAAACTTGGCAAGCTTCACGTAAGCGTCCCCGCGGCCGTTGCCCTCCATGTCATTGACAAAGCGCCCGAAGCGCACGAGGGCCTGCTCCATTTCCTGATGGCCGTCATACCATTCCTTCTTGCCCGGACCGAGGTTGGCCACCCAGCAATCCGACAGTCGCTTCGCCGCATCATAGAGCCGCTTGTCCTTCCCCTCCGTGAGCGTGTAGTGGTTGATGGCCGATTCGATGAAGTAGCCCGCCACGTAGCCCTCGTGATCGGGCCGGTTGCGCGCGCCCCAACGCTCCGGCCAGCGATTGCGATCCGCCAGCGTGTAGGCGGTCTGTAGATACCCATCCGGCTCTTGCGCAGTGAGAATCTTCGGAATCCAATCCTCCAGTGTGGACCGCATCAGTGACTGCGCCTTGATGATCTCCGGGTCACCCTGCGGATCCACCATCAGCGCGATGCAGATGGACTCGATGGTCTGATGCACCCACGCGTTGGCGAAGACGTAGCCTTGGTGGCGGCTGTGCGGTTCACCGCGCAACTTCTTGCCCGCCTCCACGAAATTATCGATGCCGCCCTGGCCCTGCGTGAGGTTGGTGCGGTTGATGTAATCTATGCAGTGGGGAATCCAATTCACGATGAGCGACTTCGCCCGCGCTTTCCACAGCGGACTGGCGATCTGGTAGCGCTTCGTGTACACGACATCCAATCGCTCGGCGGGTGGCGGCGGCTCCACCTTGACCCTGAGCGCCGCCGACGCGCTCGCCTTGCCCTCGCCCGCGGTCAGCTTGAGCACGTAATGGCCCGGCTGGTCAAAGCGGGCAGTGGTTTCGGCGCGGTTCGGATTCTCAAAAGTCACCTGGCCTGGCCCGGCCTGTTTGCTCCAGGCCAACTTGCCCGAGGCACTACCCGGCTTCAGTGATTGCACCTGTCCGCTCAGGTAGGTCTTGCCACCCAGAACCACCACCCGATCCACGCCCGCCGTCACGCGGGGCGGAAAATCGGGCGACTGGCCGGAATCCAGCACGCGCCATTCGATGAGGCCGGACGAGAAGGTGCCGTCCCCGTCCATTTCCAGCCGCAGCTTCGAGGTCGTGACCTCGTCGAAGGTCGTCACGTTGAACTGGTCACCAGCCACACCGAAGCCGCTGGCGTTGGGCACGGGAACAAATTCCTTTCCATCCCAATACTTGACGCGCGACGCCTTCGGCAGGCGCACGCCCTGGCGGTCGTCCCACCAATACACCTCGATCCGTTTGGTGCTGATGGGCTGGGTCCAATCGTATTGCACCCACTGCGTGCCCCGTTGTGGCCAGTTGCCGTAGGTGCCGCGGCGATCGCCGCGCGAACTGCGCGGATTGCTGCCGTCGTTCAGGGCTGACTCGCGGGTGTCGCCGGAGACGTGCGAACTGGAAGGCGTGGCGACGACGGCGAGGTTGACGCTGGTCGCAGTCGAGGTGGAGGGTTGGGCATGCAAATAGCCAGCGCAGACAACCATGCCCGCAAAAACAGAGATTCGTAATAGCATAGGAGTACTAAACCAATCGGTCGTGGGGCCGCCCATGCGCCGATTGCACAGGAGCATATCCGATTTCCCCCATCGCTCAATCCTGGAAATGAGGTTGCAGATGATTTCGGATAGGTGGAAGTGCATTGGGAGCATGGGCAGACGCGGTCACTTCATACGGCCGCAGACCACGCCGCACTCGTAAAACGTCGAGCACCACGAAGCGATGGCTCAATCTGCTGGCAAAGTTGTATGAGCCGCCGCTGCTTCACCGTGCCCATCGAAACGCGCCTGCTGCGCGTGCATTGTTGTGGTCAGAGCCGGGTTTTGTCGCGTAGCCTCAGTGGCACTACCGCGACGTATGAACGAGTCTGCACCAGAGCTGGTCGATGTGACCGTTCACGGCAGGCACACTCAGACGAGGGGCGTGCGGGCCATGAACGTCGAACTGCGGCCCTGGATCGGGGACTTTCCCGTCTGCCAAGCGCTGAACCAGTACCAGATCATCCATGTCGGCATCCAGAAAACCATGGCGCCAATGCGGATCGTGCGCACGCGGCAAACCACAACTTACTTTCTGGCCTGTCACGGTGGACGAGGACGCGTGCTCATTGACGGACGCTGGCGGATATGCCGCGAGGGCTTTGCCTGCCTGTTGCCGGCTCATACCCTCAATGCCTTTGAGGCCATTCCGCGCACGCGCTGGGAATTCAGTTGGGTCTGCTATCAACGCCCCAGGGAGCAGCGTCCCTTCGCGGACATCACGACTCCCGTGATGGCGCGCTTCGACTCCTTGCCGCTGCAATCAGCCATATTGGGATTGATGTATGAGTGCCACGGTCCCAGCCAACCCACACTCATGCAGGTGTGGGCGGATCTGATCCATGCCTACGTGCTGCGGTTTGCCCAACCCATGGATCAGCCCGACCAACTCCGGATGCTCTGGGAGCGGGTGGCGGCGAATCTCACGGGTGGCTGGTCGCTGGCCAAACTGGCTCGCGAGGCAGGCTACAGCTACGAACATCTGCGCCGGCTCTGTCGTCGTCAGTTGGGCCGCAGCCCCATGCATCAGGTGACCTATCTGCGCATGCGCCGGGCTGCCGAATTGCTGGCCACCACTGAATTCACGGTTGAAGCCATCGCCAACGAGATTGGCTACCAGAATCCGTTCGTATTCTCGAACGCCTTCACGAAATGGATCGGTTTCCGGCCCTCGGAATATCGGCGGCGGCCGCTATCCTAAACAGTGCCAGGCAATAGGCAACGCGAGCGGTCGGAGCTGCTGCCATTTAGAAGTTGGCGGGCCACGAGGACAGTCCCGCCAATGCCATCCAGGACCTGGTCGCCTCCATCGCCCTTACCAAGGCTAGTGATCGGGAAGTTTCTACAACCTTCTGCCCGGTTTCCCCTCGGGCGCAATTTCGACTCAGGGCGACTGAATACAAACGAAGCGCTGGCCGCCTATCGCTTTAGCGGCACGGTGCATCTCAGCAACGATGACATCGGTTTTCGCGTGGTGCTGGAGGACGCTTCCGTCCCGCCGCCCTGAGCGGAGGCCGTTCCACTCTCTGCCCGCAAGCGAATCCGTTGCCTCAATATTCAGCGCCATTGGCGCTCCTACGCCGATGGTTCCGGTGAAAATCGTCCAAGAATTAGACCATCCCGTGCTAGCGCGAAGTTGCGCTCACGCGCAGTATGCATGGCGTGAATCCAACGAATGCCTCCATCCGCTCCGGCGTGGCGTCTGCCTCGCCCGCATTTCTTCAAGCCTCTTCCGGTCTTGCCGGCCGGTTCTTGCGCGGCCGACCGGCCGGCGGATTGGCGGCCGGACTTGTCATGCTGGTGGCCACCGCGAGCGCGCAGGTCACAGGTTCGATCGCGGAACTCAGTTTGTCCGAAGGAGCGGGCACGGCCACGACCAACTCGGGTTCGCTGGGAGGCGCGGCACCCTTTGCTCAACAGACTGCTTATCCGATTTTCAGCGCCAATGTTCCTGCCGGACTATTTGCGCCCACGGGCAACCAGTCGTCGGTGGACTTTGGTGACATCGCGGCCGGACAAGGCGGGCGCGCGATTGACCTGACCACCGCCACTGGACTGGGCGGAACGCTGGGCGCCATGAACGCCTTCACGGTTTGCGGTTGGGTCAACGCGCGCAACTTGAATGAAGGGGGCGGCGGCAACCGCGTCGCCTTTGCGCTCGCGGCGCAGAACGGGCCGGGGTTCGACATCGTTCAACTCGCCACCGGCGCGTTGCGCATCGGCATCAACCAGTGGCCCGACGGCAGCGGCGGCGGCGGCCCGTTCAGCACGACGGGCAAGATCACCGCCGATCCCGCGGCTGGCCCGAACAATTGGGTGTTCTTCGCGGTGACCTATGATTCCTCGGCTGGTGGCGGCCAGGTGAAATACTATTTCGGGAAGCCAAGCCAGGCCGCCTCGCTCGATGTCACGGGCACGTACGCGCGCGGCGCAGTGGCGTCATCGGGCAGGCTGACGCTCGGCAACTTCAGTTCGGTGGATACCGGCGCCCGCAATGCCACTGGCCCCGGCAACAGTCGCGTGTTTCGGGGATTGATGGACGAGGTGCGGGTCTATGACCGCGCTCTCGGTCTGGCGGAGATTCAGTCCGCGCAAATCGCGCCTGCCTTCAAGCCGATCGATCCGCCGCCGGTGGTGGCCGACATCATTCCACAGCCCAACGCGAACGTGCGCAACTTCCGCCAGGTTGAAGTGCTCTTCAACGAAGCGGTGCAAGGCGTGGACGCAACGGACCTGCTCATCAACGGGAGTCCCGCCACCAACCTGGTGATGGTGGCCCCGGACGAATACGTGTTCCACTTTCCGCAGCCGGCGACGGGGGCCGTGGCGATGGCCTGGGCAACGGGACACGGCATCCGCGACTTCGCCCAGACGCCGAATGAATTCGTCGGCAACGGCTGGACGAACCTCTTCGATCCCAACGCCGCGCTCGCGCGTCCGCTCATCACCGAGTTCATGGCGGACAACAAGAAGACGCTGAACGACGAGGATGGGGTGTCGTCGGATTGGATCGAGGTCTTCAACCCCGATGTGGAACCGGTAAACTTGGAGGGCTGCTTCCTCACGGATGCCACCAACGCGCTGACGAAATGGCGGTTCCCGGCGGTGGTTCTCGCGCCGAATTCCTACCTGGTGGTGTTCGCCTCGGAGAAGAACCGCACCAATCCCGCCGCGCCGCTGCACACCAACTTCAAGCTGGAGAAGAGCGGCGAGTATCTGGCGCTGGTCGATTCCGCCACCAACGTGCTTTCAGAGTTCGCACCGATCTTCCCGGCGCAGCAGCAGGATGTGTCTTACGGGCGTGATCGCCTGACGCCCGGTCTCACGGGCTATTTCGCCACGCCGACTCCCGGCGCGGCCAACAGCACTTCCGGAGCGGGCTTTGCGCCCGAGGTCGTCTTTTCGCGGGCGAGCGGATCGTTCACCGGTCCATTCTGGCTCGCGCTGTCCGCACCGGATACCAACGCCGTCATCCGCTACCTGCTGGTGAACGATGCGGCATCCGCGGCGAACACGAATGTCCCCGGCCCGACCTCCCCGGTTTATACCAACGCACTGTTCATCACCAACACCGTCCAAATCCGCGCACGCACTTTTGCTGCGGGTTTGTTCCCCGGAACGCCCGGCAGCGAAACGTACCTCGCGATGGACACCAATGTCGTCGCGCGTTCCTCCGACCTCCCGGTCGCGGTCGTGCATACGCTGGGCGGCGGTGACTTCAATCAAAGCGCCCTGAAGACGGCGCACCTGTCCATTTATGAACCCGTGCTGGGCCGCACTTCGCTCAGCAATGCGCCCACCGTCACCACCCGCGCCGCGTTGCGCGTTCGCGGCAACACTTCGGCCGGTTCTGCGAAGAAAAGCTGGACCATGGAAACCTGGGATGAGTTCAACGATGACAAGGATGTGGCGCTGCTCGACATGCCGGCGGAATCGGACTGGGTGCTTTACGGCCCGGCGTCGATGGAGCCCGTGATGATCCACAATCCGTTCGCCTACGAACTCGCTCGCCGCCTGGGCCACTGGGCGCCGCGTACGCGCTTCGTTGAGCTGTACCTCAACACCGCGGGCGGGACGATCACCACCAACAACTACCACGGCATTTATGTGCTGGTGGAGAAGGTGAAGGTGGCGGACGGACGCATCGATGAGCCACGCATGGAGCCGGAAATCACCAATGGACCGGCCCTCAGCGGCACTTACCTGATGCAGGTGGATCGCCTGGAATCCGGCGAAAGCGGCGTGCAAATTCCGCCAGTGTTGCCGAACACTCTTTCCAGCGGCGGCAATGCCATCACCTTCACGGACCCCAAGGAGTCGGAGATCCTGCTGCCGCAGCGGGCGGCCCAGCGATTCTACATTCGCAACCACCTGACGAACTTCGTCAGCACGCTGAATTCGCCGGGCTACGCCGATCCCGTGACGGGCTATCCGGCTTACGTGAATGTGGCGCCGAGCATCAACAACCACATGGTCGTGACGCTGTGCTTCTCGGTCGATGCCTTCAACTTCAGCAGCTACTTCTACAAGGCGCGCAACGGCAAGCTGACGTTTGGCCCCATCTGGGATTTCGACCGTTCGCTGGAATCCAAGGACGATCCGCGCGATGACAATCCGCGCATCTTCCGCTACGTCGGCTCGTGGGAGGCGTTCGACTTCTTCAACTGGTCATGGTGGGGCCGGATGTTCCAGGACACGAACTTCTGGCAGCTCTGGGTGGACCGTTATCAGCAGATGCGCCAGACTGAATTGTCACATGCCAGCCTGAACGCGCTCATAGACAACCTCACCGCGCAACTCCGCGAATCCCAGGTGCGCGATGTGGCGCGCTGGCCAGGCGTAACGACCCCACGGACGAGCTTTGACTGGGAGGTGACGCACATGAAGGAATGGCTCACCAACCGCCTGAACTTCTTCGATACAAACTTCCTCGCGATGCCGCTGCTGAACACTCAAGGCGGACGGGTTGCCGAGGGATTCGTGCTGCAAATGGCCGGCCCCAGTGCGCCCGCGGGAACGCAGACCTATTACACGCTCAACGGCATGGATCCGCGCCTGCCCGGCGGAGCAATTTCGCCGTCGGCCTTCCTCTACACCGGGCCGGTCACCATCACCAACAACGCCCGCGTCATCGCCCGCTCGCGCAACCTGAATCACAAGAATCTCACCGGCGGACCCAGCAATGGCAACCCACCGGCGACCACGCCGTGGTCCGGTCCGGCGGAGGCGGTGCTCGTCATCCGCGACGTCCCGCTGGTCATCACGGAGATCATGTATCATCCCGCGGGCGCGCCGTCGGGCAATACCAACGACGCGGATAACTTCGAGTTCATCGAACTCAAGAATGTGGGTCTGGTGCCGCTGAGCCTGCTCGGCGTGCGCTTCACCAACGGCATCGACTACACCTTCACCACCAATAGCGCGGTCACCCAACTCGCCGCCGGCGGAACCGTGATCCTCGTGAAAAATCTCACAGCCTTCCAGTCGCGCTATCCCGGCGTCACCAACGTGGCGGGCGAATTCAGCGGCACGCTCGAAAACACGGGCGAACGTCTCGCGCTCATCGGCGGGCTGGCTGAACCGATTCTCGATTTCTCCTTCAGCGACGAATGGCATCCCATCACCGACGGCGCGGGCTTCTCGATGGTCATCGCCGATGAGCGCGCGGCTCCTGGCAGATGGGGAGACGCGTCGAGTTGGCGGGTGGGCAGTCGCTTTGGCGGTTCGCCCGGGGCGGAGGAAGCGACGCCGACGCAGTTCGCTCCTGTCGTCGTCAATGAGGTTCTGACTCACACCGATCCTCTGCCGGCTGACGCCATCGAGTTGTTCAATCCCTCGACCAACGCCGCCGCCATCGGCGATTGGTGGCTCACGGATGATTTCGGCACGCCCCAGAAATATCGCATCCCGGCGGGGACGACGATTCCGGCTGGAGGATTCGTCGTGTTCTATCAAAGCAACTCGTTCGGGCTTGGCGCGAATGCGTTTGGTCTGAGTTCGCAGGGCGACGAGATCTATCTCTTCTCGGGGAACGCCGCCGATGAACTGACTGGGTATCTGCACGGCTTCGATTTCGGCGCGCAATTGCCCGGCGCGACCTTCGGCCGCCACGTCATCAGCACGGGCGAAGATCATTTTCCATCCCAGCTCGCGCCCACGCTGGGCGCTGCCAATGCCGGACCGCTCGTGGGCCCGATCGTAATCAGCGAGATCCATTATCATCCGCCGGACATCGCCTATCCGGGTGGATTTACGGACAACACCGGTGACGAGTATATCGAACTGCATAACATCAGCGGTGCGCCGATGCCGTTGTTTGACCTGGTTCATTCCACCAACACCTGGCGGCTGCGCGATGCTGTGGACTTCGCGTTCCCCGAGGGAACGACCATGCCCGCTGGAAGTTATGCCCTCGTGGTCAGCTTCAATCCCACCAACGCCGCGATCTCGAATGTGTTTGCCGCGCAATTCGCCCTGCCGGTGGGCGTGCCAGTTTTCGGACCGTTCAGCGGAAAGCTCGATAACTCAGGCGACAGCGTGGAGTTGGTTCGACCCAGCGCGCCTCTTCTGGCCCCGGCTCCGGATGCCGGGCTTGTCTCCTACGTGCTCGCCGACAAGGCGAAATATTCGCAGGATTCGCCGTGGCCGGCTGCGGCGGATGGATTGGGAGCCTCGCTTCAGCGCCTCGTCGAGGCGGCATATGGAAACGATCCGGCGAATTGGCAGGCCGCGAGCACAAGCGCCGGCGCCTCATACAATCCCGCGCCACTTCCGGTCATTTCATCGCAACCGCTAAGCCAGACGAATGTGGCCTATCACAATGTGGTGCTGGGCATCACGGCGTCCAGTCCCACTCCGATGCGATACCAGTGGCGCTTCAACGGATCCCATCTGCCGGGAGCCACCAATGCGATCCTTGAACTCAGCAATGTTCAGCCGGCGCAGGCTGGCATGTACTCGGTCGTGGCCTGGAATGCGGCCGGATCGGTCACCAGCGAAGCAGCCTCCCTGACCCTGCTGATTCCTGCATCCATTCTGAGTCAACCGCTCACCGTCTCAGTCCGGATTCCTCCAGACGCCCAGGCGGCGCCTTCACCCAACGTCACCTTCACCGCGATGGCATCGAGTTCCGGCATCGTGCGCCACCAATGGCGCTTCAACGGGAATCCCATCGACAGGGCCACCAACTCCAGCCTGACGATCTCCAATGTGCAGGCGGGGGATTGGGGCGAATACACGGTGGCGATTACTGATAGCATCTCGACGGTGCTGAGTGCGCCCGCTTGGCTCTATCCCCTGATACGTCCGGGATTCGCCATCGGACCGCTGTCTCAGACTGTCGCCATCAACGGTTCGGTCAGCGTGAGCCTCATCGCAACCGGCTGGCCGCCGCCATTTTCATTCGAGTGGCGGCGGCTTTCGCCGTCGGCATTGCTGGCGACGAATTCGCAAATGGATCCGCAAAGCTTCTGCTCGTTCACGGCGACGAACGTGCCGGCGGCAGTGAACTATCGGGCGGTGGTCAGAAACGCCGCTCTGCCTGCCGGAGTGGCCCTCAATTTCACTGTCACCACGCTGGCTGATGACGACGGCGACGGCATCCCGGACGTGTGGTGGAGCGGCTACGGATTGAATGCCGCCAACGACCGGCTCGCCGACAGCGATGGGGATGGTTTGCTGAACGGGCAGGAATATTTCGCAGGGACTGATCCGACGAATGCATTGAGCGTTCTTCGTGTTGAAACGCGCCGCATCGGCAACGGATGCCTGGTCAGCTTTGAGGCCGTCTCGAATCGGACCTACACCGTGCAGCACACCGAAACGGTTGATGGAGCAAACTGGCAGAAACTGTCGGACATCGTCGCACGGCCCACCAACCGACGGGAGCCGTTCACCAACTCGATCAATGGCACCAATCGCTTCTTCCGTATCGTGACCCCACGGCAGCCTTGATCACCCCCAGGACAATCCAGGCTGGCCAGATGCCTGCCAGCCAGCCCGCTTGCCGGCGTCCTCAGCGTGTGCGAGAGGCCACTGCCCGCTGCATGGCTAACGGGGGCAGCAGCACGACGACCTGAAAGAGCCTCAATTCCCCGAAGCTCCGCGCGGTTACTGACAAGACCTTGGGATGGGCTACCCGAAGACGCTTGGTCCCAACCCTCACGGGTAGGGCGCGTCTGTCCCAGCGCGCCGCGAACCCCTCCCGGCCAACCTGGCGGCGCGCTGGGGACAGACGCGCCCTACCCAGTCCGGGTGTCGTCCATCCCACTGCCTGGGTAGTAAGTGGCAGAAAGACGTAAACCTCCCGCCGTTCCTGATGCCGGACGAGTTTCAACCGCCAATGGTCGTGGTGCCATGCTTGGGCCGCACCGGTCCGACTGTTTCGCGGAACCGCGCCAGCACGCCGTCTCTCTTGTTCGAGGTGACGGTATGAACACGCGGTTCAAGCTATCCAGCGACAGAAATCTCGCCTCGCTGATAATACGAGAGCGAGCGTGGTGATGAGGCGTCGCACCTTCGCGGCTTTCATGGGACATCGTTCTTTCCGGGCGTCAGCCAGAGGGCTGGGGCCATGCGCAACCTTCCGTCGTCAATGCTTCTTTCGCAGGGTGAGCACGACCTGCCGCTCAGTTGCCCGAAAATCAACATTGATGTAACTGGCCAGCGCCAGGAAGGCGGCCAGTGCCAGCAAACCCGCGGCGATGTGGTAGGCCGACGTGTAAGAGCCCGATGCATCGGCTACTGCCCCGGCGAGCAACGGCCCCAGCACCCCGCCCACGCCCCAGGCGACAAAGAGAATGCCGTAGTTCAGTCCGAGGTTTTTTGTCCCCCAATAATCGGCCGCAGTCGCGGGAAAGAGCGAGAGACAGGCTCCGTAGTTGAATCCCACCAACGCCGTGCCCACCAGCAGCGCGGGCATCGTGGTCAAATGATTGAAGGAGAACATGACCACACATTGCATGGTGAAGACGCAGGCCATGGCCGAGACGCGCCCGATCTTGTCCGAGAGCAACCCCGCCATGATCCTTCCTCCCGCATTAAAAATGGCCAGGACCGCAACGAAGAGAAAGCCCGACTTGATTGTATTGCCTGACTGGGTGGAAACAATCTTGGCGATGTGGCCGATAATCATGAGCCCGGCCGTGGCGGCGCAGGCGTACTGGAGGAAGAGCGAGTAGAAGACGCCGGTCTTCAGCACCTCTCTCCACGTCATGTCGTTCGTGGCAAGGCCCCCGCCGGCGGGCCTGGACTTCGATGGGTTGGCGGCAGAAGCGGCCGCGGGATTCACCATGAACTGGGCCGCCACGCCCGCCACCACAAGGAACAGTCCGCCCAGAATCCGGAACGATTGGCTGATGCCGAAGTTTGCCAGCAGATACTTTGAAAGCGGCGCGATATAGACCGGCGCGATGCCGAAGCCGGCGACCACGATGCCGGTAATCAGCCCTTTCTTCTGCGGAGGAAACCACTTCACCGCGGCCGGCGTCGCGGCGGCATAGCCCAGGCCAATGCCCGTGCCGGTGAGGATGCCAAAACCCATCAAGATCGGAAACACCAGCACGGGAGATCCGAAACTGGCGATCAACAGCCCCACCCCGCAGAGCAACGCCCCGATGGTCGCCACGAGGCGCGGTCCATATTTATCCTGCAGACGGCCCGCCGGCACCATGGTGAGGGCAAAACACGCGATTGCCAGGGTGTAGGGCAGCGTGGCCGTGGTCCGGGACCATCCGAATCCGCCATGATCCACGGCTTCGGAGAGCTGTTTGTTGAAAATGCTCCAAGCGTAGAGAATGCCCAGGGCCAGATTCAGGATGAGTCCCGCCGCCGTCACGATCCATCCCCGCCGGCCCGCGTTTGATTTCGACATGGAGTCTTTCATGGGGTCCAAGCTGCGGGAGACTTGGCGCCGCGGGTGCGCAGGCCAGAGTCGGAAAAGTAATGGTGTGTCCAATTCATGTGCGGCGAGTTTATGGATGCGCGCGCGGGGGACAAGCTCAGCGTGGACAAAACGGCGTTGGGCAGTTCTCCCTTTTGACCCGCACCGCCGAATGCGGGACCAAGGAGGGAACCGGTCAGTTTTTGGAGAATTCGCGCCTCCGACGGGGCGCTTGCGCAGAGGATGCTGGAATCACGGACTGCGACCAACCGGCCGGCGGAGGAGCACTGCGAGCCGCCATGCCGTTCGCCATCTCGATGACGAAAATCACGGCGCCACCCAATCTGGCGGGGCGTCACGGCCCCGGCACGCCACTAAGCATTGCGCCGCGCGACGCGTTCGTTTAGCTTCGCCCCATGTTTGTCGGTTTGCGGACCAGCCGGTGGCTGTTGCTCCTCGTCCTCCTTTCCTCCGGCTGCCTGCCCATTGCCGAGGGACCACAGGACGAGGCCAAAAATCCGTACATCGTCACCGGGCGTGAACGCTTCAAGGGCCGCGACTACAAGGGCGCCATCGAAGCCTACGAGAAGGCTCTCGAAGTCAATCCACGCTCGGTCATCGCGCATTTTGAACTGGGCGTGATTTACGAACAGTTCGAGAACGATTACCCGGCGGCGATCTTCCACTACAACCAGGTTGGCAAACTGCGCCCCGATGGCTCGTATCCCGCCGACAATGCCAGGCAGCGCATCCCCGGCTGCAAACAGGAGATGCTCAAGACGGATTCGCTGGCCACGGTGAATCCCACCGCGCTGCGCGAGACGGAACGATTGCGCGAGGAGAACGTCCAGTTGAAGAAACAGATCGAGTTTCTCCAGGTGCAACTGGCCAATCTGCAAGGACAGCTCAACACCGCCAGCAGCGAACTCGCCCGGCGTCCGGCTGGCGCGACGCCCACCCCGGCCTCCGGCGCCACGTTCGTCCCCGCGCCGAAACCGCCGAGCCCAGCTTATCCCGACATCCGCTCCACCTCGCCGGGAGCATCGGTCACGCCCGGGCGCGTCACGCCCCCGCCGGGCACCTCGGCGCGCAGCATCGTGGTCCGGCCGGGCGACACCTTCGCCAGCATCGCGCGCCGGCACGGCATCTCGGTGACGGCGCTGATGCGGGCCAATCCGGTCGTCGAACCCAAACGCATCAAGCCGGGGCAGTCGCTCAATCTTCCGCCGACCCATTGACCGGCCATGCGCTCCCGGCTTCTTTTCGCGATGGTGACGGTGCTGTTTCTTGGCATGAATGTCTGGCTGTGGCGGCTGGAGATCGCCGGGAAGGGCCGCTTCAACAGTTCGGTTGCCCCGGAGACGGTCTGGCGCAAAATGGCCCTCGCGCAAGATGCCTCGTCGCTGAACATTCTCCACGAGGGCCGCCGGATTGGATTCTGCCAATGGCGGCCAACGGTCAAGCAGTGGCACAACCCCCGCTCGGATGGTGACGACCTGTCCGTCGAGGAAATGACGCAGGAGGTCACCAGCTACGAGCTCGATCTCGACGGTTATTTCCTGGTGGATGACACGACACGCCTCCGCTTCAACGCCAACCTGCGGCTCGACACGAATTTCGTCTGGCGGACGATCAACCTGCGCTTCGTGCTGCGGCCGGATGCGTGGGAATTCTCCGCCGATGCCGCCAGGGAGCAGGTGCGCATCCATCTCGATGACGAGAACGGCCGGCGCGAGCGAACCTTCAAATTCTCCGATCTCGACCACCCGGAGCAGGTGCTACGGCATCTCGGCGTGGGCGGACTGGCGCCCATGCTGGCGGGCCTTGGCCTGCCGCTCGGACGGCTGCAAGCAACGAATCTGCTATCCGGGGTCACCTGGCAGGCACAGCGCGACCACCTGGCGATGGAACGCGCAAACGTGCCGGTTTTTCGCGTGCAAGCCAGCGCGTTCCACCGGCCCCAGGCCACCGCCTACATCGGGGTCTTCGGCGAAATCTTGCGGGTCGAACTGCCGGGCCAGGTGTTGTTGCTGACCGACCTGATGAAATCTTTGTGAACAGCGGGCGGGGCGATGATTGAACTGAACCATATCACCAAGAAATTCGGCGACCTGATCGCCGTGAACGACCTCAGCCTCACCGTGGAGCGCGGCGAATTCTTCGCGGTGCTCGGCCCGAACGCCGCCGGCAAGACCACCACGATCAAAATCCTCGCCGGCTTGATCAAGCCCAGCGCGGGCTGCGCACGGGTGGCGGGCTTTGACGTGCAGGAGCAGCCGCTGGAAATGCGCCGCCGCCTGGCCTACGTGCCGGATTTTCCCTTTCTCTATGACAAGCTGACGCCGTGGGAATTCCTCCGCTTCACCGGGCAGATGTTTCGCATGGACGACGCGCGCATCCAATCGGCCGGGGCGGCGCTCATCGAACGATTCAACCTCGAGGCCTACGTCCACAAAACGATCGAGGGACTCTCGCACGGCACGCGGCAGCGCGTGGCCATCGCCTCCGCTTTGCTGCACGACCCGGAGGTGTTCGTGATCGATGAGCCGATGGTCGGCCTGGATCCGCAGCATGCCCGCATCGTGAAGGATCTCCTCAAGGAACGCTCGCAGGCCGGCATGACGGTGTTCCTCTCGACGCACCAGCTCAGCGTCGCCGAGGAGATGGCCGACCGCATCGGCATCATCCATCAGGGACGGTTGATTGCGGTGGGCACCCGCGACGAACTGCGGCGGCAGAGCGGCTCCGTGGGGGCACTCGAGGAAACTTTCCTGGCGCTGACCGCCCACGACGCGGAACCCGCAACAGGCGAAAAGGCGTGAGCGGCTGAGGGCAGGGCGGAGTCGAAGCCAAAGAATCTGATCAACCTTCCCAGGCAAGCTGCCGATGAAGATGGCGCCGAAGGGCACGAGCCCGACCGTCCGTGGTTCCGCTCGCCCTGACCTGACAGACAATGCACGCGCTGCCTCCCATTTTGATCGTGGACGACAACTCCGAAGCCCGCGAATTGCTGACCACGCTGCTGCACATGCAGGGTGTGTGCGCAATCGCGGGAGCCGACAGCGGCGAGGAAGCCCTCGAACGCCTCGCTCGCGAACGCTTCGGACTCATCATCTGCGACTACCATCTCGGAGGCATGGACGGGCTGGAGTTCATCGAGATCTTTCGCGCCCGCGGCGACGCCACCCCCGTCCTGTTGCTCACCGGCTCCGGCGATGCGAGCATCCGCGCCGGCACGGCGCGACATGCGCGGGTGGGGTTTTTCACCAAGCCCTTCACGATCCAGGAACTGGGCGACCAGTTCCAACGTCTGCTGGCGGCATGACCCGATCCCGTCCGGCCGCGCGCCGAAAGACTGGCCATTCAACCTGGAAACCGCAGTTCAACCACGGATGGACACCGATGGACACGGATGCCAGGCATTTGCAGAAAACCAGCGGATTACCCGGAGGGTGACGCAGACATGCCGCAGGAAATCCGTGTTTATCCGTGTGCATCCGTGGTTTAAGATTTCTTCGCCCGATTCCAATTGCTCCGTTTAGGTTCAACGGCCCATGACCGCCAAATGGAGTCTTGACGCCTCCCGGCGTTCTGTTTGCATTGCCCTCCATGAGAGCAAAACTTCTGGTTCTTCTGACCCTTTGCGCCGCCGCGACGATGTTCACCGCCTGTGTGAAAACGGTGGATGGGCGCAGCACGGGATCGCTTTCGTTGAAACGCGACAAGGTGGAAAGCCTCTACGACCGGCCCACTCGTGAGGTGCTCGCCGCGGTGCGCGACGTGCTGGCCTTCAACGGCATCATCACCAGCGAGGACACGGTGCGCCTGACCTTCGAGGCCAGTGTGGACCAACGCAGGGTCTGGGTGAAGATCGAGCAGCAGGAAGCCAGGCTCACGCTTCTCATCATCCAATGCCGCAGCAAGGGCGGCGGCACCGACCTCGATCTCGCGATGTTCCTCGACAAGCAGGTGGCGGTGCGCCTCGCTTCCGGCACGCTGGGCACGCCGCCGGCTGCCAGGCCGTCGCCTCCCCCGCGTTGAGGTGCGCCGCTCGCGCCATTACATCTTTCTTCAGCCGTCCCGCTCGCGCGGGACGGCTTTTTGTTTGCTGACGGCCGTTGCCAATTTCCCAGGATGCGCCGGCCCGGTTGACCGCGCTCGCCTGGTTTGCCGCCCGTCCGCTCATCGACGCGGCTTTGGGCAAGTTGGCTGTCCGGGAGCGAATCGGCGATGGCGCAGTGGTTTCAGGTTGGACTCGCGCCGGTAAGGACCGATGGCCGGTGGGGCTTCATCAACAAATCCGGCAAGCTCAAAATCCCCGCGGTTTATCGCCAAGTCTAGCCGTTCTTCGGCGGCATGGCCGGGGCGGAAACGGACAACGGCTGGGTTGACGTGAGCAAAAGCGGCAAAGCCGTCTTCAAGCCGTGATTCCTTCGTTGCGGAACGTATCCTCGACTGCGCCTTGTCTGTGCTCCAAATGTACTTTTGCCATCGCACCATGCCGGCGTTCATTCGTCTGCGAACCTCCATTCCAAAGCGCCAGCCGAGTTTTGAAGCGCTGACCAAACGCAGGTTGGACGAGGGAATAAACAACCACGCGCAAAGCGCGTGGATTCCCTGATGAATGAAACCGGCCTGTGGCCAATTCTCAGTCTGTCAACTGGCGGGGAGGCGCGATCACTCCTGGCTTCTTTCCAGTGCAAAAAGAAAAGCACCGGCTTTTGGCCGGTGCTTTCGATGCAATCTAAAAATTTAACCAGTGTGTCAGTTGGTCGCTTTCTGGCGGCGCTGCATCCACGCAAAGATCAAGACGCTGCCCAAACCGATCAACGAAAGCATTCCTGAAGAACCCACATCTGGAACGCTCGCGACATTCACATTGATCGCTGACCTGCCAAGTTCAGCACCAGCCGAATTTCTGAGAATCAGAGCAAAGCTATACTCACCAGCAACATTGGGGTTAAACCCACCCCCAAGAAAGCCCATGCCGAGATTCCAGGAGTCTTGAACTGTAGCTCCAGCGAGGAGGGAACTCGGGCCGGTGCTAAGCGAGCTTTCGTCCGTTCCCGCACCCGGGTTTAAATCCCAAAGAAGGTGCACAAAGTAATCACTGGTAGTTTTATTTTCTGCGTAAAAGCCGAAATTCCATCGTGCATAAGCGGGTATTGAATTCAGCACGTCTCCTCCCGCCATGGCGGAGTAATTTCCAGCTCCATCATCCCCAACCGGAGGGTTGCTATAGCGCTGGGTGGCGGTCAGTCCAAGTGTTACTCCACCGATCGTCGTAACGGCCACCCGGTCGTTCGGGATGCCACTGCCACCAAAGGTGGCCGCTGGCAGCGAGCCGAACGTTGTGTAGGTTGGCGTGATAGGGAGGGCGAAGGCCGCGGAACTGGCAAGCAGTCCGGCAGCGGTGAGGACAAATATTTGTTTCAAAGTGGAATGCGGCGTGGGTTTTTTCATGGTTGTTATGAGTTATTTGATATTACTAGCGTTTTAAACGTGAGTTCGCTGCAAACTCAGCAAGTCAGAGTCCATCCAGAATAGTTCTTTGAACCTAGATTCTCAACACATTATTCACCAATCGTTTGCGTAAATAAATAGTTTCACCATCCACTCGAATTGTCCGGGTAACCCTCCGCAAAAGTGTAAGACAAACCAACGCTCTTTCGGACTTGGTTAAGTTCAAATCCCCGAAACTTCCGAATAATGCTCAATGTTTCTGAATTTTCGCCCGCTTCGATCAAGAGTGTAAACCCTACCTTGCACTTTACACCGCCAGCGGCACATGAACGGGTCTGGCCCTTCTTCGCCGGCAAGGCTGGGGCGGAGACGGACCACGGCGGGGTTTACCTCAATCGCAGCGGCAAGGTGATTTTCAAGCCTTGATCCCCACCCTCGGCGTCCGCGCTCTCACGGTGTTTCAACGCCGGCTTTGAAACTCTTCCATCATCAGAAGGATGGATGACCTTCAACATCGCGCCTCCTTCAATCCTTCCAGCGGGCCGCGCGGAGCTTGACAGAACATCGATCCACCGGTCCTGCGACAACCTGAATTGTTTCTGTTTCTGGTTGACCGCATCGGCCTGTCCATGCCGAGATTACCGTCCACTGTTTTCAGGTGGAATTTGTAAAAATGGCAAAGATTTCAGGCAAAAACGGGCGCACAATCCGCTCGGCCGGGGCGTCGAAGTATGACGCCCACCACACGGTGATGTCGAAGACCTACGGCGCCCTTGCTGATTTGCGGCGCGAGTTGTCCGACTCCAAACCAAAGGTGGCCGCGCGCGAGGAGACGCTGCGGATATTCTCCGCCTGCCAGGATTCCCAGCGCGCGTGGCTCATCCTCGAGGATTACTTCGAGAAGCTGAACCTGACGCGCAAGGATTTCCCGGGCGAGGATTGGTGGCCGCGCGTCCTCACCGCGCAGGGACGCGAGCGCCTCGAGGAGCTGGCAATGGTTTTCCTGCGCACCAACCGCTCGCTGCCCACGGAACTGGCCCCGCACGCCAACGTGACCCGCTTTGCCGCGCTGGAACAGGCCGAGCACGAGAAGCGCCGCATCCAGGCACTCGAGCACTGGCTCTTCCCGCCGCCGCCCCAGCACATCGACGGCCCGCGCGCAGCGTTGCGCGTCGTCTGCTCGATGATTGACGCGCCGGAAAACGCCTGCCTCAAAGTGCTGCGCGTGCGCTTCCACCTCTTCCGCCCGCGCAGCGGCGAAAAGACCAGGCCGCTCTCCGAGATCATCGATCTCACCACCCGGGCCACGCACGAGGAGGAATTGTTTTCACAGCCCGATTGGGACTGCATCGAGTGGCTGGCCCAGACCTACGGCGACACGGCGAAGGATCACGGCGAGTCCATGACGCTCGACGGACTGGAATTGCTCCGGTGGCTCGCGCGTTGGGGACACACCCAGCGGATGGAGTTCAATGGCGACTGCCTCCAGTTTCACGGCCAGGTGGCCACGCTCGTGCCGCATCTCGACAACGGCGATCACGAGCTCTCCTTCACCCAGCGGCTCACCCTGCCCGATGGCGCACAAACGCCGCTGGCGCAGGCGCAGTTTTTCCTCGGACAGCCTTCGCTGGTGCTCGTCGGCCACAGCTTTTACCTGCTGCGCAACGCCCCGCCGCCGGCGGTCCTCGAATACTGGGCCGAGACGCCCGAGGTGCCCGTGCAGAAACTCAGCCACCGCCTGCGCACGCATCTGCGCCGCACGCATCCGGACAGCGGGGTGGATTGGGACCAGCTCGTCATCACGCACAACGCGACGCCGCAGTTCATCTTTGAATTGAGCGAGGAAGTCGTCCGGCTCCGCCTGCTGGCGACGAGCGAGCGCGACCAGAGCGTGTGGCACTGGAACGGCACCGAGTGGCAGAACGATTCGGCGGTCGCGCGAAAGTCCGACAAGCCGGAGGTGCTGGAAGATCCCCGCCTCGAAGCGGCGGTGCAATGGTTGCACCGGCTCGATTGGTTCACCCCCGAGCCGGGCGTGTGGAGCGGCGACGCCAACGAAAACTTTCTCAACACCCTCGCCGCCGTGTGGCCCACCAAGCCGCAGGACGCGGAGTATCTGGGCAACACTTCCTTCCAGCGCCTCTTCCTCGCGCCGCGCCAGCTCAAGCCGATGATCGTCGTCAAGGGCAGCGGCATCGACTGGTTCAGCATCTCGGCCGAATGGGAGCAGGAAGGCATGCGCCTCACGCCGGCCGACCTCGAGCGCCTTGCCACCGCCACGAGCCGCTTTGTGAAATTGCCGGACGCCGGCTGGGTGGAACTCGACACCAAGGCCGTGGCGCAGGCGCACGAGACGATGGCCGATCTCGGCATGGAGGAACTCAGCGCCATCCCGCAGAAGGTCGGCCTCGAACAGGCCGCGCACCTCGACGAGGCGGGCTTGAAAAAATTCGCCGATTCCTCCGAGGCCAAGGCATTGCGCCAGCGCCTGGCCAACTTCGAAGGCATCCCCGCGGTGCGCCTGCCCAAGAACATCACCGCCGATCTGCGTCCCTACCAGAAGGAAGGCTTTGATTTCCTCTGCCACCACGCCGAGATCCGGCTGGGCGGCATCCTCGCGGACGACATGGGCCTGGGCAAAACCTTGCAGACGCTCGCCTGGCTGGCCTGGCTCAAGGAGCGGCACGGCCGCAACGCCAAGCCCGCGCTCGTCATCTGCCCGGCCAGCGTGCTGTACAACTGGCGGCGCGAGACGGAGAAATTCACGCCGCATCTCAAGGTGCTGGTGCTGCAAAGCGGCGCGGCGCGGCACAACCTCCGCAAACAGATTCCGCAGAACGACATCATCGTCACCAACTACGCGCTGCTCCGGCGCGACCTCGAGGAATTGCAGAAATTCGCCTTCGGCGCGCTGGTGCTCGACGAGGCGCAGTTCATCAAGAATCCCTCCGCGCAGGTCACGCAGTGCGTCAAGCAGCTCAAGGCCGACCATCGTCTCGCCCTCACCGGCACGCCGCTGGAGAACCGCCTGCTCGATCTCTGGAGCATCTGCGATTTCATCCAGCCCGGCTACCTCGGCGACCAGGAGCATTTCAACACCACCTACGATCCGCACGGCGAAGGCGAGGAAGGTCTCACCGCGCAACGCATCGCGCGCCGCCGTCTCGCCGCCAAGCTGCGCCCCGTCATGCTGCGCCGCCTCAAAAAACAGGTGGCGAAGGACCTGCCCGACCGCATCGAGGAACGCCGCGACTGCGAACTGGGCGAACTCCAGCGCAAGCTCTACCTCGCCGAACTGCGCCGCAGCCGCGAGCAGGTCATGCGCACCGTGGCGGAGAAGGGTCTCAGCAAAAGCCGCATGCACGTGCTGGCCGCGCTCACGCGTCTGCGCCAGATCTGCTGTCATCCCACGCTGGTGGGCAGCGACGCCGATTCCGGCAAGACCGAGACGCTGCTGGAGCTGCTCGAGCCGTTGCTGGCCGAGGGGCAGAAGGTGCTCATCTTCTCGCAGTTCGTGCAGATGTTGAAGGTGCTGGAGAACGAGTGCCGCAAGCTCAACATCCCCACGCACATTCTCACGGGCGAAACCAAGGAACGTCAGGCTGTGGTGCAGGCGTTCCATGACGATGAAAGGCCCGGCGCCTTCCTGCTGAGCCTGCGCGCCGCCGGCACCGGCCTTAATCTCACCAGCGCCAGCTACGTGGTGCTTTACGACCCGTGGTGGAATCCGGCCGTCGAGGCGCAGGCCATCGACCGCTCGCATCGCATCGGCCAGACGCGCACGGTCAACGCCTACCGGCTCATCGCGCCCGGCACGGTCGAGGAAAAAATCTGGGATCTGCAGCAGAAGAAAGCGCAGGCCATCGCTGACGTGCTCGGCGAAGAGGGCTTCGCCCGCAGCCTGACGCAGACCGATCTCGAGTATCTGTTCTCGGAGGAATGAGACGCCGGCCGCGCTGCGAAGAAACGCATTCCCGCTGCCGGGCATTTTGCATGGACTGAGGCGGCAGCGGGTCGTTGACTCCGATGGTCTCCTCGTGCGCCAGCGCCGCACGCCATATCTACTGCGGAATCGGTGGGATGAACTACAGATGAACGAACGCTACTTGGTTTCTCCCTCTCCCCTCAACGGGGAGAGGGCCGGGGTGAGGGGTGGGAGCGTCGAACAAGCCCTGATTTCACGAGGGCGTGGTGCGGAAGATCCCCCTCACCTCACCCTGCCCTCTCCCCTCCCTCCGGGAGCGGAGAGGGAATGTCTGCGCCCGCTTGTAGGCTATCCAGCAGTCCAAGCAGTATTCTCCTCGACAGCCTCGGCCACGCCTTTGGATCATCCGCCGCGCTGCGCCAGACGCAGCCACCGTGGCCAATCCCGATCCAGATTCCATCGCGCTATTAGCGCCGTCGCGGACATCACGGATGAGGCCGGTTTGAAAGTCACGGTGGCGGCGCGGGAAGTGGACATGAAAAAGGGCGGCTTGCTTGCGCGAGCCGCCCAGAGGTTTTGCCTCGGTGCTACGGGGTTTCGATT
>JBBRWD010000109.1:0-24275 GCA_038249465.1 Limisphaerales bacterium | reverse complement strand
GTCCCAGCGCGCCGCATTTGACGATGCCTCAACGGCGCGCTGGGACAGACGCGCCCCACCCGCGAAGGCTATTCGCAATGTTCGAGCAACTCTTCGCGCTACTCACGGCAGGCGCTCGATGCGCACCGCGCGGAATTCGATCTGGCCGCCCTCGGATTGCAATCCCACCGGGCCGGCGATGACCTCGATGCCGGTGGCTTCGTTCACCTTCGTGCCGTTCATCCACACGGTGGCGTTGGGGCCGTTGACCTCGATGAGCACATGATTCCATTCGCCGGCGGGTTTCTCGTCTCCGCACATCCGGCTCACCCCGCGCAGGTCGCCGCCGATTTCGTGATTCGGGATGAACTTGAACCGCGCTGAATCGCCGTTGATGGACATGCCGTGGAAGCAATAAAGGTCGCCCGCGCTGCCGCTCTTGAGCTGCGTCTCAAGGCAGCGCGGCAACGGGCGCGGCGTCCCGTTGATGCGGCCGAAGATGCCGCTGTTGTCCGGCTTGGTGCCGGGCGTCCAGCGATACTCCACGTGCAGCCGGTAGTTGGTGAAGGACTGGTCCGTGTGGAGATAGCCCATCGGCTTGCCCTGGCAGACAATCATGCCGTCGCGCACCGCCCAGACATTCTGCATTGGCACCGCCGGATCGGCGCTGACAGCCTTCCAGCCGTCGAGGTTCTTGCCGTTGAACAGCGACTCGGATTTCCCGAGGTGCTTGCACGGGCACGAGGCGCACGCGGTCAGGAAACCAACGGCGGCGAGAGTGGTGACAAGGAGAAGGTTTTTGGCGAATGGGAGACGGGATGGAGTTTTCATGTGCCGTAAATCTGGCAAGACACCCCGCGCGATGGCGAGCGAAAATCGTCGTCCTGAACCGGGACGCTGGGAGTGAAACGTAAAACGTGATTCGTGCAACGTGAGGTGAGACGCGGCTCAATCAAGGGCTTGAAGCGATCAAAAACAACTTGCTGCCCCCGCAGTCAATTGAGTCAACTTCCTCCGCACTACGACTCACGTTTTACGAATCACGCAACCATGAGATACGCCGTCGCCGCCTGCCAGACTGACTTCGCCTGTCCCACTTCCCGCGCGGAAATCGCATCGCGCGTGGACCGCATGCTGGAGATGATCGACGGCGCGGTCATCGGCTACCGGCCGTTCTTCCCCGTGCGGCTGGTGGTCTTCCCGGAGTTCGCGCACGCCGCGCCCGTCTATCCGAGCGTGGCCGAGCTGCGCAACAAGCTGGCGGTGCACTTGCCGAACGAGCACACCGAACGCTACGTCGCCAAGGCGCGTCAGCACGGCGTGTTCATTCAGACCGGCACGTTCATCGAGCTCGACCCGAAATGGCCCGGCGTGCTCTTCAACACCACCTGTCTCATCGGTCCCGACGGTCTGCTGGCGAAATATCGCAAGGTCAATCCGTGGATTCCCTGGGAAGTCCACGCCAGCCCGCACGACGTGCCGGGCTATGACGAAGAGCCGTTCCCGGTGGTCGAGACGGAGATCGGCCGGCTCGGTTGCGCCATCTGCTACGACTGGATTTTTCCCGAGGCCATCCGCCAGCTCGCGCTCAATGGCGCCGAAGTGCTCATCCGCGTGTCGGCTTACATGGATCCGTGGGGCGCCACGCCGCCAATGGATTGGTGGACCGTGGTGAACCGCTGCCGCGCGCTGGAGAACATGGCCTACGTCGTCGCCGCCAACCAGGGCGCGAGCCTGAAACACTACGCGCCGTTCTCGTGGCCGGGCGGCAGCATGGTGGTGGACTACGATGGACGCATCATGGCGCAGGCCGATCCGGGGCCGGGCGAAAAGATTGTCGTGGCGGAGATCGATCTCGGTGCGCTGCGCGAAGCTCGCGAACGTCGCCTGGGCCACAACCCGCTGGCGCACCTGCGCCCGCAAATCTACCGCGTGCCGCCGGATGCCGGGCTGCCCGCCGGCAGCTTCACCGAAGCGAGCGATCCCGCGGGTAATCGCGATCCTGGGCAGATTGAGCAGGCGATTCGCGCGGCGACGGCAAGGCAGCGATCCGGGCGCGGTGGGAAAAGGAGTTGACGCTGCCGTGGCTTGACACTTCCCCGGTGGCGCAGGTTTCCCAACCTGCTATATCGCAGTGCTTCCAGCCTGCGAGGCTGTCGCCCTTTCCGGCAGTTCGTGACTCACGCGGCCCTGGCCGGTTGGAAACCGGCGAAACAGCAGACTTGGAAGTCCGCGCTACAGGGGCATTGCGCCGACGCGCCCGCGCGCGGAATCTCGAAACAGTCTCCAAACAATTCTTGCTTGGCCGACGCGCCTGCTGCAATTTTTCAAACATGAACCTGTTTGAAGAACGATTCTCCGTCACCCGCGGAGCGTCAAAAAGCAAATCCCTGTCAATATAACCATGGGCAAAGACATAAACGGGTATATCGCGCATCTCGACAACCTCGGCGGCAAGGTGCTGCTTGGATGCGACGGCTTTGTTGACGAGGTTTACCAGATTGTTGACGTCAGGAAGAGTCTGGCGGAATTCACCCCGTTGGGCGATATGCGGAGTTTCGGGGATTTGGTCGCCAAGCGGTCCGGCGGAGGTCTGGGCCTGGAAATTGTACCCAAGCGTCGATGCTCGGGCGGCTTCACCCCGAACACCGGCAGGATCCCGGCGTTCTTGGGAGTGAAGCCAACGCTGGTCGGGCTTTATGGCCAGGATAAGATCGATCCGGCCTTCGAGGAGTTCACGGAAAACTGCCATCTGGTCTCGCTCGGGAATTCGGCTGTGACGCTGGTTTTCGAGTTTTCGAACGGGAAGGTTTTGCTCAGCGACTTGAAGTCCGTCGCCAATTTTACCTGGAAGGACTTCGTGGCCTCGTTCCCCGGGGGCAAGATGGCCGGGCTTTTCGCCGGCGTGGATATCCTCGGGCTCGGGTATTGGTCGCTGACACCCGACTTCGACAATTTCCTGACCGGGATGGTTTCCCAATACACGGACGCCAAACCGCCAAAGCGGATGTTTTTTGATTTTGCGGACATCAAGAAAAAATCCAACGAATCGTTCTTCGAGTCCTTGCAGCTCATGCGCAGTTTCAATGGTAAAATCCCCATGACCATCAGCTTGAACGAGCACGAGGGAGCGGATCTTTTGTCCCGTTTTGGCATCACATGCAAAGAGGACCCGCAAACGATGGCCTCGGATCTGGCAACCGTGCGCAAGGAAATCGGGATCGATGAACTTGTCATCCACACCCCGCACTTCGCCGTCGCCTCCACCGCCTCGGAAGGCGAGGGCGTTGCCATGCAGTCCTTCCAGAAAAATGTCATCCGCACGGCGGGAGCCGGGGATTCCTTCAACGGCGGCTACGTTTCTGCATCGCTCGGGGTTTTGAACCTGAAGGAGCGGTTGGTTGTCGCAAACGCCGCCACCGCATTTTTCGTCACCCACGCAACCGCACCTACCAAGCAGGAACTCATCGATCAAATCGGAAAGGCGGAGGACCACTGAGCGGCCAGCGCGGAAAGCCACGGGCCGATTGAGCGTTGACCTGTTGCTGATTTGGTCTCCCGTCAGGTCATCCAACGGCGATCACCGCTGTCAATCTGGCGGTCCGCTGCGGAAGTGGGTTGTCAGGTTGCCACCCACATTATATTCCGCCGGCAGACGCCGGTGGAGCTCGGGATGATGCTTGCGGAGGAGGGCGGCAAGCCAATGCCGGGTGAACGCCCACAACCAGTCCCGGCCCGCGTCTCCGCTCCGGCTCATCAAATCGCGGAAGTGCGCGTTGCGCCGGTAAACGCGGTCCGCCCGGATGGCCAGACGTCTCCTCCATGCGCGCGGCAGTTCGGTTTGCAGATACACACGGGCCTCCTCCCACACCGTCTCGGCCACGGCGCGCGGCACGATGGGCGTGTCCTCTTCAATCCGGCGGGTGCGCGGTTGGGCAAACCGGCCGTGAATCATGTCATCCGTGATCATGGCTGTTCTCCTTCGGCTCGATACGGCGGGGACTCCTCCTTGCCATAGAAATGCGCGGCGTTCGCGCGGCGGTAAATCGTTCATGCCGCCACCACATCCACGCGGGCGGCATAGCCGAGTTTTTGGAGGAGCTGTTCACAATCCTCCCACGCCAGACCAAAGGCACGCACATCCGCCACGCCGAGACGCGGCACGACGGCGCGCAACGCTGCCATGTCTGCCTCGGCAAACTCGCCATCCATCATGGCGCTCTCTGCCCAGTCCACCAATTGCGCCAGCGTGACCTCGTGGTGAAGATACGCGGCCAGCTTTTGCGCGACGGTCTGTTTCGTGATCAACATGGCTTTATCCTACGCTTTCTGGTGGCCCTTATCCAACGGGTACTTTTCGTGCGTTTCAACCAGTTTCCCCTGGTCATCGTAAATCTCCTGCCAGAATCGAACGGTCGTTTCGCTTGCGTTCACTTCCTTCAAATAGCGCGCCAGCCACCCCAGCCGTCCCGGCACATCCAGCCGGTACCGTCTGCCGCCACCGGGCAACTCATCCCACTGGCCGAACTTCGTTTCGTTTTGCGATCGGGTGCTCATTTGTTCCCAACTTCCACGATTTTGATTTCCTCGTCGGTCAATCCGTAGAGGGCACAGACGAGGTGGTCGATTTACGTGTCCGTGGCGGCGATCTGGCGTTCCAGCGAGGTCTGTTCCTGCGGCGTGCGCGCGGCGGTCAACTGCCGGTGCAATTCCAGCATCGTCTCCACGAGCTTTACCATCCGGGCGTGCGTCTTGCCCCAACGGGGCAACATCATGCAGCCCAGGGTTGGCGCGCAGCGACTACCCTGGGTTGGCGAATTGGAATCATTTACAACCCCGACGGGGTTGCATCGTTCCGTGGCGGTGATGATACAACCCCGTTGGGGTTGGGGGATAAATAACGGCGTGACCCAGGGTAGGCTCGCAGGCTCGCCAACCCTGGGCTGATGGATGAAATCCCTTTGGGATTTTCCAAAGCGCGCGTTCATCATGTTTTGCCCTCTACGATGGCGATTTCCTCCTCGGTCAAGCCGAAGAGGTCATAGACGAGGCGGTCAATTTGCGTGTCGGTGGCGGCGATCTGGCGTTCCAGCGAGGTCTGTTCCTGCGGCGTGCGCGCGGCGGATAACTGCCGGTGCAATTCCAGCATCTGCTCCACCAGCGTCACTATCCGGTCGTGGCGTTCCTTGTCGGTCTTGTTGGAAAAGTCGATGACGCGGACTGGAACCTTCTCCATGTATTGGTAAATGAGCCGGTAACGATACTCGCCAGCGCGAATTCCAAACGGGATGCTGATGTTGCCAATGGCAAACCAGAACAAACGGCTGTTAAGGAAACCAAGCAGGTAAAGGTCATCCGTGCCGAGGCAGTAGGCGGTGTTGGCGAGGTAGCTGTCACCGGTATCGAGTGAGAAACGTGGACCTTTGCAGATGTCCGGGAAAATTATTTTCGGCCCATCGAACACTTCATGATAGGCGACGTCATCCTGAATCTCATACCATTCATAGCGTCCGGGTTTCCGGCCGCGTTTTGCGCTCTTGCTGCGCTTCGGCATCAAATCCTCTTTCCACTGCTCCAGATGCGCCTTGATCGCAGGATACTTTTCGATGTCCACACCACGACGTGTGAAGATGAGCCATAGCCCAGTCTCGTGGAAAATGTAGCGGCGAATGTCTTCACCACCCAGCAGAGGATGAATCAACTCGGCGCTGCGCTTGTCCTTTGAAAGCAGCTTGCGCTTGGTTTCTGTATCTATGACGAACGCTTCGTTAAGACCGGTCTTGATGCCATAGAACAAGCGGCGTTTGACGTAATCGCCCAGCGGCTTGCCCGCTGTCATCACCTTGGTAAACACGTCGGCTTCGGCATCCGACTTCAAAGACCACGCTTCCGTCGAGAGCCGCTCATGCGGAATCGTGAAGTGGTTCGCGGCGACGTGCTCCGGGAGCTTGAGATGCTTCAGCGAGGTGACTTTGGAAACTTCCACCCGCGACTGCTTTGCTCCCTTGGCAAGCAGCGGCACGCAGACGTAAGTGTCTTTGGCGTTCGCAAACACCGCCAGCCCGCCAAAGTCCACAATGCGAACAACAGCCGCATGTTTCTTTAGCGTGCGTCGAAGCGGTTCTCCATAGGTTGCCCGCAGGAAGCTGCTCGAAACGATGATGCTGAACAGCCCGCCATCGCGCAGCATCTTCACGCCTTTCTCCATGAAGTAAGTGTAGAGATCGGCGACACCATCAGACGCCTCGTAGTGTTGCTCGAAATAATCTTTGAAGCTGGCGAGCGATTCCTGCCGGACGTAAGGCGGATTCCCAATCACCGCGTCGAAGCCGCCGCCACCATCACCCTGTAGCAGCCGACGTGAGTCGGCTCCATCTTTGCCCGGCGAATCAGTTTGAGCCGACTCACGTCGGCTGCTACGAAAGATTTCGGGAAACTCCGCCTGCCAGTCGAAGACGTTGATGCGGTAGCGCTCCTCGTCGGTGAGCAGCGGGAGTTCGGCCTGCTGGTAAAAATCCGGGCCAATGAGCGAGTTGCCGCACTTGATGTTGTCGCCCAGGTCGGGCAGCGCGCGTTCCGCAAAGAGCCGGAAGATGGTCTGGAGCGCCTGGCCGGTCTCGCCTTCCAGCACCTTGAGCAGCAGCGAGAGCTTGGTGACCTCCACCGCCTGCGCGTCAATGTCCACGCCGTAGATGTTCGCGAGGAGGATGCGCTTGCGCTCGGCAACGGTGAGCTTCCAGCCCTGCCCGGTCTGCACCAGCGCGGGGCGGTTGCCCCTGGCAAACTTGGCCGGGTCGTTGGCGAGGTAGAATTGCAGATGCCAGTCGAGCAGGAATTGATACGCGCCGATGAGGAACGATCCCGAGCCGCACGCGGGATCGAGGATGCGCAGTTTCGCGACGCGATTGAGGATGACGGTGGCAGCGCGGGGTTCGAGTGGCGCGTTTTGGAGTGCGGTGGCAGAGCCAAGCGGCGACACCGCTTTTTCATCCGTCGCGCCGGAAAGCGGCGTCGCGCTGCGCTTGCCGCCGCAGTCCAAGATGTCCTCAACCAGTTTCCCCACCGTCTGCCGGACGATGTAGTCCACGATGTAGGTGGGCGTGTAATAGACGCCGCCGGCTTTCTTGACTTCCGGCTTGTCGTCCACCACGGCGCGGTGGCCGTCGGTCAGGCGGATGACCTTGCCGAGGAACTGCTCATAGACCTGCCCGAGGATGTCGGCGCTGAGGACGGAGAATTCGTAGGGGCTGTCGGGATAATAAAGGTCACGCAGGAGGCCGCGCAGCAGCTTGTCATCGATGTCGAGTTCGAGCGTGAGTTCGTCGGGAGCCTCGTGGCGCCCCGCCTCTTTCTTGAAATGGAACAGGCCGGAGTTGTAGCGGTCGTCCGCCTGCTCGAAGAGTTGCGCGAGGCGTGGATAGATGCGGTCGCCGTTGACCAAGGCGCGGAGGCGTCCGTAATCCTCGATGCCGCGGTCCTCGCAGATGCGCAGGAAGATGATGCGGTCGATGATGCGCTGGACGGCGAAGTTGAGTTCGCGCTGGGTGAGCCGGGGATTGCGCAGGGCGAGGTTCTGTGCGAGCTCCTTGCGCCAGCCTTCGATGGTTTCGAGGAAGGCGGCATCGACTTCCGAGGTGCCGCGCCTGGCCTTGGTGGACTCGGCGAATTTGTCGAACGCGCCCTTGAGCACCGCTTCACGTGAGAAGCGCTCGCAGATCCAGTCCCACTTCTCCGCATAGTCGCGGAAGGTGCAATAGAAGATGCGCGCGGCGCTGGCGGAGTCGTCCTTGTGCGGCTTGGCGCGGCCGTCATAAACCGCGAACTCCTCGAAGTCCGAAAGGATGCTCAGCGGCAGCTTGGCCGACCACGCATAGCGGCGAAGCTGGTAGGCCGGGCCGGGCTCGTCCTTGATCACCACCGACGGCTTCTTGGCTTCGAGGAAGAACTTGCGCGTGCCGCCGATACGAAAGCAGTAGTCGGGCGCCTTGGTTGCGCCGGCGATGCGAATTTGATCCTCGTGGATCACATCCTTGTAGGCTTCGGCGAATCCTTGCACGTTGTCTATATCCCAGCCCAGCGCCTTGAAGAAGGGATCGAGAAACTCGCGGCGAAGCTGCGTTTCATTGTACTGGCCGGACTTGTAGGCGTCGAGTTGCGCCTCGAAACGCGCGACGAGATTGATGATTTCCGTGGGCGCGCTCATGGGCGGAAAGAAATGACCGCCGGACTGGTGTTCCTTCCGGACCGGACCTCGGTGGAGGCGGCTTTTCTGCGCGGCATGTCGGAAGGGTATCGCGGTGTTTCGCTCACGGTCAAACCGTCTCGCAAACGAATGCTGATTGCCTTTGCCCTGCCGCGGCTGTAGATAATCCCAGCAGTAAAAACCACTTTCGCCATGCTGGAGAAACATCTGCAAACTCAGCTCGAACCGGTCGCGCGCCGGATGCGCGGCTGGCGCAGCGCCCGCGCTCTGGCCTTATGCTGGGGCGCCCTCGCGGTCCTCGGCGCCGCGCTGTTCTGGCTGCAATCCTCCACCGGCCGGCCCGGCGTCTTCGCGCTGCCGGTCTTTGCCGCGCTGACGGCGCTGGCCACGGTGTTCCTCTGGCGGCGTGCGGCGCAATGGCATCCGGACTACCGCCTGATCGCGCGACGCATCGAGGAGAATCATCCTGAGCTGCACGCGCTGCTCCTCACCGCCGTCGAGCAGAAGCCCGATGCGTCGGGCCAGCTTTCGTATCTCCAGGAACGCGTCGTTCGCGAGGCCATTCAGCTCGGTTACCAACAGCAGTGGCTCGACACCGTCTCTTCCGCGCGGCTGGGCGGGATGCGTTTCGCCCAACTGATTGCGCTCGCCGCGCTGGTCTGGGCGACGTGGAGTTTGCGCACCAGTTGGTCGGGCGGCGCCGAAAGGAAAGCTGCGCTGGCGCAAGGCATCACCGTGACGCCCGGCGACGCCTCGATCGAACGCGGCAGTTCGCTGGTGGTGATGGCGCGCTTCGATGGCAAGGTGCCGGTCGAGGCAACCGTGTTGCTCGGCACCGACACCAACACCGCGCGCCGGGTGCCGCTCACGCGCAATCTCAGCGACCCGGTCTTCGGCGGGACGATTTCCGACGTGACGAGCAATCTCGTTTACAAGGTTGAGTTCGACGGCAAATACAGCCGCGATTTCAAGGTGACGGTGTATGAGCACCCGCGCCTGGAACGCGCCGACGCGCATTTTGTTTTTCCCAGCTACACCGGCCTCAGCGAAAAGACCGTGCCCGACACGCGCCGGGTGAGCGCCGTGGAAGGCACGCGGCTCGACTGGATTCTTTACCTGAACAAGCCGGTCGCCTCCGCGAAGTTTCTCGGCAAGGCGAGCAACGAAATCGCGCTGGCCACCTTCCCCAACCAGTCGATGGCCGCGCTGAGCAACTTTGTCATCACTGCGGCTGGCGCCTACGACCTCCAACTCATCGATGCCGATGGCCGCACCAACAAGGTGCCGGCGCGGTTCTTCGTCGAGTCGCTGACCAATCGCGCGCCGGAGCTGAAGATCGTCGCGCCGCGCGGCGACCAGCGCGTCTCGCCGCTGGAGGAGGTTCGCTTCGAAGCCGAGGCGTGGGATGATTTCGGTTTGCGCAGCTACGGCATCGCCATCAACCAGCCCGGTAAGGAGCCGAAATTCCTCCAGCTCGGAACGAACGCCACGGCAAATCAGCGGGTGAAGTTTGGACACCTGCTGCCGCTGGAGAATCTCGGCGTGCAGCCGGATCAATTGGTGACGTATTTCGTGTGGGCCGAAGACATCGGGCCGGATGGCAAAGTGCGACGCACGGCCAGCGATATGTTCTTCGCCGAAGTGCGGCCGTTCGAGGAGATCTTCCGCGAAGGTCCGGCGCAGGACAGTCAGAGCCAGCAACAGCAGCAGCAACAACAGCAGGGGCAGAATCCGGCGGAGGAGCTGGCCGAGTTGCAGAAGCAGGTCATCAACGCGACGTGGAAATTGCAGCGCCAGGAAGCGGGCCGCCCCGACAAGCCGTCCGAGCAATATCTCAAGGACGCGCCGGTGGTGAAGGAGTCGCAGGAGCAGGCGGTCTCGATGGCGGAGCAGATGAAGGAGCGCGTCACTGATCCGCGGCTCACGCCGTTGCTTGAAAACGCCACCAAGGAAATGCAGCGCGCCGCGGACAAGCTGGCCGACGCCGAGAAATCCCCGAAGCCGCTGCCCGAAGCGCTCGATGCCGAGCAGGCCGCTTATCAGGCGTTGCTCAAGCTGGCGGCGCGCGAGCATCTCATTTCGCGCAGCAAGAGCCGCAGCGGACAGCAAAGTTCTGCGCAGCAGAAACAGCAGCAACAGCTCGACCAGTTGGATCTCAAGCAGGAGGAGAACCGTTACGAGACGCAGCGCCAGGCGCAGGCGCCGCAGGACCAGCAGCAGCGCGAGCAGTTGCAGGTGCTCAATCGCCTCAAGGAACTCGCCCAGCGCCAGCAGGACGTCAACGAGCGCATCAAGGAATTGCAGTCGGCTTTACAGGCCGCGCAGACCGACGCGGAGCGCGAGGAATTACGCCGCCGCCTGAAGCGATTGCGCGAGGAGGAGCAATCGTTGCTCGCTGATGCCGATGAATTGCGCCAGCGCATGGACAAGCCGGAGAATCAGTCGTCGATGGCTGAGGCGCGCAAGCAATTGGAGCAGGCCCGCGGCGACATGCAGCGCGCGGCCGAATCGCTCAACCGCGAAGCCGCCCAGCAGGCGCTGGCCGAGGGCGCGCGCGCCCAGCAGAATCTCCAGCAGATGACCGAGGAGATGCGCAAAAAGAGCGCCAGCCAGTTCTCCGAGGAGATGCGCAACATGCGGCAGGACGCCCGGCAACTGGCGCAAAAACAGGAGGAGACCGGCCAGAAGCTGGAAGCCCTCGCGGACCCGAAGCGCAAGAAATTGAGCGACAGCGAGGAGGCGAAGAATCTCGCCGGACAGCTTCAACAGCAGAAGAGCGGTCTGACCAATCTGCTCAGCCAGATGCGCGGCGTGAGCGAGCGCGCGGAGAGTGTTGAGCCGCTCCTCTCGCGCCAGCTCTACGATACGCTGCGCCAGAACAGCCAGGGCGACACCGAGAGGGCGATCGAGACCGCGCGTCAGCTTGCCGAGCGCAGCTTCCTCAAGGAAGCCGAGCCTTTTGAGCAGATGGCGCGAAAGGACATCAGCCAGATCAAGCAGGGCGTGGAGCGCGCTGCGGAAAGCATCCTCGGCGACGACACCGAGCCGCTGCGCCGGGCCAAGCGGGAGTTGGATGAATTGACGCGGCAGTTGGATAACGAGATTGCGCGCCACGAGGCTTCCACCAACCAGCAGGGCGGCGCCCAGCAGCAAGCCCAGGCCGGTCAGCCAGGCGCGCAACAGCAGTCGCAGCAAAACCAGTCCAGCCAGCAGGGACAAGGTCAGCAAGGCCAGCAGAATCAGCAGGCCCAAACCGGTGCCGGCGACCAACAGCAGCAACAGCCGCAGCGTGGCCAGGAAGGGCAATCGTCTGCACAAAATCAGCAGGGCAGACAACAGCAGGCCGGCCAGCAGAACCAGCAAGGTGGCGGTCAGCAGCAGGGCCAGACGAATCAACAAGCGCAACGCGGTGGCGGCCAACAACAAGATCCGCAGAATCAATCTGAGCAGCAGCAACAGGGCGGTCAAGGCCAGGGCCAGCAACCGCAACAACAGCAGAATCAACAGGCCCAGTCCGGCCAGGGACAAGGCCAGCAACCGGGGCAGCAGAATCAGCCAGCGCAATCAGGACAACGCGGCGGACAGCAGCCGGGACAGCCACAGGAAGGCAACCAACCGCCGCAGGATCAGCAGGCGCAACAGAACCAGCAAGGTAATCAGGGTCAGCAGCCAGGCCGGGGCCAAGGCCAGCCGAATCAGCAGCAGGCGCAACAGCCCGGTCAACAGGCGCAGGGCCAGAATCCCCAACAGCCCGGCCAGGGTCAGGGTCAGGGTCAGGGTCAGGCACAGCAGCCGCCGCAGAATCAGAATCAACAAAACCCGCAGCAGCGTCAGCAACCGCCGCAAGCAGGGCAGCGTGATCCTCAGCAAGCGCGCGCGGGCGGGCCGGGAAACCAGCCGCCCGATCGATTGACGCCTCAGCAGCAGACGCAGCAGCGGATGCGTTCAGGACAGAATCCGGGCCAGCGATTCTTTGATGAAGGGACTGGCGACGGCGACCCCGACGCCGGGCAGCTTGGCCCCATCACCGGACAGGAATTTACCGAGTGGTCGGATCGGCTGCGCGATGTCGAAGAGATGGTGGAAACGCCGGAGTTGCGCAACCAGGTGGCCCAGGCCCGCGATCGGGCGCGCGCGGCGCGCAACGAGTGGAAGCGGCATGGCAAGACTCCGCAGTGGCCGGTGGTGCGAGCGCAGGTGTCGGCGCCATTGGCGGAGGTTCGCCAGCGCGTCGCGGAGGAACTTGCGCGCCGCGAGTCGAATGAGGCCCGGGTTCCCATCGATCGGGATCCCGTGCCGAACAAATACTCCGAGCTCGTGCGCCGCTATTACGAGAAGCTCGGCAGCGAAAAGTAGTCTCTGCCATGCGCCTGCGCTCCAGCGTCCGGATTGCCATCGCCACCTACCTGGTGATCCTGTTCATCGGCCTCGTCGTGACCCTGCTGGCGTCCAATGCCCGGTCGGGCGCGACCTATTGGAAACTCTCCCGCGAACTTGGTCTCCGCCGTGAAAGCCTGCAATCCGGTTATTATCCCGGGATGGCGATTGTGGTGGTGGGCGCCATCGGGGCCTACCGCTGCCTGAACGCCTCCTCCTCGCGGCACCACCGCAGGAAGTGATGCGCACGAAATACCTTGCTGGGCCGAGGCGGCAAACACTTCAAAACGGCTTCAAATATTGATCGTCCGCACCAGACGTTGGGTCGTTGGAGGTGCGGATTTGGTCGCTGTTCGTCGCCTGCACTGCCCCTCGGCGCAAATCCTTCCTGCCAGTTCCCGGTGTCGGTTCATCCCTGCCCAACCGTGGTTGAACGGCACTTCCCATGTTCATTTCTTCGTCGCTGAAGGCACTGGATCTTTCGCAAAGCGCGCCACGAACTTCTCCGGCGTCAGCCCCCCTTCGTTAAGCAGCTTCAGGAGCGCCCAGGAAGGGCTGTTCGTGGAAGTGGCCTGCGCAAGCCACCCGTCCGCGAATTCCTTGCGTGAATCCGGCAGCGGCCAGACCGCCCCGGCTTCAATGCATTCCTTGCGCAACGGTTCCCAACGCGCCAGCCACACGTAGCCCAGCGGCCAGCGCGCCACACGCACGCGCGCGCGCAACTCGGGCTGGCCTTCGACTGACTTCTCGGCCTGACGCCATAAATCCTCCGCTTGGGAGAGGTATCTGAAGCCGAGAAACGGCGCGGTGGTCGGCGAATAGCAGGTCAGGTTGTGGCCCTGTGAGGCCGCGTAAAGCAGGTCGAAGTAGCGCCCGATGAACGGCGCCGCCGCAGCGCCATAATAGCCTTCCACGAACTCACGAATCAGCGCGCGGTCATCCTGCCTTGGATCCCACAGCAGTTGCGCCAGCACCCAGGCGCGCAACTCGGACATCTCCGAACCGTGCGATTGATACGCGCCCTGCTCGAAGACGCCCTTCACGTGGTTGGCCGCAAAAAACCGCACGTTCGGCGCCAGCGTGAACCAGTTCGGATGCGGCTGGACATAGTGCGCGAAATCCGTCGTGTAGTCCCAGATGTAGAGCCGCTCGCAGATCTTCGCCCAGCCGCGGATGTCGTCCGCGAACGCCGCGTTCGCCGGATGGTCCAACGGTTCGCGGAAATTGCACTCAATGGAACAAAGCCGCACAATCACGTTGGGCCGCGGCTTCAGCGATTTGGGTGGTTTGCGGGTGTATTGATAGGCCAGCGTATCGATGGCGACGTGCGGAAACTCAGGCTCAATCTTCTCCGCCACGAAGTTCACGCAAGCCAGCAGCGAGCCCGCCTGGCCGCCCTCGGCCTCATCAATGGCCCGGCACTCCGCGCATTCACACGCGCCGTACCAGTCATTCTGCGACACGGATACAATGGTGGCGCCCGGTGTTTCGCGAAGCCATTGCTTCACCCGCTCGACCAGGAAATCACGCAGCCTCGGATTGGTCAGGCAGAGCTGCGCCAGCTGATTCGTGCGGTTTCCCTTGATCAAGCTGAACCACTCGGGGTTCGCCGCGAAATGCTTCTCTGGTGGCACGAGCGGATAAAACGTGTGAACGAAACCCTTGTAGCGGATCGCCCCGCCCCACTCTTCGGGAATGCCCGCCGACTGGCTGTTTGAAAAATTCCGCACCGCCCACTCGCGATTGAACGCTGGATACCAATACGGATCGCGCGACTCGAACGGCGGCGCGTAGCGCACCTCCAGATCCGGCACGGACAGCGTCGGCCGGTTCGGCAGGCGCGCCGCCCAGGGCGTCCACCAGCGCACGCCGGCCTGTTCCTGCAAAAACCGGCTCACGGCGTAAAGTGTGCCGCGCGGGCGCCCACCCGCCAGCAGCAGCCGGCCTTCCTTCGTCTTGATGACGATCTCCTCGGCTCCGAGTTTGTCGAACGGCACCTCGGGAAAGAGAGCGCGCGCGGCACTCCCCTGCCCCACAATGATGGCCGACGCCGGCACGCTCCCTCCCGCCTCCTGCACCTCGAACCGCGCACCGGTGATGGTTTGCAGGTGGTTGGTGAGTTCGCGGAGCGCGTTCAACTCAGGCACGGTGGCGCCGGCCTGTCGGAGAATGACGCATTTCGGCTGTCCGTCGGCGGCGATGAGAAAGCGCGCGTGCGCCGGCATTACGCAGGCAAACGAAAGAAAAATCCAGGTGAACTGTTTCATGGCATGGAGTCTCGCTGGGGTTCTTGGCAGTTGATTTGGCGAAACGGGTGACACGAGATGCTGACTCGGATTCGCCCCAAAACCTTCACTGTTCCTCGCCGACCGCCCCGGGACTGCGAAAGAAACCCGATGCCGTCACCTGATCTACTTCACCCAAGGTTTTCCATGGCCAGATTCCCGCGCCGGTGCTGAGAAATCCGCGTAAAGTCCCCAGGGGAATAGCCGATGAACCAGAAATGAAGAAACTGCCTCAGGCATTCTCGCACGGCTGGAAGTCCGATTTGCTGGCCGTGATGTTGCTCCTGCTGTTGGGCGCTGCGGGATTCACTCTGCGGGCGATGGCTGAGAAGCTTGATCCCTTCCAAACCAACGCGACCCAATTCAGCGAGAAGTTTGACGCCTTCCGCGCCGGCTCGAACACCTTCCTGAACGTCGCCGTGCTCAGCGCCAACCGCACGGACATCTTCCTCCAACACTCCGGCGGCCTCGTCAACGTGAAGGTCAAAGACGTGGACCCGGAAATCCTCAAGCAACTCGGCTACAAAGTCGCGGAGCCCGAGTCGAAGACGGGCAAGAACGCCCTCGGCCCGATCTCCAACCAGATGATCACGAACCTCACGCAGAAGCTGGAGGCGAACCCTCAGTACCAGGCCTTGGAAAACCGGTGGCACGCGCAACTGGCGCCACGGATGCCCCCCAATTCCAAGGGACTGATCGCGGGTGTCATCGGCGCCTTCGTGGCCGTGTATCTGTTCTTCAGCTTCTGCTGCATGCTGATCGTGAAGAAGACGGGCAACCAGCCGGGCATCCTGGTCTGGCTGCCGATCGTGAAGATGCTTCCCCTCATTCGCGCCGCCGGCATGCCGGGCTGGTGGTTCCTGCTCTGGATAATGCCGCTGCTCTTCGCCCTTATCGCGATTCCACTCATTGTCATCGCCACCATACCCGCCTCGTGGCTCCCGTTCATTTGCCTTCCCGCGTCTATTGTGAGCCTAGTCAGCGGCGTGTTCTGGTGCTTCAAAATCGTGGAGACCCGTGGCAAGAGCGTCCTCTGGGCCATCCTGTTGCTTCTGCCGGTGACTAATCTGCTCGCTTTCCTTTACCTCGCATTTTCGGACGGTGCCGCGCCCGATGACAAGACGGCCGCACGTCCGCTCGCCCGGGCGGCTTGATGCCTCAGCAGGCCGGCCAACGCCTTACCTGAAATTTTCCCGCAAAAGAAGGGGTTGAGTTCCCTGCGGAAATTTTCGTTGCCAGGTCAACAATCGTGTCATAGACAATCTTCGTGCCACGACCGAACGCCCAACCGGGTCCGCGTTACCACGCTCTTCTGCAAATTCTCCGCACGGCGGAAGCCCTCTGGAATTCAAGCCGCGTCTTCTTCTCGCGGTGGGATCTCAGTCCGAGCCAGTTCAATGTCTTGAACCTTCTCAGCGGCCGCAGCGGGGGAGTCACTCAAAGTGAATTGAGCCGGGAACTCATCACCCATCGATCGAATATCACGGGTCTGGTGGACCGGCTCGAGGCACGCGGCCGGGTCCGTCGCACCGAGATGCCTGGCGATCGGCGGGCGTTCCTCGTCCGGCTCACGCCGGCCGGACGCCGCCTCTTGGAAGAGATTCTCCCCTGTTACCATGCGGCCGCCGAAGAAGTCTGGGGCGGCATCAACACGGCGCGGGCCGTCCGGCTGGCGCGCGATCTGGGTCTGCTGGCGGCCAGCGCCCACAAGCTCGACACCCCCCATGAACACGCCAGGCGAAGCGCGGCCTGAAACGCAAGCGGCAGCGTCCAAGCCGCTCCCCGTCGCGGCAACTCTCGGTTGGAAAGCCGTGCTCGGCTGGTCACTCGTGGCTGTCGCCTCGTTTCAACTGGCGCATTTTACGCCGCGCCTCTGGTTCCTCTATGGCGCCTTTCTCTATGGCTGCTTGCAGTTGACCCGACTGCCCGGCAATCGCGTGACGCTGCGAGTCGCGTGGCTGGTTGGAGTCGCTGTCTATGGGCCGCAACTGCAGTTCTTCTGGACCATCTTCGGACCAGCCGCAGTGGGGCTGTGGCTGATCCTCGCCACCTGGCTGGGGATCTTCCTGTTGCTGGTGCGCAACTGCCGGCTGAGATTTGGGTCCACCGCCGCCACCCTGCTCACGCCATTCCTCTGGACCGGACTCGAGTACTTTCGCAGCGAACTTTACTTCCTCCGCTTCTCCTGGCTTTCGGCCGGCTATCTCTGGTCAGACCTGCGGCAATTGCCCTGGGTCTCGCATCTCGGAGTGCATGGAGTGGGGTTCTGCGTGGCGGCGGTGGCGGCAACGGTCTCCTCCATGCCCCGGCGTCTGGCCTGGATCACTGGACTCATCGGACTTTTCCTGCTCGGTTCTTTGAGCTTTCTCCCGCCGCCGGCGCCAACGGTGATTGGCTCCCACGGCGATTTTAGAATTGCCGGCGTGCAACTGGAGTTCCCCTCGGAGATTGAACTCGCTCAAGAGCTCGAGAGTCTGCGGAAGGCGCATCCCGCCACGCAACTTTTCGTGGTCAGCGAATACTCCTTTGATGGCCCGGTGCCCGAGCGTATCCGACAATGGTGCCGAACCAACCAAGTCCATCTGGTGGCCGGCGGCAAAGACTTCCTGAGTGAGGACGCGTTCTACAACACCGCATTCGTCATCGGCCCCACTGGCCAAATCGTTTTCAGGCAGGCGAAATCGGTGCCCATTCAGTTTTTCAAGGACGGGCTGCCTGCCCCTCAGCGGCGTCTCTGGGAATCACCGTGGGGCCGGATCGGCATCTGTATCTGCTATGACCTCAGTTATACCCGGGTGGTGGACGACCTCATTCGGCAAGGGGCGCAGGCCATCATCGTGCCGACCATGGACGTGGCCTATTGGGGGGAAGAGCAGCATCGGCTGCACGCCCGCGTGGCGCCGGTACGCGCCGCGGAGTACGGCGTGCCGATCTTTCGCCTCGCCAGTTCCGGGATTTCGCAACTCGTGGATGACCGCGGCGCGGTGCGGGCGTCGGCTCCCTTTCCCGGAGACGCCGCCACGCTCGCTGGAGTTCTGCGCCTCCCGGCAAAAGGCACGTTGCCGTGGGACCGGTGGCTGGCGCCCTGGTCGGTCGGGATCACGGGCATGACGATCATGGTGCTGCTGGCTGGCAGTCTTCTTCCTCGATCGGTGCGACGCCAATAGCCACGGCGCCACCACTCAGTGAATGGTCCATCCATTTTTCTCAATGCTTTCTCAATGCTTTGCGGCTTGCCGCCACCCCAGCCGCACGGCAAAAGCACCCTCGGCATTTGGCGGAATCCGGTCTGACCGGGGATCCCCGCCCAGGCCGATGAACGCATGAAAACCTTCCTGCGCTGGTTGGTGCGGCTGCTGTTTGGCTACCGCGCCGAAAATGAAGGCGTCCTCAAAACGCCCGGCCCGGTCCTGCTCATCCCCAATCACGTCTCGTGGCTCGACTGGATTTTCATCGGCGTATGCCTCGACGACGACTGGAAATTTGTCGTCTCCAGCCGCACGGCCGGAACGAGCTGGCTGCACCGCAAGCTCATGCTCAACCGGCGGACCTTTCCCATCGACACACTGTCGCCCTATTCCGCCAAGCACATGGCGGAATACCTCCAGAAGGGCGGACGGCTCGTGCTCTTCGCCGAAGGCCGTCTCTCACGCACCGGCACCCTGATGAAGCTCTTCGAGGGCACGGGCTTTCTCCTGCACAAGACCAGCGCGCGCGTCATCACCTGCCACTTGCGCGGCGCGCATCGCGTGCTGTGCTCGCCGAATCGGGACGCGAAGAAATGGTTTCCGCGCGTCTCGGTGCATTTCAGCGAAGTGCTCACGCCGCCGAAAATCGAGAACGCCTCCACCAGCCGGGCTCGCACGCATCTGACGGCGTGGTTGCGCGACGCCATGCAGCGCCAGCAATTTGACATCGAGATGCGTCTCGGTCCGGGCACGGTGCCTGAGGCCATCATCGAGACCGCGCGCCAGTGGCCCGGGAGGCCCGCGCTGGAGGACTTGCAGCAGACGCTGACCTACCGGAGGTTGCTCACCGGCACCAGCCTCCTGGCGGAGGAAATCCAGCAACGGATCGCGTCCGATGAGCGTCGCGTGGGCGTGTTGCTGCCCAACGTCGTGGCCACGCCGGTGACGCTGCTCGCGCTCTGGACGCTCGGACGCGTCCCGGCGGTGCTGAATTTCACCACCGGCAACGCCACCATGCTCGCCTGCGCGCAGCTCGCCGGGCTGAAACACGTCCTCACTTCGCGGGCCTTCCTCGAACGCGCCCGGCTGGATCTTGCTCCGCTGGAGAAGGCCGGTCTGCAACTGCTCTACCTCGAAGACCTGCGCGCCGGCATCAGCGGCGGACGCAAACTCGGCGCGCTGCTGCGGGTGTCGATGCATCCCACCCGGGTGATGCGCGTACGCATCGCGCCGGGCGAAACCGCCGTGGTCCTGTTTACCAGCGGCTCGGAAGGAACGCCGAAAGGGGTGGAACTCACCCACACCAACCTGCTGGCCAACGTGCGGCAGATGCTGACGGTGTGCGATTTGCAGGACTGGGATCGCGCCTTCAACGCCCTGCCCCTGTTCCACAGCTTCGGGCTGACGGCGGGCACGCTGCTCGGGCTGGTGCGCGGGTATCTCGGCATCTTGTTTCCTTCGCCGCTGCTCTACCGCGTGGTGCCGACGATGTTCTACGACCGCGATTGCACGCTGATGCTGGGCACGAACACCTTTCTCAACGGCTACGCGCGCCGGGCGAACGCGATGGATTTTCGCAGCCTGCGCTACCTCTTTGCCGCCGCGGAAAAACTCCAGGAGAGCACCGCCGCGACGTGGGCGCAGCGCTTCGGCGTGCGCGTGCTGGAAGGCTACGGCGCCACCGAATGCAGCCCTGCGGTCAGCGTTTGCACGCCGATGGCGCCCAAAGCCGGCTCGGCCGGACGCCTCCTGCCCGGCATCGAGCACCGCCTCGAAACCGTCGAAGGCGTGAAGGAAGGCGGACGCCTGCACGTGCGCGGACCGAACGTGATGAAGGGCTACCTCAATCCCGAGGCGAACGCGAAATTCCTCCAGGCCGGCGGCTGGTACGACACCGGCGACATCGTGCGCGTGGACGACGAGGGCTACCTGTTCATTCTCGGCCGGTTGAAGCGCTTCGCGAAAATCAGCGGCGAAATGGTGAGCCTGACCGCGGTGGAAGAGGCGCTGGCTGGAGCCTTCCCTCATTATGGCGCGCGTTGCGAAATCGCGGTGGTCACACGGCCCGACGAAGGCAAGGGCGAGGCGTTGATTGCGGTGTGCAACGAACCGCGACTGACATTGGATGAAGTGCGCCAGGCCATCCGCGCCAAGGGTCTGCCGAATCTGTGCGTGCCACGTGAAGTGAAGGCCGTGAGGGAATTGCCCAAGCTCGGCACCGGAAAGATCAATCACCGCGAGCTGGCCACGATGATTTGAAGCCATCGTCCTCCGCGAGTCCTGCGCAAGCGCGGCTCAGTGTCCGCCACGCATGACGACTTCGCCGCGCTGAAGATGGACGCAGCAGGTGAGGCGGAACTTCTCCGGATCCTTGTTCCACTGATCGAGCACGTCGAGTTCCTCGGGCGTCGGCTCGTCGAGATTTTCCCTGCCGCTGACGATTTCAACGGCACACGTTCCGCACGAGCAGTTGAAACAGCCGGCCTCCATTTCGACGCCCGCCGCCTCGCCGGCATCAAGCAGCAGCGTGCCCGACGGCACCTCGGCGGAAACATTGGCGGGAATCACCGTGATCTTGGGCATGGCTTCGCGTGGAGGGTTATTCAAGGAAGGGAAGCTCCACGATTTCGACCGCACTTTCGCCTTCCGGGGTGCGGAGGGAAAGCCGGGTGCCGGGCTGGTGGCATTCCCGGCGGACATAACCAAGGGCGATGTTGGACTTTAATGTCGGCGAAAATACGGCACTCGTCACATAGCCAATCGCTTGATCGCCCTGCCATAGTTTATCGCCACGTTCCGGCAAGGCCTTGAGATCTATTTTCAGGCGCAACCCGCGCAGCGCCTTCGCCACCTGGCCGTAGCTGCGCAGGCGGGCAATGACTTCCTGCCCGATGTAACAGCCCTTGGTGTAACTGATGGCCCGCCGCGCGATGCCCGCCTCGGGCGCAAGATTGGTTTCATCCATGTCCACGCCATAACGCGGAATGCCGCTCTCGATGCGAGCCATTTCCAGCGCCGCAAATCCGGCGGGACGTCCGTCCGCCGCGCGCGCCGCCGCAACCAGCTTTTCCGCCACCAAAGGCAGCGCTGCGGTGGGCACAAACAGGTCGAAACCCAAGGCCCGCGTGCGCGCCAGGTTCGTGCAATAAATCTCGCCGTGCGCCGGATCCATCACGCGGGTGAAATCCATGGCGCGCGCCGGGATCGTCAGGCCCAATCCGAGCGAGTGGACGACCGCGCCAGCCTTGGGTCCCTGCACACTCAGCAGACCGTATTGCGGCGCCACGTCCACGACCTGCACGTCATCGGCGATGATGTATTTGTCGAAGCGCTGGTTGAGTTGCGCGGTCAGGCCGGGCTCGAAATCGAGCAGCAACTCATCGCGCAGGCAGTAGATGTTGGCATCGCCTGCCAACTTGCCCCGGGCATTGACGATGGCGGCGTAACACCCCTGCCCTTCGCCAAGAATCCGGATGTCATTCGTCACCTGCCCGTTGAGCAAACGCACGCGGTCGGCGCCAGTCAGGCAGAGGCGGCCGCGAAAACCCAGATCGAGCACGCCGACGCTGGCACGCAACGCAGCGTGCTCGGCCAGCGCATCGCCGTAGTGGCCCACGGCTTCGTAACCGTTCACGCTGAGGAACGTCGCGCCGAGGTGCTGGTGAAAGTCATGCAGATTCAATTCCATCACGCGCCCAAGTTAACGGAAATCCGGTCCGGGGGAAGCCGCCAGTGAGGAAGGCGGCCCCCCCCGCCACCGCGGCGCCAATAGCACGCCAACGGGCTGCCTCGGAACCATCTCTCTGCCATTGGCTGGAGAGGATTTGTGCAACATCGTTGCCTGCGCAAATTTAAGCAGATGTTTTTTCTAATCCCGTTCGCAGGTCACGCCGATAATCCTTTCGAGATGGAGTAAGAGTCGATGTTTAACCTGTCTAAAACAACCAGTGTCTCGACCAAAAACGCCGCCCCGGCGGCGATGAATCCTCCATCGCAAGCCTTGACCGCGATCAATGAGCGCAAGCTCGTCCTGGTGGTGGATGATGACGCGCTGACCCGCGTGCTGATGGGCACCCGTTTGCGCGATTCCGGCTTTTCCGTGGAGGTCGGCAGCGCCGTGCCCATGACCGCCGATCGGGCGGTACAGCTCCGTCCCGACGCGGTGATGCTCAATCTCAACCTGCATGAGAAGGCCGGGCTGGAACTGCTCCGGCAGTTGCGCAAAGTCCTCCCCTCTCCAGGCACGCCGGTCTTCGCCCTCTCCGAAGTTCACGCCGGCCGGCTGCAGAGCAAGGCGGAGAAGCTGGGACTGACCCGGGTGTTCCATAGCACCGGCAGCCGCCCGCAGGAGGTCATCAAGGCTTTGATCGAGTGGTTTTCCCCGCCACCGCCGCGCCATGACCGATCCCCTGAATCCGCACCGGCCCGGGCGCCGGTCAGCGCGAACACCGCTCCCTTCCAGGCTTCTGCGGAGGAGGAAACCATCGCTTCGCGCATCGCGGGTGTCCGCCGCGGACTCCAGGCCTTTGCCCGCTGCGGGCGCCCGGCGGATCAGCCGCAGTCGCTGAGGTCTCTTCTGGCCGCTGTCGAAGGGCTGAAGATGTCGGCCCAAAACGGCGGACTGCCGGAATTGGCGATCACGGCCAATGCCCTGGCCAGCTTGGTGCGGGAACTGATCGCGTCGCCCGCCGGCGCCAATGTGGCCATACGACGGACGCTGGCGCAATCGGTTGATTTCCTGCAGGCGCTCGGCAAAATGCCCCCCATGCCAGGAGGCCGGACGGCGGTGGAGATGAGCGTGGCCATCATTGAAGCTCAGACGACGCAGCGCATGACGATGTTCTCCGCGCTGCAGGAGAATGGTTTCACGCCGCGTCTCTTTGGCAATCCGGTGGCGGCCCTGCCCTTTCTGGAGCGCAATCCGGCCGACCTCGTCGTGCTCAATGTCACCCTGCCGGATGCCTGCGGCTACGACGTCGCGGCGACCATCCGGGAAATGCCGCGACACGCAGCGACCCCGCTGTTGTTCGTCACCGGCGAGAACGACTGCGAAGCCGCCTCCTATGTCGTCCTGCATGGTTCCAGCGATCTGGTGATGGAGCCGCTTTCGACGGCGGAACTTGCGCTCAAGGCTCTCCTGCTGGGAATGAAGCGCCGCTTGGAGCGACCTGTTGGCCTTTCTGCCACCCGGCCGGCGCGGATCGACCCACCTTCGGCTGAGCCCATGAACGCCCCGGCTCCAGCCAACCAAACGGAATTCGCGGCACACTCCAAAACGGATGTGGCCCCCAAGGCGCCATCATCGCGCCCCTCCCACCTCCCCCAGGCCGCACCCGCCGTCATCGAAGGCGGTGAGTCCATCCTGCCGCGGCGCGGGGTCATCCAGGTGGATGATTCGTGGGGCCTGTGCTCGATCAACGAGGATGGCGCGGCCCTGCTGGGTTGTCCGACCGCCACCTTGTGCGGACGCAACCTGCGCGAGTGGATCATTCTCGGGCTGCCCGCCAGTCCGGCGGAGGCGTGGAACGCCACGACCGCGTTGAACGCCGAGTCCGGCACAGCGACGATGTCCCTGATTTTGCGGCGCCAGAACGGCACGATTCTCCCGGCACGCTTGCGGATGCAAAGACTGGCACCCGACGGCGACGCCCGTTGGCTGGCCATGCTGTGCCCGGAGTGCGAACCCAGCGGCGGCGGCGAATCAGCGATCTCCTCCGGAACGGCGCCGGACACGGAAACGGCCGAGGCTGCAACGGCGCCCGAACCGACCGTCACCCGTTCGCAATCCGAAATGCTCCGGCAGCGGCTCGACGAACTGCTGACCATTTCCAGCGACGACACCAGCGAGACCATCGATGAGGTCAGCGCCATCGATGAGGTCAGCGCCATCGATGAGGTCAGCGCCATCGATGAGGTCAGCGCCATCGATGAGGTCAGCGCCATCGATGAGGTCAGCGCCATCAATGAGGTCAGCGCCATCAATGAGGTCAGCGCCATCGATGAGGTCAGCGCCATCGATGAGGTCAGCGCCATCGATGAGGTCAGCGGCATCGATGAGATCAGCGCCATCAATGAGGTCAGCGCCATCAATGTGGTCAGCGCCATCAATGTGGTCAGCGCCATCAATGAGGTCAGCGCCATCAATGAGGTCAGCGCCATCAATGAGGTCAGCGCCATCAATGAGGTCAGCGCCATCAATGAGGTCAGCGCCATCAATGAGGTCAGCGCCATCAATGAGGTCAG
>JBBRWD010000108.1:0-24448 GCA_038249465.1 Limisphaerales bacterium | reverse complement strand
GATTCGGTCCCCACGGCAGAACGGGCCTGCGAGCATTGATGCCGAGTGCCATTTAGTCATCTGGAAGAAGGGGCGATTTCGTGAAGAGGAGTTAAATCGTGCCCCTATGAGGGGATGGGGAGCTTGCTGGCGGGCTCTGGCTTTGGTCGAGGGACGCGGCGCGTTGGGGCGCAGGAGGTGCAGTTCCCTCCGGTCGAGCAGCTCCCATTGGACTTCTTCCCCCGGCTCCAGGCCGATGGCCGCCGCCAGGGCCAGGGGGAAGCTCACGTTGAGCCGGGGGGGTTTGTCCGCGCGACCGAATCGCCTGGACCCGCAACGGATAGGAGGTGTTCATTTTCCTGGATTGAACCGATGTTTTTGGTGGCCTATCAAGAGCTAGTCTATAGACTAGCGTCATGTCCTGCCAGATCATTCCCTTCCCTCAGGAGCTTCGCCCCGCGGCTGCCTACCATGGTCGGGAACGTTGACTATCTGACTTTGCGGCAGCGCCTGGAACAAATCGAGGCTCTTTTGCGCGAGAGCGGGGTGGAGCGGGAGTTTGTCGAGCAAGCGTCGGCTGTCCGGAAGGCGGCGGCGTCACGGGAGCCGACGGCCCGGGAGCAGGCAAAGTTCCAGCAGCGCTCGCGCCGGGCCCTGCGCTGCACGACCCTGCGGACCCTCTTGCAGGAGGATTATCGCGGGTTCAGCCGGCCAGCTGGCCGGCAACCCGCTCTAGCAATGGTTCTGCCTGGTCGATGCGCTGGACCAGGTGCGGGTGCCTTCCAAGAGTGAGGTGCAGCGCTTGGCCCATTGGCTGCCCGCCGGGCAGATGCGCGCGGTGATCGACGGATTGCTCCGGGGAGCGGTGGAGCAGCCCCGCGAGCTGGGCCTCCCGGAAGCCCTGGACCTGGAGGAGTATTTTCTGGATAGCACCTGCCTGAAGGCCAACATCCATTTCCCAACCGACTGGGTGTTGTTGCGTGACGGGGTGCGCACCTTGATGAAAGCGACGCGCTTGATCCGCCAGGCCGGGCTGCGGGGGCGCATGCAAGCTCCCGAGGAGTTCTGGCGGCGCATGAACCGGCTGAGCATCGCGATGACGCAGCAGGCCCGCCGGGCCGGCCGCAAGAAGGGGCGCAAGCGGGTGCTGCGCCAGATGAAGCAGCTGGTGGGCGTGGTGCGCTCCCATGCCCGGCGGCACCGGGAGTTACTCGACCAGCACTGGGCGCGCACGGAGTGGACCCGGGCGCAGGCCGAACCGATCTTGCGCCGCATTGATGGAGTGCTGGCACTCTTGCCCCGGGCGCAAAAGCAGGCCCATGAACGGATCATCGGCGAACGCCCGGTGGCCAACGCCGGGAAGATCTTGAGCCTGTCTGATCCGGAAGTGCGGGTCATCGTGCGCGGCAAGGCGGGCGCCGAGGTGGAGTTTGGCAACACGGTGCTGCTGGGGGAAAACCGGCAGGGCGTCATCCTGGACTACGCGATCTTTCGCGAGCCCGCGCCGGCGGACAGCCAGACGCTCTTTGGCAGCCTGCGGCGCGTGTGGCAGGGCACGGGCCGCCACGTGGGAGCGGTGGTGAGCGATCGGGGCTTCGCCAGCGCGGCCAACAGCCGGGCCCTGGCGGAGGGCGGCCCCTATGACGGGCTGTGTCCGCGCCAGCCCGCCGAACTGAGCCGCAGGATGAAAGGGCAGAAGTTTGCGCGGCTGCAGCGCCGGCGGGCGCAGACCGAGGCCCGCATCCGCATCCTCAAGCGGGGCTTCCTGGGGCGGCCGATGCGGGCCCAAGGGTTTGACCACCGGGAGCTGGCGCTGGCCTGGGGCGTGTTGACCCACAACCTGTGGATGCTGGCGCGGATGAGAAAGACCAAAAAGAAAGCCGTCCCGCGGCGACAAGCGGCCTAGCCCGGGCCCGAGGACACACCGGCGATGGGAACAGCAAAAGAAGTGTCTCCCGAATTTGAGGATTAATGGATTTTTGCGCGGCGGATTGGGAATAACTTCCCAACCGTGCCCGAGCTACGACCTCGCCAAGGAGTCAGATTTGTAAAAGGCTACTTTGGGGACAAGCTCTCGCTAGGCATGCAAATTGTCGAATAACATTTCTCGCGGAGTGATACCGTTTGCGAATTCGTGCTTGGGAGAAGCAGTGGAAGAGGAATCCGTAGCGGGTGGAAAAGCTGAAGCCGGGGGCAGCGAAATTGTTTGGCCCCGCAGGATAACGAAGTCGGCACTAGCGCCGAGGTTCCGGTTGCCGCGGTCGCACGAGCAGGTTAGACCCCCTCGCCGAACAAGTTTGCGAGGCGGGCCGCAAGTTTGCGGCGGGCGACGGTGTAGGAGAAGTATTTCAAGCCGAGTTCGTAGTTGGTGATGGCCCACTCCTCACGAATCGATTTGCTGGCCAGTATCTCCCGCGTCTTCTCGACGACTTCGCGAGTGACGAGCTGTGTCATCTCGATGGTCTTGAAGCCGAGCGGGTCAATGTCGCGGGCAAAGACGGCATAGGTGTTCACGACCACCGGCTTGCCGAAATAGACGGCTTCGAGGAAGGCGTTGCCGAAGCCTTCGTAGTGGCTCGGATAAGTCACGAGGTCGGCGTGAGGATACACGTCGGACAGGATGTAAACCTTTTTGCCGTCGGCGTTCGTGCCGCGCGTTTCGCCCACGCGGTCGGCGATGAAGCGCACGTCAATACCAGCATCGGCGATGCGGTCATTGAGCATGGCCATGTAAGCGTTGCCTTCGTCGCCAGCGGGATGGGAGATGACCAGTTTGGCACGCGGATCCTTGAGGCGGCGCACCAGTTCGATGGCGTGTTCGATGCCCTTGCGCTGCACCACCCGGGTGGGTTGGAGGATAAACCAGTCGTCGTCGCGCAGGCCGATTTCGCGGCGCAAGTCGCGATTGTAGTCGTCCAGGCCGGGCGGCGGAGTCTCGAAGTCCAGCACGTTGGGGATGATCTGCGACGAGATGCCAAGCCGGCGGGCCAGTTCCTTTTGCTGCATGGAATTGATCACGACATGTTCCATCTTGTAGAGCAACGGTGGGAAGGCGGCCTGGAGGTAGTCGTTGACAGCGTTGAGGGTGAAGCGCTCGCGTTCCCAGGCGAAGTCGTGGTGATGCGCGATGACAGGGAAGGTGGTTTCGGCAATCACCTCGGTCATCGCGAGGCCCAGCGGGACATGCATCGGGATGGCGAGAATATTCTCCGGCACCAGCACTTCGATCTGGAACTTCTCGATGAAGCGATAGAGGTCATCCTTGAGTCGCTCCTTGATCGACTGCAACTGATCGGTGACGACGCGCGTGCGGAACGCCACACCGAAGAGCTTGCTTTGCACCTCGGCGACTTCGGGATGGTTGAAGAAGGCGAGCGGTGCCGTGTGGCTCACCTCCGGCGGAGCATCGAGCAAGCCGGCCATCCAATAGCAGGAGTGGCCCAAGTCCTGGAGAAGGTGCGCCCACTTGCGGGCTTCTAGAGTGACGCCATCCGTGCCGTGGAAGCGGGTGGAGATGAAGCCGATGCGCTTCGGTGCGCCGGTGGTGAGGATGCAGGTGCTCATGTAGATTCAATTCACTCCGGCAAACCACACTCCCGCTCGAACTTGTTGATCCTGTCGCGCAGGCCGGAGACGAAGAGCAGATCGTGCAACGCCATTTTCAGGTCGGGCCGCGGTTCGAGGGCGTCGGTCCTGCCGTTTGGAGCGGGGCGCGTGAGCAAGACGACGTTGATACCGAAACGTGCCCGCAAACCGGATTCCGCCAGTGTCAGGCCATGCAACGGTGGACCCAGGCGGATTTGAGCCATTTGATAATCGCCGGATAACTCCTGACGGTCGCTGCCGGCGTTGTCGCGCAACCGTTCCGCTAGCCGGTAGGCCATGTCACGGGTGGGCAGGACGACGAGGTCGGCGCCAAGCTTTTCGAGCACGGTGGCGTGCCGGACATCGAGTGCGCGGCAAATGAGTTTCTTCACCTTGAGTTCCTTGAGCAGCAACGTCGTCAGGATGCTGCCCTGCATGTTATCGCCGATGCTCACGACCACGGCATCGGCCTCCTGCACGCCGGCTTCCCTGAGTGCGTCCTGGTCTTCCGCGTCCATTTCGACCGCGTGAAAGCCTTGCTGCACCAAATCCTCGACGCGATCGGCGTTCTTGTCGGCCAGCACGATCTCGGAGCCAAATTCCGAAAGCCGGGTGGCCAGATGCGCGCCGAACCGCCCTGCGCCGATAATGAATATGCGTTGTGCCATGCTGTCTTCTCCGCCTTAACCCATCGCCAGTTCCTCGCGCGGGTGGCGGACCCGCAGCGGGTTGGCCGGGCGCGCCAGATACACCCCCAGGATAAGCGGTGCGATGCGGCCCACGAACATGAGCGCGATGATAACGACTTTGCCGGCGGCGGTCAAAAGCGGGGTCACGCCTGTGCTCAACCCGACCGTGCCAAAGGCGGACACCGCCTCGAAAACCAGCGCGAGCCAGTGCTGATGGGTTTGTGACGACGGGCGTCCTTCCTCGAACACCATCAACAACGCCACGCCCATCACCACGCACGCGACACCGAGCAGCGCAATCATCGTGGCGACAAACGACGCTTTGGGCGACAGCCGACAATTCCAGAACTGAACTTCCTCACGCCGCCGCAACGCGGACCACGCCGTCAGCAGCAGCACAGCGAACGTCACGGTCTTGATGCCGCCGGCCATCGAGCCGGGCGCCCCGCCGATGAACATCAATCCCAGCGTGGCCAACAAGGTGGGTGGATTCATCTGCCCAACGTCCACGACGTTGAACCCGGCCGTGCGCGACATCGCGGAATGAAAGAAGGACCACGACACCTGTTCGCCTAGAGTTGCATCCTTGAGCGTGTGGTGGAATTCAAACGCCCAGGCCGCGAGGCCGCCCAACAGCAACAACACAACGGCCGAGAACACCGAGACCTTTGTCTGCATAGTGAGCCGTCCGCGCCGACGCCGATCCCGTCGCCAAAAGGAGTAATAGCGCAAATTGATCAGCGTCATCAGTCCGATGCCGCCCGAAAAAACGAGCACGGAGACCACCGCCAGCACGCCGGGATGCGTCCGCCACCGGGCTAGGCCTTCCGGGTGGATGGAGATGCCCGCATTGCAAAACGCGCTCACCGAATGGAACAAGGCTTCCCAAAGCGTCTGCCAGGGAATCACCGCCTCTTGCGCCTGCGAGAGCAGCACGAACAACGCCACCGCACCGGCCAGTTCAAAGACCACGACGAACACACAGGCGTAAATGAACACATCCAGCGGTCGCGTCTGACGCAACCGGCCCACGGTCGCGTGAATGGTCTGTTCGTCAGAAAGCGATAACCGGTTGCCACTTGCCAGAACGAGCAGGATGCTCCCGGTGAAGATGCCCAATCCCCCCGCCTGAATGAGCACGAGCAACACGGCCTGCCCGAAGCTATTGAAGATTTCCGCCACGTTCACGGTGGTCAGGCCGGTCACACAGGTGGCTGAAGTCGCGAGGAACAGCGCATCCAGCCAGCCGACGGAATGGCCGGACCGGTGCGACCACGGCAGCAACAGCAGCACTGTGCCAAGGAGGATTAGCGCGGCAAAGCCCAGCGGCACGAGGCGCAAGTCCACTTCCTTCCGGCACTGAGCCGAAACGAGGGGTGCGAAATGAATGTCCGTTTGTGACATTGTTTCAGCGACATGAGCGCGAGCCAGCCATCATTGTGAGAAACATCCGGCCTGGCCGTCAACAGCAGCCAACAAATAATGAGTTCAATGTTGCTGGTGGCTTTGTCGCACGCGGCCAACGCGGTAACAAGATAGGCGGCGCGCGCAGCGGTTGGCAATGCACAGTGGCTGACGAATTCCATCCAGTACACCGCGGGTTTATCGTGTGCTCGCTCCGGAGTGGCGAGGGGTCGCTCGTGCCACGGACATCGCCAATCTGACGCTGATCGTCGGGGTGGCGGCAATGATGTCCGAGGTGCGCATGAGCCGGGCAACGCAATTGGTGAATTTTCCGGCGATGCTCGCGGTGTTCGGGCTGCTGCTCTGGATGCTGCTGAATGACCGCCGAGTTTCGCGCAAAGAAGGCGTGGCGCTTCTGGTCACTTCCAGCTTCTACCTGTGCGCGCTCGTCTTCCTGGGGGCCGGGTTGAAGAAGTGAACGGGCGATTCACGCCCGAAACACACCGAACTTCCGGAATGCTGCGCCACTCCCGCTGGGCGGCTTGCCGGAAGAACGAATCACTCGTCCTCGACCACGACGGCCGTCCCATAGGCCAGCAGTTCCGCCGCGCCTCCCATCAACACCGACGTGGCAAACCGCACTCCGACGACAGCGTTGGCGCCCAGCCGCTGCGCTTCGGCGGTCATTCGGTCCAACGATTGTTCGCGCGACTCGGCCAGCAACTTGGTGTATTCAACAATCTCTCCGCCGACGATATTGCGCAACAAAGCCATGATGTCGCGGCCAATGTGGCGGGCGCGAATGGTGTTGCCCCGCGCCAGCCCGAGGGTGCGAACAATCTTTTTGCCTTTGATGGTTTCCGTGGTGGTGATGATCATCGTTCAATGTCCTTGTAAGGGTCGGTTTGGAAGGTTCTGACTCGCTCGCGGATCAACTGAACCAGCAGGATCAGGAAACCCAGGACAATCGCGGCGAGACCCAGTTTCGCCGGCAGTTCCTTCGTGCCACTGGTCAGAAGCTCAAACAGCCCATAGCCCACCAAGCCGGCGTAGCCGCCGATGATCAGAACCAGCGAGGTGTTGCGGGCCAGCCGGCTGAAAGGACTCTTCCACATTTGCGCCAGCACCATGTTGTCCGGTTCGTGAAAGGAAATCGCCGCGAGCTTGCCGGTCGTTTCCCGCAGTTGTTCGTATTCTGCGCGGCACGCGGCGCAACGGGTGATGTGTTCGTTGATCTGGCGGGCTTCGTCCGCCGTCAATTCGCCGTCCAGCAGTCCCACCAGCAAGCCCTTGAATGGTTCGCAATTGATCATGTGATTTTCTCCGGTGACGACCGGTCCAGATCCCGGTCCAGATTCAAGAATGCTTCACGCAGGGCCATGCGTGCATGGTAGAGCCGGCTCATGACCGTGCCACGTGGGATTCCAAGGATGGCCGCGATCTCCTCATAGCGATGTTCCTGAACATATTTCATGATGAGGATTTCGCGGTGATCCGGCGGCAACGATGCCAGCGCGTGTTGCACCCGCTGTTGCTCTTCATGCTGTTCGAGCTGGCTGCCCGGAGTCACGACATCCATGGCCTGCGCCGCATCGTGCTGCTGCGCCTCGCGATAACGGTCTGAGGTCTGCCGACGGGCCAGGAGATTGAGACAGCGATTTCGGAGGATGCAATAGAACCAGGGATAGAACTGCGGAAGATCACGCAAACCCGGAATCGCCGCAAACGCCTTGGCGAATGAATCCTGGCAGGCGTCGAGGGCGTCGTCCTGATTGCCCAGCAGCGCAAAGGCATGCGAAAACGCCTCGCGCCGGTATTTATTGACCAGAAACTCAAAGCCCACAGGGTCTCGGTGTTTCACACAGAGTTGGATGGCGCGTTGTTCGTCCATACGTTTTGCCCTTCACACCAATAAACCGGTGAGGCGCCTGAATATTCAAAACAATCCGCACCGGTCATCCCAGCCAGGCGCGGAGATCGCTCCAGCTTCCTCCGTTTTGAACACCAGCCTGCGTTTCCGGCGCAAGCAACCAGGTCCTCCACCCATGCATCTGGGCGGGTTCGATGTCGTTGTCGGGGCGGTCGCCAATCATGAGGGTCTCGTGCGGCGAGATGCCGCGGGCCGCGAGGTGAACCGTCAGGATTTGAAATACGTGCGGGTCGGGTTTGCTGAAGCCGTGCTCAAAAGACCAAAAGCAGAGGCCGGTTTCAAACAAGTCCATCCCCAGCGCGTGAGCAGCCAGTTCGTCCTTGAGTTCGCGCAGGGTGTAGGCCTGGGCGTTGGACGCAATGCCCAGCAGGTGTTGACGCTCCTTGAGCCAGCGCAACGTGGCGGCTGCCTCGGTGATCATGTGCGTGGTGTGACCGGTCTGGATTTGACGGAAGATGAATTCCTCCTGAGCGTTGCACGGGAGTTGGGTCAGCTCGGGGATGACTTCGGTCACAACGGAGGGCCAGTGAACTTCCGGCCAACGGATGCCGCGGGCGTGGCTGACCTCGTGGTGCCGGGCAATCACTTTGCTCGACGCGATGGAGAAATCGAGGCGGGCGATGCGCGGTTCCATGTGCAGAAGGTCGCGCCAGAGGCGCTGCCATCGCGCGTCGGCGTCGGGAGGCGGCGGGCCAACGTGCAGGAGGGTGTTGTAGATATCGAAAATGACGGCGCGAATGTTCATGTGCTGGAGTTCCAGAGGAGAGGATAAATATTTTCGGCACGGAGTTTTTTCCGGAGGAATTCTGCCTGCGCCGCCAAGCCAGCTCCAGCGCACGGTGGCTTGGACAGCAACGGCGGGATGAGTTCGAGGAAGTGCTGCGCGTAGGCGCGGCCAGAAAGCCATCTGTCTGCGGCTCGCGGCCATGGACTCGCTTTCAGGCGTCCGGTCAAAGCGCGCTCACGCCACTCTATTAGATATGGATTCAGCGTGACGCACCGATCCCACGAGTGATCGACCGGTTGGCCCATTACTTCCATCTGCGCAGTGAGGGTGAGACGGCTGAAGGGGATGGGGCATGGCGCACTGCCCGCCGCGAGCACGGCGGGTGCTCCGATGAGTTTGGCGACCGCGCGGGGCATTAGGCTCTTCCACTCGGCGAAAAGCCGCTTCTGACGGTGGTGCTCGCCGCGCCAGTCAAACAACGCCGGGTCCACCATTACTTCGCGATAACACTGCGGAAACGTGAATCCGAATTTCGCCAGGTCCGGCGCGATGTTGGGCAACTCGCGCGCCACGAGCGGACGACGCAGCGCCGCCGCTTCGAGGTAGGGGAGGCCAAAGCCTTCCTGAACCGAAGTCAGGAGCACGGTCTCGCTGGCGGCGAGCAATTCCGGCACGGATGGCTTCTGGCTTTCGTCGCCTTGCAGGATGCCGAGGCGCAGCCGCCAGCCGTGTGTTTGGGCCGCAGCGGCCAGCGTGTCCGCATAGGCCTGTTCTTCAGCCGAACTGACACCGCCGGTGGTCACCAGCCAGGCGTCGGGTCGCAGCCAGCGCGTGAGCAGCAACGCCTCGGCGATGTTTTTACGACGCAGCAAACGGCAGGGCAACAGCCACACGGGCGCATCTTCGCCGAGTTGTCGGCGCAGCCAATTGCGGGCGTGCACGACACGCGCGGCGGATGGTTGCGCTCCCGTCTCGATTGGGTTGGGCAACCATCCGGCCAGGCCGGGAAAGTGTTTTTCCAACACCGTGGCGTCGGCCTGGCTAATGGCCGCGTGAGCAATGTGTGGGGAGCCCGCGAGCACCGCACCCGCCACCGCGTCGAGCTTGCGGAAGCCCGGCTCGCGCTTGGCCGCGAAGTGATGCCAGCGGTTCTCAAACCACCAGTCATGGTGATGCGCAACCAGCGGGATGCCGGCGCAGTGGCAGGTGAAGGTCAGTTCACGCGCGAGGTAGAGGTTGCGGCCCAGGCCGAGGTTGTGCGCCCAGACAAGGCAATCGTCGTGCCCGGCCTCGCGCAGCAGTTCCATGAGGCCATCCATGACGCGACGCCGGATGGTAGGTCCGGCCGGCGCCAAATCGGAGACATAGCCAAAAGCCGGTTGGACGACGACCTTGACGGGCGTTCCCAGAAGACGCTGGCGAAACGTCCGAAGCCAGGTTGAGTCGGGCGCTTCGCCGGTGGCCAGCACCACGCTGCGGACACGTTCCGGCCAGTGCGTGACCAAGTGCGGTGTCGCCAGTTCAATGACGCGCCGCACACCACCGGGTCGAAAGTGGTAATGGACGATGATCAGCTTCACAACAGGCGTCCCTTCCCCTTTTCGGTGTGCGGGACGGCCAAGGTCTCGTCGCCGGTGGCGCGGTCAGACATGGTATGAGGGCGGCTCATGACGATTTAGGCACCGACACTAGTGCCTTGCTCGTGTGCGGCACGAGTGCCGGCATGGCCCGACGTTCCAAGCGGTCACCCATGCGCCAGAGCCATTCGAAGGCCACATTGAGTAATGCCACCGCCGCCAACGCTGCCGCAACGCCAATCCAGCCGAGCGCGGTCCACTCATCCTTCAGCGTCCAGACGAATTGGCCGACGCACAGCACGGCAACGAAGATCAGGGTCGGCTTGCGCCCGAGCTTGGTGACGATATAAGCGCCGAGCGGCGCCCCCAAAGCCACCACGGGCGCCGCCGCCAGCCAGTTCTCGAACACGCCGGGTTGCACGCCCGTGAACAGATTTTTGGTGGCGATGCCCACCAGAGAGGTGAATGCCATGATGATGACCGAAGAGGGAATGGCCACTTTCAGGTCCGCCCGCATCAGCAGCACCATCAGGGCGTAGAGCACCATGTCGATACCAACGCCGGTGATGCTCGCGACCGTCGCGCCGGCCAGCAGTCCGATGGCAAATCCGGCGTTGCGGTCGAAGCGATGGGCCGTGGGCGTGACGCCGATGTTCGCGCAGATATCGTTCGTGCGCCGCAAATGGAGCACGCCGAAGCTGGCCCACACCACGGCGAACACCACCTTGATGGCCAGGCCCGGCACGTGCGGTGCGATGAGGAAGATGCCGAGAGGCGTGCCAATTAACGAACCGATCAGCGACCACTTGAGCATCACCCGTTCAAGCGGTTGGCGGCTTGAGAGGATGAAGATGCTGGCACTGGTCATGCCGATGGACTGAACGGCGAAGCTGAAGTCGCGACCGAGCGTGGCCGGTTCGCCGAACAACAGCACGAGGATGGGAAAACCCACCGTCCCGCCACCCATCGGTGTGGAACCGGCCACGTAGGAACCGAGCGCCATGGCCACCGCGATGCCGTAGTGTTCGCGAATCGTCTGCCAATGATCACCGGTGATAACCACCGCCAGCCAGGCGCCGTAGAAGCACGCCAGCCAGACAAGGAAGGGCCAAAGCCGCGAGCTATTCTTGTGCTGCATGAGCATGAATTTGTAATCGCAGGACGCTGACGCGTCGAGAGTGAGATTGAGTTACTGATCAACGAAGCTTGACGCCCTCGCGGGTCAAAGACGAAAGTGAATTCGTTGAGGCGCTTGACGTTCTCAATGAAAAGGGTCCGATGGCTTTTGCCAGCGGAGGAATACCCGGGTGGTCGGGCCGCCATCCGAAGCACTGAATTGCTTTGGCGCAATGAAGCTTCGGATCCAATGGCTGGCGGCGGAGAGTCCTCCTCTCCCCGTGCAACTACTCATTCGTCGGGGTTCGCCTCGCTTCCGACAGCTTCACTGCTCGCCGCGGCAATTCAAAACCTGCCGTTTGCGCAATGAACAAATCCATTGGCCTTCAACTGGTCGTTTACAGCCTGCTGCTCGCCGCCCTTAGCTATCTCACTCATCACCTCGCTCCGACCGTGGCCCGCCCCACCCTCGTTGCGGGTCTGGCGGGAGGCGCGCTTTGTCTGCTCTGGGGATTTCGGATCACCGCGGGGAATCGCAGCAAAGCGCTCCCCATCCTGACGCTCATCCCCATCTGCTTCGTGATGCTCTCCCAAACGGTCATGAATTGGGGAGTGCAGATACTGCCCGGGGAGCGAAGTGCGATGCCCGTAATCGCCATTCTCCTTGTGATCTCCATGGGAATGCTTTTGCGCATCGCCTACGCCGGGGTGGTCTTCAGCGGCCAGGCGAAAGATGGAGGAGCCAAACCGCCGCCGTCTGGGCAACCGGGAGCCAGCTCGATCGAGGCGCAGCGGAATTAGCGGCCGATGCCACAACGCGCGATGAGTGAAGCCACCACACCCAGCTACCGCCGCATTCTGGTCCCGATGGATTTTTCGGAGGCCGCGCGCCTGGCCCTCAAGACGGCCTTGCGCCTCGCTCATCCTCCAGACGATGTGGTCCACGTTATCTACACGCTAGGTTTGTACACGAAGACCACCGAAGACGCAGCGTTGGGTCTGTCTATCTCGCAACAGCGCGGCTCCTGGCGGAAACGTTTTCTGGCTTGGACAGAGTCGGAGGGACTCGGTGTTGGGGTTGAGATGTTGCCTCAAATAGCACGAGCCGATGCCGTGGCCATCGCTGACACCGCCTTCCGGATGGGCACCACCCTGATCCTGCTGATCCGGCGCAAATACACTTTTTGGGAGCGACTGTTCGGCAGGTGCCCCACCGGGGAACTGCCGCGCATTGCTCCGTGCCCGACTCATTTCGTTGACGCACCCGATTTATCCCGCTGAACCATGAAGGACGACCACCCATTAACGAGCAGCGTTTCACCTGCTGACAGGCCTGCGCCCGCTGCGCGGCCCGCAGGTTCTGAGCCGCTGAGCCTGGAAGCGGCGTATGACCTGGTGGTGTGTGGCCTTCTTCTGGTGGGCTTGCCCTTTCTGGCGCAGCACCTGCAACCGAGTTTGTTGCGCTGGACGCTGCCCGCAGGCCTGGTGGGCGGAGGTTTGTGCGTCGTGTGGGGCGTCTTGGGACGACGCGGAGTACGCTGTCACGGGGGCGCAATAGTGACGTTGGTGCCGGTGGCGTGCGTGATGGTGTGCCAGGCCATTCACTCGTGGGATGCTTCAGCGGGGGCCGAACCGAAAGGCCGGATGGTGGCGGCGCTGATGGCGGTGTTGGTTCTGTGCTGTGCGGGAATGTTCGGCACCCTGGTTTGGGAGGGAAAAAAGGCCATTCGCCATGGATAAGGCATGGCCGACAAATGAGAGCGGCCCGATGTCAGATGCCGGTGCTGCAATCCTCGTAACGGAAGGAAAGTGTGAATGAAAAGTGAGAAGGTCATCCAGGTCGCGTTCGTCATCGCCGCGCTGCATGTGGTTGTGCTGAGCATCGCTTTCGGGCTGCGACATTTCGGCTACCTCATCGCGGCCACGCTGAGCGCGGCGTTCATCTGGAGCGTGGTATTGTTCCTGAACGAGCGGAAGCGTCGTGCGGGCATCCTCGTGGGCGTCATCCTTTGCTTGGTCATCCAGCAGGTGGCGTATCATCATTGGAAAACGGAACTGCCGGGCTTCTGGCTGCCGCTCGCGCAATTTGGCGCGGTGCAATTCCTCGTCGCCTATGGCCTCGGGCGGACGGCACCGTGAAACAATCGCAAAAAATCATCAACCAGAACGGGAACATCTATGTCTGACTTCTTCCAAACCGGCGCCATCGCCACCTTGCACCGGCTGGGGCCCACGGATCTGCCCCGGCTCGAGGAGGATCTGGAACGATTCTCTGAGGAAACGCCCATGGCCCTGGTGTTGCCGTGCCACATCAAGGAGCTCGGTACGCAGGCACTGCGGTTGATCGTGCGCGAGCTCAAGAGCGTCACCTACATCAAACAGATCGTGGTCGGCATTGACGGTGCGACCCGCGCCCGCGACTTCATCAAAGCTCGCACATTCTTCCGGCAGCTGCCGCAGCGGCCGACCCTGCTGTGGAACGACGGCCCGCGGATGCAACGCCTTTACGAGAAGCTCGAAGAAGCCGAGTTGAGCGCCGGCCCCGGCGGCAAGGGGCGCAACGTGTGGACCTGTTTCGGCTACGTTCTGGCGAGTGAACAGGCGCGCATGGTGGCGGTCCATGACTGTGACATTATTACCTACAACCGCGAATTGCTGGCCCGGCTTTGCTACCCCGTGGCCCACCCATCCTTGGGCTTTGACTTCTGCAAGGGCTATTACGCGCGCGTCACCGACCAGCTCAACGGCCGGGTCATGCGCCTGCTCGTGACCCCGTTGCTGCGGGCGCTGAAATCCATCATCGGACAGCACACCTATCTCGTCTATATGGACACGTTCCGTTACCCGCTGGCCGGCGAGTTTGCGATGGACGTGGACCTGGTGCGCCGCGTGCGCATTCCTCATGACTGGGCCTTGGAAGTGGGGATGCTGGCGGAAGTGTTCCGCAACACCGCCCCGCGCGCCATTTGTCAGTCAGAGTTGTGTGACAATTACGACCACAAGCACCAGGAACTTTCCGCGCGGGATCCGGAGAAGGGCCTCAACAAAATGGCGAGCGACATTGCACGCTCCTTCTTCCGGCGCATGGCTGCGGAGGGCATCAAACTCGATGCCGGCCTCTTCGACACCCTGTTGAGCGCCTACATGCGTCAGGCCGAAGACACCCTTCGGTTCTACGCGGCCGACGCCACCCTGAACGGACTGAAGTATCCTCGCCACGAGGAGGAGAACGCCGTTGCCACATTCGTGCGGAGCATTCGCAGCGCCGCGAAATCTTTTCAGGACGATCCTCTATGGTCGCCGCTGATCTCGAACTGGAACCGAGTGGAATCCGCCCTACCCACCTTCCTCGATGAACTCCGAGAAGCGGTGCGACTGGATAATGAATGAGCCGCCGCCGCGTAACGACATAGGAACACTGCATGAACCCTGCCTTGTCTCGTCACCTGGAGTTTCTCTACGGCGACACCTTGGCGCATTCGATCGAGCCGAAGATGGAAGCACTTGCGGCCGGCTTTCGATCGGGTATCCCGGTGAAGTTGAAAAGCAATAAGGACTCCGCCCTAACCGAGCAGGATGTGCTGCTGATTACTTACGCCGACCAGTTGCGCGAGCCCGGCGTGACGCCGTTGCATACCTTGGCTGGCTTTGCGGAAAGTCACCTGCAGGGCCTCGTCAGCGGAATGCACTTGTTACCCTTCCATCCTTGGTCATCGGACGATGGATTCTCCGTGAAGGATTTCTTCGCCGTGGATCCAACCTGCGGCACCTGGGACGACATCGCAAGACTGGGCAACAGCTTCGATTTGATGTTCGACGCGGTGTTCAATCACCTCTCGGCGCAGGGCCATTGGTTTCAGCGATTTCTCCGCGATGAACCGGAGTTTCGCGATTTTTTCGTGACCGTCGAAGGGGATCCCGATTTGTCGCAAGTGGTCCGACCACGCGCCTTACCGCTGTTGACTGAATTCCAGACCGCGCGCGGCCTGCGCCGGGTGTGGACGACGTTCAGCGCGGACCAGGCAGACCTGAATTTCAAGAATCCACGCGTGCTGCTTGCCGTGCTGGAGGCACTCCTTTTCTACGTGGCACATGGCGCTCGGTTCATCCGTTTGGACGCGATCGCGTTTCTCTGGAAGGAAATCGGCAGCCCCTGCCTGCACTTGCCGCAGACGCATGCCGTCATCCAACTGATGCGGGCGGCGCTCGATGAAGTGGCGCCGCCGGTTCGACTCATCACGGAGACGAACGTGCCGCACGCGGACAACGTCTCCTATTTCGGCGACGGTACGAATGAGGCGCAACTGGTCTATAACTTCGCCCTGCCACCGCTGGTGCTGCACTCTCTGCAAACCGGTAACGCCAATAAGCTGACCCGCTGGGCTCAGTCCCTGACCCTGCCAACCGACCGCGTGACCTTTTTCAACTTTCTGGCCTCGCACGATGGCATCGGCTTGAACCCGGCGCGCGGCATCCTGAGCGACGAGGAGATCGCAGCGTTGATTGCCCGCACGCTGAATCACGGCGGCTTTATATCCTGCAAGGACATGCCCGATGGTTCGCGGTTGCCCTACGAGATGAACATCAATTATCTCGACGCGCTCTCAAACCCCGCAACGGGCGAGACAGTGGAACTGGCGGCACAAAAGTTTCTCACCGCTCACGCCATTCTGTTGAGCCTGCAAGGTGTGCCGGGCATCTACTTCCACTCGTTGTTCGGCTCGCGCGGCGACCGCGCCGGAGCCGAAGCTGCGGGCATTCCGCGCCGCATCAACCGCCAGAAACTGGACCGCGGTCGCCTTGAGGCGGAACTCAGCGACCATGACTCCCTGCGTGGGCGCATCTGGAGCGGGTGGCAGCAACTTTTGCGAATCCGCAGCGCCCAGCCCGCATTTCATCCGCAGGCGGCGCAGCGAATTCTGGCCAAGGATGAGCGACTGTTTGTCGTATGCCGCATCCCGCCGGGGACGGAAGAGCCGGTGTTCTGCCTGCATAACGTCTCGGACCGACCGGTGTCCGCCAGTGGCTTGATGGATGAAGTAGCCTTCGCACTGACCTGGACGGATCTGTTGACTGGACGACGCTATGGTCAAGGCGGGGCGGACCCACCGCGAACGGAACTAGCGGCATTCCAGACGCTTTGGCTGCGTGCTGAAAATCCCCAATGACCCGAGGCGATTATTGTTGTCCGTTCTTCGTTGCCCGGGGAATCGACCGCCTCATTTCAAAGCCATCAGCTTAATTTTAAGCCGCCTGTTCCGAGGAATTGTGCCGCCTAAAGATCAGAGGAAGTAGCGGGTGTGGGATTGGCAGCATTGAGTATCCCCAGATAAGCCTGGCAATCGTGATGGCGGCACTGACCCATCTGGGAGGATCTGGCCGCCCGCTTCTTGGACTCATACTGTTCTATCGTTCTTCGGTCACTGCGCCCAAGTCCTGGATCTAAAACGGAATCATCCCGGACTCGACGGCGGTGAATCGTCGAAACCGAGCCGTCGGAAATCTTCGTCCATCCAATCGGGGACGTGATGGTCTTCCTTGGGTCTGAGGAACTCGTCTGGATCGATTCGCTTGGCAGATTGCAAATTGGATTGAACCCAGTCCCAAGGTTGGTGAGCGCCGTGCGTCCCGGCCCTGGGTGTGCGGTGGATTGCATTGAATCCATGCTCTGGTCCGGTTCGTGGGAGTGTCATCAGATCAGTGGCACGCAAGGGCGGACCAAAATGTCGCTCCGCCCAGACGGCCGTTTCGAGGTTGTCGGTGCGCACCGCTGTTTTGTGGCTGCACGACTCGGTGAGTTCCTCGACGGCCTGCGGACCGTAATGCCGTCGGATTTCTTCGACGCCCCGAAAACCAAGCGCAATGCACACCCCTTGAGATCGGCCTCGCTGCATCAATGCAGGTAACGCGTCCAGTCGGCCCACCGCGTCAACGTCGTCGAGGAAGATCCACGTGCGCCGGCCGGGAGTGGACTCTCGCTGACCGGAGATGATGTCGGCCAAGCAGCCGAAGATGGCCTGGTTGATGAGGTCAACCGAATCGCGAAAGGCAGGAGGATCTGCCAGCAAGATCACGCTTTCCTCGCTCAGCCACCGTTCTAGGCTGAGCTTGTACGTGCTGTGCTGCCAGCAGGCCGCGACGACCTCGAAGGGATGCAGTTTGAAGGTGAGAGTTGCCAGCACGTTGGAAATGAGTCCTTCGTCGCTGAGGAACGATTGCGCCGCGACGGCGGTGTCCGGTCCTCTGGCCAAGATCGAGTGAAGGCGCTCACGGTTTTGCGCGCAGAGCAGGACGTCGCGCAGAGTCCACTGGCCGGGGGCCATCTTGTGAAAACTCAGGCAGGCAGCCGCGAGCAGTTGTCGGGCGGCATCCGTGAAGAACGATTGGGCGGATCGGTCGTCCTTGGGGATGAGCGACGATGCCAGGTTCTGTGCCGCGGATGGAGAGGTAATGTCGGCAGCGATGTCCCAGGCGGCCCCCCTTCGATCGAAAGGATTGAGAAGATGAACCGGGCAGCGGAGGTCCATCCGCAGAGCAACGATTGCATGTTGCCCTTGGCGTCGAAAACCAGCGCGCGGTGGTCGAGGATCGTGCCAATGTTTCGCAGCGCCGACTGCATGAGCAGGCGGAGGCTGATGTCCTTTCCGCTGCCAATTCCACCCATCACAAAAAAGTTCGCCGGGGTATCGGAGAGGGGGATCGAAGTCATGCCCCAATCAGGGGTGAGTTCGGTAGGGTTCGCTTGAATCATCGAGCGGCGACGGAGGTCGGCTGGCGTCGTGCCGGAGTAGTGGGCCAGTAGTGCCCGAGGGCACGAAGATTGGCCTGCTTCAGACGAGGATGGACAGGGGATCTGGGGGGGACGCAACCTGAGCGCCGCGCTGGTTCGGACCCGGTGCGCACCGACTCGGGTTGTCCGGCACGGTGGCCAGCCATGCTTATGAAAACCTGCTGCGGGGCCGCTCCACCGATGGGCGGCAGCCGCTGGTGCAAAATGCCGGGGACGCGAATCGGCAGACCGGGTGGGACCTGACCTTCTCCGCACCCTCGACAACGTGCGCATCGTGCATCGCGACCATGCCATCACGCATGACGGCTTTTCGGATTTCCCCGGTTGAATCCGCCCACGAGGGCATCGTTTCGACCAGGGCTATCTCCGCGCCGGCATGGACACGGTGCCGCCCGGCGAGCAGCGCGCAAAATTGGAGGCGCAAAAAGACCGCAGTGAACTGGAGCGCCAGAGGGGGGCCGAAGCCGATCGGTTGACCCAGGCCAAAAACCTGCAAGAACGGTTGAGGCTCTCCTTCTCGGCGCCTGGCTTGCTCCGAGGAGATCCTTTCCATCTAACCACCATTGGTAGGCCAGCGGCGCTGCACCGGCCGCCGAGTCGGCCAACGTCACCGTAGCGCCGGCGAAAACGGTCTGGCTTTGCGGAGGGGACAAGACCACGGGGGGGGGGGCGGTCGATGGTGAAGACCTGTCCCGAGGTGAAGCTGGCATCAAGACTGTTGCTCGCATCATCGGAGAGCATGCCGGCGCCCGCCAACACGTCGAGGCGCAGGCTTCCGTTGACATTGGTGCCGGCCAGATACTAATGCCCCAAGTGCCATCGAAGTCCCGCGCGGATCCGGGCGAGCCAAGATGCAGATAGATCTTCACCGGGAGCAAATGGGGAGGTGCAGGAAAACCAACGACCGGGACGGGAAGAAGGAAGGACGAGGAATCCGGTTGAAGACCCAATCCATGATATTCGTTTTGGCCTGCACGCAGACAGCATTTGATTGACGGGAGCCAGGTGCAGCCTCCGAGTCTCGACCGATGAACATGAGACGGCGTTGGAGAATCCGCCCGAAAATGCCGGGCGCCGCCGCTAACGCGGCGGTTGGTCGGTGGCCCAAGCTATGTCGGAGTTTTTGCCGCGTTGCACGGAGTGTGATGGCTGCTGCATTCGTGCCTGCCATTACCGAGGTTTTTACGCTCAGCCTCTCGAATGCCCAACTACGAGATTACGGCTTCACTGCTTCAGTTGGTGCTGTGACCTCTGGAAGGAACTTCATCTCCTTAGCCGCCGCGTGTGAATGGTGTTTGCGGAGGTGCCCATATACCATGATGACGGTCCTCCCGTTGTCGCGGTGCCCTAACCAGCCGGCAACCACGACGACATCTTTTCCCGATTCGATCGCCCGGGTTGCGAAAATGTGCCGCAGATCGTGATGCGTTAGTTTCGGTTTTCCGAGCCGCAACTCCCTACTGACTGAAGCCAGAACCGAATGCAAGCTGCGCGTGGGAAGCACTCGATCTCCATACTTGGCGTTCGGGCAGGCCTTGCGGATGTCCTCAAGTAGCTTTCTCAGCTCCGGAAATAGCGGGATGGTGTAGTTTCCGTATTTGGCATTCCGGAAATATAGCTCGTCCTTTGCCCAATCAATATCCTCCCAACGCACTTCACCTGCGGCCTCGATACGCGATCCGGAGAACAACATGAAGTCAAAAAGCCAGTCACCTCGGCTCCCACGCATGAGGCACCGGTGATGGACCGCAGATCTGATTTTGACCAACTCATCGGGGGACGGCAGGTCCAGCGTCATGCGCTTGTAGTCGTAATCCACTTCCGTGTAAGAGAACTCTTCCGTGACTTCCTCCAATTGGCCGGCGCTGATAAAACCGTCCTTTCGCGCGAGGTGCAAAATCTCTCGGATGACGGTGATGGCACCATTGGTTCGAGGCGCCGAATACTTGGAGCGAAAATCCACCCTGAACTTCTCGAAATCGTGAGGCGTAAGTTTTGAAATGGCCGTGGTGTTGAATGCCGGCCACGCCGCCCGTATGGCCTTCATCTGCTCCCGTTTATATTTTGTCGTCTCCTCGTTCAGGTCGCCGGTGGTCTCCCGCCCGGCGAGCCAGGTGAGGTATCTTTCCGTCATCGAGGTCAAGGTTCCCTTGCGCACCCGCTTGTGCCCTCGCTTCGACACCAGCCACGGCGTAAGCTTCTCCATCGCAACCCGCTTGTTCTCACCGAAGCTCTCCCGAATCAACTTGCCGTGGAGCTTGACCCGGCCATAATAAGTGCCGTATTTTATGTTGCGGTCCAAATTTGGTATGTCTGTGCGCTCGAAATCGGATGCCATGCGGAGCAATTGAGCGGGTGCGAATCCAAGATTTCAAGCCAAATGGGTAGCTAGTCTGGGTAGCAAGTAGATTACGTAAGTGATTGCAGGAGAGGTGGCCGAGTGGCTGAAGGCGGCGGTTTGCTAAACCGTTGTAGGGTCAAAAGCCCTACCGGGGGTTCGAATCCCCCCCTCTCCGCCAGTTTTGCAAGTATATATCCACCAATCATTACCGACTTTACAGAGTTCTTTCATTGGAGGTTTTCAGAATGGCATTCGGAATATAAACGCCGATGTCGCCGAGGTTTTCGCGCTGATATTTTCCTGCCCCTTCTTTCTCCGTGCTCCGACCTGTTCGGCGAGCCCCTCGATGCAGGTGCTGTTTTGCGGCCAGAAACTTGGCGCGGTTTCCCCAGATTTTCGCTCAAAGAGCATCGCCCGTAACCCTCGTTCTTGGGATTGAGGCAGTGCTGAATCCACCTGTCGTCTCTATATTCCAGCGGATGATTTGATGCGCATTTGCCTGGTGGCAGCCATTCTCTCTTACGGAACTTTTGCAGCCGTGGCGTCCGTCCGGCTTTCCTCACGCGCTCTCTGCTTCGTCGCCGACATCCGCGTTAATCCCGGGTCGAGTCCTATGCCTGCCGAGGCTGTCCGTGCAGTCAAATCGGGACAGGTCAGGCTGTCAAACGGCAGTCATCGCGCGGCAACTCTTTTGCAGAGCTTCTCCGTTCCGACCGGATGCATCGTGCGGAACGCCGATCCTCCTCCCCTGCCCCGCACAAATCTCGGACGGATTTCTTCGCTCATTATTGCCGCTGGTTGGCAACCACTATGGATCGGAACTGAGCAAGATTCTGGCGCCGAAGCAGACGTGCCTCACGCACCAGCTTAACCGCCGACCATGAACAAACCACCTCTTGATCGAGCCCCCCATGAAGCACCGGCTGGCAGGCTTCGTCTGAAATGCCATGCGAACCCCACACCCTCGGCTCCTCCTCGCAGTTGGATGGCTGCTTGCTCTCGCCAACGCCACCGTTGGCGACGCGATGGATTTCTTCGTTGCCACCAACGGTAACGACCAGTGGTCAGGGCGTCTTGCCTCGCCGAATGCCAACCGCACCGATGGTCCACTGGCTTCGCTGGCAGGGGCGCAGTCAGCATTGCGAAGTGCGCGTGCCACGGGCGGTGGCGCCTCCGAAGCGGTGACCGTCCATGTGCGCGGTGGAAAGTATCGGCTGGAGGCGCCGCTGATCATCGAGCCGCGAGACTCGGGCACCGCGGCGGCGCCGGTGATTTTCACGGCCTACCACAACGAACGCCCGGTGTTCAGCGGCGGTGAAGTCATCGCCGGCTTCCGGCAGAATGGGCCACGCTGGGAAGCCGTGATTCCCGCGGTCAAAGCCGGCGAATGGTATTTCCACCAGTTGTTCGTCAATGGACAGCGACGGCAGCGGGCTCGGTCTCCGAATGAAGGCTATCACCGCATCGCCCGACTGGTGCCGGGTCCGCCGCGCTCAAATGCAAAGCCGATTGCGACTGACCGATTTCATTTCCAGGCCGGCGACATCCAGCGGTGGGAGCGACTCGCGGACGTGAACCTGGTCCTGATGCATTCGTGGGAGAACTCCATCCATCCGCTTAGGTCGGTGGAGGTCGCGTCGAACTTGGTCCAGTTCACGGCGCCGCTGAAGGAATGGTGGGGCATCGGCTATTGGGAAACGAACCAGCGGTATTTCGTGGAGAACGCCCTCGAACTGCTGGACCAGCCCGGCGAGTGGTATCTGAACCGCGAAACCGGAGTGCTCACCTACTGGCCCATGTCTGGCGAGCGGTTGGGCGAAACCGAAGTGGTCGCGCCGCGATTGACGGAGTTCGTCCGGTTCGCCGGCAACGCGGACAAGGGCGAGTTCGTCCAGCATGTCACGCTGCGGGGACTGAGCTTTCACCACGCCGATTGGGCGCTCGATGCCAGGGGTAACAGCAGCACGCAGGCCGCCGTCGAAACTCCGGCCACGGTGACTGCGGATGGCGCGCTCAACTGCGCAGTCGAAGGATGCGAGGTTGCACACATCGGCACGTATGGCATCTGGTTTCGGCGCGGGTGCAAGGATGGTCGCGTGCAGCGCAACCGCCTCTTCGACCTCGGGGCCGGCGGCATTCGCGTGGGAGAAGCGAACATGGCCCGAAGCGATGCAGCCGAGACAAGTCGCATTCTCGTGGACAACAATCACATCTTCGACGGCGGGCGCATTTATCCGGGCTGCATCGGCATCTGGGTGGCGCAGAGCAGCGGGAATCGTATCTCGCACAATGACATTCACGACCTTTACTACACCGGCATCAGCATGGGCTGGAACTGGGGCCTGGAACCCAATCGCACGAGCAACAACGTGGTCGAGTTCAACCACGTCCACGACCTTGGCCACGGCGTGATGAGCGATGCGGGACTCATCTACTGCCTCGGTGTTTCGCCCGGCAGCGTGATCCGCAACAACGTCTTCCACGACATGTGGCCCTACTCGGCGCCGGCGCTGGGCTGGGGCATTTACCTCGACGCGCAATGCGGGAATTATCTCGTCGAGAGCAATCTCGTCTATAACACGCTCAGCGGCGGTCTCATGTACAACAACGGCGGCCACGAGCACGTCATTCGCAATAACATCTTCGCGCTGTCCGCCAATCAGGCGCTGTGGCCTTACTCGGAGAAACGGCCCAGCACCTTCCGTCGGAACATCGTCTATCTCACCCAGGGCGCTCTCTTCATTCCCTACGGCGAACGCTCCCTCAACGAGCGTCTCGCAGCGAAAGAACCGCCGGGTGATTGGGACGAGAATCTCTACTGGCTCACCGGCGGTGCCGACCAACTCCGCTTCTACCGCCGCAGCTTTGCCGAATGGCAGGCATTGGGGCTCGATCAACACTCCATGCTCGCCGACCCGCAGTTTGTCAGTGCCGACCAGCATGACTTTCGCCTTCAACCGGAATCGCCCGCCTTCAAAGTCGGATTCCAAGCGTTGAACTTCAGTCGCGCCGGCCTTTACGGCGAGCCCTCGTGGACGAAGGAAGTGAGCCACGCGAACTGCCGGAGAATCGCTCTGCCGCCACCTCCACCGAAGCCGCAACCACTTCAAGTGAACGACGACTTTGAGAGCACCGCCGTCGGTTCAGCCCCGGAGAAGGCGCAGGTGAGCGGCGAGGAGAACGGAGCATCGATTCTCGTGAGCGCCGAGCGTGCAGCCAGCGGTCGGCACAGTCTCAAGGTCACGGATTCGCAAACTCTCAAGCCCTCATGGCAACCGCACTTTTACTACGAGCCACGCATTGTCTCGGGCACGCTCCGCCAAAGTTTCGATGTCTGGCTCGGCACCAATGCCCAGTTTTTCACCGAATGGCGCGACACCGCGGCCTACCCGCAAAACATCGGTCCCAGCGTGCGCTTCGAGGGCAATGGCGAGGTCACCATGAACGGCCGGGTGCTGGCCAGGATGCCGGTCGGCCAATGGTTTCATGTGGAAATCGAAGCGGCCCTCGGGAAGAACGCAGCACGGGTCTTCGCGTTGACCTTGATTCCGCAGGGCGCCGCCGCGCAGACATTTCGTGATTTGCCGATTGCCGGGAAAGGATTCCACGAAGTCCACTGGCTCGGCTTCAGCAGCACCGCCGCCGCGGATACTGAGTTCTACTTGGACAATCTGCGGATCCACAGGCGATGAAGAGACTCCGGTCGGGGGCCGTAGGTGATGGAGCATCGGACCAGCGCGCTGCCGATGCAGGGCGAGCAGGAGGAGTGCTTTCACGCCTCGCCGTCTGCTCCGCTGCTGGACTTGTCGAGGGGATTCAAGCCCAGTTCGATGGGAAGCCTGGCCACCCAGCCTTGCCTCACCCCATCGCCGCAAACACGCCCGCATCGCGCTCGGGATAGCTCTCGTAAACGTGCTCGAAGACGGCTGAGCACTTCCGCTGGTAAAGCTCCGGCGTGTAGGCGCGGGGCAGGCCGGTGTCGAGCAGGTCCTCGATGGCCAGGCTTAAGTTGGGAGGGGGCGGAGGACTTCTGCCGCCAGTTGGGCACAAGCAGCCGCTTGTGCCGGTTCATTGACCCGCGGGTTTGTTGGCCTGTCATTTTGCGGGTGAAAACCCGCCACTTATTTGCGGGTCAAAATCACCCACCCCGAGGTGGGTTCAGTTCATAGCACTTTGTTCGGAGTCTTCAAGCGGTTTGATAGCGAGTTAAAACGAGCAGGACCGGCGTCTTCGAGCCTTAGCTCGCCGGTTCTGCGGTCAAAGGTTCGTTTGGCTTCCTGGCTTTCTTGTTTTCGGCGGGAGGCGGCAGG
>JBBRWD010000107.1:0-25205 GCA_038249465.1 Limisphaerales bacterium | reverse complement strand
GGCCGGCGAAGTGGCGGCGGCGTCGCAGGAACAAAATCAGGGCATCAGCCAGGTCAACATGGCGGTGAGCCAGATGGACAAGGTCACGCAGTCCAACGCGGCCAACGCCGAGGAAAGCGCCAGCGCCGCCGAGGAACTCAACGCCCAAGCCGAGACGCTCAAGGAAGCGGTGGCGAGTTTGCAGCAATTGGTGGGCGGCCACGGGGGCCAGCAAAGACCTGCCGCTTCGAGGGTTGTCGCATCGCGGAACCACGGCAGCAAGCGCGGGTCCTCCCAAAGGCACGATCCGGCGACTGCGCCGCAGAGCAAGGGCGGCAGCAAACCAGGGTCTTCAGCCGCGCCGATGAAAGCAGCCGCGCGTCAAACTGCGGGGGCCGCCATTCCCCTCGAAGGCGATTTCAAAGATTTCTGATATGATCACATGGAATTCCAAACTCGAAACCGGCAACGCCGTCGTTGACCAGGATCACAAAGCCCTGATTGCCCAAATCAACGCGCTGGAGGACGCCCTCAAAAAGGGAACCGCCAACGAGCAACTCGCGAAAATGATTGGTTTCTTAAACCAATATGTCCGGGCGCACTTCGCCCGCGAGGAATCCATCATGCGGGCGGTAAAATGCCCGGCCTCCGGCCAGAACTGCACCGCCCATCAAGCCTTGATTGTAAAACTTGATGGCTGGGTGAGCCGGTTGAACACCGGCGGCGCCACAACCTCGTTGGTGCTCGAAATCTATCGCGAAGCGTCCGAGTGGCTCCGGCAACACATCGTCAACGTCGATTGCCAGTTGCGCACCTGCCAGCCAGCCTAGCCAAAGTCACGCGCGCGCCTCAGATGGGATGCGTCCGCCCCTCGGGCGCTTTGCTTCTCCGCCCCGCTCCGCCATTCCTGCGGATGAGTCGGTAGCGAATCCAAAGCTTCCGCAGGTTCAGAGGCGCAAGAGCATGCAAGCCTCAAACGCAGGCGAACCTGGCGGCTAAGCATGGCGCCTTGCCCAGGCCGTTTGACCTTGGAAAGACCGGCAGGGCAGGCGCATCAAATATTTCGTGAGTAGTTGGACAGGTGGATTTCATTTAGCGGAGATTCCAAACTCCGCGTTCCGCCAACCGCAATCCAAGGTGTTTCCAGCCCGAGCCTCTGCTGTTCGCGTCCAGCGAATCGAACGAGGAAGCGCCATCCCGGATCTTCCCTGAGCCGTCCGGCTGGCCGTGGAACATCTGGCCGCTCTGGGTGAGAATGGCCTGAATCCGGGGGGCGAGAGCAAGCTTGAGCGCACCACCAACCGCAGGCAGACAGGCGCTCAACCCTCCATCCAACCGGCCCCGCGACCCGTTGCGCCCCAACCTCATCGGGGTGCCTTGGCGTAGGGGTTTCCACGAGTGGGGGCCGGGGGGATCTCCCGTGAAATCATCCGGTAGCGCCGCAGATGTCAGTCAGGCGACTAGATGTCACCCTCAGTCATGAATCAGCCCGACATCAGCCGAAGGGTTACGGATGGGCCGGCGGTGAAAAATAATCTTGCGGGCGCACGCAGGACCGCCAGCCTCAACCCAGAAATATCTATCCGTGGTGACGACCTGTTGTTGCATCCGTCCGCATTTCTTGAGAACCCTCGCCTTACCGTGGCTGGCGTAGTTAGAACATGAAAACCATTCTGGTGCTAGCCCAACATCCCGATCTGGCCGAGGCGGTTCGCGCCGCGCTCAACCCGGAGAAGTATCGCGTGGTCCACCGGCTTGGGGTGGAGGAGGCGGAGCCGCTGCTCAGCCGCAACATGCTCGATGCCTGCCTGCTCGATGTCGAACTGGCAAAGGTGCAGGGCATGTGGGCGGTGGAAAAGCTGCGCCGCAAGATGCCGCAGGTGCCGCTGCTGGTTTACAGCGGGTCGCAGCCTTGGGAATGGGAGGAGGAAGCCTATTTGCAGGGGGTCGCCTTTGTGCTGACCAAACCGGTGCGTCCCCGCATGCTGAACGCCCTGCTGGAACGCGTCACTGCCGCGCCCGTCCGCAGCAGCGAGGTCCGTCCGATGCCGGTCCGCGCCGCCGAGCCTGCCACCGGCTTCTTCAAGGCGCAGCACTCGCCGACGCAGGCGCTCGAGGTGTTGCGAGATTTCTCAGCGGTGCTGACCCACTCGCTCTGCGCCGAGGCGCTGCTGAAGCAGTTTCTCATGCTGCTGCGCGAAATCCTCGGCGTGAACCGCGCGACCGTTTTCCTGCGCCAGCCGGTGGCGCTCTTCGCGGCGGAATCGCCCGAGGCAGGCCGCTGCCTGCGCTCGGCGTGCGCCATCGGCCTCCAGGCCGGCCTGCTGGAACACTTCGAACTGTCGTTCGAGAGCGGCATCGGCGGCTACCTTTTTGCCCAGGGGCGGATTCTTCGCCGGGATAGCGCGGAGGCGGTGGCGAGCATGGAAATCCAGAAGGAGTTCGAGTTGCTCGGCGCGCAGGTGGCGATTCCGATGCTCGACCGTGAGACACTGGTGGGCGTGGCACTGTTTGACGGCCGCGTCACGGGAGAACCTTTGGCCAACGGTGAACTGGAATTGATCTTTCATCTTCTTGAGGAGCTCGGCCTGGCGGTGAAAAACATCTGGCTGCACGACCAGCTGGCCGCCAACCACGAGATGATGGCGGACATCCTGCGCGAATTGAGCAGCGCCTGCGTGGTGGTCAACCGCGACCTCGCCGTCATCCACGCCAACAAAGCGGCGCGCAATCTTTTCGCCCGGCCCGGCCGCCGCAATGCCGATCTTGAATTCAGCGACCTGCCGCAGATTCTCGGCAGCAAGGTGTACCAGGTGCTCAAGACCGGCGCCGGCATCGCCACCTTCAAATACGAGCCGGCGGATTCCGCGCACAACATCTATCACATCACGGTGGTGCCATTTCAGGGGCGCAACGCCCTCACGCCCAATTCCGTGCTGCTCGTGGTCGAGGACTTCACCCAGACCGAGCAGCTCAAGCGGCTGGAGATCGAGGCGAACAGCCTGCGCCTCATCCGCAGCATGGCCGACCGTCTCGCGCACGAGATTGGCAACGCCATGGTGCCGCTCTCCACGCACCAGCAGTTGCTCGCGGAGAAATACAAGGATCCCGATTTCCGCGCCTCGCTGGATGTCGCCATGGCGGATGGCGTCAAGCGCGTCACCCGGCTGGTCAACCAGATGCGTTTTCTGGCGCGCGACTCCATCATCAGCAATGAAGCGGTGCCGCTCGGACAGGTCATCGAAGAGGCTTACCGGGAAGCTCAGAAGCACCATCCCGCCAAGGAGGCGAAACTTGTTTTCGAGCCGGGAGCCAATCCCATCATCCTCTCCGGTGACCACGCCGGGCTCAAGCACGCGCTGTCCGAGGTCATGCTCAACGCCCTTCAGGCCAATCCCACCAAGCCGCTCGTGGAGGTGCGCGCCCAGACCACCTCTGAGGGCAATGGCTCCGGTTGGGTGCAGATCGAAATCACGGACAGCGGTCCCGGTTTCAGCGCGGAGGCGGCGCAGAAAGCGCCCACGCCCTTCTTTACCACGCGCAGCGTCGGCCTGGGCCTGGGCCTTGCCGTCACCCGCAAGATCGTGGAGACCCACCGCGGCACGTTGCAGATTCTCGTGCCCAAGGCGGGGCAGCCCGGGGTGGTGCGGATCTCGCTCCCGCTGCCCTCGATGCCGGCGGCCGGTGACAAATCCGGCAATGGAGCCCATTGAGCCGCGTGGCCTCCTTGGCCGCAGGACCGGGTGTTGGTGCGTCTGCCTTTCGCGCCCGGCAGAAAAAGGGCGCATCCGCGCTCTGCCCCCGGCGCGCGGCCTTGAGGCCGCTTCAGCGTTCGATGGGTGTTGGCGAAACATGGCCGGACGGTCTCTCGAACGAGGAAGCGACGTCAACGTCGCGCTCCAACGCGGTTGCCTTCGGGGGCAGTGTCGAGATGCGCCCGCCAGAAAAATCTGCCGCACAATTCTGCTTGAGCCAACGAGCCGGACAGTTACAGTCCCGTCACACCCGCGCTTTCAGCTTGTGCAGAATTGAAGTGGTCGGCAGACAATAGAGCATTGCCGCCAGTGGGAATGTTGGTTTGGGGCAATGCGGCGCGCGGCGGATTCAGAATGAAAACCGGTTCCGGTCAACATACACCTCGAAACCCTCAGCCAGGGCCGGCCCTGGCCGTCGGAGCCAGAATCGAAGGCGTTGACCGATGGATCGGCCGGGCGTCTCTCTCTCCACGTTGTAACCATGCTATCCACTCCTTCTGTCGAAGTTCTGACGGACATTGATCTGCCGCCCGTCTCGCCGCATCGCAAGCCGATCCTGCTGGTCGTCGATGATGAAGAGGGTCCGCGCCAATCCTTGCGCGTGGTCTTCAAGGATGACTTCAAGGTCTTGCTGGCCAGCGACGGTCCTTCGGCCATCGATCTCGCCCAGCGCCATTTGGATCAGCAAGAAAGCATCGATGTCGCGGTGATCGACATCCGCATGGCGCGCATGTCCGGCATCGAGGTGCTCGGACAGTTGAAGTACGTCGATGCCAGCATCGAGGCGGTGATGATGACTGCTTTTGAGACCACTGAGACCATCCGGCAGGCTCTCCGCCTCCAGGCCTGCGACTACATCAACAAGCCGTTCGACGTCTCCACCATGCGCGCCGCGGTCAATCGCGCGCTGAAACGGCGTTCCTTGGCGGGCGAGCTGGTTAGAAACAGTGAGAAGCTCCAGCAACTCGAAACCGAACTCCACCAGCAGCGCATCGAGGAGGAGCGGGTCAAAACCCGCGGCGACATTTTCGCGAGCATCATTCACGACATCAATGGTCCGCTCACCGTCATCTCCGGCCTCATCCAGATCATCAACCAGCGCATGGGCGACGAACCCTGCCTCGAAGGCGAGGATCTCGAATCCGTCAAGGACCGCCTCAAACGCATCACCCGGCAGGTGACCAACTGCATCGAAATCTCGCGGCGCTACCTGAGCTTCCTGCGGCAGAACCCGGGGGAGAATTCCCGGGTCTGGGTCAATCAAGTGCTCGGCGACCTCGGCGACCTGTTGCGCGTCCACCCCTCCGCCCGCAACAACCAGCTCGTCATCCAGCCGCTGCCAGAAGATCTCGCGGTGGTGATGAACGGCGTCGATTTGATCCAGGTGCTGCTCAATCTCACCCTCAACGCCATGCAGTGCTCCGCCAACGCGCATCGCATTGAAATCAGCGGGCAGAAGCTGACCCACCCGCTCGACTTGCAGCAATTCGCCGACGGCCCGGAGGATCGTTTCATCAATGGCGAGGTCTTTCATAACGTCGCCCCGCTGCTGGCGCTCTCGGTGCAGGACAACGGCCCGGGCATCGGCCCCGACGTCTTGCCGCGCATCTTCGATGCCTATTTCACCACGCAGCCCTTCACGCGCGGCACCGGCCTCGGCCTGTGCATCGTCCAGCGCTTGCTCAAGGAGGCGCGCGCCGGATTGCACGTCCACTCGCGCCCCGGGCAGGGCACCATCTTCACCCTCTACCTCCCCGCCCTGCCGGCCAACTCAGAAACCGCCGCGTCGCCACCCACCTTTGCCCCGGAATAGCGCGGCTCAATCTTCGGTGATGGTTTCGCTTTGCCGCTCCGCGCCGGATGCCAGTAGCCTCACGCCGGCATGACCGACGCCGACCGGAAATCACGCACTTACCGCTACGAATTGTGGCGTGCGACCACCGCCGGCATCCTTGAATCCGCCGGCGGCACCTTCCTGCTCCTCATCGCCGTCCGCTGGTTTAATGCGGGCATGATGGCCAAGGCGCTCGTCGCAGGCGCCGGGAGCTTCGGCCTGCTGTTTTCCCCCCTGGTCGTGTCGAGCGTCACCGCCGCCGGCTGGCCGCCCAGTCGCGCGGCCGCCTGGCTGATGGCGATGGGCGCAGTGGCCTTTCTCGCTGCCGCCGCACTGCATCCATTCCAGCTTTGCTTCGTCCTCGGCAGCATCATGGGCATCGCCTGCTCGGCGGCCATCGTCCCGCTGCTGACCCAGATGTATCAGGAGAATTACCCGGAGCGTGAACGCGGCCGCCTCTTCTCCCGCACGGTGATGGTGCGCATCGCCGCCGCGGCCTTGTTCAGCAAACTCGCCGGTGATTTTCTCAACGGCGATCTGCGCCGGTTCCCCTGGCTGCTCCTGATCTTTGGCGCCGCGATGGGCGTGGCGGCCTTCTGCCTGCGGCACTGTCCCACGACGCCCATTCCGCGCGACGAGGGCACGCATCCGCTGCGCGCACTGCGCTTCGTGCGGGATGACGCGCTCTTCCGGCGAACGCTCATTTGCTGGATGCTGATGGGCTTCGCCAACCTGATGATGCTGCCGCTGCGGGTCGAATACCTCGCCAGTCCGAAGTACGCGCACCATTTCTCCGTCGGCCTGATCGCCTTGCTGACCGGCGTGGTGCCGAATCTCGCCCGGCTGGTGATGAGTCCGGTGTGGGGGCACCTTTTTGACCGGATGAATTTCTTCGCCCTGCGGGTGACGCTGAATCTCGGCTTCGCCCTCGGCATCGTTTCCTTCTTCACCAGCGACAGCTTTGCCGGGATGATTTTCGGCGCAGTGATCTTTGGCATCTCGAATGCCGGCGGCGACGTGGCGTGGAGTTTGTGGGTGACGAAGTTCGCGCCCGCCGGCCGCGTGGCCGACTACATGGCGGTGCATACCTTCCTCACCGGCGTGCGCGGGGTACTGGCGCCCGTGGTGGCGTTCTACTGGGTGACTCGCTGGCCGATGGGCTGGCTGGCGGCCTTGAGCAGCGGGCTGATTCTGGTGGCGACGCTGCTGTTGCTGCCGGAAATCCGCTGGGGACGCAAATCCCCCGGCGCCAGCGCGCTGGTCGAGGAGGTGCAGGACTGAAACGGAAACGCCCGCCTCCTCTCGCGAGGGGCGGGCGCGCAAATCGCGGCATGACCGCAAATTCTCTGCCGTTATTCCTTCGGCAGTTCCTTGATCTCCAGATTCCGGAACCAGACGGTCCCGTGATCGCCCTGCAGGAAGATCGGACCCGGTTCCTTCACCTTGCCGTCAATCTCCGAGCCGGTCGCCTTGTCGCACGGCACGTTGTCATGAATTTTCTTTCCGTTCAGAACGACGGTGATCTTGTTCCCGATGATCGTGGCCTCGGCCGTCTGCCACTCGCTGCCCGGCTTCGAGGCGAAGACCTCCGGCGCCTTGAAGTTGTAGATGGCCCCGTTGCCGCCCGGCGCGGGTTGCCCGCTCTTGAAGTCGCCGAGGATTTGCAGCTCGTGCCGGCCGCGCAGGTAAAGGCCGCTGTTGGAGCCATCCGGCACCTGGAACTCGTAACGCAGGGTGAAGTTCCAGAACTTCCGATCCGTGACCAGGTCGGTGCCGTGTTCGCCCTTGTTGACGGTGTTCTTGAGAATGCCGTTCTCGACGGTCCAACTGTTGTGGCCTTTCGGATTGCGCAGGTGCCAGCCGGTGGTGTCCTTGCCGTTGAACAACGAGGTGAAACTGTCGCTGTCAGCCGCAATGGCCAGAGCAGTCGTGAGCGCCAGCGCGGCGCAAGCGAACAGGATTCGTTTCATGTGGCGATGCCTTCGGACAGGGCGTTTACTTGTTCCCCAGAGGAGCCGCGCAGTTCTCGATCCCGAGCGCCCACTTGATGCCGCCCAGGATGTGCTGCTGATATTGCCGGGCCACCTCGGGGGTGTTCTTGCGGTCCTTCATGGTGGCGTCGTCATCCCAGATGTCTTCGCGGTGGCCCAACGCGGTATAGAACACGCGGCCCTGGCCGAAGTCTTTCTTCCACGCGATCGGGTAATCGCCCGGCGTCTTGTCATTCGGATGGGCGTTGAGCGTGAGCAGTCCATGGACGCCCGCGCGGTCGAAGCTCTTCTGAATGTAAATCTCGTCGAACACTCCCCACGTCGCCGGCAGGTGCCGGCAGGCGGCGCACTCCTTGTCCTGATTGACCATTTCCACGCCGACCTGCGCCTTGTGCGTTTCAAACTCGCCACCCAGCATTTCAATGTACGGCCGGTAGCCGTGGAAGGTGTCGCTGGCACTGTGCATGCCCACGAATCCGTGGCCCGCCTTGAGCCACGCGATGAACGCATCGCGATCCGGCAGCGGCAGATCGCCCGTGGTATTGGCGAAGATCACCGCGTCGTAGTTCTTCAGCGAATCCGGCGCAAGCTTCCCGAGGTTCTGTTTCACCGCCGCATCGAAAGCTTTCTGGTCTTCCTTGAACTTCGCGTTGGCCGTTTCGTACTTGGCGAGATCGGCGTCAAACTTTGTCCTGGCCGCATCGTCAGCGTCGGCCTTGGGCGGAGTGGGCTTCTTGGGTGCGTTGGGCTGGATGGCGGGTTGCTGGACGAGATCCACCGTGAACAAACCTGTTTCCTTGGCGAGTTTCTCGATGATCTTTTCCGCGGTCGGAATCGAACTGTGGCGGAAGCCGGTGGTGACGGTGACCACGAGCACGCGCTTCGGCGCATCGGCCGCAGCCGCGCTGAACACGGTCAAGCCGGCCAGCGCCAGCCCGAGGAGGGTTGGTTTGGAGATGTGGAACAATGTGTTTTTCATAAAGAGTTTGTCGGTGAATTCAGACTTTTGCCTGTGGGACGAAATTCATTTAGACTGTGCGTCGCACAGGTCAAGGTTTCATTCGCCGCGCGCCAGATCTTGGCAATCGACTCAAGGTCCAGAATGGATCGACGCCGACGGCGCGCTGATTTTGGAGTGCGGCGAATTGTCGCCGTCGAACGGTCGTGCGCACACCCTGCCCCCGAGCCGCGAACGCGACTCTGCCCGGCCGACAAGTCGGCCCGGCGGGAAAAGCGGCGACAAGTCTCCGCACTCCAAAGAAGGACGGCAACCTCGACTGCTCGCGTCGTCCGCCGCCGCTACTGTGGAAACCGCTGCGCGCCTGCGGCCAAACTCGCCCTTGCCAACGTCCGGTCGGAACGCAAGCATCGCCGTAACACCCAAGTCCAACATGAAACAATTTCGCAACTCTCCCATCGCCTCGGCCACGCGCCTCTTGACCTTCATTTTCCTCGCCTCTCTCTCGCTCGCTCACGCCGCGGAACTCAAACCGATCGTCCTGCCCAAACCCCAGACGGACGGCGGCCGACCGCTCTTGCAGGTGCTGCGCGACCGCAAATCGGTGCGCGAATTCAGCACGAACGCCCTGTCCGCGCAGACGCTCGCCAATCTGCTCTGGGCGGGCTTTGGCATCAACCGCCCGGAGAACGGGCACCGCACGGCGCCGTCGGCGATGAATTGTCAGGAGATCGATCTCTACGTCGCGCTCGCGGATGGATTGTTCCTCTACGATGCGGCGGCAAACGCGTTGAAGCCAGTCCATGCCCGCGACATCCGCGCAGCGACCGGCGGCGGAGCATTCTCGAAGGTGGCACCCGTCGCTTTGATCCTGGTGGCCGACCAGACGAAGATGAAGGCGAAGCCCGCCGACCGCGAATTCTATGCCGCCATCGACGCGGGGCATATCAGCCAGAACGTGTATCTCTTCTGCGCGTCGGAGGGACTCGCCGCCGTGGTGCATGATCTCGACCGCGCCGCGCTGGGGCGCGAGATGTCGCTGCGTCCCGAGCAGCGCATCGTCATCGCGCAAGCCGTCGGCCTCCCGCGCCCTTGATGCGCCGCAGGCGGGCGTTGCATCACTTGCCCAGTTGGAATTTGAAATCCCAGATTTGAGATTGTCGGCAGCGGCGCGGACGATGCCGGGGCGGCAGATCCGGTAGGAACGCGTTCCATCCGCGTCGCTATTCTTTTTTGATCAGGGACCGGGTGGAATCGGTCCCTACCGGAGCAGATGCGTCGGCAGCCAAAGTAGCACAGCCGTCCCGGCTGCATCGGGCGGGTACTCTCGCCGAATGCAGGCGCGACGGCTGTGCTACTTTGCTCCCGGTGGAATTGGACTCGACAGCGCGCCGGTCGGAGCGGCGTTATTGACGGCAGAAATCCCGCAGCCGCGCGGCGCAGGGCGTCCGGCGATGCGTGGATGGTCGCATCACTCCATGAACACGAACTTGCTCGCCCCATTGGCCGGAACTTTTCTGGCCCTGGCCACCTTCGCCTCCGCTGCTGCCGCCGCGCCCAATCCTCCCGCAGGATTCTCCGATGCGGAGATGCGCGCCGACCTCGAACGCGCCGTGCAGGTCGTTCCGCACCAGCGCCAGATCGACTGGCAGAGCCGCGAGTTCATTGCCTTCATTCATTTCGGCCCGAACACCTTCTCCGGCCACGAATGGGGCACGGGCAAGGAGGACGAGAAGATCTTCAATCCCACCGCGCTCGATGCCCGGCAGTGGGTGCGCGTCTGCCAGAGCGCCGGGATGAAGCAGATTATTCTCACGGCAAAACACCACGATGGATTCTGCCTCTGGCCGAGCCGCTTCACGCCGCATTCGGTCAAGAACAGCCCGTGGAAGAACGGCCAGGGCGACGTGGTGCGCGAACTCGCCGATGCCTGCCGCGAAGCCGGACTCAAGCTCGGCATCTATCTTTCGCCCGCCGATCTCAACGCCATCGAGCGCGGCGTCTATGGCAGCAAGAATCCGCCGCAGCGCCACGTCATCCCCACGCCCGTCGCCGGTTGGACGCCAAAGAGCGACGTGCGCCTCGAAGGCGAGTGGGATGACTACAACATGTATTTCCTGAACCAACTCTTCGAGTTACTCACCGAATACGGCGAGGTGGTGGAAGTGTGGTTCGACGGCGCGAATCCCAAGCCCGGCACCGGACAGAAATATGCCTACCAGGATTGGTACAAGCTCATCCGCCTCCTCCAGCCGGGCGCGGTCATCTTTGGCAAAGGCCCGGACGTGCGCTGGGTGGGCAACGAGGCCGGCGGCTCGCGCGCCGAGGAGTGGAGCGTCCTCCCGCTGCCGGAACCGCCGGACAATTTCACCTGGCCCGATCTCACCGGACCCGACCTCGGCAGCCGCGCGAAAATCAAAGGCGCGAAGTGGCTCACCTGGTATCCCGCGGAGACCGACGTATCGATTCGCCCCGGCTGGTTTTATCACGCGAGCGAAGACGGCAAGGTGAAGACGCTCGAACAGTTGCTCGACATTTTCCATCGGAGCGTTGGCGGCAACTCGCTCTTCCTGCTCAACCTTCCGCCCGATCAGCGCGGGTTGATTCACGAGAACGACGCACGGCGCATGGCGGAAGTCGGGACAGTGTTGCGCGCGAGCTTCGCAACCAACCTCGCGGCGGGTGCGCGGGCGACGGCGTCAACGACCAAAGGCGCGGAGTTCGCTGCGGCCAACACGGTCGATTCGGACGCCGCGACATTCTGGGCAACGCCCGACTGGAGCGGTCCGGCGGAGATTGTCTATGAACTGCCGCGCCCGCAGCGGTTCAACGTCGCGATGATTCAGGAGCACATCACCTCGGGGCAACGCATCGAGGCGCACGCCGTGGATGCCTGGCTCGACGGGCAATGGCGGGAAATCGCGAAGGCCCGCACGGTGGGCTACAAGCGGCTGCTGCGTTTCCCAAGCGTGAGCACGGACAAGGTGCGCCTGCGTCTCGGGAGCGCCCGCGTCGCGCCGACCGTGGCGAGCTTCGGCTTGTTCCACCAGCAACCGCTGGTGGCGAACCCAATGCTGGCGCGCGACCGCGCCGGCAACGTGACGCTGACTTGCGCCGACACCAACGCGCTGATCCGCTACACGCTCGATGGCAGCGAGCCGACGACGCAATCGCCATTCTACCTCGAACCCATTCCCTTGCCCGAGGGCGGCGCAATCAAGGCCCGCACCATCCGCCGCGATGGCACGCAGAGCGAGATCGTGAGCGAGACGATCTATGCCGCACCGGAGAACTGGCGCATCGCCGCCGCATCCGGACCTGCGGAACTGGCCGCGCGTGCCATTGATGGCGATTCAAAGACGGCTTTCGAGACTGGCTATGGCGGATTCGTCGCGTTGGATGTGGGCCGAAATCAGGCCATCGAAGGATTCACCTACACCCCGCGGCTGAACGGACAGCAGGCGGCGCATCGTTACGAAGTCAGTTTAAGCGACGACGGCAAGATCTGGAACGCGCCGACAGCGAGCGGACGTTTCGACAACATCGAAAACAATCCGGTCACGCAGACCATCCGCTTTGCCCAACCCGCCAAGGCGCGCTTCATCCGCCTGACGCTGCCGCCGCGCGACGACAAGGATCGGCTCAGTTCCGCGGGAGTGGCGGTGGCGGAATTCGGAGTGATCACCGCGCCGCCGGCGCTCCCGGCTTCAACGCTGCTTCCGCTTACTCAAGACCGCGATTATCCGAGCTACGATTGGGCGAAACGCTTCGCCGCCGCCAAAACCGTGGTGCGCGAACGCAAGCCTGACCTCGTGTTCCTTGGCGACTCGATCACGCACGCTTTCGGAGGCCAGCCCAGCGACTGGGCGGCGCGTGGTGGTGATACCTGGCAGAAATTTTATGCGAAGCGAAACGCGGTGAATCTCGGCTGCGGCTGGGAGCGCACCGAGAATGTCTTGTGGCGGCTCGACCACGGCATCCTCGACGGAGCGTCGCCGAAGGTCGTGGTGCTGATGATTGGCACGAACAATACGGGCGTGAACACACCCGAGGAAATTGCCGCCGGGGTTCAGGCAATTATCGCGCGGCTGAACGCCCGTCTGCCGCAGACGAAGATTTTGCTGCTCGGCATCTTCCCGCGTTCGCAGAAATCCGACGCACACCGGACAACCATCGCTGCCGTCAACTCGCTCCTCGCGAAGTTCGACGGACAGAACAACGTCACCTGGCTCGACATCGGCGCGAAGCTCGTCAATCCCGATGGCACGATCTCGGCCGAGGTGATGAACGACTTCCTGCATCCCACCGCGAAAGGCTACGCCATCTGGGCTGAGGCGATGGAGCCGACGCTGGCACGGTTGTTGGGCGAATCCAAATAACCACTTGGTTGGCGGTGCTGCCGTGGGAGTTCCTCCCGTCCTGGCGCGAAACCTCTGCTGCTCGATCCTTCAGCCGTGTCCATGCAACGTCATCGAGGATAGCCGGCCGCCGGCTGGCTTTGCCCGGCGGGCCGTCGGGCACAGCGCACCATCAATTCTTGCGCCACCATTCAGCAGGTCAATGAGACAGCCACGAAGTCAGTGCCAAGGCTGGCGCCGACAGCACGCGGGCCGCGTGCGATCCCCGTTCGATTGCGGCGCTTTGGCTCAGGCTCACCACCTTGAACTGGTCGCGTCGGAGACTGTCGGAGTTGCTTTTTGGCGTTTCGGGTTTTTCTTCAATCGCCACCGGGCTCCCCTGCAGTTCGAACACGGTCGCGCAGCGGATGAATTCATTGAAGACGCCGCCCGCAGGCAGCCAAGCCGCGGAACAACAGAGTGCCACTCCCGGATGTCAGGCGCTGAGGCTCCGGCCTTGATGCTGCCGAGCGGTGACAGGCGGCCCGACATTTCCGGAATGTCATCAGAATGACACCGAAATTGCCGAAAAAATGGACAAGAATTATCGCGAATGCCACAGTTGAACTGTAGCCTGAATCAAAATGCTCCATGACGTATCTTGCTCGCCCGCTCCGGCCTTCCCGGTTTGGCGGTAACTTTTTTGGATCCCACGCGTCTTTAATGCCTATGAATCAGTTCGCTCTTTCGGTTTGCCGGATTTTCCCAGGCCTCGCGCTGCTCGCCACCGCTGTCCGCCTGGCGGCTGCGGATGTCGTCATCAACGAGATCATGTACCATCCCCATTCCGAGGATGTGGGGGAGGAATACATCGAACTGTTCAACCGGGGCACCAACACCGTGAACCTGAACGGCTGGCGGTTCTCGCAGGGCGTCAGCTTCGCTTTCACCAATGACGTCTTCCTTGCGCCCAACGGCTACCTCGTGGTCGCCGCGGATCTGGCCAAGTTCAACGCCAAGTATGCCGGCGTCCCCAATGTGATGGGCAACTGGACCGGCACGTTGAACAACGGTTCGGAGAGCATCCAACTCGAGAATGCCCTGGGCCAGAACGAGGACACGGTCGAGTACGCCGACCAGGGCGAATGGGCACTGCGCCAGCGCGGGCCGAACGATCTCGGGCAGCGTGGCTGGGAATGGTTTGCGCCGCACGACGGCGGATCCTTTAACACCGCCACCAGCCCCAGCTTGTTCGAGGGCGACAAATCGCTGGAGTTGATTCAGCCCGGTCTGCCCAACACCTGCGGCCAGAATTGGGCCTCCAGTGTCACCCTTTACGGCACACCCGGTGTGCAAAATTCCGTCCGCGCCACCAACATCGCCCCGCTCATCCGTGAGGTCGTTCACAGCCCGGCGGTGCCGAGTTCCACCGATCCGGTCACGGTCACGGCGCTCATCACCGATGAGGCGGCCAACGCAGCGGCGACCCTGTTTTACCGCAACCATTCGACCTCCAATGCCGTGGCCTTTTCGTCGCTGGCGATGGTGGATGACGGCGCGCACGGCGATGGCCTAGCGGGCGATGGAGTTTTTGGGGCGACCATCCCGGCGCAGGCCGCCGGAACGGTAATGGAGTTCTATGTGCAGGCCAGCGATGCGACCGCGCTTTCCCGCACCTGGCCGGCGCCGGCGCGGACGGAAACAGGCGCTTTTGTTCAAGCGGTGAACTGCCACTACATCGTGGACAACACCTCCTACACCGGCCGGCAGCCGTATTTCCGCCTCCTGATGACTGGCAGTGAATGGGCGCAATTTCAGATCATCAACCGCAACAGCAACGCGGAAATGAACGCCACGCTCATCACCTGGGATACCACCGGCATCAAGGTTCGCTACAATGTTGGTGTGCGCATTCGCGGCGCGGGCAGCCGCGGCGCCGCCGTGCTGAACTACCGGGTGAACATTCCGCGTGATCGGACGTGGAACGGCCAGACCGAAATCAATGTCAACTCGCAGTACGGCTATGCGCAGTTGACGGGCAACACCCTCTCGCTCCTCGCCGGCCTGCCTGCCAGCGAAACCCGCGCCATTCAGGTTCGCGTCAATGGCGCCAACCTCGCCTCCAGCGGTTCGCCCCAGTTCGGGGCCTACGTTCTGCCCGAGGTCGTGAATGGGGATTGGGCCGAGCGCCATTTTCCGCATGACCCCAACGGCAATGTTTACACCGCCCGCCGTCCCAACACGGATCTCAGCTACCTGGGCACCAATCCAGTGAGCTACGTGAACGCGGGCTATTCCAAGTCCTCGAACATCAGCGAAAACGACTGGAGCGATTTGATTAATCTGACCATCGTCCTGAACAATGCTCCGGACAGCACCTTTCCCGCGCAGGTCCGCCAAATCGTGGACGTTCAGGAGTGGATGACTTACTTCGCCATGAACTCGCTCCTGGGCAATGGCGAGACCGCTCTCGGCACCGGCGTGGGCGACGATTATGACATGTATCGCGGCATGCTCGATCCGCGCTTCCTACTCGTGGCGCACGATTGGGACACGGTGCTTGCGCAGGGGCAGGGGCCGGCCGCCGTCAATGCGGACATCTTTCGCGCCACCGCCGTTCCGGTGGTCAATCGCTTCCTGAAGCAGCCGGAGTTCGTGCCTGTTTATTTTCAGGAACTCCTGCGGTTGATGGACACGGTGATGTCCCCGGCCATGCTCAACCCGCTGATCGACCAGTTGCTGACCGACTATGTGCCGGCGGCCAACATCGCCGCGATGAAGACCTATGCCGCCAACCGCAACGCTTATGTCCGCTCGCAGATTCCTCTTCAGCTCACCGTCAGCAACGAACTCTCCATCGCGAGTGGCTACCCGTCCACCACCAGTTCCTCGGCGCTTCTTTGGGGCCGGGCGCATGCCGTCGATACCCGCTCGGTTCGGGTGAATGGCCAGCCCGCGGCGTGGGTGCCCTGGACCGCCAGTTGGACCAATGCCAGCACCGCACTCAATCCGGGACTGAATCGCGTGGTCGTCCAGGCCTTCGACAGCAACAACGTCGAGATTGCCGCGACCAGCCTCGATATCTGGTACGACGACGGCTCGGTGGCGAATGTCAGCGGCACGCTCGCCGCCAACACCACCTGGACCGCGGCGGGCGGCCCCTACTTGGTCTCGGGAACGCTTACCGTTCCGGCGGGACGGTCGTTGATTATTGCGCCGGGTGCGACTGTCTATTTTGCGCAGGGCGCGGGACTCTCGGTGGCGGGCGTGCTGCTGGCCGAAGGCACAGAGGGACAACGCATCCGCTTCACGCGCCAGCCGGGCACGGCAACGACTTGGAATGGGATTGTCATCAATGGGGCGGTTGAGCCTGCCGTGTTCAGCCAGGTGGATTTTGAGTTTGCAGAGGCCGGCACGCACAACCTTCAGGTCATCAACTCGGCCGCTTACGTGGACCATGCCATCTGGACGGGCACCACGAAGAACATCATCGATCTGAACAACTCCTCGCTCGACGTGCGCCAATCCATCTTCCCGACCATCGCCGCCGCCGAGCATATTCACGGCGGCCCGATGCCGGCGGGCGGATTCGTGATCATCGATGGCAACACCTTCGGCTCGACCACCGGCTTGAACGACATCATCGACTTCACCGGCGCCGCCCGTCCGGGGCCGATCGTGCAGATTCTCAACAACGTCTTCACCGGCGCGAGCGATGACGTGCTCGATCTGGACGCCACCGATGCGCACATCGAGGGCAACGTGTTCATGCACGTTCACAACGGCGACTTCGCGGCCGCGGATACTTCGAGCGCCATTTCCTACGGACTGGGCACCTTTGGCGGGACCAACTACTCGCCGAGCATCGTCGCGGTGCGCAATTTCTTCGTCGATGTGGATCACGTCGCGCTCTGCAAGGAAGGCGGCTTCCTCACGCTGGTCAACAACACCGCTCTCGGCATCGGTGTGGCCGCGGTGAATTTCAGCGAACCCGCCCGCGGCACGCTGCCGGGCGGCGGTGCGCGCATCGAAGGCAACATCTTCTGGAATCCGCCCGGCTATGCGGGGACGAATTTCCAGAATCGATTTCCCACCAACGGAACGGTCACGCTCATTGCCAATCAGAACATCTTCGCGTCCACCGACGGGCTCGGCAGTGGCACGGGCAATCTGAATGTCGATCCGCGCCTCGCCAACACAGACATCGGCACCATCACAGCGACGTCGGTCTTTCAGGATCTTGCCTTACGCGCCGGGTCTCCTGCCATCGGCAGTGGTCCCAACGGCCTGGATCGCGGCGCGCTCGTGGCGTCGGGTGCTTCCATTGCTGGCGAACCGCCTCCGTTCACCCCTCTCACGACCGCGACGCTGTCGGTCCGTGGTCCGGGCATCACTGAGTATCGATGGCGTCTGAATGGGGGTGCCTGGAGCGCGGAGGCTGCTGCTGGTTCTCCCATCGTGCTCTCCGGATTGGCCAATGGCAGCAGCAACGTGGTCTCGGTCGTCGGCAAGAATTCCGCCGGCGTCTGGCAATCGACCGCCGCGCCGACGCTGTCCCGGGCGTGGATCGTGAGCACCTCTCTCGCGGGTGTGCGCTTGAATGAATTGCTGGCCCGCAATAGCACGACGCTCGTCGTCAACGGCGAAACGCCCGACCTCGTCGAACTCTACAACTTCAGCGCGGCCTCATTCGATCTCTCGGGCAAGGGTCTGACGGACGATCCGTTGAACCGTCACAAGTTCACCTTCCCTCCGGGCACCACGCTTGCGGCGGGTGCTTACCTGACGCTCTTCGCGGACAGTGAAACCGGCCCGGGATTCCATCTTGGTTTCGGCTTGGATGCGGGCGGCGATCGGCTCCACTTTTATGACACCGTGGCTGCAGGCGCGGGCTTGATCGATTCCGTCGAGTTCGGACCGCAACTCACTGATCGCTCGATTGGTCGCAAGAGTGATGGGGCGTGGGCGTTGTGTGCGCCGACGTTTGGCGCGGTCAATGCGCCGTTGGCCACGGGAGATTCCTCCACGCTGAAAATCAATGAATGGCTGGCCGATGGTCTCGGCGTCGTGGCGGACGACTTCCTTGAAATCTACAATCCCGATGTGTTGCCGGTGGATCTCGGCGGGCATTTCCTCACCGACATGCCGGACGGCCAGCCAGACCGGCATCGCATTTCGCCGCTGAGCTTCGTGCCGGCCGCCGGCTACGTTGCTTTCGTGGCGGATGGCAATGCCTCGGCCGGGGGCAATCATCTCAGCTTCGGTCTCGCGCCTGAGCAGGGACTGATCGCCCTGTTCTCGCCGTCGTTGTCGATGATCGACTACATCGTTTACGGGCCGCAATTCACCGGGATGTCGGAGGGACGCCGTCCGAATGGCGCCGCGAGCTTCGCATTCTTCAATCCGCCGACGCCCGGCGCCGGCAATCCGGGTCCGTCGGGCGGCACGACGGTCACCAACATCACCACCACCTTCACCCTGGTGCAGATGACCAATGCCTGGCGCTTCAATCAGGCGGGCACCAACCTCGGCATTGCCTGGCTGGCGACCAACTACAACGACTCGGCCTGGTCCAATGGCTCTCCCTTGTTCGCCTTCGAGACGGCCGGCGTATATCCCGAGCCGATTCGCAGCCCGCTGTGGCTGATACCGCCGGGTGGAACCAATCAGGTCACCACTTACTACTTCCGGACCAAGTTCAACGTGAACACGAACTTCGCGGGCTTCAATCTGGTCGGCCGGGTGTATCTCGACGACGGCGCCGTCTTCTACCTCAACGGAGCCGAAGTGAACCGCCTCCGCATCACCCCCAATCCGGTTCTTTTTGACACCTTCGCGGTGAACCAGCCGGCCGAGGGGCAGCTTGAAACGATCACCTTCCCGCTGAGCAGCCTCGTGCAGGGCGAAAACACGCTGGCGGTGGAAGTCCACCAAGGCACCGCCACGAGCACCGATGTGGCCTTCGGCATGGCGCTCGACGTCACCCGCACCGTCTCGTTCACCAACACCACTTCGATCCTCGTGGTCTTGAACGAAGTGCTGGCCGACAACGGCACGCTGACCAACCTCGATGGCACCCTCACCGACTGGGTTGAACTCTACAATCCCTCCGCCACCAACGCGGTGCTGGCGGGACTGAGCCTGACCGACGATAGCGCACAGCCGCAACGCTGGGTCTTTCCGCCGGGCGTGTTCCTCGCACCCGGAGGTTATCTCACCGTGCGCTTCGATTCTGGCGCGCCCGCGTCCACCAACAACGGAGCGATCCTCAACACCGGCTTCGGCCTGAACAACGGGGGCGACGAGGTCTTTCTGTTCGGCAGCGATGCCACTCTGCTTGACTCAGTCGCCTTTGGTCCTCAAGCCACCGACTTTGCCATCGGGCGTGTGCCCGGCGGCTCGGGTGCGTGGATGCTTACCCTGCCTTCGATCAACGGCGCGAACATGGTTGCAGCACTCGGCAGTGCGGCGGAGGTGCGGGTCAACGAATGGATGGCCAGCCCGAAATCGGGCGCGGACTGGTTTGAACTGTTCAACCCCCAGAATCAGCCGGTGGCGATCGGCGGACTCTATCTCACCGACAACCCCGGCAACCGCACCAAGCATCCCATCGCCCCGCTGTCATTCATCGGCACCGTGACCAACGGCTATCTGAAATTTGTGGCCGACGGCAACACCGCGCAGGGCGCTAACCACGTCAATTTCTCGTTGAGCGCCGGTGGCGAATCGATCTCGCTGTTCCCGTCGGGCAGTGCGCCGGTCTACGATCAGATCTCTTTCGGCGCGCAACGCTCAGGCGTTTCCGAAGGCCGGCTGCCGGATGGCGCCGCCGCGATTATCGCCTTCACCAGTTCGTCGTCGCCGGGCGAGGCGAACTACCTGCCGCTGCGCAGCGTGGTTATCAGCGAAGCCCTCTCCCACACCGACCTGCCTTTTGAGGACGCGATCGAACTGCAAAACCTCTCGCGCGAGCCAGTGGATGTCAGCGGCTGGCTGCTGAGCGATAGCATCAATGACCTGCGCAAATTCCGCATCCCGGACGGCACGGTCATCGCGCCGGGTGGTTTCAAGGTATTCTACGAATACCAGTTCAACTCCGAACCGGGTTTTGCATGGAGCTTCTCGCTGAGTTCGGCGAATGGCGACCAGGTGTATCTCACCACTGCGGACCCCGGCGGTAATTTCACCGGCTATCGCGACACCGCGAAATTTGGCCCGCAGGAGAACGGCGTGGCCTTCGGCCGGTTCGAGACGAGCGTGGACATGGATTTTCCCGCGATGACCGCGCGGACCTTCGGCCAGGACAACGCGGCGACGGTCGAAGTCTTCCGCACGGGAGCGGGCGCGACCAACCCGCTGCCGCCGCGCATCGGACCGGTGGTCATCAGCGAAATCATGTATCATCCGCCCGACATCGGCACGAACGACAACGTGGTGGATGAGTTCATCGAGCTGCGCAATCTCAGCGCCTCGGCGGTGTCGCTCTTCCACGCCAATTACCCGACCAACACCTGGCGCTTGCGCGACGCCGTGAAGTTCGACTTTCCACAGAACGTCAGCCTGGCGGCCGGCGCTGCGCTCCTGGTGGTCAGTTTCGATCCGGCCAACGCCACCCAACTTGCCGCCTTCCGCAGCCGCTACGGTCTTGGCGCCGGCGTGCCGATCTACGGTCCATACAGCGGGAAGCTCGATAACGGCAGCGACAAGGTCGAACTCTACCGGCCGGATTTCCCACAACTGCCACCGAGCCCCGATGCGGGATTTGTGCCGTATGTGCTGGTGGATAAAGTGAATTACGGAGATGAGTTCCCGTGGGCTTCGGCCGCCGATGGCTCCACCAATGGCGTCGGAGTCTCGCTCCAACGCCGCGCGGCTGGCGCGTATGGCAACGAGCCGACGAACTGGCTGGCCGGTGTGCCGACCCCGGCCGCAGTCACCGGAGCGGCGGTGACCAGTCTCCCCGTCATCACCGTGGCGCCGGTCGGCGTCGCGACCAATGCAGGCAACACAGTGGCATTCTCCGTCACTGCCACAGGCGGAGGAACATTGCTTTACCAGTGGCGCTTTAAAGGTGAGGGGATCGACGGTGCGACCAACAACCTGCTGACGTTGTCCGCCATCACCACCAATCAAGCGGGGCGTTACAGCGTCATCGTGGCCAATGCCGCCGGCGCTGCGCACGCCGCGTCCACGCTGCAAATCTTTTCGCCGCCGGTCATCACCCAGCAGCCGGCGGATCGGTTCGTCATCGCGGGACAACCTGCCTCGTTCACGGTGCTCGCCACCGGTTCCCAGCCGCTGCGCCATCAGTGGCGTCGCAACGGAAATCCGCTGCCCGGCGCCACCAATGCGATCCACAGCATCGCCAGCGCGCAGCCGTCGGACGCAGGCGGTTATTCGGTCGTGATCACGAACATCTTCGGTTCCATCACCAGCGTGGTGGCCAATCTCGTGATCAGCGTTCCGCCGGTCATCACCAATCAACCGGCGATCCAGATCGTCAACCAGAACGCCGATGCCGTCTTCAGCGTCCTGGCCGGTGGCACCGCGCCCCTGCGCTACCAGTGGTCGTACAACGGCGGCGCGCTTGCCAACGCCACCAATGCCGTCCTCACGCTTGCCGCCGTCCAGCCGTCACAGGCCGGCGATTATGCGGTCGTCATCACGAACTACGTCGGCGCGGTCACCAGCCAGGTGGCGGCGCTCACGGTGGTGCCGCTGCCCGCGGTGACCATCGCGGCCACCACGCCCGTGGCGCGCGAAACCGGGCCCGCCAATGGTTTCTTCACCGTGACACGCTCGATGGTCACGAATGCTTCCTTGTCCGTCCTGTTCAGCATCACGGGCACCGCGATCAATGGCGTGGATTATGCCGCGCTGAGCAGTCCGGTGGTGATTCCCGCAGGCCAGGCCTCGGTGTCGTTCGCGGTCACGCCGGTGGATGATGCGCTGGCCGAGCCGCTGGAAACCGTGGTGGTGGCGCTGGCGACTGGGGCGAACTATCTCATCGGCCTGCCCAACAACGCCACGATCACCATTGAAGACAACGACAACCTGCTGCCTTCCATCGCCATCACCAATCCGGTGAATGCCACGCTCTTCATCACCACCCCGACCAACCTCGTCATCAACGCGGTCGCGGCAGACACGGATGGCACCGTGGCGAAGGTCGCGTTCTACTGGGCGCAGACCAACAAGCTTGGCGAGGTCTTCGGCGCGCCGTGGAACTTTACCTGGACCAATGCCCCCGCCGGCAGCAACGCCCTTACCGCGGTGGCCACGGACAATTTCGGCGGCGCCACCACGTCGGCTCCCGTCTTCATCGTGCTCAATGCGCGCCCGACGGTCAGCATCACCAGCCCGGCCAATGGCGCGGCTTTTTCGCCGGGGGCGGACATCACCATGAACGCCAATGCCGCCGACAGCGACGGCTCCGTCACGCAGGTTGTCTTTTACGCCAACGTCACCAATCTGCTGGGCGCCGATGCGGCTCCGCCATTTTCGTTTGCCTGGAACGGCGTGGCGGTGGGGACTTATCTGCTTTCCGCCGTCGCGTTCGACAACCGCGGCGCTTCCCGGACCTCGACGGGCATCAATGTTTCCGTCGGACTGGTCACGCCGGTGTTCACCAACTATTTCAGCAATCGGGTGACCATCTCGGGGTCGCCGCTGACGCTGCTGGGCGACAATCGTCAAGGGGCGGGAGCGAGTGTTCTGGAGCCCGGCGAACCAGACCAGGGCAACGCGAACATGCGTCGCTCAGTGTGGATCTCCTGGCGTGCTACCCTGTCTGGACCGGTGTGGCTGGACACTTTCGGCAGCACGGGCACCACCACCCCCATCTTCGACAGCACGCTCGGGGTGTACACGGGCAACTCGGTCGATGCACTGACGTCCGTGGCGTTCAACAACGACGTCAGCGCGACGGATTTTCTCAGCCAACTGACGTTCAGTGCGGTGGCGGGAACTGTTTACCACCTCCAGGTGGGCGGCGTTTTTGGAAACGGCTCGCAGGGCAACATTGTTCTGCATCTCACGAACATGGTTTCTGCGCCCATCATCACGCTCCAGCCCACCAACCAGTTCGTGCCGGCCGGCAGCGCCGTGAGTCTCGTCGCCGCCGCCTCCGGCTCCGCGCCCATCACCTGGCAGTGGCGCCGCAATGGGGCGCCGATTGCGGGTGCCACCCACAGCACCCTGGTGATTCCCAGCGCCCAGCCCGCCAATTCCGGCACCTACTACGCGACGGTCGTCAACGCGCTCGGCTCCGCGCAAAGCCAGTCGGCCACGTTGCTCGTCAACGACGGTCTTTATGTCGCCACGCCGTCCACGGTCATCGACCTCGCGACCCCGTGGCGATACAACCAGTCTGGCTCCGATCTCGGCACGGCCTGGACCGCGCCTGCTTACGACGACAGCACCTGGCCCGCCGGTTTGGCGTTGCTGGGCTTCGAGGACTCTCCGGCGTATCCCTATTTCGCACCCATCACCACGCCGCTGACGTCTCCGGCGCAGGGCGGACCGGTCACCGTTTACCTGCGCGCCCGCTTTGTCGCGCCCACCGATGGTCTTCTTCTCTCGCTCATCGCCACCAACTGGGTCGATGACGGAGCCGTGTTCCATCTCAATGGCACGGAAGTGGGTCGCTTCCGCATGAACGCCGGGGCGGTGGACCATCTGACACTCGCGCAGAACACGCCTGTGGAGGGATTGACCAACATTCTGAGCTTCGCGCCGGCCCCGCTCCTGCCCGGCACGAATGTGCTCGCCGTCGAGGTTCATCAGAGCGCCAACACCAGCAGCGACGTTGTTTTTGGCCTGGCTCTCACCGCGACGGTGGCTGCGACCAACCGGCCGGCCATCGTCTCAGCCGAGCGATTGTTGGATGGTCGTTTCCTGATCAACGTCTCGGGCGTGGCTGGCCGGAGCTATGCGTTGGATGGATCCGACACGCTGATGCCGGGAAGCTGGAGCCAGGTGCTGGCCTTCACCAACCAGACCGGAGTGACGGCCGTGATTGACAACAACGCGCCGGCGCACAATCCGCGCTTTTATCGCGTCCGGTTCGTGCAGTAGCCGGCCTGCCGCAGGATGAGGAATCCTGCCGATGTGCGCCACATCACCCTGGCGCCGGCTGGTGTTTTGCATTTCCGTGCGAAACCGGACCGCGCCGCGAACGGCATTCCGGCGCCCTCGTTGAACCGCGTTGAACCGCATTGACAACCCGGATGGCAATCGGTGAACTCCGCGCAGCCCAGCAACGACAAACTCAGTTCACCCCCATGAAACGACGCGAATTCCTCAAAACCTCCCTGGCCGCCTCCGCTCTCACCGGCGCGGCCTCGTGGCTCACTCCTCGCTCGGCCGCTGCCGCCGAAGCCGGGCCGGGCACGCCGACCGCGCGCGAGTTCTACGAGTTGCGCCTCTACCATCTGCGCCGCGGACCGAAGCAGAAACTCTTTGATGATTTCCTCAAGAACGCGTTCATCCCGGCCGTGAACCGCGCCGGCATCGGGCCGGTGGGGGTGTTCAACGTGATGACCGGGCCTGACAGCCCGACCGTCTATTTGCTGCTGCCGTTCAAGTCGGCCGAGGATTTCGCCACCGCGAATGAACGCGTGCGAACCGACACCGACTATCTGAAACTCGGCGCGGAATTCATCAATGCGCCGGCGACCGACCCAATTTACATCCGCGTGGAAAGCTCGCTGATGGTCGCGTTCCCGGGCATGCCGAAGCTGGAGGTGCCGGCCGACATCAAAGGCAAGTCCTCGCGCGTCTTCGAACTGCGGACTTACGAAAGCCACAGCAAGAAGGCCAACAAGAAGAAGATTGAGATGTTCGACATCGGCGAGATCGCCATCTTCCGCCGTGCCGGATTGTGGCCGGTGTTCTTCGGGGAAACGCTCGTCGGCGCCAAGCTGCCCAACCTCACTTACATGCTCGGCTATGAGAACATGGCCGCGCGCGACAAAGCCTGGGGCGCCTTCGGCGGCGATCCGGAGTGGAAGAAACTCAGTTCCACGCCCGGCTATACCGACCCGGAAATCGTGTCGAACATCAGCAATGTGATGCTCCGCCCGGCAGGTTACTCGCAAATTTAGCGGCGGCCTGGACGACAAGGCCACGGGGCACGGATGGGCCGTCGGGCGGATGCGTCAACCTGAACCTGGTGGCGGAGAGGGGGCGAAGAAGTCGTCAAGCACAGGCGCCCACGGATTACTCCCCAGGCAGTGGGATGGACGACCCCCGGACTGGGTCGGGCGCGTCTGTCCCCAGCGCGCCGCGAACCACTCCCGGCCAATCCGACGGCGCGCTGGGGACAGACGCGCCCTACCCGTGAGGGTTGGG
>JBBRWD010000106.1:0-25497 GCA_038249465.1 Limisphaerales bacterium | reverse complement strand
TGGCGCGCCCCGTTGCCGATATGCCGCCGCCATCAAGTTGCTCTTTCACCAGCGTATTGGAACCTTTTTGAGGGCGGATGTCTAGTCCTTTCTTTTTTCCAACGCCGACCGGCCTGCGCTGACGGCCAGCCAAACGCCTTGGGCGTCGCCGCGCTCCGTGGCCAATTGCCCGGCAGCGTGGTATCGGCTCACGCGTCCCACCATTGCTTCGTCTGCACCCAACTCAACCAGCAGGAACTCGCCGAAGCCCGGCAGGCCGCGCTCCTGATGGGGGACAACCACGTCCACCTCCAGTTGATGTGGCACCGGGGAAAAGCCTTTCAAGAGGCCCACTGCGGGGGTGTTCGCGTAAAGCTCAGATTTCATCGGGTGAGTCCTTCATCATTCCTTCAGAGAGTTGTTTGCCTACCAGCATCAGGTGCCGCGCCGTTTGCGCCACCGATGGGTCGCGCTCGCTGACCTTTTGCAGGAGCAGGGATTCCAACATCTCGATTTCCAGCCCGCCCATGCGGGCGTGCTCGTGCGCTTGCACCAGCGCCTGCGGATAGCCGCGCAGTGGAAAGCTGGCATGGGCAGACTCGTGAAGCAGCGACATCGCTTCCTCGGTCCTCCCCTGCTGCCATGCGGCAATGTCCACGGGCATCAGCGGAACGGCCTCGCCCCGGTCGAGCCGGGCAATGTGGAGCAGTCCCATCGCCCGGCTGCCAATCCAGCGGTACTGAGCAGGAGCGGCCTGACGCTCCAACTCTGCGGGGACTGGCAGGTAAGCAGGTTCGCCCTTGCTGAAGCTCTCGTTCAGCCCCAAGGCCACCGACAAGTAGCTCAGCACCCGCGACCGCTTCGCCACGCCAACCAGCAGGTGGCCATGCTTCGCGGTCAACGCCTCGAATTTCTCTCTCAACCGTTGAAATACCACGTCCGTCAGCAGCACGCTTCGCAGCAGTCCATCGCGGATTAACAGCTTCACAGGGGGCTGACTGGCGAGCTTCAGCAACGCCGCCCATTCCATGAGTTCCCTGAGCATCGACAGCAACTGGCTCCGCTGAAAATCGGAATGGGGCAGCAACTGGCTCCAGTCCAATTTCAGGTAGCCGAGGAACCTCTGGAGCCGCTGATTGGACTGGAAGAAGAAGCGCAGGATTTCATCCGGTTTCAGCGACTGGGCTACGAAATCCTCGAAGTAGACCTCGCCAAGGCTGTCGGACACCCGGATGACTTGAAGCTGGATGGGTTCGAGGCTCAGTTTGTTCTCGCCACCGTCAGTCGCCACGGTGGCCACCACGGACATGCGCTTGGCACTTGCAGGGCGGACGGGAATTGGCGCGGGGCGCAGCTTGGCCAGACGAACCTGCGTCGCGGAGAGTTGAGGCCACTCCTGATTGAGGGCCAGTTCAAGGCTCCGTTGGAGCCGTTCCAGCCTGTCGGTCGTGAAGTGCATCTCGTGTGAATTTTATCGAAAGCCGCCTGATAAGACATGCAAAAGGTTTCTCATGGGCCATTCGGCAGGCCAATGGCAATTCAGGACCACTGCCGAGCCAACGCTCCTGACTCCCTGCTAAACGACCACTCTCGCTAGCAGGTAAAATCCGCCGAGAAGCCCACAGCCCGAAAGCAGCGCCAACCCGAAGAGCAGCACTGGAACTGCGACGTTTTCGGGAGAAACAAAACGCAGCCCGAAGGCGAGATAGGCTGTCAGCAGCCAGCATCCGAGGAACAGGCACCCCCAGAGCAAGAAGGCCAGTGCGCTCGCCAGACGCTGCAATCGGCTCATCCGGGCAACATCCGTGCGCGGGCCGCGCTGCTTCAACATGAACCTCGAAAAGGCCGAGTCCGGGTGGGCGTGAATCCACTCGACGACGGACTTCAGCAGCAGTTTGACAACCAGATGCACCAACAAGTCATCGGTATCCGTAGGTGATTACTTAGTGCGTTGAGAACTGCCACCGGTCTGATGCCTCCATGACGGAGCGCGGCCCGCTGCCCTTCAGCCACGCCAGCGCGTCCGCATCGCCCCGCAGATAGGCATCCCAAAACGCCGTGGACAATGCGAGGATGACGCGGTGGTGGTTGGGATTGCGCGGTTCTTTGTCGCCCGGCAAGGCGCGGTCGGTGAAGGCGGAATGCTCGGCGTTGTTCAGCACCACTTCGTACTTCGGAGCGCCGCGCAGAGCCGGGTACACGCCGAGCCGGGACTTCAAATCAGCTTGGCCGATGGGCGACAGGTCTTTCGTGCCCGTCATCAGGAGCCAGGGAATCTTGACCTCGCCGAACGCTGTGTCCGCGCTGCCGCGCTTTGGCGTGCTGGGGCTGAACGCAATCGCCGCCTTGATGCGCGGGTCAGTGAAGCGTTGCCCGCCGATGGCGAAGGTCTGGCCGCTCACGGCCTGCGTCGTAATCGCGCCAAAGGAGTGACCGCTCATGCCAACCTTCTTCACATCCAGCCTGCCTTTCAGGGCGGTGGTTGAGTCTACGTTCCAGATTTCAAGCTGGTTCAACACCGCAGGAACGTCCTGCACCCGCAGGAGGAAGTTGTCCAGCGACGCGGCGCTGTTCATCGCGGGCATCCGCTCGGTCGCCGATTTGCCGCGCCAGACGGAATCGTCGCTGCCGGGATGTTGAAGAAAGACCGCCACATAGCCACGCGCCGCCCAGTGCGTGCCGAGAAACTGGCTCCCGTTGCGCGTGCCTCCCAGCCCGTGGCTGAACAGCACCACCGGCGCGGGTGCTTTGTTGGCCGGAAGATAAATCCGCACCGGGATGTCGCGGGTGCGCTTCGCGTCGTGGACGGTCAGGTCAAGCTGCTCAGGATTGAAATCCGTCGCCACTGCCAGCGGGTCATAATTTGCAGGGCCAGCCTCACCCGCCGACACGGTGAACGACAGGCACATGCCGCAGAGGGCAAACGGAAGCCCTGTTCGCAGATGTGTTGAAGACAACATGGAGAAAAGTGGACGACCTTTTCAAATGGCGGTCAAGTGCGGCCCGGCATCAAAATAGGGATTCAGTCGTGCTGGTCAACTGAGGCGCGGCTGCCCGGAGCATTTCGGTATACGAATTTGGGGCAAGCTTACGGGCTGACCACTTTCCACCGCTGCTCCGGTTCCGGCATCATCTGACACGCCAGCGCCACCGGCGAGCAGATGAGCCACGCAACACCGGAATGAAGCCACATCAGGCCCGCGCTGACCGGGCTGCGAATCCGACGGGAGCCGAGCCGGGCAGGATACCGCGCTTTTACGAAATGGGTGAGCTTGCGGCGCAGGGAGAGCAACTCGGATACTGAAGCGAAGGGCGTGAGGGCGGTCTGCTCATGCAGGCGCTTCGACTCGACACGGGAGCGCCACTGCGCCAGCAGCATCGAGACAATCCCCAGCGGGATGGTGGTCAGAAGAAGGTGAGAGCCGAAACCCGTTCGTGCAACGGCCAGACCGAACAGGGCCAGACAGACCGCCGCCACCGCCTGCCGCGCCGTCCATCTTCGCTCACCCGGCTCCATGACAATTTCCGCATCGGATTTCAGGATTAACAGGAGCCGTTGGAAGTAGTGCCATTCTTCCTTGGAGGCGACAACCTTGTGGTCCTGGACATCATCGTAGTGATGCCAGAGCAAGTCTGCCACCTGCTTCACGGTTTCATCCTTGGTCCTGGCTGCGATGTCGGACAGCGCTTCGTCCAGTTGAAACGCCGTGAGTCCGTCGCTGAGGTAGCGCTCGATGACTTCGACCAATCTGTCTCTGTCGTACCGGCTCAACATAAGATGCCGCCTTTGGCAGCGCGGCGACGACAACGTGCAATCCGTATACACCGCGTTGCGCACCGGCAGCCTGCGCCACCTGGCCAAAGAATCAGGATTTCGTTTACGAAAAGCAGCGATGCGGGCTTTCCCGTCTGCCAGTCACTTTCTGTAAACGAAAAGCATCCCCTCGTTGTTCATCGTGAAGGTGTTGCCCTCGATGGTTCCGGTGGTGGTTCCCGCGCCTTTCCATTGCATGGTCAGCTTGGAACCTTCTTTTGTGTACGTTGCAGTTACCTCGCGGGCCACTTCCGACTCCGAAGGTGGGACAAAGACCGTTTTCGTGCCGCACGTTCCATCGGCTTTGATGGTGAACGTGCCTGAGCGCACCTGGAGCGAGGTGCCGTCGTGCGAGACGCTGGCGGGCACGTTGCTGCCATTGACGCTGACCAGGGCGTAAACGCCGGTGGGGTCGGCGTTCTTCTCGACTTTGGCCTCCTGCTGGCACGCGGATACGAGCAGCCCAGCGGCCAACAGCAAACAAAGCTGGAGCGCGTGTTTGGTGATGGCTTTGACTGGGATGCGGTTTCGCTCTGTCTTCATGCTGACCAGATAAATTGAATTCGCCGCGCCGGTCCAATTGATACGCAGACAGGCTTCATTGCTTCAACCGATGAAGCGAGCAGTGCGGGTGAAGTTCGTTGACGCCACGCAGGGTTCACGCTCAGGCTCCGATGCTGTCAGCCTCTGCGCAACAGCCCCAATATGCAAACGATTCTGCCTCACGAGTTCAAACGCCAGATGGTTTTGATGGTGGACGGTGCCCCTCATGTCGTCGAGGACATGCACACCAGCGGCACCGCCCAGACCCGCCACCGGCTCCACAGCCGCCTGCGCCATCTCACGACCGGACGCATCATTGACCGAGTGTTCGCCGAGAACGAGCGCGTGGAAGTGGCCCAACTGGAAACCCGGCCCGTGACCTACAGCTATGCGCAGGCCGACCGGCATGTCTTCATGGATGCGAACACTTACGAGGAATTCGAGTTCACCAACGAACAGCTTGGTGAGCGCCGCTGGTTTCTCAAGGAGAACGCCGAATACAAAGCCCTGCGGCTGGATGGGCGGCTGCTCGACATCGTTTTGCCCGTGCAAATTTCCCTCAAGGTTGCGGACACCGCTGCGCCCGCTCGGGGCGGCGTGAACGCAGAGTGGAAGGAGGCGAAGCTCGAAACGGGTCTGCAAGTCATGGTGCCGCTGTTCATCGCCAACGGAGAAATGATACGCGTGGACACCGCCGAGAAGAAATATCTGGGCCGGGAATCGGCCAGCGTTTGATGGCTGGTGGTTGGTCTTGTTTACGAGGACGGGCGGCGCCACATCGTTGGGTGCGGTTTTCCATCGTGAGAGGGCACTTGGGTCTATCCCGACTGCACCGGCGCGACGGCTACACCCTGCGCCGGTGCGTATTTAGCGCATGTCGATATTCGCAGTCGTCGCGCCACCTGATTCACCGCAGGTTTTCACTCCCGAAATGGTGCCGTCACCACCGCCCCGGCTCGACGGAATGGACCGCCGTATCGTCGACGCAATCCGTGAACGTGGCCCCGCACCCGTCTGGAGCCTCCTGACCTGGCTGGCTGCCCAGGATGGTCCAAGAAGCCGGGATGAGGCTAACTATGACAATTCTATTTGTTCTCACTTCCCATGACCAACTCGGCAACACCGGGAAGAAGACTGGTTTCTGGCTGGAAGAGTTCGCCGCACCCTATTATGTGCTCAAGGATGCCGGAGCGACGATCACGCTGGCCTCGCCCAAGGGCGGTCAGCCGCCGCTCGATCCGACGAGCGATCTCCCCGAAAATCTGACTGAAATGACGAAGTGCTTCCGCACCGACAAGGTTGCACAGGCTGAGCTTGCCAAAACGAAAAAACTGGCCGCCGTGTCTGCGGAGGGTTTCGACGCGGTCTTTTACCCGGGAGGACACGGCCCGATGTGGGACATGCCCGATAACGCGGCCTCTATTGCGCTGGTTGAGGCTTTCGTGAAGGCCGGCAAGCCAGTGGGTGCGGTGTGTCACGCGCCCGCTGCCTTTGTCAATGTGCGCGGACAGGACGGCGAGTATCTGGTCAAAGGCAAGCGCGTGACCGGGTTCACGAATGCGGAAGAGCAAGCTGTGGGCTTGAGCGCAGTCGTCCCGTTCCTGTTGGAGGACCGGCTCAGGGAACGAGGTGGCGTGTTTAGCAGTGGTGTCAACTGGGCGCCCCATGTCCAGGTGGACGGCATGCTTGTGACAGGTCAGAATCCGGCCTCCTCGGGACCCGCAGCCCAAGCGTTGCATACACTGCTTCACTCTGTTTCTACAAGGAGTTAACCCATGAAACGACGAGTAAAGGAACTACACAATGAGCACGATGACGACCAAAGACGGAACGCAGATCTACTACAAGGACTGGGGCGCGGGTCCCTCCGTGCTGTTCAGCCACGGCTGGCCCCTCAGTGCGGATAGCTGGGAAGCTCAGATGGTGTTTCTGGCCTCCAAGGGCTATCGCTGCATTGCCCATGACCGTCGCGGTCATGGCCGATCGAGCCAGCCCTGGAACGGCAACGAGATGGACACCTTTGCCGACGACCTCTCGCAGCTCATCGAAATGCTCGACCTGAAAGACGCCGTCCTGATCGGGTTTTCCATGGGCGGTGGCGAAGTGGCCCGATATATCGGCCGCCACGGCACGAAACGGGTGGCCAAGGCCGCGTTGATCTCCGCCGTCCCTCCGCTGATGCTCAAGACGGTCGCCAACCTTGGCGGCTTACCGAGGGGGGTGTTCGACAAGATTCGCCTCGGCTGTGCCGCCGACCGCTCGCAATTCTACAAGGATCTCGCCAGCGGCCCGTTCTTTGGGGCCAACCGGCCCGGCGCCAAGGTTTCGCAGGGGATGATCGACTCGTTCTGGCTCCAGGGGATGCAGGCCGGTCACAAGAACACCTTCGACTGCATCAAGGCGTTCTCCGAGACGGATTTCACCGAAGACCTCAAGAAGTTCGACGTGCCAACGCTGATTGTTCACGGCGACGACGACCAGATCGTGCCGATTGATGCCGCCGGAAGAGCCTCAGCCAAAATCGTTGAGAACGCGAAACTGATTGTGTATTCCGGCGCACCCCACGGCCTCACCGACACGCACAAGGACAAGCTCAATGCCGACCTTCTCTCGTTCTTCATGGCCGACGATGGCAGGATTCCAGAAACATGAAGTCGTTTCCGATCGACATCCTGGGCGGGGGAGTGGCGGATTAGTTTCCAATAGCGATTCAAATGAAACAAGCACGCGTGAGTCAGGAAAACAACATTTCCACGAGGGGTTTGGGACGCAGCGGCCTGGAATCCGGAAATGCCATCTGGAAACCCAGTGAGTCAACGGTGACCGCACCCGGAAATATTGATCCACCGCCGACAGTCCATCTGGTGTCGGAGCGGTTCCCCGCGTTGGAGGAGCAGGAAAAGACTTTCACGTTTCTCGCTCCAGAAGCCAGGGAAGTGAGTGTGATCGGCAATTTCAACGGTTGGCGTCCCGATGCCACGCCGCTGAATATCATGGGTGGCGGAGAATGGGGCTGTCCGCTTGATGCTCCGGTCCGGGCAGTATGAATATCGTTTCGTCGTGGATGGCCGGTGGATGGAGGATTTCGGCGCTTCTCAACGCGCGACCAATCCTTATGGGGGCTTCAATTCTGTTCTGTTCTGTTGGTGCCGCTGGCAGTCCGACCTCCCTTTTGTGACTGCGAAGTTCATCCTCCCTCTGCTGGCGGCGAGGTTATCCGTCGCTTGCGTTCTGACGGGCTGCCGCCAACGGCGGCAGTTGCCAAGGCCCTTTCTCTGCGGAATGACCTCAAACAAACACAAGCCATGCAACCAGACCCACAAATAACAGAAATAGATTTCGGCCAAGATCTGAAAACTTTTGAACAACTTCCCGCCAAAACCAAGGAATTGGAACTTCTGAAGGATCAAGCGGAGAAATCTACCGGCCAGGAAAGCCTAGCCATTCATAAACTGATTCGGGACAAATCCACATAGGGGAATCCACCCGGGAATTGTTTTCATTGCCGGGTGGCATCGTCCTTTTCTTCGCGGGTGGAGAGGGGGTGGTTTGAGGCCGGCCTCACTGCCCGTCGGCGCGGACAGGCATAAAGGGAGGGTTTTACCCCATAGTGCGGAGACAGCCCACGGCCTAGGGTACTCCTGCGGTAAAGCCAAAAACGCAACCATGAAAAACCACGCTAGGAAACAATCATGAAAAGCAGAACACACATCCTATGCGGGCTGGTGTTCCTGTCTTTCGCCGGCACGGTGCTGGGACAGGAGGAAAAGAGATCGAGCTACGCTCCCGTCGTTCCGAAAGAGGACTTCGCCGCCACGATGTCCCGCATGAGCACGGAGAAGGCGGCTGTGATGAAAAAGCAGAGGGGCGGATGGCCCGATCAAGACGTTTCCGCTGCGAGGCATCAAAGATTCGCCCACCTATTTGCACGATGGCCGACTGCTGACGCTGGAGGACACGGTGGAATTTTTAATCTCATTCTCGAAACGAAGCTGTCCGCGCCAGAGAAGACGGAGCTGGTGGCATTTCTGGGCGCCCTTTGAATGAAATCAAAATTAAACCACGACAGGAAATCATAAGAACCGAAACAGATTATGGCCCTCATTTTTGAACGAATCCAAACCGACGGCATCGCCGCACTTTCCTATTTGGTCGGCGATGATTCCGAAGGCGTCGCTGCGGTCATCGATCCCCGTGCGGACGTGGATTGCTACCTCGAGCTCGCCCGCGAGAAGCACCTTTCCATCACGCACATTTTTGAAACCCACATCCATGCGGATCTGGTCAGCGGCGCGCGCGAACTCTGTGCGCGGGTCGAGACCGCGAAAATATTTGTCAGTCACGAAGGCGGCGCGCGCTACGGCTTCGATCACGAGAAGATCAAGGCCGGAGACACATTCAAGCTCGGTGACGCTTTTATTACCGTTCGGCACACCCCCGGCCACACGCCGGAGCACGTTGCTTATTCTCTGGCGGAGAAGGACCACCCGGACGAGCCTTGGGGCGTGCTCACGGGGGACTCGCTTTTTGTCAGTTCTGCCGGGCGGCCCGACCTCCTCGGCAATGCCCAGGCGAAAAAGCTGGCGGAACAACAGTTTCATACCTTGCGCGATTTTTACCTGAAGCTCGCCGATGGCGTGATCATTTACCCGGCGCACGGGCACGGCTCGCCGTGCGGCGCGGACATCGGCGACCGGCTTAGCAGCACGATCGGTTATGAGCGGCGGTTCAATGCCTTCCTTCAGTTTCAGGATGTGGAAAGCTTCACTGACTACGCGCTCTCCACCGCGCCGCCCGCCCCGACTTACTATCCGCGCATGAAGAAGTGGAATGCGAAAGGCCCGGAAGTGCTCGGCAACCTGCCCAAAGTGCGTGGCCTTCCACCCAAGTTTTTTAAGGAAGCCATCGAGGACGCGAACAATGTGCTGATTGATACCCGCATGATGCTGGCGTTTGGCGCAGGGCATATCAAAGGTGCGCTGAGCATTGGCGGATCGCCCATGCTTTCCATTTGGGCTGGCTGGCTGCTCGACTCCGAGAAGCCGATCCTTCTCGTTCTGGAGTCCGACGAGAAGCTCGATGAAATCGTCCGTCTCTTTCTGCGCACGGGTTACACGAAGTTTGCCGGCTATCTCGTGGGCGGAATGAAGGCGTGGGACAACGCCGGGCTGCCTCTGGATGAAGTCGGGCAGATGACCGTGCATGAAATCAAAGCACGCGGGAAGAAGTTGCAACTGGTCGATGTGCGTGCGCCGGACGAATGGAAGGGCGGGCACATCCCGAATGCGCGCCATATCTTCCTGGGCGAGTTGCGCGAAAAACTCGGTGAACTGGATAAGGGCATGCCCACGGCGGTGTATTGCGACAGCGGCTATCGGGCGAGCATCGCGACCAGCATTCTGAAGCAGGAAGGATTTGGCTGCGTCTGCAACGTGCCCGGAAGCTGGCAGGCTTGGAAGAAGGCGGGTTATCCGGTGGACGGGGTGATCGAGAAGAAAAAGAAATAAAAATGAAGGTTCCCCGAAATCCTTCGCTCATTGTTCCCATGAACCGGCTGAGGGTGGTAGGGCGCGTCACTGCGTGCGCGCCGGTGCTTCGCACATGCAGGGACGGCGCGCACGGAGTGACGCGCCCTACCTGGAGATTCATGGGCCGCACGCAGCACCAGATTGCGTTTCTTCTTGGCTGTCTCGCGTTCTTACCGACACACACCGCATTCGCAGCCGGAAACGCTGTGAACTCGCTCGATTATCCCGGCCCGGCGTGGTCACCGTATATTGTCGGCGCAGGCATCGGCGTGCTCTCGTGGCTTACCTTCTATTTTTCCGACAAGCCCATCGGCGCATCTTCGTTCTATGCCCAAGTGTCGGGCTTCATCGGCAAATTGTTTGCCAGGCGTCATACCGAGTCGCTCGCTTACTTCAAAGACAAGCCGCCGCAAGTGGGCTGGGAATTTGTCTTTGTCCTTTCCACCATCGTGGGCGGCGCGATTGCCGCCCTCACCGGCGGCGAGTTCGTCAACGAATGGCTTCCGCCCATGTGGATTGACCGCTTTGGTGACAGCATTGCGCTGCGTGCGGGAGTTGCGTTCGGAGGAGGTGCGCTCATGGCCTTTGGCGCGCGGCTCGCCGGAGGCTGCACCAGCGGGCACGGCATCAGCGGAACAATGCAACTCAACGTCGCCTCATGGATTTCTGTGATTTGCTTTTTCATCGGCGGCGTCGCCGTGGCCATGACGCTCTTCAATCTTTAAGACTACTATGATTGATCCCGGCAAAGCGGTTAAGCAATCCACGGAAAAGCCGGCGCCGCCCGTGGCCGCAGCTCCCAAGCTGTTGGCTGGTGTGATTTTTGGGCTGGCCTTTGGCTTCCTCTTGCAGAAGGGCGGCGTGGGCAAATTTAATATTCTCATCGGCCAACTGCTGCTGCAGGACTGGACCGTCGCAAAGATCATGCTCACCGCCATCATCGTCGGCATGATCGGCGTCTTCACACTGCACCACTTCGCCAAGGTGAACCTCCACCTCAAGCCGACGAGAATTGGCTCGAACATCATCGGCGGACTCCTTTTCGGCGCGGGCTTCGCGCTGATGGGCTATTGCCCCGGCACGGCCGCGGCGGCGCTGGGTCAGGGAAGCTGGGACGCGCTGTTCGGCTTTGCTGGATTAGTCGTGGGTTCGTGGATTTTTGCCGAGTTCTCCGCAACTTTGAAAAAGACCGTGGAGAAGTGGGGCGACCTCGGAAAAGTTCTGTTGCCGGATTTGCTACACGTCCCGCGCGGCGTGTTCGTGGTGATTTTTGCGGTGCTGCTTACCGTGGGATTGTTCGTATTGGAAAGGGCGTTTCCCCGATGAAAGTCCAGAACACACCCAGCCGGGGCGTTAGAGTATTCTCGCCGGGAGGGATGATCGTGCGCGAGCGGGAGCCGTTGAATCTCGAAATGCCGTTCGGCTCGCTCGACGGATTCATCACGCCGGTGGACCGCTTTTTTGTGCGGAGCCACTTTTCGATCCCGCAGATTGACGTGAAGACCTGGCGGTTGAAGATCGAAGGCGAAGTCGAGACGCCGTTGGAACTGACTTATGACGAAGTGCGAGAGATGGCGTCGCGCACCCTCGCCGTGACGTTGGAATGCGCGGGCAATGGGCGCGCTTTTCTCACGCCTCCTGCCAGCGGCGCGCAATGGGAGCGCGGCGCGGTCAGCAATGCGGAATGGACTGGCGTCTTACTCAGCGAGGTGCTGAGCCGCGCGGGTTTAAAAAATGCCGTGCGCGAAATCATTTTTGAGGGAGCGGACCGGGGCGAGATCAAGGAGCCGCCGGGACCGGCCGGGAATAATCATTACGCGCGCAGCATGCCGCTGAAGAAGGCGAACGAAGATGGGCTGCTCGCCTTCAAAATGAACGGTGAGGAACTGACGCCCGCGCACGGCGCGCCACTCCGGGTCATCGTGCCCGGCTGGTATGGCATGGCCTCGGTAAAATGGCTGACCCGGATTATCGCCAGCGCCCAGCCGTTCCACGGATATTATCAAACCATTGATTACGCCTATTGGGAACGCGGACCGAGCGCACCGACACTGGTCCCGATTACCGAGATGCAGGTGAAGGCCCAGATCGCTCGGCCCGGTTTCGCCGACACCGTGCGCGCCGGGCAGACCTATCCTGTGAGTGGTGCCGCGTGGACCACTGAGGCTGAGATTACGAAAGTGGAAATCAGCACCGACGGCGGCGAGACGTGGCATGAAACGCATCTGCTGGGAGAGCCCGTCCGCAATGCCTGGCGGCTTTGGGAATACGATTGGAAGGTGCCGACAAAACCTGGGAAAGCCAAACTCATGGTCCGCGCGACGGACTCGGAAGGCCGCACCCAACCGACGGAGCGCGATAAGGACCGCCGCAGCTACATCGTGAACCACCTCCTACCGATCGAGGTCGATGTGCGGTGATTCAAGTCTTCAACTCAAACCACAATCAAACCACAATCAAATCCAATCAAAACCTTTATGAAAATGCTGCTGAGCACAATCGCCATTGCGGCGCTCATCGCCCTGCCGCTCACGGGCAGGACTGCTGAAGCCGTCCAACAATCCACCAACAAAATGCACAAAGTCGTCTTTGAAGTCGCCATTGACGGCGCGGAGAAATGGCAAGGTGCCTTGCGCAACGTGGAGAACGTCCAGAAGTCGCTCGGAGCGAAGACCACAAAGATTGAAGTCGTCGCGCACGGCAAAGGCATTGGAATGCTCCTCGCCAAAACCGCGGCTGCAAATCTGGAAATGAAGGCGACGGTCGAGAAACTGCACGCCAGCGGAGTGGTCTTCGCCGTTTGCGAAAACACCATGAAAAGAATGCAGATTACCAAGGATCAACTCGTCCCGCTCGCAACCACCGTTGATTCCGGCGTCAGTGAAGTGATCCGCAAACAGGAGCAAGGCTACGCCTACATCAAGAGCGGAGAATAATTCCAGCTCCCAGCCTATGGTCATCCACTAGACGCAACTCCTCCTCCCCGCAACGCGAATTGCGCGACCGCGCGAAGGGGAACTCCGAACCCAAATCTATTCTCGATTATGAAAATGTCATTCCTTCACACCTACAGGCCGCTCCTCCTTGCCGTTCTGATTGGCGCGGCTCTCGGTGCCGCTCTTGGATATTTCGGCCAATGCACCTCCGGCACCTGTCCGCTCACCTCGACGTGGTGGCGGGGCGCGCTTTACGGCAGCATGCTGGGGCTGTTCTTCGGGATCACCTCCAACGCCCGGAGCGCACCCATTGAAAAGCAGGAGACTCCTCCAACACCTGCGCGGGAAAGCCCCAGTCCCGGCGATCACCAGGATTTCGATCCGAAAGACTCGGCGCGCCCACAATGAATTCACCATCCCACTCCTCATGAAACCTAACAAAACCACCGTCACTTTCCTCGCCCTCGGCACCGCGTTCGCAGCCTGGGCATTCTGCACAAGTTCCTCTGATCGTTGCGGCCTGCGTTCGATGGCACTCGCCGAGGCGCCTCGGCTCACACGCGTCAGCAACGGAGCTGGCGGTGAACCAGCGGCGCCTGACTGGCGGTTGGCAGGTCTGGATGGAAAGACGGTCAAACTCTCCGACTTCAAAGGAAAAGTCGTCGTACTCAACTTTTGGGCGACCTGGTGTCCGCCATGCCGCAAAGAGATCCCTGACCTGATCGCCTTGCAGAAGAAATACGGGAAAGACTTGGTCGTGGTCGGTGTCTCGCTCGATGAGAATGGCCTCGCCGCGGTCAAGTCGTTCGTAGCGAAGAACGGCATCAACTACCCGGTCGTCATGGGCGATCAGGAAACCGCATCTGCGTATGGCGGAATCACTGCGATTCCGACGACCTTCGTCATTGATCGGGCGGGCAATATTGTCGGTCGGATTGACGGCGGGGCGGATCTGGCCGGCTTTGAATCGGCCATCAAGGCAACTCTCTGAGCCGATTTTGAAAGGCGCCTACATCCCGTTCCCACACCATTCATCCAACCCTTTCCCTCACTTCGCATGACCCCACTTGCTTCCAATCACCTTCTCCTCGGCAACTGCCAACACGTCTTGCCTCCGGCAACCCGCCGCTCCTCGTCGATGTCCGGGAGTATCCGGAATTTGCCAGGAACCATGTCCTCGGTGCGCAATTACTCCCGCTCGCTGAGTTGAAACCCGCGCTGGTGAACTGCCCCGTGATCGCGAGATCATCACAGTCTGTCGCTCAGGGCGGGCCCAGCGCCGATGCGGCGTCAAAGCTGGGAGCAACTCGGCTTTGCGGAGGTCAATCAGTTCGCAGGCGGTGTGATGGCGTGGGAAGCGGCCGTCGATTGCGACCGACTTACCTCGGGAAGTCTTCAGCCAGGACGCCACTCCCACCCGGACGACCAACGCCCTTCCGCTTCCGCTGCGCAAACGCTGATCCGCGAGACAGCCCCCGCATCGCCTTCACATGAGCACTCAGCCCATCACGAAATGCGACGAACACGCGTCGTGGCTGAAGCGTTTGGTCCCGGCGCTCGACTGGCTCCCGCACTACGAGCGCAAGCACCTGCCGGGTGATGCCCTCGCGGGCGTGATCGTGGCCACCTTGCTCATCCCCCAGGCCATGGCTTACGCACTGCTTGCCGGTCTGCCGCCGCAGGTCGGATTGTATGCCAGCCTCCTGCCGCTCGCAGTCTATGCGGTGCTCGGCAGCAGCCGGTTTCTGTCGGTCGGCCCATCAGCACTGTTGTCGCTGCTCATCGTGACTCAGGTCGCCGCACTGGCGGAGCCTGGTTCGCCGCGTTATCTCGCGTTCGCCATGGCCACCGCGCTCATCGTGGGTGTCATGCAGATCACGATGGGGGCCGCGCGGCTGGGCGTTCTCACGAACTTCCTGAGCCAGCCGGTGCTCTCCGGCTTTACCAGTGCCGCTGCGTGTCTCATCGCGTTGAGCCAGGTGAAGCACCTGCTCGGCGTGCCACTTCCGCCGACCGACCATCTACACGAGTTGCTGGGAGAACTCGCCCGGGCGGTGCCGCAGACCCGCTGGCCAACGGTCGCGATCAGCGCCGCGAGCGTTTTCCTGCTGCTCACATTTCAATACCTGCTGCCGCGGGTTCTCGCGCGATGGAAAGCGCTCCCGGCTGCCCTGGCACAATCGCTGTCGAAGAGCGGGCCGATCGTCGTGGTGATCGTCGTCACGGCCATCGTCGCCGCTTTCCACCTCGGGGCGCGCCACGGCGTAAGTATCATCGGGGAGATCCCAGGCGGATTGCCGAGGTTCGCGCTCCCCGCGCTCGCCGTGTCCGAGTTCCTGCCGCTGATTCCGCTCGCCTTCACGGTCAGCTTCATCGGTTTTCTCGAGAACATTTCTGTCGCGAAGACACTCGCGGCCAAGCGTCGGCAGAAAGTGGATTCAAACCAGGAATTCATCGCGCTGGGGGCGGCCAATCTCGCGGCCGGGGTCACCGGCGGTTATCCGGTCAGCACCTCCTTCGCCCGTTCGACGATCAACTTCACCGCGGGCGCAAGGACCGGCCTTGCCTCGCTCATCACAGTGGCGGTCGTTGGCCTGGCCGCGCTGTTTCTGATGCCGCTCTTCCACCATTTGCCCCAAGCCGTGCTGGCCGCCATCATCATCATCGCGGTCACCGGCTTGATGGACTTCGCCATGCCGCGCCGACTCTGGCGCTACAACAAGGCGGACGCCGCCGCTCTGATCCTCACGTTCGTCGCGGTGCTCGCGCTCGGAGTCGAGAAAGGCATCCTCATCGGGGTGGGCGCGACGATCCTTCTCTATCTCTGGCGCACGAGCCGACCGCACCTGGCCGTCGTCGGCCGGGTCGCAAATACCGAGCACTTTCGCAACATCCAGCGTCACGAAGTGCAAACGCTCCCGCACGTCCTCCTGCTGCGGATTGACGAGAGTCTCTACTTCGCGAACGCGAAGCACATTGAGGACTTTGTGCTTTGCGCCGCCGCTGACAGACCGCAGTTGCGGCATCTCGTGTTAATCTGTAGCGCGATCAACTTCATTGATGCCAGCGCGCTGGAAACGCTGACCGACCTTCGCACCCGCATACAAGACGCGGGCATCGAACTTTATCTCACCGAGGTCAAAGGCCCGGTGATGGACCGGCTGGCACGCACCGAGTTCCTCGAACAGCTCGGTCACGAACGAGTCTTCCTGACGACTCAGGCGGCTTACGAGAAGCTCGCGTCCGCATCGCCCACTCCGACGCCCAACGCCGGCGAACCAAGAATGGGCTTCGTGACTTCGACCGCATGAACGAAAGAAACTGAACCAAGCAATGAAAACTCATGACTGTTCTCAAAACGCCCATCGCCGGGCGCTCGCAAAACTAATGAAATTGGTGGTGGCGTTGTTGGGCAGCCTGACGCTGTTTGTGCCGGGGGCGGCGTTGTGGGCGGCGACCGTGGAATATGACCTCACCATTGCGCAGCAGGAGATGAACTTCACCGGCCATCCCGTCAAGGCGATGACGATCAATGGCCAACTGCCAGGGCCGAGCCTGCGTTTCACCGAGGGCGACCACGCCGTGATTCGCGTCCACAACCGGATGGACGTCGAGACCTCGATTCACTGGCATGGGATTCTGCTGCCCAATGCCATGGACGGCGTGCCCTTCCTGACGTATCCGCCTATCGCGCCGGGCCAGACGTTCACTTACGAGTTCGATCTCCGGCAATCCGGCACTTACTGGTATCACAGCCACACCATGCTCCAGGAACAGCGGGGACTGTTTGGAGCGCTGGTCATCGCGCCGAAGTCCGCCGGCGAATTTGACGGGGTCCGCGATCACGTCGTGGTGTTGTCCGACTGGACGGACGAGGACGCGCGTTCGGTGCTGCAGACGCTCAAACGCGGCAGTGAGTGGTATTCAATTCGGAAACGCAGCGGTCAAAGCGTATTGGGTGCGGCGCGACTGGGTCTGTTGGGCGCGTATTTCTCAAGGGAGCTGCAACGCATGCCGCCCATGGATCTTGCCGATGTTTTTTATGATCGCTTTCTGCTCAACGGCGCTCCGCAACAGTCCCTCGCCGCCAAGCCGGGCGAAAAGATTCGGCTCCGGGTCATCGCGGGTTCGGCCTCCACGTTCTTCTATTTGCAGTTTGCCGGCGGCCCGATGCAGGTTATCGCGGCGGACGGACTGCCGGTGCGGCCCTTCGACGAAAGGCGACTGCTGATCGGCGTGGCCGAGACGTATGACGTGATCGTCACAGTGCCGGCGGAGGGCAGCTACGAGTTTCGCGCAACGGCTCATGATGGATCGGGGCGCGCGTCGTTGTGGATTGGCGACGGAAAGCGGCACGCCGCGCCCGACATCCCGTTCCCCAATCTTTACGCCACCATGGGCGGTCTCACCATCAAACGCGTGCTGGCATTAACTCCGGGCGGCTCGATGGGCATGCCCGGCAGTGCAGTGCGTGCCGGCAAGTTCGATCAACCGGGCATGAACGGCATGAGCGGGATGCAGGAGATGGACGGAATGAAAGGGATGGAGCATGGCGACATGGTGCCGGAGGCCGGTAAAACGAACCATTCCGGGATGGCCTCCGCGCCCGCGACGAGCCATGCGGGCCATGACATGAGCGGTATGGCGCACGAGAAGATGCCAATGGTCGCGGACCTCAAGGGCCACGCCGAACCGGGCATGGTTTCCCACGAAAAACCCGTCGCGCCTAAAAGCACCTGGCTTGGGCTGCTCGCCGCAGACGTGAGTTCAAAAGCCCCACTGGCCGCCGACGGCATGAGCGCTGAACGTCCCGGCCCGCCTTACGACAAGCTGCGCGCCTTGCAGCCCACCGCTTTCGATTCCTCAAAACCGGTCCGCGAAATCCGACTCACCCTCGACGGGGACATGGAGCGCTACGTCTGGTTTCTGAACAACAAGCCGCTGTCCGAATCCGATTCCCTTGAAGTCAAACGTGGTGAAGTCGTGCGGTTCATTATGATCAACCGCACCATGATGCATCATCCGATGCATCTGCACGGGCATTTCTTCCGGGTGCTCAACACCCAGGGTGAGTTCTCGCCGCTCAAGCACACCGTGGATGTTGCTCCCATGACGACCAGCGTGATCGAGTTCGCGGCGGACGAATTCGGCGACTGGTTTTTCCACTGCCACCTCCTCTATCACATGATGAGCGGCATGGCGCGGGTGGTGCATTATCAGGACTTCGCACCCGACCCGGCCACCGCCGCGGTCCGCCCGCAGCTCTACCATGACCCGTTCTACCTGCATGGCCGGGTGGATGCGCTGTCCCAGATGGCGCAGGGAGCGCTGGTTTACGCCAACACGCGGCACATAGTCTCCGCTGAGTGGCAGGCCGGTTGGCAGCGCGTGGACGACGTGGAGTGGGAAGTCACGCCCGCCTATGATTACTATCTGAACCGTTTTGCCAGCGTCTTCGCTGGGGTTGACCTCGCAGGCGCGGGCGATCACTTCGACAAGCACGAGGGCATCTTCGGCCTGCGCTATCTGCTGCCGCTCAATATCACGTCCCGCGTGTGGGTGGACACGGCCGGTGAATTCCAATTCGCCGTCGGCAAACACCTGGAACTTACCCCGAGACTCGCGGTGTTTTCGGAGGCCGAATATGACACCAAGGAACATTGGGAAATCCGCGCGGGCGTCAGCTACCTGCTGACCAAGCACTTTTCCCTGATCGGCCAATGGCATTCCCAATTCGGCTGGGGCGGCGGTCTGCGCTGGCAGTTCTGACACTTTATGGCCAAAGACCCCATCTGCGGAATGACGGTGGACGAAGCGACGGCGCTCCACGCTGAGCGCGACGGACAGGCGTTTTACTTTTGCAGCGAGCACTGCCGGAAGAAGTTTCTGGGAATGCCCGCCACCTCGAAGCACGAGGAGAACAAAAAGCAGAAACCACAGGGCAAAATCACATACACCTGTCCGATGCACCCGGAAGTGCAGCAGGATCATCCGGGCGACTGCCCCAAATGCGGCATGGCCCTCGAACCAATGACGGCGACTGCGGGCGCGGATGAAACCGAGAACACCGAGCTGCATGACATGACGCGGCGCTTCTGGATCGGCGCTGCGCTGGCCCTGCCGGTGTTTGTCCTGGCGATGGCGCATTTGCTGCCTTCCCCGACGATCCAGTCCTGGGCCAACAGCTCCGTCTCACGCTGGATTCAATTCGCACTTACCACGCCCGTGGTGGGGTGGGCGGCCTGGCCGTTCTTCAAGCGCGGCTGGCGCTCCATCCTGACGCGGCACTTGAACATGTTCACGCTGATCGCTATCGGCGTGGGCGCGGCTTTCATCTTTAGCGCGGTGGCGATGCTCTTGCCCGGCCTTTTCCCGCACACGATGCGGCACGATGGCAAGGTGGCGATCTACTTCGAGGCGGCGGCCGTGATCGTCGTGCTGGTCCTCCTCGGACAGGTGCTCGAACTCCGCGCGCGCAGCCGCACGGGCAGCGCGATCAAGGCATTGCTCAATCTCGCCCCGCCCACGGCGCGGCTCAGCGGGGATGGCGGCGACCAGGAAGTGCCGCTCGACCAAGTGAAAGTCGGCGACAAGTTGCGCGTCGTCCCTGGGGATAAAGTTCCCGTCGATGGCGAGGTCGTCGAAGGGCACTCCAGCGTGGAAGAATCCATGATCACCGGCGAACCGCTTCCGGTGGAGAAGACCGTCGGCGACAAGGTGACGGGCGGCACGGTCAACGGCACCGGCAGTTTCGTCATGCGCGCCGAGCGGGTCGGCAACGACACGTTGCTCGGGCAGATCGTTAACATGGTGGCCGATGCCCAGCGCAGCCGCGCGCCCATTCAAGGTCTCGCCGACAAGGTCGCGGGAATCTTCGTGCCGGTGGTGCTGGCGGTTGCGGTTATCACTTTCGCTGTCTGGATGTGGCTCGGGCCGGAACCAAAGCTCGCGCACGCTATAGTCAACGCTGTCGCGGTGCTCATCATTGCCTGCCCGTGCGCGCTCGGCCTAGCGACGCCCATGTCTATCATGGTCGGCGTTGGACGCGGCGCGCAGGAAGGTGTCCTTGTGAAAAACGCCGAGACGCTCGAACGCTTGGAGAAAGTCACCTCGCTCGTGGTGGACAAGACCGGCACGCTCACCGAAGGCAAACCCAAGCTCGTGGATGTCCTGCCCGCTGGCGGTGTCGACGCGAAAGAATTCCTGCGACTCGCCGCCTCACTGGAACAGAACAGCGAACATCCGCTCGCCGCCGCCATTGTGCATGGCGCTAAGGAGCAGAACCTCACCCTCGAAGCGGTGAAAGACTTTCGTTCGGTGACGGCAGGTGGGGTGGTCGGAAGCGTCGCTGGTCGGACGGTGATGATTGGAAAACCCGATTTCCTGCGGAACGAAAAGGTTACGGGTCTGGAGTCGCTGGAAGCGTCGGCGACGAAACTTCAAGAAGACGGCAAGACCGCGATGTTTGTCGCCATTGATGGCAAGCCTGCGGGAATTCTCGCCGTCGCCGACCCGATAAAACCCACCACCGCCGAAGCTATCAAAGAACTTCATGCGCTCGGTTTGAAACTTGTCATGCTCACCGGCGACAACCGTCGCACCGCTGACGCAGTGGCCAAGCAACTCGGCCTTGATGCGGTGGAAGCGGAGATTGAACCCGCCGGGAAAGTCGCCCACGTCAAGAAGCTGCGCGGGGAAGGAAAACATGTGGCGATGGCCGGTGACGGCATCAACGACGCACCCGCCCTCAGCGAAGCGGAAGTCGGCATCGCGATGGGCACCGGCACCGACGTGGCCATGCAAAGCGCGGGCATCACGCTCGTGAAAGGCGACCTGCGCGGCATCTCCAAAGCCATCCGCCTGAGTCGCGCCACGATGAGCAACATCCGGCAGAATCTCGTGTTTGCCTTTCTCTACAACGCGCTGGGCATCCCCGTGGCGGCGGGTGTGCTTTATCCGTTCTTCGGTTGGTTACTCAGTCCGATCATTGCGGGCGCCGCGATGAGTCTGAGTTCCGTCTCAGTCATCAGCAACGCCCTGCGGCTACGAAAAGTGAAACTGTGAATGACTCCAAGCCATGAAAACCAGCACGCTTACTCCCGAACTACTCCCGAAGATGGACGCCGATTGGCGCGCAACGACTTCGACCGCATGAACGAAAGAAACCGAACCAAGCCATGATGAACCATGCGAAGCTAACGATCCTTCAGATCAACGACACTCACGGTTATCTGGAGCCCCACCCCGAATTATTCTGGCAAGGTGACCAGGCGGAATACCGATCCGCGGGCGGCTATGCGCGATTGCTCACGATCTTCAAACAGGTGCGTCTGGAGCGAAATGGCGCGGTCATTGCGCTGGATAACGGCGACACCTTTCATGGAACGTTTCACGCGGTTCATTCCGAAGGCGAAGCGCTCATCGAACCGGTGAACTTGCTGGGCCTGGATGCCTGGACGGTGCATTGGGATTTCGCCTACGGCCCGGATCGGATGCGCGAACTCGCCGCGAAACTGAACCATCCTCTGCTCGCTTGTAACTGCTACGTCAAAGCAACCGGCGAGCTGGCCTATCCCGCGTTCACGGTGATTGAACGAGGCGGCGTGCGCGTCGGCGTCATCGGCATCGCCGCGACCATCCTGGACAAGACGATGCCGCCCAAGTTCAGCGAGGGGTTGCGCTTCAGCATGGGCAATGAGGAACTGCCGGGCCATATCCGCACGCTCCGCGATACCGAGCGCGTGGATCTCGTCGTCGTGCTTTCGCACCTCGGGTTTCCGCAGGATGTGAAACTCGCGTCAGAATTCGCGGGCATTGATGTCCTTCTCAGCGGGCACACGCATAATCGAATGGACCGACCATTGATCGTGAATGGTGCGACAATCATCCAGTCAGGCTGTCATGGGTCATTCGTCGGGCGGTTGGATTTGGAGTTGAACGGAGGGAAAGTCGTTATGCTTCAACACCAGTTGATATCCGCTGACGATTCGATTCCCGAGGATGCCGCGATGCAGCGGGTCGTGGAAAGGAGCGTTGCGCCGCATCGGGAAATGCTCTCCGAAGTTGTGGGACACACCGAAACCGCGTTGAACCGGAACACGATGCTCGAAGCCACGATGGATAATCTGCTTTTGCAGGCCGTCGCGGAAGCCGCTGGCACGAGCATCGCCTTTTCCAATGGCTGGCGCTATGGCGCCCCGATTCCCGTCGGGCCGGTCACGGTAAACGACCTTTGGAATATCGTGCCGCCCAATCCGCCGATTTCCACCGTGGAACTGACCGGCCAGGAGATGTGGGACATGCTGGAGGAGAATCTTGAGCGCGCACTTTCGGCCGACCCGTATCAACAGATGGGTGGCTATGTTAAACGCTGTCTCAGACTCAAACTTTATGTGAAATTCGAGAATCCCTCCGGTTCGCGCATCCAGCAGCTTTTCGTTGGAGCCGAGGAACTGGAACGTGAGGCCACCCACACGGTCGCTTTTGTGACCAGCCAGGGCGTGCCCAAAAAATTCGGCACCAATCGTCGGGACTTAAGGATTCATGCCATTGACGCCCTCAAGCAATACATGACCAGGCATTCGAGCGTGAATGCCAGCCTTCGGGGAACCGTTGTCGTAGTTTGAAAAAGAGCCGACCTGCCTATGAACACACCTCTACCCGACCATCACAAATGCACCGAACATCTCGCGGTCGAACGCACTTTCCTAGCCTGGGTGCGGACCAGCATTGCCATCATCAGCCTGGGATTTGTCGTGGCCAAGTTCAGCGTCTGGTTGCGTCAACTCGCCGGGCGGCTAAATCCGCAGGACCAAATCGACGGGATAGGAATGTCGTTGCCGATCGGCGTTGGAATGATGGCCTTTGGCGGCATTCTCACGGTTCTGGCCGCGTGGCATTGTAGCAGCGTGAATAAGGCCATCGCACGCGGCGAAGTGAGGGACAATCGCAAACTGGTCGTGACCGTGACGGCTGGCGTCGCGCTGCTTGCGGTGCTGATGATCGTTTACATGTTGCTCACGGCAAAAAGCCTGTAACCGTGGGCCACGCAGCAGATCCCGGAGAGATTCATAGACGAGTTTCGCGAGATCGTTTTCATGTCACCTTGCTTACTGATGCTTCTTGGAATTCCAGAAGCGCTTGGCCTCGACTTCCATTTTCGCCAGCCGGGTGTAGTAGTCTGGGAATTCCGTCAAGTGCGCCAACGCAATTTTGCCGGTCAGCAGCGGGTCATCGTTGGTAACGTCGGTCTTTGGTTTGACGGCGCCATGCTCCATTTCAACACCAAGGCCGGCGCGGAATTGTTTCAGATCGAACATATCCCAGCGGATGCCCAATTGTTCACCGATTGCTTTTGCTTGATTCAGGGAAAATACTTTTTTGCTCATAATTTTATACTGCGGACCCGCAGCGCTTTCTATAAAGCGCGCAGAAAAGCGGTCAGGTCTTGCTTCTCGGGCGTGGTCAAATGGATTTGCTGAATGAGGTTGAAGTACTCGACCGTATCTTCGAGGGTAAAACAACGTCCGTCATGGAGGTACGGCGGCGAGTCCTTGATCCCTCGCAGCGGGAACGTCTTGATCGCGCCGTCGTGGGCCATCATCATGCCATTGGCCAGCTCCTGTTTGTAGAAGCGTTCCGCTTTCAAGTTGTGCATGTTGTTGTCGGTGTAATAAGGGCCGGGATGACAGGCCGCGCAGCGGGCCTTCCCGTTGAAAATCGCCGCGCCGCGCAATTCGCTGGCACTGGACTTGGTGGGATCAAGCTCACCGTAAATGTTGAGTTTGGGCGACGGCGGAAAGTCGAGAATGGCCAGGAACTCGGCCATAAAATGGACTTGCGTGCCTCGCTCAAGAACATTGACCCCTTTCTTGGCGGCCATGCAGTGGTCGCCGTCGAAGTAGGCGGCGCGCTGTTCGAATTCGGTGAAATCCTCGACCGTCTTGAGGGCGCGCTGCGATCCGAACAGACGTTGGACATTCACTCCGCGAAGCGTCGGCGTTTCAATGCGGTGTCGGAATTCCTGAGGCCGGATGTCGCCCACGAGGTGATTGGCTCCATTGCCATGGCCGTTGGCGTGACAATCGAAACAGGTTACCCCCAAGGAGGGCCGGTCGGTGCGACGGTCTTCCGTGGCGTTGAATTGCTGTTGGGGAAACTGGGTCACCAACAGGCGCAAACCTTCCAGTTGTTTGGGGTTTAAGAGCCCGTTGAATATCTCGTAGTAGTTGTCAATGGTGATGAGCCGCCCCTTGGCCACATCTCCGAGATCGGGCCGCGTGGTCAGAAAGATGGCCGGGGCTGGGTCGGGTAGAATGTGTTCGGGTAAATCGAAATCCAAGTCGAAGCGAACCAGGCGGGGCAGGAGTTTGGTGATCATCTCCGGGAAGAGCATGCCCCCTTCGGCATGGTCGGCGAAGGGAAGCGGTTTGTAAGGGAATAGCCCCTGGCCCTTGATCTGATCGGGAGTGAGCTTGTCCAGTTGCTCCCAGGAGGTTCCTTGCAGTTTGGCCGTCGGCCCCACCGGCATGGGTTTTCCACCCGACATAGAGTTCTCGGAACTGGTCTTTTTCGAAAGATCATACCGGGCGTTCAATAACTTCAGGTGCTCCTGGGCACGCTCGGCTTTTACCGCCAGGCGAGCCGCTTTGATTTGGTCAAAGGTGGTGTCCTGGTTAATGGGGCCATAGCTGGAGACGACCTTGTTCGATTGTCCAGAGACAATCGGCACGCCTATTCCTGCCAGCAACAAGATGCAGATGCCAACCAAGGCAAGGGGGTCATTTAATTTAGTGTTCATTTCAAAGGTCTCCATATTTGGCAGGGGATGCATGCGTTCCGGCACCCGGGTTTTCAAAAGGCTGGCTTCCATTCAGCCCTGGTTCGAGCCCATCGGTTACAATTACGCACGGTTCGACTTTCCAGTTCATTGAGAGCAGCCAAGTTTCGTAGCTGCAGTTTCAAACTATAGATGACAACGGACTGGCGCCATGGGGTGTTTACCCCATAGTGAAAACACACCCCGGTGGCTCAATATGGTTTCTGGCGTTCGTGTAAAGCACAGTGAAAACGATGTCTCAATCACGGCTTTTGGCCAGGGAAGAAAACCTCTGATGGTGCAAGGTGTCATGAATGAAAGCGGCTTCGATGTCTCCGACGTGCGGCCCACGCCTCGACCGGTCAAGTTCTCATTGGCGGCGAACTTCGATCCGGAACTGGTCCCGGCGCTCGCCGCATACCCGGTGGATGAAGTCTATGGCAAGTTTCCCACCGACGGTGTCAGCAGTGGCCGTCTCCGCGACCTGGCGACACCGCTGTCGGAAACCGATCTGCGGAATTACATCCGGCTGCTCGACCGTCATGGCATAGCCTTCAATTATCTCCTGAACGGCGCCTGTTTCGGCAATCACGAATGGACGCGGCCCTGGCAGAAAAAGGTGACGGCTCTGCTGGGAAAGCTGGGTGAAATGGGCGTGCGCCGGGTCACCGTATCCACCCCTTTTCTCCTGGAACTGGTTAAACGACGTTTCCCTGAGTTCAAGGTCAGAGTCGGCATTTACTGACAAGACCTTGGGATGGGCTACCAGAAGACGCTTGGTCCCAACCCGCACGGGTAGGGCGCGTCTGTCCCCAGCGCGCCGTCGGGTTGGCCGGGAGTGGTTCGCGGCGCGCTGGGACAGACGCGCCCTACCCAGCC
>JBBRWD010000105.1:0-25799 GCA_038249465.1 Limisphaerales bacterium | reverse complement strand
CCGCGCGCCGGGGGCAGTGCGCGGATGCGCCCGCCGAAATCCGCGTCTCGCAAATCCCCGCATTGCCACGCGGGCCGCTCTGTGGTATTTCCCGCACCCGATCCGTGTCCGGATCCGGAGTTATGGAAAATCCAATCAACATCGCCCTGGTGGGTCCGACCTGCGCGGGCAAGACGACCTGCGCCACGCGGTTGCGCACCCATTTCAATCTGCGCCACCTCTCCACCGGGCTGCTGCTGCGCGAGAACTGGGCCAGCCAGAACGCGCTCGGCTTGCTCACCCGCAAACACGTCGAGCGCGGCGAACTGGTGCCGGATGAAATCATCAACGCCATGCTCGAGGAAGCCGTGCGCAAGATGAGCAACGAGCAGGGGCTGCTGCTCGATGGCTTTCCCAGCACGCTTTACCAGGCGCTGTTCCTCGAGAATCTGTTCCGCGAAACTGGGCGCGCCCTCGACGCCGTCGTCCTGCTGCATGTGCCCGATTCCGCCGTATTCCAGCGTGCCTCGCGACGCGTGCCCGTCCGGCCCGACGATCGCCCAGGCATCCTCCGGCGGCGTCTGCGCGTCTTTCGCCGCACCACCGGGCCGGTGCTGGAATTCTACCGGCGCGGGCAGAAGCTGATTTTCCTCGAGGCCGCCGGCTCCATCGAATCGGTGTCCGCCTCGCTGGGCGGTGTGCTCAGCCGCCTTTATTCGGAGAATGAGATGCCCGTGCTGACCGACAAGCAGGGGCACACGCTCGACAACATCCTCTCCGAACCCGTCTGGCAGAAGGCCGCCGGGACGCAGACTGGCCATGACTTCATCATCCTCGGCGCGCCCGGCAGCGGCAAAGGCACCCACGCCAAATTTCTGTCGAAATTCCTCGGCGTGCCGCATGTGCCCACGGGCAATCTCTTCCGCGATAATCTCAAGGAAAAGACCACCCTGGGCCGCATCGCCCAGACCTACGTCGAACGCGGCGAACTCGTGCCCGACGACGTCACCGAGGCGATGGTCCGCGAGCGCCTGAACCATGCCGACCTTGAGGATGGCTTTATTCTCGATGGTTTCCCCCGCACGCTGCCGCAGGCCCGCGCGCTCGACGACATGCTGGCCGACATGAGCCGCACCCTCGCCAGCGCGGTTCACCTCTCCGTTCCCGATGACGAGATCATCAGGCGCATTTCCGGCCGCCGCTTTTGCCCCGCCTGCCAGACGACCTATCATGTGGACTATAACAAGCCCAAGCAGGAGAACGTCTGCGACCACGATGGCACCGCGCTCATCCTGCGCGATGATGACGCGCCGGAGACCGTGCGCGCGCGGCTGCGCGTGTTCCACGGCCAGACGATGCCGGTGATCGATTACTACCGAGAGGCTGGATTGCTCATCGAAGTGCCTGCCATCGGCGAGGTGCAGGATGTCGCTGAATTGATTGCGACGATGATGCAGCCATTGAAGCGGACGGCGTAATCCGGATGGCTCACAAGCCGACGATTCACCGCCAGTTGCCAAACTTCTCCCCCGGCACTAGTCTCGGCGCGTCCGGCGAATGCGTCCGCCGTGCTTCGCCTCGCTGAAGCGCATTCGCCGGCCGCGATCCATGTCGCTCGAATATAAAGACTATTATCAAATCCTCGGCGTGTCGCGCACCGCGAGCGACGAGGAGATCCGCAAAGCCTTCCGCAAACTCGCCCGCGAATACCACCCCGATGTGGCCAAGGACAAGGTCAAGGCCGAGGAGAAGTTCAAGGAGATCAACGAGGCCTACGAAGTCCTCAGCGACGCCGGCAAACGCAAGAAGTACGACGAGCTCGGCGCCGACTGGAAATCCGGGGCGGAATTCCGTCCGCCCGGCTGGCAGAGCTTTGGCGGCGGACGCCGTCGCGCCGGTGGCGCGGGCGGGCCGGGCGGATTCGAGTTTGAGGGCACCGGCTTCAGCGATTTCTTTGAACAGATCTTCGGCTCGGCGCGCGGACGGCGCGGTGGATTCTCGGCCTTCGAGCAGGATGGCGGGGAAATGTCGGCCGAGTCCGGCAATGATGTTCACGCGGACCTGCTCGTCTCGCTCGAAGAAGCGCATCAGGGCGGCATCCGCTCGGTTTCGCTGCGCCGCTCCGTGCCGTGTCCTGACTGCAACGGCACCGGATTGAAAAGCCGCCGGCCGTGTTCGGAATGCAGCGGCCAGGGGCAAATCCAGCGCACCGAAACCTACCAGGTGCGCATCCCTGCGGGCGTGACCGAGGGCCAGATGCTGCGCCTGGGCGGCAAGGGCGGCGCCGGCGCGCACGGCGGGAAACCAGGCGATTTGTTCCTGCGTGTGCGGCTCGGACGCCACCCGGATTTTCGCGTCGAAGGCGTCCATCTTCACTTCGAGGCGGAACTTGCGCCGTGGGAGGCGGTGCTGGGAGCGCAACTTTCCGTGCCGACGCTTGATGGGAGCGTGAACATTCGAATTCCGCCCGGCACGCAATCAGGCCAGCGCCTGCGGGTGCGTGGACGCGGCCTCGGCAAGGAAGGCGATCGCGGCGAACTGTTCGTCGAGGTCCGCGTGGTGGTGCCTCAGAAGATCAGCGAGAGCGAACGCAAGCTGTGGGAGAAGCTTGCCGCGGAATCCAGTTTCCAGCCGCGCGCGTGATTCGCAGCGTAGCGGCGCCTCGGGAGAGCGCCGCAAAATTTCCTTTTCAGATGGCGGCGCTCTCCCGAGACGCCGCTACGGCCGCAGGATTCAAGGCACCCGGCCTCCACAATGAACGAATCGCTCCAGGTCCGCGTGCAGCACGCCGATACTCAGCCGACGCTGATTTACCTGCCCGGCATTCACGGCGATTGGACGCTGGCCGGGCGTTTCCGCCGCGCGCTCGGCGACCGCGCCGGCTTCGTCGAATTCACCTATCCGCGCTCGCTCAATTGGAATCTCGAAGACTACGCCGATGCGGTGGTCGAATCACTCGAAGCGCGCGGCATCCGCCACGGCTGGCTCATCGGCGAATCCTTCTCGTCGCAAGTGGCCTGGTCCATCGTGGCGCGACAGGCGCAGGCCGGCCGGGCGGCTGGAGCGTTCTCGATCGACGGAGTGATTCTCGCCGGCGGCTTCATTCGTTATCCGTACGACTGGGAAGTGCGCGCCGGAATCTGGTCGCACGATCATCTGCCGGACGCCTGCTGGCGTTTCGGCTTTTCCTGCTTGGTGCGACTGGCGCGCTGGCTGGCGGGCAACGATCCCGCCACGACCGAGGACGTGGCGGAATTCGTCGTCCGCCGCACGCCGGAAGATTTGCGGGCCATCCGGCGGCGGATGGAGATTCTGCTCGAACGCGACCTTCGGCCGGTGGCGCGCGCTGCGCGGATGCCGGTGTATCAACTGACGGCGCGCGGCGATTTCATCGTGCCGTGGAGGCCGGTGCGGCGCTGGCTAGGCGCGGAATGTCCCGGCTATCGCGCGACCCGCGTGGTGCCATTCTCCAGCCACAGCGTGCTCTTCAGCCAGCCGGAGCTTTCGGCGGAACAAATCCTGGAGTGGATTGGCACCGGATTGGACTGAACTTTTCGCGACACAACACGGCGGTGGTCCTTGACCCGTTTGCCGGCTTGCGCCAAAGCTCGGCCGAGGCGTAAATTATGAGCGATGAAACTGAGATTCGATCTGGTGGAGCATCTGACCGACCAGGACATCATGGAGGAGGTTCTGGCGAACAATCACCGCTACAAGGCCGAGCCGCTTTTATCAAAAACCGGAGTTGGGAGTTTGTCATCAGCCTCAACCGAGGAGCGTGCGAAAGAGGTGGAGCGCAGCACGGCTTTAATCGAGAGACTCAAGAAGCGGCAGCGCGAGAGTGGGAGCAAAAGCGTAGCGCCGTCCTCAACCTCGACGAAACGATAGAGTTCCTCCGCCACTGCCATCGGCGCGCCCCGTTCCTTTTCTTCAACGGTAACACCTTTGCCGACATCGGACGGCAGATTGCCGCCGCCGTGTTTGCCGAACTTCCTCCGGCGCGCCGCAGACAGATAACTTCCGCCATCGCCCATTGTATCGCGGGCGTGCTGGATCACGGGGCGATGGCGCAGATCGTGGATGAGTTGTGCGCTGCGGCCGATTTCCAGCCCGGTGATCGGGTCAAGACGCTGCGCGGCTCCATGCGTGGAGTCATCGTTCGTCTGCTGGACGATGGCCGGGTGGTGTGGCGCGCGGATTCCGGCGCGGAACTCACCGCCCTGCCGGAGAGCTTGCTGCGGGAAAGCCAGTGATGCCTCGCTTGCCATTGTGACCAGTCCCGGACAACCGGCAGAATTGCTCGGCGGTCCCGACGCGAGGCATCTTCTCGCGGGTGGCGCGAAGTCGTGGCTGGACAAACTCCACCGAAAGCACCATCAACCGGTCAACTGCTCACTCAAACATGAAGTTGGACTTCACTCCAAAGCTTGGCCTGCTTGTGACTCAGGCCTGCAGAAAACCATGAGACTGCAAGTCAACTCCCAATTCGAAACCGAGTACCTGACTGACGACGGTTGCATTCTGCGGCAGCCCAAGGGTGACGCGGAATTTAATGTGGAGTGCTCGGTGCTCAAGCAAACCGACGCCTCCGATTTGCTGGTCGTGGACAAGACAACCATCTTGAATGGTTCGGCGTATAGATGCAGGACACGCTTTCCGGCGGCCGATTTTCTCCAATGTCTCGCGACGGCAGGCCCGTGTTACAGCACTTCCACTGTGGAAACCGTGCTTGGACTGAAGGCTGTGGATCTGGTGTGCCTTGTCGGCAGCGCGCACATCTGGTCTGACGACCGGGAGGACATTTACTTTTGTTTCCAACGCTCGCCGGGTCATGCCCCAGTTTTACACAAACTCCGCCAGAAGTACTACAGCGCCGATCTTCGCCTATGGATTCGTAGCGACGAACGCGGGTTCTTGCAGCGAATTTACGGGTGCCTGCGGAGTGACGTCATTCTCCCCGCGGTGGGGCAGCCCAGCGAGATTGATACGAAAGAGCTGCTTTGGTTTGAAGTGCCACAAGCGATGCTCCTTTGGACAAACAATCTGGTGGAGGTCGAAGAGGAGGGCTTCACCTTCTGGTGCCGCAGTTCCACGCCGTTACTAAGTCGATTCCAAAAAATCAGCCGTTAATGAAGGTCGGCCGTCTTTGATGCTCCCGCTTCGCTGCGCCGCACTGCTACGTCACTTCTCGGTTCAACGACCGCCATCGCCTTGGATCCTCGCTCATCAAAACACTTCAGGCCGGGATTGCTCCCGGCCCCGTGCGTGAACTGGGTTTGACCTCCGCTCAGTCGAGCTTGGGCTCGCTGCCGTCGATCATCTTCACCTTGTTGTGGGTGAAGTATTCCTTGGTCAGGGCCTTCATCACCTTTGCGCGCTGGTCATAGAGGCGCTTCAGCTTGCGCGGCTTGTGCTTGGCCAGCGCGTAATGCGTGAGCAGCGGCATGGCGATCGTCGTGTCGGTGTAGCACACCACGGCGTCGGGCAGGCGGTCGGGATCGACCTTGCCCCAACTGACGGCTTCGCTCGGCGTGGCGCCGGAAAGACCGCCGGTGTCGGGCCGGGCGTCGGTGACCTGGAGGAAATAGTCCTGGCCGAATTCCTTGATGCGAAGCACTTCCTGGATCTGCGGCTCGGTCTGGAGGGTGAAGTTCTTCGGGCTGCCGCCGCCCCACAGCACCACCGCGCTCTTGCCGCCGGAACGTTTCGCCGCGAGGACGATGGCCGTGGTTTCATTGACGTCGATGCTCGGGTTCATGCGGAGTTTGCAGCCGCGCAATTCGACGCCGGCCACGTTCATGCCGATGGTCGAGTCGCCCGGCGAACTGGTGTAGCACGGCACGCCGGCGCGATACGCCGCGGCGAGGACGGAGACATCCTTGAGCTTGTGCTTGCGCTCCCACTCGGCGCAGTACTTGCCGATGAGGTAGTGCAGTTCCGCCGTGCCCATCTCCTTCTGGAATTCCGGCTGGATGAGAATCTCGCGCAGGATGTCGTCCGTGGCCATGAGGCCGTCGGAGTAGGGGATGACGACGTCGTAGATGCGGACGAGGTCGTTGTTGCGCAGATCGGTGTCGTCGAACTTGAAATTGCCGGCATGCACCGGGTAGTTCAGCGCGAAGTGCATGTCGTGATACAGATTCGCGCCGGTGGCGACGATCCAGTCCACGAAGCCCGCCTTGATGAGCGGGATGATGCTGGAGCAGCCGAGTCCCGCGGGCGTGAGCGCGCCGGCGAGGCTCATGCCGATGGTCACATCGGGTTCGAGCATCTTGTCCGTGAAGAGCTGGCAGCCTTCCTTGAGGCGGGCGGAGTTGTAGGCGAGGAAGGTCTCATCGATGATGTAGGTGAGCTTTTCCTTGCCGGTGAGATTCTTCGGCATGATGCGTTTGCCCGCCATGTACTTCTTTTTGTGGGGGCACTCATTGGCCTTCATCCACTCGGGCATTTCGGAGAGGTCTTCGCGCGCGCGGATGTGGGATCGTTCTTTCTTTGCCATAATGTTTCTCGTTAAAAAGTTAGGCGGGAACAATACGAACGCCGGCCGGGATGCCAATTCTTTTGATGAAAATTTTGAGTGTCGCGGCGGCTGGCGCGCGGCTGTCCCAACCGCGGCGGCTCTACACGGCAACACGTCCGCGATTACAACAAAGACCCACGCCAAGCGCACGTGCTGCGGCTGAGACAGCCGCGCGCCGGTTCAGGAGGGGAATCAGGTCACATCCAGCAGCACGATGTTCACCGCGTAAAAGCCGGCGGCGGTGCTGCGGTTCACGAACAGGACGGCCGGGGCGCTGCTTCCCAGCAGGGTGAGCCGGTCGGCCGGTTCGGTTGGCGAGAGGGCGAAAGGAACCGCGGTCCACGCGCTGCCGGGATTCATCGACGCCCGGAAGCGCACCTCGTAGGTGACGTTGAGATGGGTCGGAAATTCCAGCCGCAGCCGGTTACTGGAAGCGAGTCGCGACGCGACGCTGTAGCCGAGGCCGGGCACTTCGACAGTCAGCGTTTTCACGCCATCGAAAGTGATGTTGTAGCTGATCAGCGGCAAGGTGGCCGGATCATGCAGCACCGTGCCATCGATGCCGTAGATCGAGCCGTGACAGGGACAGACGCTGCCGCTGAGCGATTCCTCGAAGATCGGCACGACACAGCCCGCATGGCGGCAGGCCGCGTCGAGCGCGAAGAACTGGTCGCGTTCGCCGCGGTTGATCAGAATCGGATAGAAGTCGCCATCCGGAAACGGTTCGCTGCCGCCAGTCAGCGGATTGACCGACAGCCGGATGGAGCTGAACTCGTTGTTCAGCGCCGGAAAGTCATCCAGCGAAATGGAGAAGCGGCCGACATTCCCGGCTCCTGCCGGCTGTATGGCACCAAAGACCGTCCCGCGCCACAGACTGCCCGCCGCGCCCGCACTGGCAGTGGTAAGCGCGAACATTTTGATGAATTGACGGCGTTGCATGAACAATTTCAAAATCTCTTTGAAGGCGCCTCTCAGATACGACCGGAGAGCGCCCGTGTCAAATGAGGCGGCGCGGGCTTTACGCAGCGGCGTCGTAAAGGCGGTTGCGTTCACATGCTTCTCCGACCCCCCTCCGCAAGGCGAACCCGTCGTGAGGTGAGACGCCCGCGCTGCTTTCTTGCTGGCGCTGCCCGGCCTGTTGCGTGGTAATCTGCCCGGCATGAACGGGCCTGGTTTCATCGCGCGCGGAGGAATGTGGGTCACGGCGCAACTCCTCGTCATGGCGGCGGGGGCGGCGCTGGGCCCTCTCTGCGCCAGCACACCGCGGACCTGCGCCACGAGTTGCGTCGGCGGTGTGTTGATGGGTCTCGGTGCCGTTTTTGCCGTGGCTGGCACCAGCGCGCTGGGCCGGCATACCAGCCCGTTCCCGCGTCCGTCGGAAAACACCCGGCTCGTTCGTCACGGCATTTACCGATGGGTGCGGCATCCTCTTTATGCCAGCCTCATGATGGTGGCGCTAGGGTGGGCGGTGCTCTGGTTGAGCTGGCCGGCGCTGCTGGCGGCCATCGCGCTTATCGTCCTGCTGGATCGGAAAGCGCAGCGCGAGGAACAATGGATGATCGGGCAGTTCGCGGAATACGTGGACCACCGCCGAGCGACGAAGCGCTTCGTGCCGGGGGTGTTCTGAGCGCGCGGTCCGCACCGGCGCGCCCTGACCGTCGTGATCCGGGCGCCGCAAACGGAGCGGGTTGAACTGGCGGCGCGCGACCACAGGTCACGACGGTCGCGCGCAACCGGATCTCAAGCGGCTCTTTTGCAGCCGAAGAAGGAGGTGACGAACGATCTGGACTCGGTCTGCTGCTGGCGCACCTTGAGCTGGCCGAGGATGGCCTGCCAGCCGATGAACAGCTTGTGCCACGATCCCTCGACGTTGCGCAGCGCGCCGTCGTTCATCTCGCTGAGGAAACGGATCGAGGGGCAGCCGGCGATGAGGGTGTGAACGTCCTCACGGCTGACGGATCCGCATTCAATGACAGAGAGGATGAGTTCGAGTTCCTGGGTGATGACGCTCTTGATCTCCATGAACTGGCTCTCGTCCTCCTGGCTGAATTTTTTGGCGCGGGCCATGTTGAGGAAGCTGCTGAACTGCTTCCAGCATTCCAGGTAGCTCTCCATGCGGAGGATCAGCTGGTCGATGTTGGTTTTGCTCATAATGTTTGCGGGGTCAGGGTTTGCGGGGCGTGGAGTTGAGATTTTGTGGCATCATGAAAATGATCGCGCCGCCGCGCAGTTCGCGGGCCAGGAGTTTGAGCGCGGAATAGTGGACCGTGATCTCACCGAGCGGCAACTGCGCCTCGTGTGCCGCCCGAAAGGCGTCGATCACCTGCTCCCCGATCTCCTGCATCGTCGCAGCCGGGAAGGTGCGTCCGAGCGTCGAGGTCAGGATGCGGCCCTCGCGATCGATGGTGAAGCTGCCGGAAGGCAGGACGCCAAGGGCGGGGGTCGCATGGCGCGAGAACAGGTTGTTCAATAGGCCCATTTGGTCACCACTTTCTGGAGAGATTCCCGGAGCTCGTCCGTGGGCAGGCTGGCAGGGAAGCCGATGCACAGGCGGGTCTGCCCGCAGTCAAGCAGGGCCAGCTTGTGACGCGGTCCGGCGCCAAGGATGTCCTGCACACCTCCGACCTGGAGCCGGTCGCCCAGCGCCTTGAACTTGTCCATCGTCTGCTGCATCCAGTCCGCCACCGGCTTGGGATTCTCGATCCCCCAGCAATCGCGCAACTGCCGCGGGCCGCCGCCGAGGGCCATGGCGAACTCGACGCCGGCAATCTGCGACAATTCGGCCAGCATCGGCGCGGATCCCGCGTCCTCGCCCACCGGCGTGGAGGCTTCGTCAATCGCCTGCGCGGTGTTGAGCAGCAGCGCGTGGGTCGAGGCAAAAATAGTCCGCGGCCGTTGCGGATCGGCCGGCAGGTTTTCAAAGCTGCCGCTCTTCCAGGTGAGGATGCGGAGGAAGGCGGATTCGCCGGTCAGATCCCCCGCCTCGGCATCGACCACCTCGCCGTTCTGAATCCAGATGCGGCCCTCGACGACGCCATTGGTGATGCGGAACAATGTCGAGGATTGGGACAGGCACTCGATCTGGATGATGTCCACGAGGCTCTTGCGCTGGATGCCGCGAAAACCGCCCCCGGTGTCACGGCTGAGCAGCGACTCAATGGATTCCATCAGCAGGCTCATCTCCTGATCCGACGACGGCTTGATCCAATATTGATCGACGCCCATCGCATAGGCCCGCGAACGGAACTGTTCCTCCTTGAGGCCGGTCAGCACCACGATGCGCATCTGCGGATATTTGCGCCGCGCGATGGAAAGCACCTGCAATCCATCCATGTGCGGGAGATGCAAATCTTCGATGAGCAGCGAGAAAGGCTCCGTCTCCAGCATCGAGAGGCCACGGGTCGCCGAATGCGCCACCTTGACCTCCGGCTGGCTGGGCAGATGCGCCACCAGCATGTCCCGGAAGGTGGACAGGAATTCCTGGTTGTCATCCAGCAGCAGGATTTTCGGCGGCGCAGGCATCAGATCATTTTGGTGCTGGCGAATCATCGTCAGCTTGTCGGCATTGCTTAGCAGAAATCACGCCGCCGCGGTCCGCCTCCGTAATGTGGCAGATGACGTGCTTTGTGCATTGGCACATGTTCGGCGCCATCAAGAGAATCTTCCGGAAGGCGGAACCCGCCCGCGCGGTCGCTCCGTCTGTTGTTGTCGAAACCGCTCCTCCTGCCTCTGCGCCGCCGCACCTGCCGGAGGAAGTCGCAGCCACCATGGTTCAACTGCCCAAGCCGGCCGCGACCCCCACTGGGGATCACCTTTCGCTCTCCTACGCCGCCATCCTCCGCCAGATGCCCAAGGAACTATATGGGCGGCTCGCCCCGGAAGGTTTGACCGGCAGTTTTTTCATGGTGCCCCGGCAACAAGTGGTCGAACAGCTTCCCCAGGGATCAGTCAAGGTGCAGTTCGGCGAACTCCGGCGCGCGGCGCCCCTCGGCGTCTTCACCAACAATTCCTCGCACGACGGAAAGATGGTGGATCTGCCGCTGGCCGAGATCCTCCCACAGATTTCCGCCGAGGCCTACCGGCGTCGCAGCCCCGAACAAACCCTCGTCCCTCCCGATGAAGTCACCGATATCTTCGGACCGAAGGGACAGTGTTTGAGCGAAATGCGCGTCGTGCCAAAGAACGAAGCCGCGCGCCGCCCAACCGGCCCCCCCCCCTTCGTGCCTGGGTCGCCTCCCGCGCCTCTCCCTGGTCTTGGCACCACTCCCGGCGCTGGCCGCGGCCCAGTCACGTCACGGCCTTCCGGGCTTGCGCCCGCGGCTCCCACAAGTTATCCCGCTCGGACAACGCCGCCGCGGTCGCCCGCGCCCACGCCGGCGGCCAGCCCTAATCTCCATTGCGCTCCCGTGCTCATGCCCACGGTGACGACGCCTCCAGCGGCGGCACCCTCCGCTCGCGCCGTCACCCCGGTGGCCAGCCCGGTTAAACCGGTTGCCGCTGGTGCCAGGCCGCTGCCCAAGCCGCTCCCCCAATCCGCACCTCCGGCGTCCACGACACCGCCCCCGGCCGCGCTGCCAGCGGCTCTGCTGAAGGTTGCCAATTTCAATCCGCCGCCGGAGAGCACGGAGTTGCGCGCCTCGCCGTTCCTCGTTGAACTGGCCGAACTCGCGGCCGGATGGCCGGATGCCGTGCGCGAGGAAATAGCGCAACTTCCGATCCCGCATGTCTGCGTGGAACTGCCGGCGGCCAGCGTGTGCGAAGGGCTCAAGCGCGGCCAGGTCCGTTTCAACTGGGGAGAACTGCGCGCGTGGGTCGTCGGGGCGCCGCCGCTCGCGGCACCCTCGGGCAACAGTTCCACCGAACTGGATCTGCCGCTCAATGTTCTCACACCGCTGTTCCTCGACTTCATCCGCGCCACCCAGTTGAACCGCAAGGTGGCCAGCGCGGAACACATCACCGAGTTTTTCCGCAACGCCTCCACGCAGTCCGCTCCCAAGGCTGCGCCCGCCGACCAGCCGGCGTCGCCCGCGGCGCCCGCGGCGCCCGAGCCGGCATCCGCGGCGGATGGCAACGGAGCGCTGTCGGTCTCGTTGTCCTTGATCAAGGCCGGCTGGCCCGACGCCCTCCAGCACGAGATTCAGCAGAACTATCTTTCGGACGCGCGCATTGAACTGCCGCTGGAGGCCGTCGAGGCCAGGCTCAGGACGGGCAAAGCGGATTTTTCGTGGCAGCAACTGGCGATGTGGATTCCCGGCTGTCCGCCCGCCGTGCTGGTTTCACCACATGGCGCCACGGTGGTGAATCTCCCCTTGAGCGTGGTGGCGCCGATGTTCCTGAAAAAGAAAAGCGGAGCCGCCTCGCTCCGCCCCCCGCTGTCGGACTTGGGCATTCCCGATGTATTTGCCACCCCGGGCAAACCCGCTGCGGAGGACGCCGTTGCCTCTGCTCCGCCCGCCGCTGTTCCGCCTCCCGCTCCCGAACCAGTATCGGCCGCTCCCATGCCGGTCGCTCCAGCGCCAGCCGCGCCTGAGCCACGCCGCCGGGCCGCGAACCTGGCCGAGCTGTTTGGCGAACCGGGCAAGAAGACGTGGACGCCGAAGGAGCTTGTGCAAGGCGTGGCCCGCCTGCCCGGCGTGGCCGGATCGTTGATTGCTCTGCAAGATGGCCTGCTGGTGGCGCACGCCATGCCGGGTTCATGGAAGACCGAGGCGATGGCCGCGTTTCTGCCGCAGATCTTCGGGCGCATCAATCAATACACCAAGGAACTGAACACCGGGGAAGCAAAGGCCGTGGCCATCACCACAGGCGCGGGCACCATTCAGGTTTACCACGCGGGGATTGTCTATCTCGCGGCGCTGGGCGAGCCCGGCGACATCCTGCCGCTCGACGATCTCCAGCTTGTGGCCGGCGAGCTCGGCCGGCGCAGTCAATAACACCCAGTCCCAACCATCATCATGGCCATCATCAACCAAGCGACCAAGGAATTACAGGTCAAGATCGTCTATTACGGCACCGCGCTCGGCGGCAAGACGACCAACCTCGTGCAGGTTCACGACCATGTGCAGACCTCTCAGGGCGGCAAAGGCAAGCTCGTCTCGCTCGCCACCAGTTCGGATCGCACGCTGTTCTTCGATTTCCTTCCCATCGAGGCGATGGCGATCAAGGGCTTCAAAACCAAGTTCCAGCTTTACACCGTGCCCGGCCAGGTGATCTACAACACCACCCGCCAGCTCGTGCTGCGCGGCGTGGACGGGATCGTCTTCGTGGCGGATTCGCAGTACGAGAAAATGGAGGAGAACCTGAAGAGCTTCCAGAACCTCGAAGAAAACATGCGCGCTCTTAACATCAACCTTCAGGACATCCCCTACGTGCTGCAATACAACAAGCGGGATCTGCCCAACGTGGCGCCGGTGGAATACATGGATTTTCTGCTCAACAACCGTGAGCAACAAGTGCCCTCGTTCACCGGTTCGGCGCACAAATGCGAAGGGGTTTTCGAGACGCTCAACATGATCATCCGGCTGCTGCTGCACAAGTTCATCAACCAAGGCAAGCGCAAGGCGGCCTGATATGCCCACGCTCCCCCAACTGCTGGAGGAAGATGTCCGCGAGCTCGACAGCGCGCTGCGGGAGTTGCTCCAGCAAACGGAGGCGACCACCGCCGTGGTGATCGACAAGGGCGGATTTGTCATCACCCAGTTTGGCCCGCCCGACCAGTTCGACACCGTCACCGTGGCCGCGCTGGCGGCGGCCTCGTTTGCCGCCACCGAGGGCATCGCCTCGCTGGTGAGCGAACGCAACTTCAGCAACATCATCCAGCAGGGCGAGGTCAACAGCCTCCTGATCCTCAACGTGGACGAGTATTGCCTGCTGACGGTGGTCTTCCGCGCCCAGATCAGCGCCGGCGCGGTGAAATACTACGCTGCGCAAACCATCCGGCGCATCGCGCAGCAACTCAAGGCCGCGCACGATCGCGCGCCCGACGGTGGCTACGACCTCTCGATGCTCAATCTCGAAGACGCGCGTCCGCTGTTCATGAAGCGGACGGCTTAATCAAGGGATCATCTTTCCGCGAGGCTGCCGTGCAGGCAGCCTCATTTTTTTGCTGCGAAAGCTGGAGAAGTCGGCGGAGCGCAATCAAGCGCCAATGGTTTTGGGAATACCAGTCAAGGCCGGCACTTCGTTCGCATCTTGGCCTGAACGAAGGGATACTGTCGCAATTTGGAGGGCCGCACCCGGGAAGTGGGCGTGAAATATGTAACGCAATTTATGCCGCGCATGGTGCGTCGTCGTGGGTCACTGCCTTCGATTGGCCCGGGGACTTTGCACGAGTGCGCTCCGCTCAAGCAACTCAAGGGATATAGAAGCGCAGCGTGCCGTCGATGGTTTCGGCACTGTCAACCGTGCGGACCGCGTTGGTCAGGCCGATGTCGGTGACTTGCAGCACGCTGCCGTCGCTCAATCCGAGGTTTCCGGCGTTGGCACCGTGATTGAGGGCTTTATCCCATTTGGCGTTGCGCCCTCCGTTGGCGGTGTTGATGGTGTAGCAAGCTGTGTTGTCGTGCAGGCCTGAAAACTCAAAGCCGGTCAGGCTGCGGTCGGCGGAAAGGATGGTATTGGGTTTGGTTTCCTCGGCGTCGTCGCCCAGCGCATAGCTGACGTTGTCGGTGCCGAACGCAGAAAAATCATCCGCCTGCATCCGAGCCATGTCGGTCGGACAATGGAGAACTTTCGGCGTGGCGAGTTCGTTTGAGGCCAGGCCGAACTGCACGTGCGCCCGGGCGTTGTCGGTGCCGTTGGGTTTGCCGCCGCCCTCGGATTGGTCCACGCGCCACGAGAAGCGGCCCTCGTGGTCATCGGCCCACAACCGCGTGGCCAGGCCAATTTGCTTGAGGTTGTTCACGCAATTGACGCGCTGTGCCCGGCTCTTGGCCTTGGCCAGCGCGGGAAGAAGCAACCCGGCGAGAATGGCGATGATGGCAATGACCACCAGCAGTTCGATGAGCGTGAAGCCGACACGGGGAAAGCGGGGGGTGATCTTCATGGTGGTATCGGGGAGGGACAGTTCAAGGAGTGAGCACACGCAGCGCACGGTAGAACTTCTGCCCGCCGGCCGCCGCATTGGTCTGGACAAGTGAACTGTCGAGCGCGAGCAGCGCGCCGCCAGGCTCATCGGCGAAAGGCACGCTGAGATTGGTGGTCGATTGCAGCTTGTAGTGGAAGCCGCGCAATGTCTCGCAACGCACCTCGCATTCGGCCTGATTCAGGCTCCGCAGCGCCAGCGTGATGGGTGCAGCAGTCACCGAGCCGTCGAAATACTTCTGTGCCAGCGCCCAGACACCCTGGCCGCAGACTGCACCCACGCGGCGGCCGGCGAAGTCATCAACCGGGGGGTGAATGCCGCCCCAGATGCGGGAGAGCCCGACCTGATCGGCGGCGTCGAAATACGTAGCCCACTGCAACGTGACCGGCTGGGACGGACCCTGCTCATTGATCAGATGAGAGATGGTATAGGAACCCATGCCACCTGGAAAAAACGGCGAGCCGGTGATGGCCGTGAGCAGTTCCGCAATGGAGCGGCTGAAGGTGCTGTGGCCGGAGATGTAGCCGGGGAATGCTGGCGTGACAAAATTGGTGCGTTGATACGTGGTCCAGGTGTCGGCATGGAGCCAGCGAACACCTTGAGGAACGACGCGCTGACTGGGTTCGCCGGGCCAGGCAAGAACAGCGATCTTGCCCTCGATCAGCCCCGAGTGGCGTCCAGAGGCGATCGAGGCAGGGGTCACGAGTTCGATCAGATTCGGGATCAGCGGCAAGCCGTTCGCAGCATACGAGGGGAGGCCCTGATCGCTGGATTGGCCGAGGCTGCCGAGGTAGCGGACGGCGCTCAACGGACGCCAGCCATCGTAGTAACGTTTGACTCCCCAGGCGGCGCAGGCCGCTTCATGGGCAGCGGCGTTGAGTGCGAAATAGACTTTCACATCCCATTCCAAATCATCCACCACCAGGCCTGTTCCGCCGATCCTTTTCACGGTCAGCGGATGGTCCGCGACATCGTTGGCGACCACATTCCAGTGGCCGGGCGGGGTTTCAGATGTCGGTCCGTCGGCCCAGAATTCAGTGAGCGCGCGCGCGTAATCGCCGCGTTTGGCGGTGTTCGGAACATAGGGTTGCCCGGTCACCGGGTTGAGCGGACGGCCATGGCCGTCGTTGGCTCCGAGGCTGTTGTTACCAAAGGAGGCGGGAGAAATATCCACGGTCACGCCGTCTGCCGTCGTCAGTTCGCTGCTGTAACGGATGACCTCCACCACATTGCTGACAAAATCAGCGTGGGTCGCACCACCGAAGAACGGCGGCGGTCCCGGATCGATCCACGGCTTGGTCGCATCCGTGCGCGCCAGCGCGAAGGGCCGCACCCCCAGCCACTGCGCACCGAGGTATGTTTGAATCGGGCCTTGGGGAAAGCCGTTTTGGTCCACGGCATTGACCACTTGCAGCCGCTGCCAGTGGTTGATGTTCACGACGGTCAGGCCAGAGCCATTGTCGATGCCGGGCCGGTCGGTGGCCAGCGCCGGGTTGATATAGGCATACCCGCCCTGGCCCGCAGGATAGTCCGGGTACGCGATGGGAGGGTTCGCGAGCGGGTACGGGGTGCCGTTGGTCTGCCGCGATCCGTCGTTGCTGAACCACGCCGAGACAAAGTCGTAAATGGAGTTGCCCACGCCCGCAGGAGTGGAGGTGTTGCGGGAAATGTTGTTGATGTCGTAGCCCAGCGCCGTCATCTGGGCGTCGTCGGCCGCGAGCGTGGTGGCGGCGGTCCGGGAATAAACGTGGCGCTCCCTCATCATGCGATAGACCGCGTAGCTGATGGCTTCACGCCGGGCGGCGGCAATATCGGCGGCGGGGTGTTTGCCGCGATAGACATAGCCCACCGCCCCGTTGGTGTCGTAGGCGGCCCAGGCATCATACATGCAGACCGAGAAGCTGAAGAGATTGCGTGCCTGCGCCGGCGGATGCGGCGTGTCCACTCGGATGGCCGCGAGCGCTCGTTCATCCCAGACACGGGCGATGCTGTTGGAAGCCGCCGCGTGGAGGCTGACGGTGGTGCTGCAAAGGAGCAGCAGCGCCAGCGCGGAGGCGGAGGGGAATCCGGCCAATCGGCCCGGTTTGGAGACTTTGCGAAAAGCGCAGGATGCGATGCTCATAAACGGAGTGATAATGGTCATGATAGAACAGCCTAATCTAAATCGGACTCCGACACTTCTGGGAGCATGGACTGTTATCGTGTGGCGAAGCGGCGGCAGAACGGGGTGAACGGCGGTGGATCGGGTATCGGCGGACGTGGATCTTTGTGCTGTTGTGAAGTAGGGAGACACCCTCGCATGCTGAAATCTGGATCCCCGACCGCGTCCGTCTCCCAGCACACATTGGATAAACCGTTGAGTTCCTGCAACGCCGCGGTTTACTTTCCGCATCATGAAAACCACTCCGATGTCCCGTCGGGAAATGTTCGCGCGCACCGGCAAAACCGTCGCCGCGCTTGCTTTGAGCGCACCTATGGCACCGCTGTTCGCCGCGCCCGAGAGTCGCGGATTCAAGATCGGCGCCTGTGAGTGGTCGCTGCGCAAGGCCGACCCGACCTGCTTCGACGTGGCCAGGGAAATCGGTCTCGACGGCGTGCAGGTCAACATGGGGTCCGCCGCCAACAACATGCACCTGCGCCGGCCGGAAATGCAGCGCGCCTATCTCGATGCCGCGAAGCGCACCGGTTTGGAAATCGCCTCGTTGGCGATGGGCGAACTCAACAACGTGCCGCTGAAAAACGATCCGCGCGCGAGCCTGTGGCTGGTGGATTCGATCGACGTGATGAAGGCTCTCGGCGTGAACGTGGTGCTCGTGGCGGCCTTCGGCAAAGGCGAACTCAAAGGCGACAAGCCGGGCATCGAGATGACTGTAGCGGTGCTCAAGGAAGTCGCGCCGCGCGTGGAGAAGGCCGGCGTCACTCTCGGCCTGGAGAATTATCTCAGCACCGCTGAGAATCTCGACATCATCCAGCGCGTCGGCTCGCCAGCGGTGAAGATTTACTACGACGTCGGCAACTCGACCGACAAAGGCTACGACATCTACCAGGAAATCCGGGCGATGAAGGGCCAGGTGTGCGAGTTCCACGCCAAGGACGCGGGTTTCATGCTGGGCAAGGGGCGGGTGGATTTCAAAAAGGTCCGCGAGGCGATGGACGAGATCGGCTACCGCGGCTGGATTCAAATCGAGGCGGCCGCGCCGAAGAATCTCGTCACCGATTACCAGGCGAACCGCGAGTTTCTCAAAACCGTCTTCCCGCTCTCCGCGTAGCGGGGCGCATCCGCACACTGTCCCCGGATGCAACCGGGTTGGAGCGCGATGTTAACGTCGCTTCGCCGTGCGCAAGCCCGCCGGCCAATGATGGCACCCGCCGCGTATCGAAGCGGCCTGAAGGCCGCGCGCCGGGGGCAGTGCGCAGATGCGCCCCGCGTAGTTCTAGAGACAGGTCATCGTCCCCCAAGTCGGCGGCTCCGCGAGGCAGTCCGCTATTTTGCCGCGCGAAGTTGATAGAGGTGGACGGCGTAGGATCCGAATTCATCGGCAAAGCTCCCGCCCTGAAACCCAATCTCACGCGACTCGCCCAGCACTTCGACTGGCTGGCGGGCTTCCTTGCCACGCAGGGAAAACGTGGCGCGCGTTGGCTCGCTTCGCAGATTCACCGCAAAGAGGAAGGTGGAGTCACCGCGGCGTTTCATCATGGCCGCCACGGGTGCTGCGGACGGCGATGACTGGACGGAGAAACCGTTGGTGACCGTGGGACCATTGAGCACCGGCGCGAGTTCGCGGACCTGGCGATTGATGGCGGTGACGGCGGCGAGCATCTCCGGATCATCGAGGAGCGCGGCTTCGCGGAACACGGGCTTGAACTGGTGGACGAAGTAGATGAGGCCGCGCGAGCCGCGAATGAGCGCCATCCACACCTCCGCGCGAACCTGCGGCGGCGTGGCCTTGATTTTCGGATTGCTGATGTGGGTGCATTCGATGCAGTTCCAGACGGGCTTTTCGCCGCGCGTCCAACCGACCAGCCGCTCGACTCCCTGGGCGACGAATTCGAGTTTCCCGGCAATCTCCGGCGAATCATGCACCGCGGGGTAGATGTCGAACGAGGCGATGTCGCAGCCCTTGAGGTATTCGGGATAATCCTCGGGATGATTCCGGCGGACACCGCGGCCGATGTAGTTATCCCACGCCACTCCCTGACCAAGATTCAACAACACCGGCCGCGAAGGATCGGCGGCGCGCAGACGCTGGTAATCCTTGAGGATGCGCTCCGGGAGAATCGGCGGACCGTAACCTTTGCCCGTGGCGAGCGACTGCGCATTGTCCGGCTCGTCACCATGCATCCAGGCGGCGATGATCGGGTTGCCGATGTTCTCCAAGCCAGTCCTGCTCTGGTCGCAGATGACCGGCATGCCCGCCTTTTCCAACTCCGTCAGTTGGGCGGAAGTCGGCCCCTGCCACAGCCCGACGTAAAGATTGATTCCGGCCGCCCGGTAGCGCGCCGCGTTGTGTGGATTCTGAAGCCACACGGCGATGGGGAAGAAATGCTCAACCGTTGGCACGCCGGATGGGGAGAAGAGGCGCGGCGAATTTTTGGCGCCAACAGCCGGCGGAACTTCCGCCGCGTACGCTGGGGCGAACAGTGGGCCGAAGGCGGCAAGCAGCGCGCACAGTATTTCAGGGGTTATCCTCGGCCACAAACTCGACCCGAGTTTACGCCATCGTGCCAGGCTCCGCGTTGCACCTGTTCGTTTCATCCTCGTCGGTGTGTTGGTTGGCCGGGCATCGTTGGCTTTCTTCGCGCTCGCACACCTGCTTTGCCGCAGATCGGGCGACACCTGATCGATTGGATCGACCCGAGCCTCGTCAGAAATCCGTCTTCGGCTCTTGCAGGTCCAGCTCCTGAATCCACGCGTTGCGATAGCGCACGTCATGGCCTTCGGCCTGGAGTTTGAGGCCGCCGGGCGTGTCGGTGATGCCTTTGCCGCCGTCGTTGCCGCCATCAATGCCGGAGTTCGGGCCGCCCCAGACTTGGTTGATCCCCTGGTTGGCGTGGACCTTCTTTCCGTTGAAATACATCGTGAGCATCGCCTTCTCGACGCGCTTGCCATCCTTGAACCGCGCCGCGCGGAACACGATGTCGTAGGCGTTCCATTTCCCGGTGCCGTTGTAGGCATCGAACGGAGCCGCCGCTTCGTTAATCACCGCCGCCATGCCGTGCGCGCCTGTGTCGCCGTCGAGCACCTGGATCTCGTAGCGGTTCTGGAGATACACGCCGCTGTTGCCGCCGGGCTTGGTGATGAGGAACTCGATGTGCAGACGGAAATCCCGATACGCCTTCTTGGTGACAATGTCCGCCGCGCCATATTTTCCGCCAGCGGCTGCGGGATCGAAGGTCGAGACTGCGGTGCCCTTGTCCACCGGATCCTCCACGATCTTCCACTTGATGGGCAGAGCCGAGGCGAAGCGCGGTCCTTCCCAATAAGTCCATTTCTCGTCGAGCATGGGCCGGCTGCCGTCGATGATGACTTCAGCACCGGCAATCGGTTTGGCGCCGACGCCGATGCTCTTATCGGCGGCGAACGACGAAGTTGCGGTCAGGACGCTGGCCAGCAGCGTGAGAAGTGCGGAGGGGGTGGTCTTCATGATGTTTTGCGGGAGGGTTGGTGGTTAACTTAAATTCAGCGGCCCGCCCTCGCACAGCGACGGCTTGCCAAAGGTTTCGATTGGATGCCCGACGGCGTGGGCCAGGGCGAGATGGAGGCGGTTATGCGGAATCTTTTCAAGCTTGAGCGAGCGGCCCATCTGGAAACCAAAGCCGCCACCCACCAGCACGAAGGGAATGTTGTCGAGGGTGTGTGAGTTGCCCTTGCCCAATTCGTTGGTCCAGACGATGAGCGTGTGGTCGAGCAGGGAACCTTCACCGCCCGGCTCGGGTGTGGCGGCCAGTCTCTCCGCCAGGTAGCGCAGTTCACCGCAGAACCACTGATTGATTTTCACCAGCTTCGTCTGCGCCGCGTCGTCCTTGTCCGGCTCGTGCGACAGCGAATGGTGGCCGTCCTTGATGTCGAGCCAGCTCATGCGGGCTGAGCCGACGGACTTGGTGTATTGCAGCGTGGCCACGCGCGCCATGTCGTTGACGAAGCTGTTCACGAGCAAATCAATCTGCATCCGGCTCAGGCGCGGCACGTTGTCGTTCTGGTCGGCCACGCCTTCCTCCAGCCCGGGCGGGGCGGCGCGAAGCTTCTGGCGCCCGGCCTCGGCGATTTCATTTTCCATCTGCCGCACGAGCGCCTCGTGCTCCTCGAGCAGCCGGCGATCGGCGCTGCTGATCAGTTGGCTGACTTTCTTCAAGTCGCCTCGCACGTCGTCAAGGATGCTCTGGAGGCTCTCCTTGTCCTTCATCTGCCCGTAGAGTTTTCCGAACATCTGATAGGGATCAGATACAGGCGCGATGGGTTTGTTCGGGCCGGCGTACGACATCCTCGTCCACGGATCGGCGCGGTCGGTGACGCCCACGCCAAACTCAAGCGAGCCGAAACGGGTCCGCGTTTCCTCGCGGCTCTGGAAAAAACTCTTCAGCTCCTGATCGATGGAAATCCCGCTCGCCCAGCCCGCCGGCGTGTCCGAACCGCCCTGGATGTTGCCAGGGAACAGTTCGATGCCCGTGAGCAGGCAGCTCATGCCGCGCATGTGGTTGTCGCCGTCGCCGCGCACCTTGTTGGAGAGGCCGTGCAGGACCAGCATCCGATCCTTGAACCCGTCGAGCGGCGACAGGATTTCCTTCAGCTTGAAATCGCTGCCCGCCTCGTCGGGCCAGAAGGCCGGCGGGATGGTGCCATTCGGGCTGAACAGGATGACGAGCCGCTGCCGGGGCCGGGCGGGCGCGGCGAGACCGAGGCTCGGCAGGCCCACCAGAAACGGCAGCGCCGCCGCGGAGAGGCCGAATTGCTTGAGGAATTGACGGCGATGAATGGCGTTCATGATTTCGGCTTCGATGGTGTCGGTTTCTCAAGGCCATGCGCGGCGGACACCGTGGCGATCTCCACCATCAGCTTTTGCATGTTAAATCCGGATTCGACGAATGACTGGCGCAGACGGCGCATGATGTCCGGATCATAGGCGAGCATCGGCTGCTTCACAACTTGGTGGAACAACTGTTCGATGAAGCTGTTCCGGGCGTGCTCGCTGCCCGCGGCAAACTCCGCCACGTCGCGCGCGCCTGTGAGGCGCAAGGTGCCGCCGTCGTCCGTGGGAAAATCGCTGACGGCATTGATGGGCCGGTCGCCCTCGCGCGTGCGATAGCGCCCGACGGCGTCGTAATGCTCCAGGCTGAACCCGAGCGGATTGATCACGGAATGGCAGGTCTGGCAGGCCTGCGGGCGGGTGAGTTCCGCCACCTTCTCGCGCATGGTCAGATTCGGATCGAACTCGGCGTCCTTGAACGCAACGGCCACCGGCGGCGGCTTGAGGGCGCGGCCCACGATGTTGCGCGTGAGAAACACTCCGCGATGAATGGGCGAGGTGGATTTGTGATACGCGAAGGCCGCGAGCAGATACGGATGCGTCAGCACGCCGGAGCGTTGCCTTGGGTCGAGCGACACCTTCACGAACTCGTCGCTGGCGTTGGTGCTCACGCCGTAGAACTGAGCCAGGCGGGCATTCACGAAGAGATCATCCTCCAGCAACAACCGGCGGAAGTCCGATGAATCGCTCCACACGATGTCGTCCAGGGACAGGTTCAACGAGGTGCGCAAGTCGGCGATGATTTCGGGCGTGAAGCCCGGGAAAAGCTTGTCGTCCTTCGTGAGACTCTCCGTGCGATCCATCTGCAGCCAGTGATGGAGGAAATGCTGCATCTTCGACCGTGCGCGCGCATCGCCCAACAGGCGCCGCGCCTGCTGGCCGGCCTGCTCGGGCGTGTGCAATTCGCCTCGCCCGGCCGCCTGCAACAACTCCCGATCCGGCAGCGAATCCCACAGGCCGAACGACAACCTCGATGCGACGTCGAAGTCATCCGGCCGGCCGCCATCCAGGCCGAGATAAAGGAAGCGCGGCGACTTGAGCGCCAGCAGCACGACGCGCTTGACGGCGTCCTCCGCCTTGGGGGCGCGCCGGAACTGGTTCGACACGAAGACGAGCTTCTGCTCCGGGGTCAACGGACGCCGAAACGCCGCCGCGACAAATTCGCCGCAGAACGCCTCCACTTTGGCCGTTCGATTCGTGGCGGATGGTTTGGTGCCGGCGAGTCGGTCGAGGTTGTTGACCACATGATTCGCGACCGCGATGGCAGCCTGCGTGGTGGCTTCATCCCACGCCTTCGAGACCGACACGCCGCGCTCGTAGCCCACGCTGCTGTCATCGGGTGGGAATGGCGTGGTGAGCACGAAGGTCGGCATAGCGCGCGTGGGGTCCAGGCAGCGGGCCGGAATCGTTTCCGATGCGCCATGTGGAGGCTGCCACCGCAGCACGACGGAGGCGTTCTTGTCTTTGGGCGCCTTGTGGATCTCCAGCCGCAGCGGGTAGGCTCGCCCGCCGAGAAGGCGGAGGCTGGCCTGGTGCTCGTCAAGCGAGCCGGACGCAACCCACGCGTCAATCAGCGGTTCCTCCTCGTCATTCACCCACAGCCGCGCCCCGTTCGGCGTCTTCACCGCGAACTCATAATCGCCGGTTTCGTCGGCGATGACCGCGCCGCGCCAGGTGATCGAGAATTCGTTGGTGCCGGCGCCCAGCCGTTCCGCGTCCGGACTGGCGGAGTCAAAGACGAAATCCACCCGGCGGTCCATGCGCTCAAAGGGCTTTCGGTCTTCCTGCCCTTTTGGCGTTTGGGGGCGATAGCTGGCGCGCAAGCCGCGCTCGCCGCCCAGTGCGGCATCCTGGCCGGTAAACGATTTGAGCAAGTCGGCCACCGTGCTGACAAATTGTCGATTGGTGAGGCGGACCAGTTCGACCCGGGCGGGATGATTCCTCGCGCGCGCCTCGCGTGAGTAAAACGCGTCATGAATGTAGCGCGCCACCGCTGCCGCATCCCCGCCCACACACGTCCCCGGCGCATCCTCCGGCATGCTCTTCGCGATGTAGCGCGTCAGCTTTTCAATCGACCAGTCGCCATGAAGTGCTTCGTCATACTTGCCCTTGACCCCTTCTCCTCCCGGCGCATGGCATCGGGCGCATTGCTGATCGTAGAGATCGCGGCCGGAGGGAGCACGCTCGGCGCCCGTGATCTGGAATGGAAACGCCGCCAGGCACGCCAGCGCCAGCCGGACGAAGCTTTGCCGTAGTCGAACGCACATCATGGGCACGAGCCGGATTCCGCCATAGCTTCCCAAGGTTTTCAATACGCATGATGGACCTGATTAATGCCGCGCATATTCGACCGCTTCCTGGCATTGCTGGCGCTCCAGGCCGATCCCGGCGGTGCCCGGTGGCGTGCGATCGCCGGGGGCCATCTTGACGCTGCCCATGATTCCTCCTACGTTGCGCTCACATCGGGGAGCCAACCGGCGCGGGCGTTGTGTCCGCTGACAAAGGCTGAGAGGGCGGCGCGGGAGCGCTGCCGACCCATTGAACCTGATCCAGGTAATGCTGGCGAAGGGAGCCAGTGCCCTTCCCGAGCCTTTCCTGCATCGATGCCCACGCGCCGCACAACCGCGCTTTGCCTGACATGATCGCGACCAAAGATTCTTTCGAGCCTCACAGCAGCGAGGCGCTGCCCGGCAGCCAGCGTGTCTACGTCCAGGGTGCGCTTCATCCCGAGGTCCGCGTGCCGATGAGGGAAATCACGCTCACGCCGACGAAATCGTTCAACGGTCAGACCGAGGCCAATGAGCCGGTGCGCGTGTACGACTGCAGCGGACCGTGGGGCGATCCGACGTTCAAGGGCGATGTCACCCAAGGTTTGCCTGTGCTTCGACGCGACTGGATCTTAAAACGCGGCGATATCGAGGAATACGCCGGACGTCCGGTGAAGCCAATTGATGACGGCTATCTCTCCGGCCAGCACCGCGAACATGCCGAAGCCCGGCGTCAGGACGATACCGCGTTTCATCTCGACCCGGCGGCGTTTCCCAAGCGCACCATCCTGCGCGCCAAGCCTGGCCGGCAGCCGACGCAACTCGCTTACGCCCGCGCCGGCCTCATCACGCCCGAGATGGAATTCATCGCCATCCGAGAGCAAATGAGGAATGACGAATGCAGAATGACGAATGCCGATCTGTCGAAAGACAATGTTCGCAACGTCCTCGGCAAACAGCACGCGGGAAGCTCGCAGCTTTCGTCATTAGACATTCGTCATTCGGAATTCACGCCGAGTGTCTTCAGAAGGTTTCCGCAAAGAATCCCGGCCGAGATAACCCCGGAGTTTGTCAGGAGTGAGGTTGCGGCGGGCCGCGCCATCATCCCGAACAACATCAACCATCCCGAGTCCGAGCCGATGATCATCGGGCGCAACTTCCTCGTGAAGATCAACGCCAACATTGGCAACAGCGCCGTCGCGTCCAGCATCGAAGAGGAAGTCGAGAAAATGCGCTGGGCCACCAAGTGGGGCGCGGACACCGTCATGGACCTCTCCACCGGCAAGAACATCCACGCCACGCGCGAATGGATTCTGCGCAACTCGCCCGTGCCCATCGGCACAGTGCCGATTTATCAGGCGCTCGAAAAAGTCGGCGGCAAAGCCGAAGACCTCACCTGGGAACTCTTCCGCGACACCCTCATCGAACAGGCCGAGCAAGGCGTGGATTACTTCACCATTCACGCCGGCGTCCTGCTACGCTTCGTGCCGATGACCGCCAACCGCATGACCGGCATTGTCTCGCGCGGCGGCAGCATCATGGCCAAATGGTGTCTCTCGCATCACCAGGAAAATTTCCTCTACACGCACTGGGACGACATCTGCGACATCATGGCCGCCTACGACGTTTCGTTTTCAATCGGTGATGGTTTGCGTCCCGGCTCGATTGCCGACGCCAACGACCAGGCGCAATTCGGCGAACTCGAAGTGCAGGGCGAATTGACCAAGCGCGCGTGGGCCAAAGGCGTGCAAGTGATGAACGAAGGTCCGGGCCACGTGCCCATGCACATGATCGAGGAAAACATGGCCAAGCAACTTGAGTGGTGCAGCGAAGCGCCGTTCTACACGCTCGGGCCGCTCACGACCGACGTCGCGCCCGGTTACGACCACATCACCTCGGCCATCGGCGCCGCGATGATCGGGTGG
>JBBRWD010000104.1:0-25892 GCA_038249465.1 Limisphaerales bacterium | reverse complement strand
CTACGAATTCCTTGTGGAGGAACTCACACGCCTGGGCGATCCGGCGGCAACGAAAGGCCGCGTGATCCTCGCCCATCTCGGCAACGGCGCCAGCGTGGCCGCCGTGCGCGACGGCAAGAGCATCGACACCAGCATGGGCTTCACGCCGACGGCTGGATTGGTGATGGGCAGCCGCTCGGGAGACCTGGATCCGGGACTGGTCTCTTACATGGCAAGCACCGAACAAATGAGTGCCAAGCAATTTCAGAACATGGTGAATCACGAATCCGGACTGTTAGGAGTATCCGAAACAAGCTCTGACATGCGCGACTTGCTCGAACACGAAACGCAGGATATTCGGGCGGCGGAAGCTGTGGCGCTGTTTTGCTATCAGGCGAAGAAGTGGATCGGTGCATACGCAGCCGCACTCGGCGGACTCGATACCTTGGTCTTCGCAGGCGGCATAGCTGAAAACGCGCCGCTCGTCCGCTCCCGCATCTGCGAAGGACTCGGCTTTCTCGGAATCGAACTTGATGAAACGCGGAACGCTGCAACGGAGGCGGTGATTTCCGCAGACGCCGGCCGCGTTACGGTTCGCGTAATCCCCACAGACGAAGAACTGATGATCGCACGCTCCGTGTGCCGCATTTTGAAACCAGACAAATTATGAAGACAAACACACTTACGCCGGAACTGCTCCAAAAAACCGACGCCTACTGGCGCGCGGCGAACTACCTCTCGGTTGCGCAGATTTACCTCTTGGACAATCCCCTGCTCAAGCGGCCGCTCGAACTCTCGGACATCAAGCACATGTTGCTCGGCCATTGGGGAACGACGCCGGGACAGAATTTCATCTACGTCCACTTGAACCGCGTCATCAAGAAATACGACCTCGACATGATTTACGTCTCCGGCCCGGGACACGGCGGGCCGGCAGTCGTGGCCAACACCTATCTCGAAGGCACATACAGCGAGATCTATCCCAACATCAGCCAGGACGAGGCGGGGCTGCAAAAGCTGTTCAAGCAGTTCTCGTTTCCGGGCGGTATTCCCAGCCACGCCTCGCCCGAATGTCCCGGCTCGATCCACGAAGGCGGGGAACTTGGCTATTCGCTCAGCCATTCGTTCGGGGCGGTGTTCGACAATCCCGAACTCATCGTGGCTTGCTGTGTGGGCGATGGCGAGGCGGAGACCGGACCGCTGGCCACGGCGTGGCAGTCCAACAAGTTTCTCAACCCGGCGACCGACGGCGCGGTGCTGCCAATTTTGCACCTCAACGGTTACAAGATCGCCAACCCGTCCCTCCTCGCCCGTATCGAGCCGGAGGAACTGGATCAGTTTCTCCGCGGCAATGGCTGGACGCCTCATTACGTCGAGGGACATGAGCCCGAGCTGATGCACGAGGCGATGGCGACGACGCTCGACGCGGTGATCGAGGAGATCAAACGCATCCAGCGCGAAGCCCGCGTCAATGGCAACACGATGCGCCCGCGCTGGCCGATGATCGTCCTCAAATCGCCCAAAGGCTGGACCGGCCCGAAGTGGGTGGATGGCCAGCAAATCGAAGGCACGTTCCGCGCACATCAAGTGCCGCTCTCTGATCCGGCCACGCATCCCGAACATCTCAAGCTGCTGGAGGAATGGTTGCGCAGTTACAAGCCGGAAGAACTCTTCAATGTCCAAGGCCGCTTGATGCCGGAACTGGCCGAACTCGCGCCCCAAGGCGAACGGCGCATGGGCGCAAATCCTCAAGCGAACGGTGGCCTGCTGCTTCGCGACCTGATCATGCCGGACTTTCGCGATTACGCGGTGGACGTGCCGTCACCCGGATCGGTTCGCGCAGCGGATGCGCACGAACTCGGCGTGTTCCTGCGCGATGTGGTCAAACTGAATCGTGAGCAACGCAACTTCCGCATCTTCGGCCCTGACGAAACGCTTTCCAACCGCCTGACCGCGGTGTTCGAGGTTACCGAACGGCAGTGGGACGCCCGCACGCAGGACAACGATGAGTTCCTCGCCCTGGACGGCCGCGTCATGGAAATGCTGAGCGAGCACCAGTGCGAAGGTTGGCTTGAAGGTTATCTGCTCACCGGGCGGCACGGGCTTTTCAACTGTTACGAAGCCTTCATCCACATCATTGACTCGATGTTCAATCAACACGCCAAGTGGTTAAAGGTCACGGCCGGCCTGCCGTGGCGGCGGCCCATCGCGTCGTTGAACTACCTGCTGGCCTCCCACGTGTGGCAGCAGATGCACAACGGTTTCACGCATCAAGACCCGGGTTTCATTGATCACGTGGTGAACAAGAAAGCCTCCGTCGTGCGCGTCTATCTGCCACCGGACGCCAACTGCCTGCTGTCGGTCTGGGATCATTGTTTGCGCAGCCGCCACTACGTCAACGTGGTGATCGCCGGCAAGTATCAGGCAGCGCAATGGCTGACGATGGACGCCGCCGTCAAACACTGCACCGCAGGTATCGGCGTCTGGGATTGGGCCGGCAACGACGCCGGCGCTGAACCCGATGTGGTCATGGCCTGCTGCGGCGATGTTCCTACGCTGGAGACATTGGCCGCCGTTTCCATCATGCGAGAACATCTGCCCGACCTGAAAGTTCGCGTGGTCAACGTTGTGGACCTCATGAAGCTGCAGCCGCAGAGCGAACATCCGCACGGCCTGAGCGACGACGCTTTCGACGCGCTCTTCACCAAGGACAAGGAAGTCATCTTCGCCTTCCATGGTTATCCGTGGTTGATCCACCGGCTGACCTACCGCCGCACGAATCACGGCAACATCCACGTCCGCGGCTACAAGGAAGAAGGCACGATCACGACGCCCTTCGACATGACGGTGCTCAACGATCTCGACCGCTTCCACCTAGTCATGGATACCATTGATCGCCTGCCGCAGACCGGTAAAAAAGGCCGCGCCCTCAAGGAACGACTCCAGGCCAAGTTGATTGAGCACAAACAATACATTGATAAAAACGGCCAGGATCTGCCGGAGATTCGGAACTGGAAATGGAGCAACCCCAAATGAGCACACAAGCCCTCATAGACACCGCCAGAGCGATGGTCGCCGACGACAAGGGCGTGCTGGCGATGGATGAAAGCCATCCGACGTGCAACAAACGCTTCGCCAAATTGGGTATTCCCCAGACCGAGGAGGCCCGACGCGCGTATCGGGAATTGCTCATCACGACGCCCGGTCTGGGCGAATCCATCAGTGGCGTGATTCTCTTCGACGAGACGATTCGCCAGCAAAAGCAGGACGGCACTCCCTTCATCAAAGTCATCACCGATGCGGGAATTGTTCCCGGCATCAAAGTGGACGCCGGCGCGAAGGACATGGCCGGTCATCCCGGAGAGAAAATCACGGAAGGTCTGGACGGCTTGCGTGACCGCCTCAAGGAATACTTTCAATTGGGCGCGCGGTTCGCCAAGTGGCGCGCAGTGATTACCATGGGAGATGACGTTCCCAGCCGCAGTGGCTTGGAAGCCAACGCCCACGCGCTGGCTCGCTATGCCGCGTTGTCCCAGGAAGCCGGACTCGTTCCCATCGTCGAACCGGAAGTCCTCATGGACGGAGAACACACTTTGGAGCGTTGTCGCAACGTCACGGAGGAAGCCCTGCGAAACGTTTTCATCCAGTTGAACTGCCAGCGAGTGATGTTGGAGGGAATCATCCTCAAACCGAACATGGTGCTGCCGGGTTTGACCTGCCCGCAGCAAACATCGGACGCAGCAGTAGCCGACGCCACGGTGCAGTGTCTCCTGCGAAATGTTCCCGCTGCCGTGCCGGGAATTGCGTTCCTGTCGGGCGGCCAATCCGCCGAACTGGCTTCGGCTCGCCTGAACGCCATGAATTTTCGCTTCAAGTCGCGCTTGCCTTGGGCCTTGTCCTTCTCGTATGGCCGCGCCCTTCAGCAACCGGCTTTGGAAATTTGGCACGGCCAGGAGGCGAACGTAAAAGCGGCGCAACAAGCGCTGCTTCATCGCGCCAAGTGCAACCAGGCGGCGCGCCGCGGCGAATACACCGCCTCAATGGAAGAGTGATGAGGGCGGTTTCGACCGCTTTTCAAACCAATCAATGCGAACTTGGTCGAGCAACACACAGCAGTCCGAGTGGTGGCGAACCATCAAGCAGGCCCGCGCACGTTGGGCGGAAGTGGATGGGGACCAGCGCGCCGCTGCGTTTGGCTATTACTTGCTGCTGTCACTCCTGCCTTTGACCCTCCTGGTCGTGGCCGCCGGGTCACTCTTCGTTGAACGCGAAGTGGCGACGCAAGCGGTCGTTAAGTTGGTCAATCACTACACTCCGCTGACCGGCGAACAGGAGCGCGGGGCCGTGGCGACAATTCGCGACTGGCTGAACGCGCGCGGCAAGATCAGTGTGGCGGCGCTGCCGCTGTTGCTTTGGGGCGCGCTGAAATTTCTGCGCACTCTGATTCGGACCACGAACCGCGTCTGGCATTCGCAAACTTACAGCTGGTGGCAGTTGCCGTTGAAAAGTCTTGGCTTGCTTGGCATCTCGGCCAGCGCCGTGTTGATCGGGATCTTCCTGCCTGGCGTGGCGCGGCTGGTCCGGGACTGGCTCACGACCCATCTTCAATTTCCCCAGTGGGCGTTTGCCCTGATGTTTCATCTCATTCCGGGTCTCGTTTTGTTCTACGGGTTGATCATGATTTACAAGCTGGCCCCCAGCCGGCCCACCCGGTTTTCCGAAGTCTGGCTCGGAGCGCTGGCCGCGACGGTGTTGATCTGGCTGGGCGAACGGTTGTTTCTGGTTTATGCGGCGAACTTCGCCCAATTCAATCTGCTCTACGGCGCCCTGGGCGGCATCGTGGCGTTCCTGCTGTGGCTTTACCTTTCGAGCTGCGTCGGCGTGTTCGGCATCTGCTTTTGCGCAGCGCAGGCGGAAGTCCGGGAAAACGCCAACGATCATCCTGAAAAACACCCCGAGTGACGACGTCTGAACAAAGCGAACTGCTGAGAACGCTGCAACAGGACTCGTTTAGCTATTTTGTCCACCAGACCAATTTCGCCAACGGGTTGGTGCGGGACAAATCGCGGGAAGGATGGCCGGCGAGCATCGCCGCCATTGGCCTGGCCCTCGCAGCCTATCCGGTAGGCGTCGCACGCGGCTTCATGAGGCGCGACGACGCGGTGCAACGGACGCTGGCGACGCTCCGTTTCTTTACCGATGCGCCGCACGGCCCCGAGCGCGATGCCACCGGGCATCGCGGCTTCTATTATCACTTTCTCGACATGAATACCGGCCGGCGCGCGAGGCGCTCCGAACTGTCGAGCGTGGACACTGCGTTCCTGCTCGCCGGCATGCTGGCTGCCGCCGCCTACTTCCAGCAGCAGACGGCGGCGGAAGACGAAATCCGCCGGCTCGCGGACGCCCTCTATCGCAAGGCCGACTGGCGGTGGATGCAGCACGGGGCCGCAGCGGTGAGTCACGGGTGGACGCCCGAGAAGGGCTTTCTGCGTTACCGCTGGCATGGCTACGACGAAGCACTGATCGTCTATCTGCTCGGTCTCGGCTCGCCGACGCATCCGCTGCCGGCTGAGAGCTATCGCGCCTGGGCTTCCACATACAAATGGAAAAGGATTTACGACCTCGAATTCCTCTACGCCGGACCGTTGTTCATCCATCAATTGTCGCATGTGTGGATTGACTTCCGCGATATTCGCGACGAGTTCATGCGCCAGCACGATCTGGATTATTTCGAGAACAGCCGGCGTGCGACCTTGGTGCAGCAACAATATGCCATCCGCAACCCACGCGGGTTCGCGCATTACGACGAATGTTGCTGGGGGATCACCGCCAGCGACGGGCCGGGGCCGCGCACGCTGTTGGTAGCTGGAGTCGAACGCGTGTTCTACGACTACATTGCGCGCGGGGTGCCCTTCGGTCCTGACGACGGCACGCTGGCCCCGTGGGCGGTGGTCGCGTCGTTGCCGTTCGCGCCCGAGATTGTCCTGCCCACGATCCAGAATTATGAACGCATGAAGTTGGAGGCGGCCCGGGCGTATGGCTACAAAGCGAGCTTCAACCCCACCTTTCCGGTGAAGCCGAGCCACGAATATGGCTGGGTGTCACCCTATAACTTCGGACTCAACCAAGGGCCGATTGTGCTGATGATCGAGAACCATCGCTCCGATTTCCTCTGGTCGCTGATGCGGCAATGTCCGTATCTGGTCACCGGCCTGCGGCGGGCGGGATTTACCGGCGGCTGGTTGGAATGACAGGCGCGTGCGCGCTGATCCGGGGAATCATCCACATTTGCGCCTTCCCGCGTGCCGCATTGGTTTCGCGCGGATGAAGAACTTATGATGGGTGACTCGGCGCGTGCTTTGACGGCGGAGCGTTTCGATTACAGCGTGCGGAGTCTCCCATAATCCACGGTGGGGCTTTTACCCCATAGCGAAGCGGTCTCCGTGGGCGCAAACTTGAACGTCGTCCCCGGTGCCGAACGCGGTGAACTGCAAATGCGGAAGTCCGGGGGAAGCCAAACTTCAGTCAAACAAACACCGCGCATGATGAACTCTGGAACGGCGAACATTCCTGCAAGGATCTGGCCTGACAGGGTGCGGCCAGCGGCCGGCGATTTGTATAAACGGCGGCGGCGAGGGACGTGGCTCGCTGCGGTTTATGGTGTGCTGATCGTGACGGTCACGGCGCAAGAACCGCCACTTAAGGCCGGCGCTTCGCCCGCACCGGCTCCGGCCAGGGAAGAGCTTTCGCTGGCTCCTGCGAAGGTGGACGTCAATCCCGTCGCGCGTGATGAAGAAATCCGCCAGCGCCTCCAGAGCGTCCTGGAGGCGACTGATTGGTTCACCGCGCCGGAAGTCCGGGTCGAGGAAGGAGTCGTCTTCCTCCAGGGTCGCGTGGCGTCCGATGAACTCAAGAGGTGGGCGGGCGATCTGGCGCGCAACACGCAGGACGTCGTCGCCGTGGCCAATCGGATGGAAGTGGCCGAACCGTCAATCTGGGACTTCGGTTCCGCCTGGCACGGACTAGCGGGGTTGTGGCGCGACTTCTTGCGTTCGCTGCCCTTGCTTTTTCTTGGGCTGCTCATCCTGGGACTGTCAGTGGGCGCTGGACTGCTGGCCGCGCGGAAAACGCGTTCCCTGCTGCGGCACCGGATTCAAGCGCGACTGCTGCGCAATGTGATCGCGGGTGGCATCGGCGTGCTGGTGTTTCTGGTGGGCACCTACATCGTGCTCCGAGTCTCCGGTCTGACCCAACTGGCGTTGACCGTGGTCGGGGGCACCGGTCTGGTCGGTCTGGCCGTGGGTATTGCTTTCCGGGACATCACCGAGAATTTCCTGGCCAGCATTTTTCTGAGCATGCAGCGGCCGTTCGAGACGGGCGATCTGATCGAGGTTTCCGGCGTGACCGGATACGTTCAGCAGTTGAACGTGCGCACGACCATCCTGATGGCCCTGGATGGCAACCTGGTGCAGATTCCCAACGCCAGCGTTTACAAGAGCAATCTTCGCAACTTCACGACCAACTCCAACCGGCGCGATCAGTTTGATGTTGGCATCGGTTACGACGATGCGATTAACGAAGCGCAGGAAATCGCGCTCCAAGTGTTGACGGACCATCCGGCGGTGTTGAGCGAACCCGAGCCTTCGGTGCTGGTGGATAGCTTGGGCAAGGCGACCGTCAACCTGCGGGTTTATTTTTGGATCAATGGCCGCGAACACAGTTGGTTGAAGGTGCGGTCTTCGGTGATCCGGCTGGTAAAACGCGCCTTTCAAAAGCACGGCATCTCGATGCCCGACGAGGCTCGCGAGGTGGTATTCCCGCAGGGCATCCCCATCACCATGCTCGACGGGAAGCTGGCTGGGACGCCCGACGCTCAGGCAGAAGCACAACTTCCCGCCGCTGGGCTGTCCGAAGAACCCGATGTCGTGTCCACCAAAGCGGAAGGCGGACTGGAGAGCGAGGCTGACGTCCTGGACGAACAGGCACGCCAGGCTCAACCGCTGCGAGAGGGGGAGAATCTCCTGCCAAAAGCTCCCGACAGTTCCTCCTCTGAAAAACCGGCGCGAAATTTACCGGCGAAATCTGATTCGACCACGAGCGCCCCGTGAACGACCCCGAATCATCGAAAGCGTCTGGCCCGCCGCGCACCCGCGGAATGCGCGAGATTCGCGCCGAAGGCTCGCACCTCAACCGGCAGGTACTGCTCCCGGCCGAACGATTCATTTACAGTGAAACGATCAGCGGCGCGTTGCTGCTCGTTTGTGCGATCGTCGCTTTGGCGTGGGCCAACTCCCCGTGGAGTCAGTCGTATTTCGCACTCCGCGACACCCCGGTTTCCTTTCAATTCGGCACCTTCTCCCTCGCTCTGGATTTGCAGCACTGGATCAACGACGGGTTGATGGCCATTTTCTTTTTCGTGGTGGCGCTGGAGAACAAACGCGAACTGGTCTTTGGCGACCTTTCCGACACCCGCAAGGCGGCCCTGCCGGTGGTGGCTGCGCTGGGCGGCATGATTCTACCGGCCGGACTTTATCTCGCGTTGAACTTTGGAGGCAAAGGCGCAGCGGGCTGGGGCATTCCGATGGCGACGGACATCGCTTTCGCGGTCGCCATCCTCGCACTGCTCGGCCGGCGCGTGCCTTCGCAACTGCGGATTTTCCTGCTCACCTTCGCGATCGTTGACGACGTCGGCTCGATTCTGGTGATTGCGATTTATTACACCGCGCACTTCTCCCTGCCCGCGCTGGCGCTGGCGATCGCGATCCTGGGGCTGATGCTCGCAATGCGTTGGCTGGGCTTTCGCTCGACTCTGGCGTATGTGTTGCCGGCCGTTGGTTTCTGGGTGGCGATGCATGAATCGGGGGTTCACGCCACCATCGCCGGGGTGATTCTCGGTGCCATCACTCCGGCGAAATCGCCGGGGCGCAAGAGCACTTTCGTTGCGGCGGTGCGGGAGTCCCTGCTGGATGTGCGCGACTCGCTGGACCCAGAAGACTCTGAGCGGAACGAGGTCATGCTCGGCCGCATTGAGGAACTGGCCCGCCAAACGGAATCTCCACTGGAACGGCTGGAGCGCATGGTGCATCCGTGGACAAGCTACCTGGTTCTGCCGCTCTTCGCGTTGGTCAATGCCGGAGTGGCGCTTTCCGCTGAGTTTATCCGGCACGCGTTCACCAGTGCGGTGACGTTGGGAGTGTTGCTGGGATTGGCGGTCGGCAAAGTAGTGGGCGTAGCCGGTTTTGCGTGGCTGGCGGTTCGACTGGGTTGGGCGGCGCTGCCCGACGGCGTGACCTGGCGGCACCTCACTGGTGCGGGTTTAATCGGCGGCGTGGGTTTCACGGTGAGCCTGTTCATCACCGGGTTGGCCTTTTCCGAAACCCTGCTGATTGAGGAAGCCAAGGTCGGGGTGCTGGCCGCTTCGCTCACTGCCGCATTGGGCGGGTATCTATTCCTCCTGCGGGCGAGCCGTGGATCAAAACCGAGCGAGGAAAAGGAAAGCCGGGCATGAACTTCGCCGGCCCGCTTCCCTATGACATAGAAGGTTGATCCATGAATAAACTCAAACAGTTCTGGAGCAATGTGCGGGGAAGCTTCTGGTTCTTGCCGACGCTGATCGTCGCGTTCAGCATCCTTCTCGCCGTGGGATTGATTGAAGCGGATTCCGCCGGGAGCAGGGACTGGATGGCCGACTGGCCACGCCTTTTCGGGGCCGGCGCGGCGGGCGCTCGCGGGATGCTGGCCACCATTGCCGGCTCGATGATGACCGTGGTGGGAGTCACGTTCTCGATGACCTTGGTGACCCTGGCGCTCGCTTCGAGCCAATACACTTCACGCATTCTGCGGAACTTCATGAGTGACCACGCCACGCAGGTCGTGCTCGGAATTTTCGCCGGCATATTCACCTACTGCCTCATTGTGTTGCGCACCATTCGCGGGGGCGACGAGGGCGGATTTGTTCCGAGCCTGGCGGTGGCTTTCAGCGTCGTGCTGGCAATCGGCGGCATCGGGACCCTCATTTTCTTCATTCATCACATCGCGTCTTCGATCCAGGCTTCGAGCATAATTGCCTCGGTGGCGAAGGAAACCATGGAGGCCGTGGACCGGCTTTTCCCGGAGAAAGTGGGCGGAGGTCCGATGGATGATGAAGCCGATCCGTCTCTACTCCCGTTGCCGACGCGGAACTGGCAGGCCGTCATGGCCAGGCGCAATGGCTACCTCCAGAGCGTGGATAACGCGGCGCTCCTGCGGTTGGCGCGGGAGCACAAGACCATCGTGCGGATGGACCGCGGCATCGGCGAGTTTGTGGTCCAGAACACCCCACTCGCCTCGCTGGCGCTGGAGAACCCGCCGGACCAGGAGATCATTGCCGACCTGCGGGCGGCCTACAACATCGACCGCTACCGCACGGTGCACCAGGATTGCGCGTTCGGTATCCGCCAGCTCGTGGATATGGCGTTGCGCGCGCTCTCACCCGGCATCAATGACACCACGACGGCCGTGATGTGCGTGGATTATTTGACGGCGATTCTTGCGAGACTGGCCTCCCGGGAAATCCCTTCATCGCGCCGCTATGAGGACGGGGAACTGCGGGTGATCTCCATCGGGCAGTCCTTTGCCAGCATCGTGGCCGAATCGTTCGATCAAATTCGCGGCAGCGCCGATGGTAACGTCGCCATCATGTTGCGGATGTTGGGCGCGCTTCAAACCATCGCCAGTCTCACGGGCAGCCCGAGCCGGCGGCAGGTGCTCCGGGAACAAATGGAAAGGATCGTCGAAGTGGCGGCCCGCACGATCAAGTCTCCGCACGACCGGACCCGGTTTGAGAACCGCCTGGCACAGGTGCGCAAAGCGCTCGAAACGGCTCCGCGATCCACGCACGAGCAACCAACAAAGCCACAACCATGAAAACCAAATCAAAGGATTTCCGCGTTCCCGCAGGTAAACAAGTTGACCTCAAAAAGTGGCCGACGCGCGTGAAGCCAATTTACACATCGAAGAAGAATTATCACAAACTCCTCGAATCCCAGGTAACGGCGTTGAGCGCGTTGCAACGATTGCACTACGCGTCCAACCGCTATGCCGTGCTGCTGATTTTGCAGGGGATGGACGCCGCTGGTAAAGACGGGGCCATTCGGCACGTCATGTCCCGGGTCAATCCGCAAGGTTGCCAGGTCTTCAGTTTCAAACAGCCGAGTGCCGAGGAACTGGAGCACGATTTTCTCTGGCGCGCGACCTGCCGTCTGCCGGAACGCGGGCGAATCGGCGTTTTCAATCGTTCCTACTATGAGGAAGTGCTGATCGTGCGCGTGCATCCGGAGATTCTCGGCGGCCAGGGTCTGCCGGAAGCGTTGCTTGATGAGAAGACCATTTGGAAGGGGCGGTATCGTTCCATCGTGGACCTGGAGGCGCATCTGCATCGCAACGGCACCCGGCTCATCAAAATCTTCCTCCACCAGTCCAAAGACGAACAACGAAAGCGTTTCCTCAAGCGCATTGATAACCCGGACAAGAATTGGAAACTCAGCATCGCCGACATTGAGGAGCGAAAACTGTGGCCCGACTACATGAAGGCTTATGAGGCGTGCCTGAGTGCCACGAGCACGAACGACGCTCCATGGCACGTCGTTCCCGCCGATGACAAAAAGAATGCCCGGTTGATTATTTCCGAGATCGTCCTCGACGTGTTCAAGGGTCTCAAAATGGCCTACCCCGAACCCACCGCGAAACGCAGACGAGAACTGCAATTGATTCGCAAGACGCTGGTGAAGTAACGATGCGGTGCGAGCGCAAGTCAGTGTTTCACTTAGTGCCACGGTGGGGTTTCACCCCATAGCGCCGCTGCCGCAGCAGGCGCAAATTGGAGTGTTGGCCCCGCGCAAATTGCGGCGTAATCGCTTTTCTTAAATGAGCGGTAAGCCAGATGCCAGCAGCGAACGAAAACGAAACGTAAGAAACGAAAGCACTATTATGTTAAACAAAGCCAAAACCCTAAAGGGTTACAAACTGGACAGCCTCGACGGGGAATTCGGGGAGGTCAAAGAATTCTACTTCGATGACCGGCATTGGACCGTTCGCTATCTGGTCGCCAACACGGGAGGCTGGCTTACGGGCCGGCAGGTGCTGATTTCCCCGTATGCACTGGTTGCCGCGATCAAAGCCGAGCAGCACGTCGCCGTGGACTTGACGAAAAAGCAGATCGAGGACAGTCCAGCGCTGAGCACTGACAAACCCGTGTCCCGCCAATTCGAGGAGGACTATTACGGGTATTATGGGTGGCCGATGTATTGGAACGGCCCCTACATGTGGGGACCTTATCCCTACATCGCCCGCGACCGGGAATCCCGGAAAACCTCCACGCAAGGTGAGAAAGCGTGGGATCCCCATCTCCGCAGCACAGACGCTGTGAGTGGTTACGAAATCCAGGCCTTGGATGGCGAGATTGGACACGTCGAAGATTTTATCATTGATGACGAGACCTGGGCGATTCGTTACCTGGTGGTCGCGACGCGAAACTGGTGGCCGGGAAAAAAGGTGCTCGTTTCACCGCAATGGATTGAGCGCGTGAGTTGGAGCGACTCGAAAGTCTTCCTCAATCTTTCCCGCGAAGCCATCAAGCAGTCGCCGGAATACACGGCGGAGGCGCTCATCACCCGGGATTACGAGGCGGGGTTGTATGGGCACTACCAGCTTGAAGGTTATTGGATCGAGAGCGAGCAGCGCGCCGAACGGGTCCATTCACCCAAGTAACTAAGGCTTTCAGCAAGCGGTCGGGGCGCACGCGCGGCAAGTTTTGCGGCGGGGCGTCCGTTCGTATTTTCTTGTTGCAGCGAAGAAACATCGGTCGCCGAAAACTTATGCCAGCCAAACCAAAACGGCCAAAAGCGCCGGGCCGCCGACCGGGTCCGCCGAAGCCCTCGCCCGGCCCTTACAATCCCCACCCACCGAAACGCCCCGGCAGACCATCGAGAAGAAAACCATGAAAATTCAAATTAATACCGACAGTCACATCACCGGCCGCGAAGCGCTGGCCCAGCAGGCTGAAGCTACCGTGACCAGCGTGCTCGGCCACCTGGCCGAACACATTACCCGCGTCGAAGTCCACCTCAGCGACGAGAACGGCAAAAAAACCGGAGGCCGTGACAAGCGTTGCATGATGGAAGCGCGCCTCGAAGGTCACCAGCCGATTGCGGTCACGGATGAATCCGACAGCCTTGACGAAGCCATCGCGGGTGCGGCTGACAAGTTAAAGCGTTCGCTCGATCACACCCTCAGTCGGTTGAACCCCCGTTAGTCGGCTATGAAATGGTCCATCAAACTCGGCAAACTGCTCGGCATTGACGTTTATCTGCACTTCACGTTTCTGCTGCTGCTCGCCTTTCTGGGGTTCTATTACTGGCGCGCCACTCACAATGTTGACGCCGCACTGCGGGGTGTCGCGTTCATCGTCGCCTTGTTTGGCTGCGTGGTCCTGCATGAACTGGGGCACGCCTTGATGGCGCGCCGTTACGGCATCAAGACGCGCGACATTACCCTGCTGCCCATCGGCGGCATTGCGCGCCTGGAGAAAATGCCCGAGAAACCGATGGAAGAATTCTGGGTCGCGCTGGCCGGACCGGCGGTGAACGTGGTCATTGCCGTTGTCCTGTTGGTCGGGCTGGCGGCCACCGGCGGCTTCACACCAGTGGATGAAATCAGTGTGACCGGCGGTTCCTTCTGGCAACGGTTGATCGTGCTGAACCTGATTTTGGTAGCCTTTAATCTCCTGCTTGCCTTCCCGATGGATGGCGGTCGGGTCCTACGCGCGCTGTTGGCCATGCGTTTGGGCCGGCGTCGCGCCACGGCCATCGCCGCCAATGTGGGTCAGGTCATGGCCATCCTGTTCGGCATCTTCGGATTTTTCTACAACCCGTTCCTGATCTTCATCGGCGTCTTCGTATATCTGGGGGCGCAGGCCGAAGCCGGAATGGTCGAGATGCAGTCGGCGCTGGCCGGTTTGCGCGTGCGCGACGCCATGATGACGCGCTATCGCACCCTTGCATCGCAGGACACGCTGGCCAAAGCTGTGACTGAATTGCTCGCCGGCTCCCAGCAGGATTTTCCCGTCATGGAGAACGAACAGCCCGTCGGCATTCTACGTCGCAACGATCTGGTCAAAGCGCTTTCCGAGGGCCGCCGCGATGACTCTGTGACCGAGGGCATGTGCCACGATTGCGAGACGGTAGATGAATCAGCCTCGTTAAAGAGCGCCGTTGAATCCATGCGCGCACGGCAGTGCGCCACGATGCCGGTTGTCGCTGGTGGCCGCATGGTCGGCCTGCTGACACTTGAGAACGTCACCGAGATGATCATGGTTAATGCCGCCATGTCCCATGAAGCGCCACACCACCGCGAGCCGACCAGTAACCGAAGCCCAACTCAGGCGATGCCGGTCCCGCCAATAATTTTGTAACAGCCACTGAACAGAAACATCCCGAATTCATGAACACAAAGCTAATCATCGTGGCAGACCTCGGTCTGCTCCGCGCCTATCGACAGACTCAGAGCGCGACAGACCGGCAACCGCACTTGAAACTGATCGCTGAACTGAAGCCAGTGGCGGCCCATGAAAAACTGTCGGACCAGGTAACCGACCAGGCCGGGCGCTTTCCCCGCGGCAGCGGCGCCGCTGGCATTCCCGGCGACCTGTCCTCCGGCGAACAGTTGCATCAAGAGGCGGAACAAGACCATCGCCTGATCCAGCAATTGGCGGAGAAGATCAATGCGCTGCTGGCGGACGGCGAGGTGACTGATTGCGTCCTCGCGGTCAGCGCACCGATTCACAAGCAACTGCTCGACGCATTGGAGCCGAAAGCCCGGGACAAGATCCGCCAGATCCTCCCCTCCAACCTCGCGAAAACTAATCCGCACGAGTTGCTCGGACATTTTGAGAAAGCAACCGCCTTAAGCCCCCAATCATTATGAAAGACAAAGTCTATAAACTCATCGAACTCACCGGCACCTCGACCAGGAGCATCGAGGACGCCGTCAACCTCGCGCTCAAACGGGCCGGCAAAACAGTTCATGATCTTTCCTGGTTTCAGGTTGTCGAAACCCGCGGGAGCATCGAGAAGAACCAGGTTAACCACTGGCAGGTCACCATCAAGGTCGGTTTCGCCGTCGAGTAATCTCAAGCCGTGCCGCCGGCGGCGTCGGGCCGACTTATGAGAATCTGATGCGCCATGAGTGAAGCAAACCAAGGCACCGTGGTTTCTGTGCGCGGCAGTGTCGTGGATATCCGGTTCGATGAACACTTGCCGCCGATCTACTCGGTGCTGCGCGCGGGAGATGAAGGGCGAATCCTCATCGAAGTGCTGGCGCAACGTGATGCGCGTCACGTGCGTGGCATTGCTTTGACGCCCACGCAAGGGCTTGCACGCGGCATGGCGGTGGAGGATTCGGGCGGGCCGTTAAAAGCGCCGGTGGGTAAAGGGTTGCTCTCGCGGATGTTTGACGTGTTTGGCAACGCCATTGACCGCGAACCGGCGTTGTCCGACGTCCAATGGCGTTCGGTGCATCGGGCTCCGCCGTCGCTGTCTCGACGTTCCACCAAGTCGGAAATCTTTGAAACGGGCATCAAGGTAATTGATGTGCTCGTGCCGCTGGAGCGTGGTGGGAAGGCGGGCCTGTTCGGCGGGGCGGGCGTGGGTAAGACGGTTTTGCTCACCGAAATGATTCACAACATGATCGGACATCAGAAAGGCGTGAGCATTTTTTGCGGCATCGGCGAACGCTGTCGCGAAGGCGAGGAGCTTTATCGCGAGATGAAGGAGGCGGGCGTGCTGCCGGATATGGTGATGGTGTTCGGGCAGATGAACGAACCGCCCGGCGCCCGTTTCCGCGTGGGCCACGCAGCGCTGACGATGGCCGAGTATTTTCGCGACGACGAGCATCGCGATGTGCTGCTGCTGATTGATAATATCTTCCGTTTCATCCAGGCCGGCATGGAGGTGTCTGGCTTGATGGGCCAGATGCCCTCGCGTCTGGGCTATCAGCCCACGATGGGCACGGAGTTGTCGGGATTGGAGGAGCGTATCGCCAACACCGACACGGGCGCGATTACTTCGATTCAGGCGGTGTATGTGCCAGCGGACGATTTCACTGATCCAGCGGCAGTGCATACGTTCTCGCATCTTTCCGCGTCCATCGTGCTCTCGCGCAAGCGGGCGAGCGAAGGACTTTTCCCGGCGATTGATCCCCTGCAATCCAGTTCCAAGATGGCCACGCCGGGAATTGTCGGCGAAAGACATTATCTTTTGGCGCAGGAAATCCGGCGGACGCTCGCGCAATACGCGGACCTCAAGGACATCATCGCCATGCTCGGCCTGGAACAGCTTTCGCCGGAGGATCGCAACGTGGTCGCTCGCGCCCGCCGGTTGGAGCGCTTTCTGACCCAGCCCTTTTTCACAACCGAGCAGTTCACCGGACTGGCAGGAAATCTAGTCAGCCTCAAAGACGCCCTGGACGGCTGTGAGCGAATCTTGCGCGATGAATTCAAAGACTACCCGGAGAGCGCGCTCTACATGATCGGAGCGATTAGCGAGGCAAAAGGAAAGGCGAAACCCGCACCGCCCGCAGCACCGGCCAAACCGGACTCAAAACCCGAAGCCGCAAACAACCCGAAGCCTGCCGCCGCGTCCCCGGCCAAAGCCACACCCGAGCCGCCTCCCAAGCCTGGAGCGAAGCCTCAACCGAAGGTCGAACAGGCCAACGAAGCCCATGAACCTTAAAGTTCTCCTGCCTTTCCAAGTCTTCGCCGATAAAACCGGCGTGTCGCGCATTGTGGCGGAGACGCGCGAGGGGGCGTTTGGACTTTTACCGCACCGGCTCGACTGCGTCGCCGCGCTCGCGCCCGGGATTCTGATCTACCAAACCGAGGCGGATGGCGAGGTTTTCGTCGCGGTGGATGAAGGCGTGCTGGTCAAGACCGGTCCGGATGTTCTCGTTTCCGTACGGCGGGCGACGGGCGGAACGGATCTTGGCCAATTGCGCGATACTGTGGAGAAGAAGTTTCTGACCCTGGACGAGCACGAGCGAAGCGTGCGCTCGGCCGTCGTGAAGCTGGAAACTGGATTTTTAAGTCGCTTCGCGGCCTTCCACCATGAATGACGAGCCGTTCAGGAAACCCACCAAAGACGCGCCAACCTTCGCTGGCGAGGTTGGCGCGAAGGCGACGCGCAAGCTCAAGGCGCGCAAATCCACGTCGGGCGTCTGGTTTGGCTTGGGCATGATGGGATTGATCGGCTGGTCGGTGGTCGTGCCGACGCTGCTCGGCGCGGCGCTGGGCATCTGGCTGGATAAGCATCATCCGGGCAAACACGCCTGGACGCTGGCACTGTTGGTGGCCGGGCTTGCGATAGGCTGTTTGAATGCATGGCATTGGGTCGCCAAGGAGGATAAGGCCATGCGGGAGGAACAAGAGGATAACGATGAATGACACTCTGACTTTGATTCTGGCGTGGGGTGCCGGCCTCGTGCTCGGCGCAATTTTTTTCGCGGGTCTTTGGTGGACGGTTCGCAAGGGCGTTTTGTCTCCACGACCGGTGCTATGGTTTCTTGGCAGCCTGTTGCTGCGGATGAGCATTGCTCTGGCTGGGTTTTACTTTGTCGGGCGCGGTCATTGGGAGCGGCTGCTGGCGTGCCTGATCGGATTTGTGGTCGCGCGCCTTATAGTGACGTGGATGACGCGCCCAGCGGGAGAAAAGCAAACCCACCCGGAGCAGGAGGCAACGCATGCGCCTTAGTCCCGACGAGATGATTTTCTGGCAACATGGGTTTATCAAACTCAACGCCACGATTGTGTTCACTTGGGGGCTGATGCTCGTGCTGGCAGTCGGTTCAAAACTGATCACGCGAAAGTTGTCCACGGATCATAATCGTTCCCGTTGGCAGAACCTCTTGGAAATCGTCGTCACGGCAATCGAGAAACAAATCGAGGAAGTCGGCCTCAGCCATCCGGAGAAATACCTCGGTTTTCTGGGCACGCTCTTCCTGTTTGTGGCCACGGCTGCCCTCGGCACCGTCATCCCCGGCTACGAGCCGCCGACGGCCTCCCTCTCGACCACCGCAGCACTCGCCCTGTGCGTGTTTGTGGCCGTGCCGATGTTTGGGGTCGAGGACCAGGGGATGCGTGGCTACCTCAAGTCCTACGTCGAGCCGACGTTCATTATGCTGCCGTTTAATATCATCAGCGAACTCTCGCGCACGCTGGCTCTGGCAGTCCGTTTGTTTGGCAACATGATGAGCGGGGCGATGATTATCGGTATTCTGCTCACTATTACGCCATTCATCTTTCCGATTGTTATGACAGCGCTCGGGCTGCTCACAGGCATGGTGCAAGCCTATATCTTCAGCATCCTGGCCGCGGTTTACATCGCGGCCGCCACGCGCACTCGCAAACCCAAGCTTGAGCCCGCAGCCAAAACATGAAACCACAACCATTTAGCCAAAGGAAACATTATGGATAACATGACCCTCATTGCCGTGGCCTCAATCGTTACTGCCGGCCTCACGACCGGTGTGGGGTGCATGGCCCCAGCGCTCGGCGAAGGGCGCTCGGTCGCGACGGCGCTCACCGCGCTAGCGCAGCAGCCCGACGCCTCCGCCACCATTACCCGAACCTTGTTTGTCGGTCTGGCGATGATCGAGTCGACGGCCATTTATTGCTTCGTCGTCTCAATGATTCTCATCTTTGCCAATCCATTCTGGAATCACGTCATTGCCCAAGCCACCGCCGCCACCGGAAAGTGAGCTATGTTAATTGACTGGTTCACCGTCGGCGCGCAAGCGCTCAACTTCCTCATCCTGGTGTGGTTGATGAAGCGCTTTTTGTACAAACCAATCCGCAATGCGATTGACGCGCGGGAGAAGCGAATCGCCACGGAGCTCGCGGACGCAGACGCCAAAAAGACCGAAGCCAAAAGGGAGCGCGACGAGTTCCAGCACAAGAACGACGAGTTCGACCAGCAACGCGCCGCGCTCCTGAAAAAGGCCACGGACGAGGCGAACGCCGAACGTCAGCGTCTTCTCGATGAAGCGCGGAAGGCGGCCGATGCCTTAAGCGCGAAACGGCAGGAAACGCTGCGCAACGACGCCCATAATCTGAATCAGGCCATCAGCCGCCGCACCCAGCAGGAAGTGTTTGCCATCGTGCGAAAGGCGCTGACGGATCTCGCCACGACGAGTCTGGAGGAACGCCTGGGCGAGGTATTCACCCGCCGCCTGCGCACGATGGATGGCCCGACGAAAGAAAAACTTGCCGCGGCCCTCAAGACCGCGTCCGAACCCGCGCTCGTGCGCAGCGCCTTCGACCTGCCGGTGGAGCAACGCGCGGCGATCCAAAATGCGCTCAATGAAACCTTCTCCGCTGAAGTCCGCGTCCGATTCGAGACCGCGCCGGATCTGGTCAGCGGAATCGAGCTTGCCACGAATGGTCAAAAATTGGCGTGGAGCATAGCGGATTATCTCGGGTCGTTGGAAAAGGGCGTCGGCGAACTTCTGAGGGAGAAAGACAAACCTGTCCCCAAGCCGGAAGTCAAAGCCGAGCCCGAAGGGGAACCCAAATCAGAAGCTGAAGCCAAGACCGAGCCAAAGTCCGAAACCCACACGAAGCCCGAATCTGCGCCCGAAGCTGAGCCCAAGCATGAAGAGCCAAAGGCTGCCCCCAAAGGCCAATGACTACCGCGCCTGAAAATCTGCAGAGAGTCTTCGACCGCACATTCGCCGGCATCAGCCAGGTGCGGGCAGACTTCACACCACAACTGACGCTGCACGAGGTGGGCACGATCACCAACGTTTCAACGGGCATCGCCAAGGTCTCCGGATTGCCCGGCGTGGGCTTTGATGAGCTCGTGAAGTTTCCTGGAGATTTGTTTGGCATCGCGTTCAACGTGGACGAGGACGAGATCGGCGTCGTGCTGCTCGGCGAATACTCGCACCTGCACGCCGGCGATGAAGTCGAGCGCACTGGTCGGGTCATGGATGTGGCCGTTGGCGACGGATTGCTGGGACGCGTCATTGACCCGCTCGGCCGGCCGCTTGATGACAGTGGGGCGGTGGCAATCAACAAACGCCTGCCCATTGAGCGCCCCGCTGCGGCTATCATGGACCGCGCGTCGGTCACCGTGCCGCTCCAGACCGGCCTCACCGTCATTGATGCGCTCATTCCCATCGGACGTGGTCAGCGCGAGTTGATTCTGGGTGACCGGCAGACGGGCAAAACCGCCATTGCGCTCGACACCATCCTCAACCAGCGGGGTAAGGATGTCGTGTGCGTCTATTGCGCCATCGGGCAGCGGGCGTCCGCGGTGGCAAAGGTCGTGGCCAACTTGCGGGCAAAGGGTGCGATGGAATACACCGTCGTGGTCGTGACCGAGGGCAACGACCCGCCTGGTCTTGCCTACATCGCGCCTTACGCCGCGACCAGCATCGCGGAGCATTTCATGGAGGCGGGTCGCGACGTGCTGATTGTCTATGACGACCTCACGCAACACGCGCGTGCGTATCGCGAGCTTTCCCTTTTGCTCCGCCGCCCGCCCGGTCGCGAAGCTTTTCCCGGCGACATCTTCTATATTCATTCACGGCTGCTCGAACGGGCGACGCATCTGTGCAAGGAACGCGGCGGCGGTTCGCTCACCGCTCTACCCATCATCGAGACCGAAGCGCAGAATATTTCCGCCTACATTCCGACCAACTTGATTTCCATCACGGATGGACAGATTTATCTCTCGCCGTCGCTATTTCAATTAGGCGTGCTTCCCGCCGTTGATGTCGGCAAATCCGTTTCGCGCGTCGGCGGCAAGGCGCAACGGGCAAGCTACCGCGCGGTCGCAGGCGACCTCAAACTTGCCTACGCGCAGTTCGAGGAATTGGAAACTTTCGCCCGGTTTGGCGCCCGTCTGGATGAAGACACCCGCAAGATCATCGAGCACGGAAGGCGCATCCGTGCGTGCCTCAAACAGCCGGAATTCGCTCCGGTGTCTGTGCCCGCGCAGATCGCCATCCTCCTCGCTTTGACTGCGGACCTTTTCGATCCGGTGCCGATTGAGAAAATGACGGACGCCGGGCATGCGGTGCAGGAAGCGGCGGCGAGCATTCCAGCGGAGGTGTCCGCGCGATTTGAAACAGCCGCCAAACTGAGTGACGAGGATCGTAAAGTGATTGTCGAAATCGCTCGCCAGTCGCTCACGCCCTTCCAACCAAAACCGGAAGCCAAGCCAGCGGTCCAAGACGAGCAAAAACCCAAGTCCAAAACTAAACCCGAGTCAGAACCCAAAGCGGAATCGAAAGCTGCATCCGAAACCAAGCCGAAAGTTGAATCCGAAGTTAAGAGCGTGTCGAAGGCTGAACCCACGCCCACGCCCAAGACCGAGACCGAGCCGAAACCCAAACCCAAAGCTAAACCCGAAGCCACGACCGCCGCGGCCAAGCCAGACGCCCCGACGGAAGTCAAACTCAAGCCCGAAGCGGCACCCCCGGAGAAGTCATGAGCGATTCCACGGCCAGCCTGCGCCGCAAGATCAGCAGTGCGGGCGATCTCCAATCCGTCGTCCGCACAATGAAAGCCTTGGCCGCTTCGAGCATTGGACAATACGAAAAGTCGGTGCGCGCACTGGGCGACTACTATCGCACCGTAGAACTGGGGTTGGGTGCGTGTTTTCGGGAAAGCGAGCCATCAGGCTCGATGACGAAACGGAAAGAAAAGCCTGATGCGGATCCGATTGGTGCCATCGTGTTCGGTTCCGACCAGGGACTGGTAGGCCAGTTCAATGATGTGGTGGCCGATTATGCGATCAAGACCCTCGCAGCTCTGCCCGGCATACCCCAAGTATGGGCCGTCGGTGAGCGCGTTCATGCGCGCTTGGCGGATGCGGGCCTGCCAATGATCGGACTCTATGCCGTGCCGAGTTCCGTCCAGGCCATCACCCCGCTTGTGGGGCAGATTCAAATCGAAAGCGAGGCGCATCGGGCCAAAGGCGAGTATGCGCGGGTTTACGTCTTCCATAACCGCCCGCAGTCTGGGTCGCTCTACGAGCCGGTCAGCCAGCGGTTGTTGCCGCTCGACGCGCAATGGCAGCAAGGCCTAGCCCAAGTCCCTTGGCCGACCAAAACCTTGCCCGAGGTCATGAGCGCAGGAAACGCGACGCTGCGCGCCCTCATCCGGGAGTATCTTTTCATCTCGCTTTTCCGCGCCTGCGCCGAATCCCTCGCGAGCGAGAACGCGAGCCGCCTGGCGGCGATGGAACGCGCCGACAGAAACATCGATGATCTACTTGAAACGCTTCAAAGCACCTTCCACCGCCTGCGCCAGGACTCCATAGACGAGGAACTTTTCGACGTGATCTCTGGGTATGAAGCATTGGAGAAAGAACACGCATTGCGCACAGCCTGATGCGCAACATGGAAAGGTCGTGATTTGAGACGCGGCCATATCTTAGCCATGACGGGGAACGGCGTGAATGACGCGCCCGCGCTAAAGAAAGCCGATTGGGGCATTGTGGTTCACCCCGTCACCGAACCGATCACCAGTCGGGCCACCCTCGCGCTAGCATGCGTTTGCACGGCGGGCGTTTCGCCGAGTGGAAGAACTTGATGCCCCTTGCGGTGGTTCATCTGGTCGGGAAACTGGTCGTGCTCGCTGCGGGGACCGAACCAATGTTGAGACTGTCTTCCGCCGCATCGTTGGGCAGTCTCGCGCCGACGATGGCGCTGGTGTCGCCCCAGATGATCTGGTCGTAGATCGAATCACGTAGTCGCTGGTCTTGCAGCAGGGATATGGCAGGGGAGGGATGCACGCGATCCAGAACCTGCCCAGATTGAACCGCGGTCACGAGTCTGGATAAGAGTCCCACTGACCGCCCGTGATCTGCAGAAATTCGCCGTCGGGTTTCCGGGAACCACCGACCATTGGGAACAAATTCGAGAACCGTAATAGTGAGGCTGGAATTAGATGTACAGAGTTCTCCCCGCAAGAGTCGGCAAAGGCCGGTTCGCCCGTTGACTGACTGGTCGGGTAAGGAGGCGACCTTGCGGTCGCCTCCTCCCCTCAGAACCGGACGTGAGACTTTCGCCTCAGCCACGAATGACGGGGTTCAACCGGCCAATCAACCAGGTCTGGCTGACGGATTTGTTCGCGTTGATGATTCCGCGGACTTTCTCCAAGAACGCGTGCGTGTTCTTTTTCGACGGTTTCACCAGTGGCTTGCCGTCGTATTTGCGGAGGTTTTGCCCGAGGAAATCGAACCCCTCGTTGATATGCGTGAGGCGGGTCTTGTCGGGCGAGAGCGTCAGCCATCGTTCTTTCAAGAACTGCTCCACCAAGGGACGAACCTCATTTTCCAGCAACTCCTTCGAGTCACCGGTGATGATGAAGTCGTCCGCATAGCGGACGAGATTGACCTTGGGAGACCAGCTTTTGCCGTTCTTCCACTTCCCTTTGGGGAAGTCTTCAACCAGCAACTTTTCCAGTCCGTCCAAGGTCATGTTCGCCAGCGTCGGCGAAATGATGCCGCCTTGCGGCGTGCCCGCCTCCGTGGGGAACAGGTGTCGATTTTCAAAGTAACCGGCCTTCAGCCATTGGCGGAGCATCGCCTTGTCCGTCGGGACATGTCGAAGCATCCACTCGTGACTGATGTGGTCGAAGCAGCCTTGGATGCGCGGCGGAGTGATGTTGCAACTCCTGTCCATCCCGTTACAGGAAGGCGTTGGCTTTCTCCAGCGTTCCGTTGCCCCGCATCCCTTCAGCCTTCCTTGCGGTCGGCCTTTCTCCAATGGAGGAGGGATGATGGGTTTACCATGTTTCGCTCCAGCAGCGAGGGATGATTTAGCCCCTGCCTGCTACACCGGCAGTCGTCGGGTTCGTGTGCTTGCATGCTGAAGACAAGCAGCCTGACTGCATACCGTTTTGGTGGGAGCCTCTCAGTGCCTTTGGCTCGTTACAATTGACGATGCTTGCGGCAGTTCACCTGGGTTGGGCGTGTCATCCAGTCTAGCCCTCCGACCGCCTTGACGCTGGCAGCCGCGGAACCATCCTCGCGGACGGTTCCTCACTCGAAGAGTGGAGGTACATTGTCACGGCAGCTTCCGACCCGACCGTTGCCAGTCACGCCGGTGCCGTTAGACTCTGCGGACGGAACCGCAGGTTTGTGATGTTGTCTCTCAAGGAGGTTTCATAACAAACAACTGATCGAACGACCTCATGTCGCTGTCAGCAATTTGGTCAGCACGAAGTGTACTGGCGGAGTAGTGCCGGGATAGTGACAGGATTTTACTTGAGTAGTCTTGCAGGTAGATGCCACGTTAACGATCACAAAGCGTCGGCTTTGACCGATTCCGACCCTCGCCTCCAAGCTCGGCTGCTTGGGCAGCAATGAGTTACGAAGTTTTTGGGTGCCCGTGGCTAACGAAAATCGGGACTAGCCAGTACGAATTCACTACTTGGGCCGACTGGCCCACGACTGGCTAACGCACGCGAATCGTTCCTTCATACAGTGGTTCCCTGTATGAAAAACCGATACCGCCTGTTCAAGCGCCGCCGGAGCGTCTTCTACTGCTTCGACAACAAAACCCAGCGCTACACCAGCCTCCACACCCACGATCGCGACGAGCAGGGGCAGGCCAGCGCGCACGGCTGCGGAGTTCAGCCGGAACCTCCGCCCCATTCTATGTCACCGCTTTGACCGACGATGATAATCCACCGAAGGATTGGACATTGCCACCCGCGGCGGTTTCGGAAGGGCGAGAAGCAGGCGAGGAAGATAATGGAGGTTGGAAATACACGTCTTGGGTGTGGCCGCCCTGCGAGAGCCTTCTGTATGGCACTGCCTTTGAAGCGGCAGCAATCGCGGAGCACAACCGGCGCGAACCGTGCCCGGAATCCTTCTCCGGCTCACTGCATGACGGCGTGGATGTAAGGGCCACCCTGCGTGCTATTACTCGAGGCGAGCGGCGTATCCAAGTGAAGGTCAAGTCCGCGACGGGGTTTCCATCGGCGACCGAGGAAGGCCGAGATGAACCGATGGTTTTCATCTTTGAACCGGAGGATTCGGGGTCGGGCGGCGAGTGGGAAACACTTCTCGCCTGCGAAGGCCGCGATATCCGGCGGTTTGTCCGGAACACCGCGCGCTTCGATCAGGTTGCCGAACGGCAGGGCGACGTATTCGTCGCGAGCGTCCATTTCAGTGCCGAACGTGAGCCGGGCGCTACTCTTCAAAAAGTAGTCACGGGTCTTTACTATCTCTACGGTATTGTCGTATTTGGGAGCAACCCTTGCCTGACGCCGCGGCAGGCGGCCCGCTGGTTGGAGGGAAGTGGTTATGGCGCGTGCCCAATCATGCGCCATTACGGCGTGGACAATGTTTTTGATCTTTACCAGCGTGAACACAACCTCTCGCTGGACCGGAACCGGTGGGCAGAGAGCCTGATTCGCTTTGCCATTCCCTACGCACAGCAGCGTGTGACGGTCATGCTGCCGAAAGCTCAGTCGATTTCGACGACAGTGTTGCGCGAGGCTGCGGCCCGGAAGATCAGGCTGGAATTTGTTTCATCGATCCATTTTCCGAAGCAGCGGATCGATGCGATTCGCCACCAGTACTTGGTGCGCCCTGACGATGTCGACACGATGGCGTATTCCGAGGAAATTGAAGCGGCCTTTGGCGAGTCGACGACAACCCACCTTGATTTGCTGCCCGAGCGAATTCGGGCGCAGCTCGATCCTGACACCTAGTACCCTGTATCAGCTACAAGTTCGGATAGAGGCGCTTCAATTTGATCCGAGCATTTTCGGTGGTGAAACGCCAATTAATGGGTTTAGCCCGGTTGTTTCGGTCGCGCTGCCAGGCGGCAACTTCTGTTCGCATGAGATTGATATCGGGAATTCT